>JBGSMD010000039.1:0-117410 GCA_041740355.1 Bdellovibrionota bacterium
ATGACAAAAAATAAATTACGTATAGTTAAAATAAAGTTACTTGTTTTTTGTCATAACTATATAATTTTATTATCCCTCCGGGGGATAGATAGCTCCAAAAAGTAATTTACTTACGTAATTTATTTTTTGGACTCTCTATATTAACAGCTAGAAGCAGTACTGAAAAGTATTAATCTTTAAAGACAATTTACAAGTTTTCTAAATATTCTAAGTATTCGCTGCTCGATAAAGTCTTCGTTCCTCCAGTCTCAGCAGGTATTGTGCGCCATCTTTTATGAAACCAAACCCACTGTTCAGGATACCTTAATAATAAAGCTTCCAAGTCTTGATGATATTTATTAATTATTTCAGTAGTTGAATGCTTTGAGGAAATTTCATTTAAATATAATTGATAATTACCATTTGGCTCTTGAAACATGAAGGCCGAAACTATTCTTGCATTTACCTTTAATCCTAATTCAATTAAAGCAGTAGGGGTCTTGCAAGGTAAATTAAAGAAATTCGTATTTAATCCTTTGGCCTTAATATCTTGATCGATTAAAACTGCCATAATTGTTTCTTTGGAGGACTCAATTAATAATTGACGAGTATCTTTTAAGCTTTTTTTCCAAATTGTTTTAATTTGATATTTTTCACGCAAATGCTTGAGAAGACTTTGTAAAAGAGTTCCCCTAGCCATTCGACCAACTGTCATAATATTTCCTCCACGCTTTACCACATAGGCAGCAAGCAAATCCCAATTTCCAGTATGCCCAGTTAAGGCTATTACTGGGTTGGGAGAATGAATCAGCTCCTCCCATAATTCTAGATTATTAATACTAATTTTTGATTGATGTTCTTTTAAAATTGGAAATAAATTTAATGTCTCCCAGAAATTAATTGCAAAGAAACGAAAAACCTTTTTTGTGGTAACTTTAGGGGTAGGATCTTTTAATATCTTTTGTAATTGCAACTCAGCAATCCTTCGCTCTCTTTTGGCAATCATGTAAACCAAAACTCCAGTAATAACACCTAACTGCCTGCGCCAAGATAAAGGTATTTGACCTAACATTTCAATTCCAAAAATTGCTAATCTTTCTTTTATCATCTGGATTATATTATAGGGTCTTAATTATATAGTAATGACAAGAAATAATTTACTGCCTGCCTAGCCGAAGCTTCAGCGAAGGCTGGTTAGTAAATTGAACAGATTCATTACGGCGAATGCAAATCTTGAATTCTTGTCGAACCAAAGCAAAAGCTACGGCGGATATCCAAGTTTACATAGCTAAAAACAACATAAATAGTGAGTTCAAGCAAAATCCTTAGTTTTTTAAAGTATTTTATTTTTTGGACTCACTATATTTCCGACTCATTCTCTTTACGATTATGCTCCTCGATATTTTTGATTAAATCAAATTCACTGACTTTATCTTTCACGATCAGGCCGATAAAATTATCATCTAAATCTAAAACTGGAATAACAGTTAAGTTAGAAGCAAGAAAAATCTGAGCAATTGCTTCTAACTTTTGATCAGTACGCACTGTAATTTGCTGGCGATCGAGCATTGCTCGCAGATACCCATCTTCTGCTAAGGCAATATTTTTAATTAATTGGGATTTACTAACAAGACCAATAAATTTCCGTTCTTGTAGAACAGGAAAAAAATCCTGGAATGAATTAACTGCTAAGTAAACTGCGGCACGTGTCGTCATTAATGCAGAGAAACAAACTAACCTTTCTTTGGGTATAATCACATCGTTTATTTGATAACGGGAAAATTCTGCAATAATTTTATTTTTTTGAATTCGACTAACACCAAAGATACTAAATAAGACAACAATTGTAATAATTAAAAGATTTCCATACTGCAGGCTAAGAAATAGGCATAGTAGTATGAAATATTGAGCCAGCTTGTTATAGTTACTTAGCGAATCTAATTGATTTTGAGTTAATAACTTAGCTTCTAATGTTAAGTAAGCTTTAGTTGGGTATAATGGTAATAAATTAATTACTAAAAGAAGTAATGCTAAGTTTGACCATAAATTTAAAGCTAATGTTAGCTCCTGAAAAGCTTTAGCAAGATAGCCTGTTAGCAGGCAACTAACTGCTAAAATAAAAATGGCTCCAAGAAAAGCTTGTCTTTTCTGAATGTAATTTTCCTTGGAACATTTATAAACTCCCCCAAAGGCAGTGATCTCAATACTTAAAATTGAAACACCAAGGAGGAATTTTAAAATTAAATAATAAGAAAATTCATAGATTCCCAGCGCCATAAGATAAGACATGGCTACCCACGTTGCTAATGGATAAGTATTTAGCTCAACCCAACTACTAATAAAAATTATACCTAGCATGATTGGCAAACTCATATTTAAAAAAAGTTCGAAATGCTTACTTTTTAATAGAGTTAAATTCCAAACTGATTTTTGCTGATTTTGATTTACAAACATAAAAACTTAATTGATTTGACTAACTAGTATCTTCAGAAGATAACCTTAAAAGATATTAAACTATTGCAATTACTAATATAATAAACAAGCTTATAGAGACCGGTCTTCTAAGTAAGCCTTCAGAAACAAACTAAAATTTTGAATATTCTCATGTAATTCTTCGAAAGTTCCATTGTTATAAATGATATAATCCGAAACGCTCATTTTCTGCTCATTTGTAGCTTGGGAATGAATTTTCCTGAGAGCTAGTTCCTTACTAATTTGATCTCTAGCTAAAATACGCTCTAATGTAATTTCTGGATCCGTAAGCACCGCTACAATTAAATCAAACCTGGTCAGCTCAACCTTAGCTTCAACAAGTAGAGGAATTAAATATAAAACTACCTTTATTGTCTTTGGTAGATTAAAAAGTTCAACTTCTAATAGTCGCTGGACTTCAGGGTGAATAATAGCTTCTAATCTGAGCTTAGCAGAAGAATCTGAAAAAATGATCTCAGCCATTCGCCTTCGATTTAGCTTCCCACTTTGATCAAGGATACTTAAACCAAAAACATCGACTATCTGCTTTAATATCTCTAAATTCTCATTAACCGCCTTTCTTGCTAAAATATCAGCATCAATTAACTTTATATTAGGTGCCTTTAAAGCTTCCGCAACAGTACTTTTACCGGAAGCAATCCCACCTGTAATGGCTACTAGTAAAAAATGAGGTTTTTTGTTAGTGTTATCCGATATCATTGGAATTCATATATACTCACCGCTTTTCATTTTATGAAAAATGAAAAGCGGTGAGCGAGCAAAATCCTGTCGTAGACAGGTTTTGCCGTAGAAAATACTACCAAACCCTACGCAATTCGGCGATTAGTATTGGTTTTTTCTTCTACAGCGTAACTTGGCCAAAGCCAAGTTAGGTGCGAACTACGCAAATTTCATCTGCGGAGGGTTTAATATTTAAAGAAAAAATAATGGCAACAGAACAAGACCCGAACTCTGACAAAGACGAAAATACAGCTATTTTAGAAACAGTACAACCAGAAGAAATTATTAAAGAACTTCCCAAAAATCAGATCGCCGATCTAGTTGAGCTAGAGCTATCAACGGCAGTTGCCGAGGAAGAAGATGAAGATAGTGAGTTAAATGACATCAGAGAAGAGTTATCTGAGTGGAATGCAATTGAAGAATCTTCCGAGGAAAAGCCAACGGCTCAAGAGATCAATCTAAAAGGAAAAGATGATGTTTGTGATCAAATTTTCTTAAAAAATCTTCCCAAAATGTATCTAAAGAAGTCCCCACAATTAGCACCAATTTTCAAGAAAGATCTTCTTATCAATGTTGATAATAAGTATTATTATTGCTCATTTTTACAAAACGAGCTTGTTGTTACTAAAGAAAATCGCAAAGCCGAAACACAACTTAATGTTTCAGCAGAAATTTTAGAGAAAATTTTAAATTCTCAACTTAATCCTCAAATTGCTTTATTAAATAATAAAGTATCAATTGAAGGAAACTTCAGTACAGGATTATATTTTTTCAATTTATTAAATCCCTAAGATCATCTAATTGTAAGCTAATCACTAGTGTAATTGATCAAAAAATATAATCGCTTAAGACACAATGACTTTTGAAGAGAGCCTCAGATTAAAGAGGAAATTTCACCAATTAAAACTGACTGTTTTCGCAGAAAGCAGTAATTATCTAGACTTGTCTATAGTTAATCCTGATTTACAACCTGAAAAACAAATTATTGATAAATTATTAGAATTTAGTTTACAAAACAATGCCCACCGTTACTCCTCGGCTCAAGGTTTACCAGAGTTAAGACAAGCAATTGCCCAGCGCTACGAAAATAAATATCAAGTAAAAGTCAATTGGGAAGAACAGGTGACGATCGCTCGTGGAACAAATGCAGCTATTTCCAATATTTTCAATCTATTTTACAAAAAACACCTTCGTAAACCTACAATATTACTTCCCGTTCCTACGTACTCCATGCATCTAGAGCTTGCTCGGCAATCAGCTTATAATTGTTGTTTTTACAGCTTAGATTGCGATGAAGTAAACTTAAAAAATAATCTCATTAAATTAATCAATGAAAACGAAATTGATATCTTATTAATGAACTTCCCTAATAACCCTACTGGAAAAATTGTTTCCAAAAATTTTTATGATTCGTTAATAACAGAACTACCTGATCAAAAGCTTTGGATAGTGAATGACTTTGTATATGCCGATCTCACATATGAAGCGAACTCAGCTCCAAGTCTACTTGCCAATAACACAAATAATTTTCTATTTGAAATTTTTAGCCTATCGAAAAGCCATTCTTTAGCTGGTTGGCGATTAGCATTAATCTTGGGTCATCCCGAATTGATTAAAGAATTAATTCAAAATCAAACGGAAATTGACTATGGTAGTTACCAAGGATTTCAAAGAGCACTTGCCTTTGCCCTCTGTTCTGAACAGGACTATTCCAGAGTTACTTGCAACACCTACCAACATCGCTGGAAGTTACTTGCTGGCCGATTAATTAATTTAGAAATCGAAATTAAGTCTGATCAATCTGGTTGTTTTCTCTGGTGTAAACTACCAGATAGTTTTGATAAAAATAGCTATCAATTTTGTGAGGAATTGCTACAGACACAAAATCTAGCCATTCAACCAGGGGAAATTTTTGGTGAAAATTTAGAAAGGTATTTTCGTGTTGCACTAACAGCAAACGACACTCAGCTAACTCTAGCGGCAGATCGAATAGAGCAACTTCTTAAAGGATTAAGATAAAATTTAGCGATATGGGAAAGGGTTTAATTCCATTATCTTAATCAAGTTCTACTTTCACCTTGGAAACATAGTTATAATTAAATGACTAATCTCAACTATAATATTAGTCAATAAATACAGTAAGTTATCTCATAAACAAAATTTTCCATCTAGCCCGTTTTCTATTTGAACGTTACAATCAATAATGTAGTTAAGGTTTTAAACCCTCCGCAAATGATATTTGCAGAGGGCGAGCGTAGTCCTGTAGTAAACTAAGTTATGCCGGAAAAGACAAAACCAATACTCACCGCTCATTAGCGTAGAGTTTGGTAGTGTTTTCTAAGGCAAAACCTGTCCGTGACAAGATTTTGCTCGCTCACCTTACTTTTCATTTTTACTCAAAAATGAAAAGTGGTGAGTATATCTCTATCTCTGTTTTTGGTTAGATTGACTTTACCAAAGTCTCGACGAGACCAAGTATTTTGATGGTAGTATGTTTTGTTCATTTTTTGAGGTGTAATGGTTAGTCCAGCAAAATTAAAATTACTTAGACCAGACTCTTTTCAAAAAAGAGATATCGACTTTCAAGTTGCCGAGGGAGGAAATGAGCGTTTTCATTCTTTATTTGGATTAATTAATTTATCCGAAGCATCTCGAGCTGAAATTTCTAATTATTTTATCGATCGATATTCTAGCTCTGGTGAGATCGTCCTTGATCCTTTTTGTGGTTCAGGCAACATTCCACTAGCAGTAGCATTATCGGGGCGTATACCTTATTGTAGTGACCTATATCCACTTGCTCTTTGCATGACAGCGGCCAAACTTCAGCCAGCAGACATCACTGAAGTTACTCTTTTCTTACAATCAATTAATTTTAAAAAACCTGTAGCTTTTGATGCTAACCTTAAGGCCTTAGAAGAGTTCTATGACTCAGAAACACTTCGAGAATTAATTAACTTAAAGAAGACTTTGCTTAATTCCTACAAGCCGACGGCTCGTTTTTTAGAAGTCGTCACTTGGAGTATCTTAAATGGTAATAACAGTAGCTTTTTATCGGTTTTTACAAATCCACAAGTTAGCTTATCTCCAGAAATCCAAAAACAATTAAATATCGAAAGAAGACAGCGCCCGGAGTATCGTTCTGTTCTTCCAAGATTATTAAAAAAGACTGCTCATGTAACGAGTGATGGACTTCCATCAATTCTAAGTAAGATCTCGGAATTAACAGTCTTTAAGGCTACAGATGCTAGAGATTTATCGTTTCTCAACAAGCCAATTATTAATATGATTCTGACAAGTGTGCCTTTACCAGTACATGCTGTTAATCCAGCTGACCATTGGCTCAAGCACTGGTTTTCAGATTTAGATTGCGCTAAAAATACGCCTCATACATCAAGTATCGAGGAGTGGCTTGGATTTATGAATGAAACTCTCACGGAATTTGCTCGAGTTTTAATACCAGGTCGCTTTGCGATTCTCCACCTAAAAGATATTAATCATAATGCTAGGATTGTAGATTTATCAGATCCATTAATTGCCATGATTGAAAAAGATCTTGCGTATTACTGGCAACCAGTCGAATTACTAAACAGCAAACAAAATTCAGTCCAATTAAAAAATGCTCTTAAATCACGTTCTGACAGTATTCGCTCGCTAAGCGATCATTATTTAATTTTAAAAAGAAAGTAGTGGATTAATGTCATCATTACCATTGCAGCTTTCAGTCCCTAGAATATTTATTTCTGGTGTTAGTAATAATTGCTCCGCGGAACAACTTACTCTGGTTCTTGCTAACTTTTTAAAAGATCAAGGACTGGCCGTTTCTGTTGCTATCTATGGAACTCACTTTAATCTTGCACAGACTTTCAGAGAAAATTTAGGACGTTTTGTTCCTTGCTTGGAACCACGCTTGGAATCCTTCGATCAAATGTTAGTGGATCTTTATACCAGTGCAATAGGAGCTCAGATTCAATTAATTTGTTCACCAACTGGATTTTTTGACGGTCCCACAATTGCAAGTTTTGCTAATAGTCCAGCGGAACTTGCGATTCGAACTGGTACTCCAACTATTCTATGCGTAAACTCCGAGGGTTTAGGAAATGGAATCATTCCTCAGATCAAGGGATTTAAAAGCTTTGCCAATGGACTTAGTCTTGCAGGAATCTTTAATTTGGATGCTCGTGAAAATTTAAGTTCTGATGATTTAGCAAATAACTCAAATTCATATCGACGTCTTATTTGTGAATACTTCCCGGAGTTTATTGTAATTAACGCACCTTTAAAACTTGCTCAAGACTTTCACTTACCGCATGGTATCAATAATCAGTTTGATTTTAAATTCCAAAGACGTGAACCGCGAATAGAATTTGCCAAAAAAATAACTGCCCAATTAGATATTGAGTCACTGTTTAATGCAGCTAGACAAGCTCCTGCCATCTTATTAAATAGCTTTCAAGCATCTCCACAAAAAAGCGTTTGCCGAATTGGAGTTGCCTTAGACTCCGCCTTTAACTTGTTATATCAAAATAATTTAATTTTACTCAGATATTTAGGCGCAGAGCTAATTCAATTTTCTCCTCTGGTTGATAATAAACTCCCAAACAACATCTCAGGTCTTTATCTTCCTGGCATACAGTTAATGGATTACTGGAAAGATCTATTAAAATCAGAAAATTTTTATTTATCGCTAAAAAATTTTCTTGATAATGGAGGTGTAATTTATTCCGAAGGAACATCTTTTACAATACTTGTAAAACAACTAACTGACATCACAACTAAATCTGAATTACTTGCAGAACATCAAATTGACCTTAATCTTGCGATAACCTTCAAAGACTCTCAATTATACTTTTCGGAAGCCAAACTGCTAATAGAGAATTCTATTGGTAACCCAGAAGTACCAATAGGATTTTGTCTACAGAATAATGCTAAGCATTTAGAATTAGAAACGAATACCAACGTGCTATTCGATCTAGGAACTGGGATTGGTGCTGATTTGCATAATTTCCAATTGCTAAGTAGATCTAAGACTATCTCGTCCTTTAATACCAATGGATATTTAAACTTTTCCTCTAATGCAATCATACCATTCAATTTTATCAATGCTTGTCGAGCCGCTAAGCCTGGATAGTAATCCTAGTTTTTTTTATAAAAATAGATTTCACAGATCTAAATTTTTAGTTGGATCATAATGGCTCAAAAAGTAATCGGTCATCTTTCGGGACTATCCTCTAAAGAAATCAGAGAATTAGAACGTTTCTTTAGCAGAAATATCCAAACTTCGGAGATAGTCAGCCAAGATCTTGCTCGAGAATTAATATTGAAAGCGGACGAACTGAAAAGAAAGTTAGGTTTACTGATAGATCGCAATGCTCGTATTGTTAGTGTGATCGTTGGGGAGAATGACTTATTATATTTACCAGATCTTGGAAGACTTAGAACCGCGACTGGTAGTCTAAGAAAGCTAAGGCTTGTCCAAACAGAATTCTCCAAGAAGGCGGAGGTCAAGATACCTCAAGATGTGCTAACAGATTTAGAAAAGTTACGACTTGATAGCGTTGTTGTTGTTAAACTAGAATCAAATCAGGTAAAATTATCCTGGGCCTGGCTCGTTCCGAGAGAGTCAAACGAGCAAGCGACCTATGATATCCAAGAAGAAGTATTTTTACATCAACTAGATTTTAACTATCTCGAATGGATTCAAGATCTCGAACAGGAATTAAGCTCCACAAGAACAAAGTCTAAAAGTAACCTAACGGATCGAGCTCTGATTATTGGTGTTTACTCTAAAGGCAGAGTTAATATTCCAAGTCGCATGTTGGAAATGAGAGAGTTAGCCAGAACAGCTGAAGTTGAGATTGTTGGGGAATATCTTCAGCAACGAAAATTGGATCCAAAAACTTTAGTAGGTAAGGGTAAATTAACAGAAATCACCTTAGAAGCTTTACGACTTGATGCCAACTTATTAATTTTTGATCGAGAGCTAACACCAGGTCAGTGGCGAAGTATCAACACTTTGACAGACTTAAAGGTAATTGACCGTAGTATGTTAATCTTAGATATCTTTGCGCTACGTGCGAAAAGCAGTGATGGTAAATTACAAGTAGAGCTCGCTCAGTTAAAATATAATCTACCTAAATTAACTGATATGGATAGCGGTATGTCTCGACTAACTGGAGGAATTGGAGGTAGGGGACCGGGTGAAACCAAACTGGAAGTTAGTCGCCGTTATTATCGGGATCGAATTAAACTTCTGGAAGATCAAATTGACAAGTTAGGTAATCAAAGAGAACTACGTCGACAAAAAAGGGTCGGGAAACCAGTTCCACTAGTCGCCCTTGTTGGCTATACCAATGTTGGTAAATCATCACTCTTTAATGCCTTATCAAAAGCCGAGGCTCTAGTTGAGAATAAGTTATTTGCAACGCTCGATCCAACTCAACGCCGAATATTTCTTGAGACACCAGAAGATTCAGAAGCCTATCAAAATGGTTCGTATGGGCAAAATCTGGTTTTAATTGATACGGTTGGGTTCATTCGTGAACTTCCACAGGAGTTAAAGAAAGCTTTTCGTGCGACACTGGAAGAAATCGGGAATGCCGATCTTATTCTTCATATTCATGATGCTAGTGATCCAGAAATTCAAGAACGACATCAGGCGGTGGAACAACAAATCGCCGATGCTGGTTTTGGTGATATTCCTAAAGTTAATATCTTGAATAAAATTGATCTAACCGAAGAAGGGGAGCTGAAGGATTTAATACAAGATTGGTCAGCAATCTGTGTTTCGGCAATTGAGAGAACAAATTTTCAAGAATTACGCTCCGAGCTATACAAGACTTTTAGCAAGGAAACTTACCAGACTACAGTCAAACCCGAAAAAGAGGATTGGGAGTAAAATCTTCAAAAAATATTTGCGAAGCAAATAAAAGATTATGAAGATTTTATCACGTCGAAGCTCTTAATTGACTTCATGACTTTAAAACATCTTCTAGCGACGACGGATTAAATGCTATTTATCCAGACTTTTGATAGAAATTATTTGCGAAGCAAATAATAGATTACGAAGATTTTATCGCGCCAGAGCCCATAGCTATCTTCTTTATACTTATGATCTTCTGGCGACGACGGATTGCCTGTCCAAGTTCGAACTCCATGGAGCAACCCGTCGTCGCCAGAAATTATTTAACAGCAAGAAGATATTTGGGGGCTATGACGAGGTAGAATTTTAGTTAATTAATTCGCAAGGCGAAGGTCTTCCTTTTACATACAATCCGCCGTCGCTAGAAATTAATCAGCAACAAGTAGTTTTTTACAGGCTCTGGCGCGATAGAATTTAACTACAAATTCGCCTTGCGAATTTGTAGTTAAATTCTACACCCATCTCTTTTTGCGAAAATAGGTAAGGAGTAGGATAGTTGTAAGAACCATCATCGAAACAATAAAGAAAAATCCATAGTGTCGATCCGCAAAGGGGATTCGATCAAAGTTCATCCCATAAATGCCAGCAATTACATTTAGTGGAGCTGTAAGTGTAGTAATAACAGCCAAGACACGCATAATGTCATTTAATCTAACGTTAGATACCGCCAAGTAAACATCGCGCACACTCCCTAAGTTATCGATCAATCGTTGCAAGGACTGCATCGTCGTACTCATTCGATCTTCAATATTTTTATAATAACGACGAATCTGTCGGCTACTTACTAAGTTAGGCTCTTGTGAAAGTCTAGAGAAAATTGTTTTCTGATCGCGGGCAATCGATATCAAAATGTTCAAGTCACGTTTGATATCTAAAAGATTTAACATATCAAACTTTTCAGGTCTTTGGATAATGTCATCTTCAATCAAGTCGATTTCGTCTTCAAAGTAATTAACTCCACGAAGAAATCGGGAGGAGAGGGTATTACAGATCCGAAGCGCCAAATCTTGTGGGTTAAAGTTTTCGTAAATCTCAGGGCTATTCTTAAATTGTCTTAAAAAGGCATCTAACCAAGACACTTCATATAAGCGGTGGGTAATAATGAAATTCTTACCCAAAAAAATACCAATACCACGAGTTAATTTCTCGGAGTTATATTCTTCATCGAGTTCTTCACTATTTCGAATCTCTTCTATTTCAGCAGTATTCTTCAGTCCTCGAATCATTAAGAAGAGGCAATTATTGAATTCTTCCAATTTAGGAAAGTGACCAATAGTAAAACAGTCTTCTATGGCCAATTCGTGTAATTGAAAAAAATTAGCCAGTTCATCTAAGTCTTCTGGCTGATCAGTTTCCACGTCAACCCAAATTAAATCATTCTCTGCTACTTGTGCCAGACAGGACAAATCTTCGTAGATCTCAATTTTAGAACCAAATTTTTTAAGATAAATTGTTAAATCCATTATTTTCCTAACAAGCCACTCGATATCAGGGTCAATTTATATAATAATCTTAGTTTAGTACAGGCTATAAATAACTTGCTGTCTGTTTAATTGTTATTTAGCAAATAATAAATTTCAATAAATGCTTCAAAAATAATACTTAGTAGGATTGGCTAAAAACTCAAAATTGCAACTTTACTTTTAAGATTCCGCTATATTGCTTTGCGAAACAATACTTTCGTTCAAGTCAAATAATCCAAGTGACAATATTTGAATTATTTAGGTTTTTATAGTATTAAAACTTAACTTAAGGCGACGTAGCTCAGATGGTTAGAGCGCAGCATTCATAACGCTGAGGTCGGTAGTTCGATCCTACCCGTCGCTACACTCCCCTCTAAATTTCAATCTATCTCCCATTTACAAGCTCCATAAGTTATTTATGGAGCACTCTCATTTTTTCTGAGTAGCCAAAAATCAGATATTTTAGTATTTTACGGAAATGTCAGCTGTAATAAACTATTATTCAATTCTTGGTGTAAGCCAGACAGCAAAGAAACGTGAGATAACGATTGCTTATCGAAAATTAGCTCTGAAGTATCACCCAGATCTAATAAAATCAAATGAAACGCTAATTGACTTTAGTGAAATCAATGAAGCTTACAGGAATCTTTGTGACTCACAATTACGAGCTAAATTGGATCAAGCCTTAAAGGTTTCCATTAATCAAAATTCAGGAATTAAAGCTCCTAAGCAATTCTCTCCAATCAATCAGATTAAGAATATTTATTGGCCAACAATTATCCAAAAGCTTAAGAAATTTACTAAAGTCGATACTAATAGCTTTTACTCCGACTTGGAACTTAGTAAGTCTTTTGCAGAAGAGGGCGGTTACCAAGAATTTGCCTTTCAAATTATCAATCAAGATTCTCTTGGTAACGAAATCAGAAAAGAAAAGAAATTAAAGATCTCTATCCCAGCTAAAATCAAGGATGGTACCATTCTTCACCTCAAAGGATTTAAAGATGAATACATTGATGAGATTCATTTTAAAATTAAAGTAGTTAATTAATAACTAGCAATCTGAAGTTGTGCCTTATTTTTTAGTGTTTGCTTGAAAAAGTGACTAATCATGCTTACAAGTTAAGTATGAATCAAGAAAAACTTACTTACCACACAAACGAAGTCCTTACTAAGGCTCAGGCTTTAGCACTCCAAAATAATCACCAAGAAGTACGATTGGAGCATTTAATATTAGCTGCCCTAGACACTGAAAATAATATTATTACAGCTGTACTTAGCAGGATTGGAGTTCCGCTAAATGATTTTAGATCTGCTATTAAATCCGAGTTTGATAAGATTCCACAGATTACTGGTTCTGGAGCTGAAGCTAATCAACTTATCTACAGTAACAGTTTAAATAAGATCCTATTAAAATCTGAACTTCAAGCAAAAGCTTTAGGTGATGAACTATTAGCTGTCGAGCATTTCTTGTTACAATTCTTAAAAGACAAGCAACCTGATAATATTTATCAGATATTTTCAAATTTTAAGATTTCAGAACAAAGATTTCTAGCTGCTTTAAAGGAATTTAGAGGCACACGGAAGGTGACCTCTCAAAATGCGGAAGAAACCTATGACGTACTTAATAAATATGGGCGAGATCTAGTTTTAGAAGTCAGTAACGGAAAAACAGACCCAGTAATAGGTCGAGATGAGGAAATTCGCCGAGTAATTAAGATTCTATCTCGTAAGACCAAAAACAATCCAGTCTTAATTGGGGATCCCGGTGTTGGGAAAACTGCGATTGCCGAAGGGCTAGCCCAAAGAATTTATCGAGGAGATGTCCCTGAGGGATTAAAAGATAAGACTATTTTCTCGCTAGATTTAGGAGCGTTGGTAGCTGGTGCTAAATTCCGAGGTGAATTTGAAGAAAGGCTTAAAGCAGTGCTTCATGAAGTAACAGCATCGGAAGGTAAGATTATCTTATTTATTGATGAACTTCACACCATCGTCGGAGCAGGTCGGTCAGATGGGGCACTGGACGCCGGCAATATGCTAAAACCATTACTAGCTAGGGGAGAACTTCACTGTATTGGAGCGACAACCCTAGATGAGTATCGCAAGTATATTGAAAAAGACAAAGCACTAGAAAGAAGATTTCAAACAGTATTAGTCGATCAACCGACAGTAGAGGATACGATCTCAATCTTAAGGGGAATTAAAGATCGTTTTGAAGTCCACCATGGAGTACGAATTCAAGATAAAGCTCTGATTGCGGCGGCAGTTCTATCAAACCGCTACATTTCTGATCGTTTTTTACCTGACAAAGCAATTGACCTAATGGACGAAGCTTGTGCTTCAATTCGGATTGAAATTGACTCTCTTCCAGCTGAATTAGACATTATTAACAGAAAAATTACTCAATTAGAGATTGAAGAGCAGGCACTTTTGAAAGAACAGGATGCAGCTAGCCTGGAACGTTTAGCGAAATTGAAAGAAGATCTTTCTACACTGAAAGAACAATCTCAAACCATGAGTATCAAGTGGTTTGGAGAAAAAGATAAGCTAACTCAGATCAAGGAATTAAAGGAGAATATTGATCAAACTAAACGTCAAATTGAAGCTGCCACAAGGATTTATGATTTGAGCAAGGCTGCTGAATTAACACATGGAGTCTTGCCTGAATTAGCAAAAAAACTAGCACTACTTGAAGCTAATCAAGAAAATATGACTCCCGAAAGCCATCTTTTAAAAGAAGTTGTTACTGAAAATGAAATCGCCGATGTGGTTTCTAAATGGACAGGCATACCATTAAGTAAACTTGTAGAAGGCGAAAAGAAAAAATTACTTAACTTAACTACTGAACTTGGATCACAGGTAATTGGACAAGAAGAAGCTGTGCAGTTGGTGGCCGATGCTGTTGTTCGAGCTAGAGCGGGGATTAAAGACCCACGAAGACCAATTGGATCATTCATTTTCTTAGGCCCTACTGGAGTTGGTAAAACAGAGTTAGCCAAAGCAATTGCTAGGACCTTATTCGATGCTGAAGACAATATCATCCGAATTGATATGTCAGAGTACATGGAAAAATTCGCTGTTTCCCGTTTAATTGGAGCCCCTCCGGGATATGTGGGTTACGATGAAGGGGGACAATTAACGGAAGCTGTCAGACGCAAACCATATTCTGTGATTCTATTTGATGAGATTGAAAAAGCTCACCCCGATGTTTTTAATATCCTTTTACAGATACTAGATGATGGTCGAATAACTGATAGCCAAGGTCACTTGGTAGATTTTAAAAATACTATTATTATCATGACTTCGAATTTGGGCTCTGAATATTTACTTCATGGTATTGATCAAAATGGAAAGATTAAAGAATCAACTAGACAAGAAGTTATGGGAACACTGCGACAAGTTTTTCGTCCCGAATTTTTAAATCGAATTGATGAAACAATCCTCTTTAAGCCATTATTACCTAATGAAATCAAACAGATAGTCGATCTGCTAATTTCTGATTTGAGCACTAGATTAGAAGATCGAAACTTAAAAATTCAGATCAGTGAAGAGGCTCGAGAGCATTTTGCAAAAGTTGGATACGATAGTGTTTATGGTGCAAGACCACTTAAAAGATATCTACAAAGAGTCTTAGAAACAAAGATTGCTCGAAAACTTTTGGAGTCGGAAAAAGTTACCGGACAAACAATTTGGGTGGAATTAGTTGGCGATCAAATTGAAATCAACTTACAAAACGATCAACTGGGACATGGATTTGAAATGCATTAGCCCGCCAAGCTAGGCAACTTTCTGGGGAAGTTCCAAACTTCCCCAGACCTCCCTCAAAAAAATATTCATATTTCGAAAAAAAAACATATTGCCAAGCATCAAAGTCGATGTCATTATCAACTTTAGTGATACCGAACTAGTTTCGGTTTTTAAAAAACTTATCAAACGTTTGTTTAGTTTGATTTTTTATACAAAAGTTTTTTGTATAATAATTAATGGAGAAATTTAGTCATGGCCACTAAAAAACCAGCTGCTAAGAAACCAGTAGCTAAAAAAACTGTTGCGAAAAAACCTGCTGTTAAAAAAGCTGTTGTAGCTAAAAAACCAGCGGTTAAAAAAGCTGTTGCAAAAAAACCAGCTGTTAAAAAAGCTGTTGTAGCTAAAAAACCAGCTGCTAAGAAAAAAACAGTTGCTAAAAAAGCTGTTGCAAAAAAACCAGCTGCTAAGAAAAAAACAGTTGCCAAGAAGAAGTAGTTAATTCTTTCTTGTCATGTTAAAGCCCTATTTATAGGGCTTTTTTTTTGCCAAAATCCCTTTTCGATTTTTCCTGTAGCAGGATCAATTCGATACTGCTACAGATCTCAGTAAGCATAATCTTCTCAAAAAATTGAATTTCAATATTTTGAATCATAGTATTTCGATAATTTAGGTTGGCAAAAAATCTGATGGCACTATTAAGATCTCTACTGATTCCAATAACCTGTTTGATAATTGCCTATCTATCACTAGTTTGCTTTCAGATGTCTGGAATGGCTGATGATCCAGGACTTGGCTGGCATCTAGCAACTGGAAAGTGGGCAGTTAACAATAACTTCCTACCACCGAACCATGATCCATTCCTAGCTAATTCTGAGCCAAGAAAATGGATCTCCGATCAATGGATTTGTGACATCATCTTATATTTGACTCAAAATTATTTGGGATGGGAAACATTGTATGCTTTAGTTACAAGTATTTTCATAATAGTTTTTACTGTCACTTGCTTTTACACCTGTTCATACCGAAAGATTAGTCCTGCTTTCGCTTCGATTGCTTACTTATTTGGACTAAAACTAGCTTCAGTGCATTTTATTGTTCGTCCTGTAATCTTTAGCTTTGCTTTATTTGCGGTTGTCTTTTTATTTTTAATCAAAATACATTCACGTCAGAGAGTTACTATCTGGGAATGGATTTTCTGCCCTTTAATTTTCCTACTCTGGGCAAATTCTCACCCTTCGTTCATTCTTGGATTGGCCATGATCGTCTTAATGGCAGTAAGCTTAATAATTGAAAAGTTCTTTACCAAAGACTTAGAATGTCGAAAGGAACTGATACCCCAGTTGCTGATCTTAACATTAGCTTGTCTGTTTATATCATTTCTAAACCCATATGGATCAGAACTCCATAGGAGTATTTTATACCTTTCAAATAGTACTTATTTTTTAAACCTCAATGAAGAATGGAAATCTCTATCTTTACAAACGGCGGAGGGTCAATGCTTTACCTTTATCTCTTCTGTAATCATTATGGGACTCTTTATTTACGGTCGTCAAAACCTCAAATATCGAACATTTGAAGCCATTTGTTGTCTAATTTTTGCTTTCTTAAGCCTTCGGTCTGTTCGCTTCTTGCCATACTTTGCGATCTGCCTAATTCCACTACTTGCGGCAACTATTGAAGTGTTTTGGACTAGCAAAGTTAGAAAAGTATTCTCAGTGAATTTAGTAAGAAGCTATCAAATGAGTGTGCTTATTTCCTGCTTGCTATCCCTTACCATCACAGTCAATGCCATACAAAACCAAAAGATCTTTGGTTATCAAGATAAATTTGGCCTTAGTGCAGAAAAATTCCCAGAGAAGGCCCTCCAAGAGATTAAAAGTCTAGAAGGTTTACCAAAAACAATTCTATCTACTCCAAATTGGGGAGGTTTTATTATCTGGCAAGGCAAGGGGACTATAAAGCCAGTCATTGACGATCGAAATACTCTCTTAGGCGAGGAGTTCTATCGGCGGTTTTTTAAGGCCAAAAATCGACCGAAGGATTTTATTAATTTAGCACACGAACTAAATGCCACTTTCATTCTACTCCCGATGGAAGACGAGCTAATTAAAGATTTAATACGAGCTAGGCAAGTAAAAGTTATCTTTCAAGATAATCATGCTATTCTTTTTCAACTAGTTAAATCTGCACAAATAGATAGTAAATAATACAAAGCTTACCCAAAACTCAGGTTAATGATTTATATGCCAAATTTTACTTCTAAATTTCTATTACTCAGCATCTCGTTACTCATCTCAATATTCATTATAACTCCACTCAACTTAATCGAGATCGATAACGGCACACTTATTATGTCTGATTTTGCCAACTATGTTACACATATTGGTGAATTCTGGTTCAATGGTAAAATCAATTTATATGATCTAGCGACTCAAGAAGAAATCAATTCCTCGATTGCTGGATTCGAAGTTATTGGAGCACTTCCTTTAGGAATTACACCAATTGCAACATTTGTATTTTTACCATTTTCACTTATTGCACAATACGATCTTAAAATTTCACAGATTTGCTGGGTAACTATATCCCTCTACCTATTTCTATCCACAATATTTCACCCTTTGATTTTGATATTTAAAAAAAATAGCTTCCGTGAGAGAGCCATTATTTTGACTGTCCTGACTATCGGATTAAACTCCGCAGTAATGTATGTTTCAATAACTCTTGGGCAGACATCACTCATAGCTGCTGCGCTTATTTTACAATTGCTAATATTAACGAGATCTCCTCGTAATAATTTATACACAATTTGTTCATTTGTTTGTCTTAGCATCAAACCAACATACGCAATCTTTGGGGCAGCAATACTAATCGCTCAAGGTCGCTTCAAAACAGTCCTCCTAGGATTATGCACCTGCATCATTCTAACTTTAATATTTACATTTTTTGCAGGAACTTCTTGGCCAACTGAGTACCTCGAAAACATCATGACTTTCTCAAATCATGTAAACTACAAAAGTTATCAAAACCCTTTTCTATCTGGCACATCAAATGTGATTAGAAATATATTGGTCGATTATTGGTCGGCAGAGTATGCCTTAAAAATCTCACAAATTCTTTTTTATCTAGGTCTTGCGATTGTGATGATAGGAGCAACAATAGTTGTCTTGTTCCAAAAAAATTATAAAATCGATTCCCAAAAATATCTATATTTATCGATAACATTTATTTATTTTTATCTTTTATTTGCTACCTATGTTGGTTTTTACGAAGATTTAATCTTATTTGCGCTAATGTTCTACACTCTTAAAGTTACTATTGATTCCGAAGTGAAACCTTTTAGTAAAGGCTTATTACTATTATCTTTGTTTACAAGCTTCCTAGTTTTTAATTTCGCTTTTCTTCAAAACTGCCCTAGCATAATATTTTGGTTCTCTAAGTTGATTTTGATTTTGTCTTTTCAAATAATTCTTTTTTCACGTTTAAAATCGCTGAAAATTCCGACCATTCAATCTAATGTATAAAAATAAAGTGTTATATTTTTCTTGCGATTATGAAAAGGGAGCTCCCAAATCTAGTGTTAATAATATAATTTTCGACTGAAAAATACCAAACAAGTATTAGATTTAAAAAACTTGGAAGTAATATTGTTTGTTTTGTATCATTTTGATTTTTTTCAATAAGTAAAAACAATTTTTTTAAGAAATAGAGGCTAGCAAATAAATATCGAGATTCAAGAATTTGGAAACCATGGCTACGAAATAGTGTTTCAATTGCCTCACGCTGATACCTGCGATAATGAAGATTGATATCGTCGTGTTTGGACCATAGTGAATTGTAAGCGGGAACATTGATTAAGATATGTCCTTGTTTATTTAAAAGCTGGCCAAGCCTGATGAGCGCACCATTATCATCTTCAATATGCTCAAGCACATCAAGCATCACGATCAAATCATAAGTTTCCGTTGTGTTAAATCTGAGTAGATCACAATTATGGATTTTAACATCAGGTATTTGGATTTTTTTAAACAAATCTAGGTCAGGTTCAATAGCTGTGACCTGACCATACCTTCTTAATTCTTTGGTAACAGTTCCTGAGCCACATCCAACATCTAAGATCTTAATTTTATCGAGCAAAAGGCCTTTAACCTTTCTCATAACAAAATTATTTCTACTATTCCACCACCAATGGGTTTCGCTTAAAAAGTGATACTTCTCAACATAGCTCTTCTTCATTGAATTACATATTTATTTTTTGATTAATTATAAATTGAGGTCGTCGTTTAACTTCTTCATAAATACGACCAATATATTCTCCAATAATTCCAAGAATAAAGAGGGTAACGCCAAAAAGACTTATTATGATAAAAATTAATGATGTATATCCAACTGGCGTAGAATGCCAGACGTACTTGGCAACTAGAGTATATAATATAAAGCAACTAGACATTAAAATTAAACCTAAACCCAAGAGGCTAGCTAACCTAAGTGGTAATAATGAGAAAGAACAAAGTCCACTACTTGCGAGTAAGATAAGTTTTAATAATGAATATTTACTTTGACCAGAGTAACGAGAATGCCTTTCTAACAAAATGCCCGTCTGTTTAAATCCAACCCAAGCTCGCAAACCACGAATATACTTATAGGACTCAGGAGCATCGGCAATGAAACGACAGATCTTCTGGCTAAAGATGGAAAAATCACCCGCGTCTAAGGGCATTTCCTGATAAGAAATTAGATTTAAGAAGCGATAGTATACAAAATACATAATCCGCAAACGTAAGTCTTCCTTACGCTTAGTACGAATTGCGTAGACCACGTCATAGCCTTCTAGATATTTATCTAAAAGTATCCTTAGATCTTTTGGATGATCCTGTAGATCAGAATCCATCACAACGACAGCATCACCTTGGGCGTATGTTAATCCACAATTTATTGCTTTCTGATGACCAAAATTTCTAGACAGAGACAAGCACTTAATTGATGGGTTTGACTCCGCTAGCTCTTGGATAATTCTTAGTGAACTATCGGTACTGCCGTCATCAACCAAAATAATTTCATAAGTATGAATTAACTCAAAGGAGAGCTCATTAAGATTATTTACCAATTCAGACAGAAACTCCTTAATCAGATCTTCTTCATTGAAAACAGGTGAAACAATGCTTAGGAATAGGGGTTTTGGGTCTGTCATTTAGCAACTCCTTTGAAATAAATCATTTCCCATAATTTAATAGGCCCTAGTTTTAAATAATATCTTTCTTGTTCTAGTCTACTTAAAAAACTAGTAAAGATATCTGCCCATTCATGATACTTTCTAGGAAAATTGCCTCGATCTAACCTGGCTAATATCGTTGGAATACTAAACCTTGATGGAAGTACTAAGTCAAAAATAAAGACTACCGCGTTTGGATTTAACCTAGCTGGTAATTTACTTAATAGGTCATTTACTTGAGTGGTATCCAAATGATGCATCAGGCTATTGATTAAAATTAGATCATATGTCGATTCATCTTGGTCCAAAAAAGTATTAACATCTGAACAAATTAATACTCGATCACTAGCTTTTTCAATACTCTGAATATATTCTAAGCTTAAATCAACTCCAGTATAATGATGCCACGCAAAAAAACCGATATTTGTTCCAGGGCCACATCCCAAATCTAACACACGCAGAGAACGATTAGCTGTTTTCAGATAATTTACAAGGTGGTAAACTTTTTGTTTATAAAATGGCGCTTGCCATAAAGAATATACAACGGGAATATCTAATAAGTTAGCTAACTTCATTTCATGACTAATATAAGGCGGTTTAATAATCTTAACTTTAACCACTCATTTTTACTATCTTTAATGATAGTAGGTCTATACTGTTTTTTCATATCTCCATATTACTGGGTAAGTTTTGATGAAGGTCAACTTGGTCACTCAGCGGAACGAATTTTAAATGGCGAGAGACCTTTTATTGATTTTGATGAGCCTTACACAGGTGGATTAGCATACATTCATGCCTTTATTTTTAGTTTATTTGGTGAACGTTTAATTTACCTCCGATATTCATTAGTTCTTTGTATTCTAATAACTGTTTGGCCAGTCTTTTGCATTTTAAAAAACTATTATTCTTCTTTTCAAACATTAATATTAACGACTTTAGTATTCTTACTGACATTTCCTAGTTACTTTAGTGCTTTACCAAGTTGGTATATGAGCTTAATTACCCTATGGGTAATTTATCTAAATTTTATTTATATTAAAACTTCCAATTTATTATCCATAGCATTTACAGGATTTCTAATCGCGCTAGCAACACTGTTAAAAATAAATGGTATTTTTATATTATTTGCTAGCATCTTTTTTATATTCAACTTGAAGGTTTCCCAATTAAATTCGATAAATTCCGATACTCCAAATAGAAGTAATATTTTACCAGTAATATTCATATCAATAGCAATTATTGCTTTAATATCTTTCCTATATTCACTATCAGCTAAGATTGCAATTGCAATGAACCTGACATCTGTACTGTTATTTTTATTACCAAGTTATTTTTTAAGCTATTATACAATTTCAAATTTAATTTCTAAGAAACGGCTGATTAACCTAATAACAATTCTTCAGATTATTAGTCCAATTCTAGTCTTACTGATAACATTTACCTTTGTAATCTTAATTTATTTTCTATTGATTTACGATCTAAGTGAATTGCAAATATTTTTTCAGGGTGTTTTTGTCGCTCCCCAAGAAAGAATAAAATTATACAATTCGCTCCCACCCAGTATATTACTTTACATATTTTTAGCAGTAATCTTTCTGATCATAAAAAGATTGCAGCATCATAACTTACTAACGATACCTACAAAGATTATCAATATTTCACTGTTCTTGATCCTATTACTTTTACTCTTTAATGATTTAACATATTTATTTTATGTGAGTATAACTTTTTGGTGCCTAGTTTTAATTCTTAATTCTTTAATATTTTCCGATGACACTGAAGAAATATCCTTAATGATTGGTGTCAATTATTGCTTGTTTTCACTATTACAGTTCCCATACTTTGATATTATTTACATGATATATCCGCTACCATTATTATTAGTTTATTTTTTTATAAAGAAAATCTCATTTTGCACATCATTATTCAAACATAAATATTTGTGCGTATTCTTAATTTTCTTTTTGCTTTTTAAAACCACTGCTATTCTTACTGGCGGCAAAAATGGTATTTTATCCAGTGTTAATCCATTTAAAATAGAGGATGTTCAGGAATTGACCCTTAAAAACTCGGGACTTTGGCTTCATAGACATCAAATTTCAGAAATGGAACTACTAAATGAAACACTAAATGAAGACTTTGCACATAAAAAAATATTAGCAACACCCGATGCTACTGATGTCTATTATTTTTCAAAAATAAAAAATCGTACAAAAATATTCTATGATGACTTATCTTTTCCTACTATAGAAGATCAAATAAATTATTTTAAATCATTTAAATTTGATGTGATCGTAATCAATACTCGATCGTATAGATATTTTAAATACAATGCTGACATACTTCTAATACATCCATACGTGAAAAGTAATTTCAAATTTCATAAGACAATAGGGCGTTTCCAAATCTACGTTGCTAGGCACTAATTTTTTCATTATTTTGACTAATTTAAGTGTTTCGCTATTTATTGCCTTAATTATGATCAATTAATATTCAAAGTTCAATTTATGGTATTTAATATTCTTACTGTCCCTTTGTAATTAAATTAAGTTATTTGCTTAAATCAAAATAATTGCTATATTAACATACTTAATTTTACCGATTAACAAGCCATGCGTGCAAATAATTTACGAAAAGGGAATGTCGTTTTATATCGTAACGAACCATATCGAATTATGGATTTCCATCATGTTACTCCAGGAAAAGGAAATGCAGTTGTTCAAACAAAGATGAGAAATTTGCTTACTGGTAACCAAACAGAAGCTCGTTTTATGTCCACAGAAGATGTTGAAATTGCCGATGTTTATACATCAAAGGCTACGTATCTTTACCAAGATACTGATAATTACTGCTTCATGGATACAAGCTCTTACGAGCAATTTTCACTTAGTAAGACTTTCTTAGGGGACGATATTTATTACATTCAAGAAAACATGGAAGTTGGTGTTACAATTTATAATGAATCTCCAATAGGTATAGAATTACCAACTACAGTCACACTTACTGTTATTGAGACTGAGCCTGAATTAAGAGGTGCTACTGCTAGCAATTCGCCAAAACCCGCTAAGACTGATACTGGATTACAATTAACCATTCCGCCATTTGTGAAAGAAGGTGAGAAGATTATTGTTAATACCGCAGATGGCACTTACATGAGTAGAGCAGACTAATAACTCACTAATATTCTCGGATTATTTCTTAGATAGTTTCTGTAAATTAATATAAAAATTATTGGCGCAAGATAATACATAGTTCCCCCCAATCCTCTTAATAAGTGTCCATCGAAGATGGAAAAGGCAATTAATAATATTAAAAAAATATGTTCTCCATAATTAAACCGCCTTTGATTAATCATATATCCTAAAGGAATTATCAATAAACAAAGATCATGTATCCAATAGTATGGAGAAAAAAGTAGAGAAAGCGCTACAACTACAGGGAATTGCTGACTGTAGTTAAGCTGCCTTTTCCTAATTACCACTGAAAAAACAATTAATGATAAGAACAAATTCAAATAAGAAATATTTTTAAAGTCATAAATCTTCTCCAGTTGGCTAGCGAAACTTGCAGTTACCCAATATTCTCTTGGTGGCTTAATTTGAAATAACTCTGAGTAATTACTCCAAATATTAGGCATATAAAGCGTAACAAAGAAAGCTAAGCCTAAAGTAGTTAGAATAAAACCACCCACAATTCGATAATCTTTGGTTTTAATTACAATTAAAAATTCGTATAGATATATCAAATACAATACGTGAGGCTTAATCAGCGAAAATGATAAGCAGACACCCGAAAACACTGGAAAATCTTTCCGGGCTATGAAGTATAAAAGGAAAGTTAATAAGATAATAAGATTAATTTGACCCCAGTATAATTGGGTGAGAATAAAAGGAAATCCAAACATGAGGGCAAGAATTAAAATGCGATCGTATAACTTCCTCGTGTCAAAAAAATAGAAAATTAATGATAAAGTAAGAATGCTAAGCGTATAGTAAAAAACTTTTGCAATTTCAAAACTTACAAATTTAAAATAAAAAATTAACGGTAAAACAATCGGTGGATTATACATAATCGAGATTGCATTCGATTTATCATTACTTAGATTGACTAATAAATGCGGGTAAGGAGCTTGGATGTTTTCCAACAGGCTAAGTTCATAAGGGTTTTGATTTGAAAAAAACAATTTGCTTGCTGACCAGTACTGCAATAAGTCAGTGCCAGGAAATTTATTAGCAAGAAAATAATTTGTACATAAGAATGTTAATGATATCCAACTGAGGTGAAATAAATTCCTAATATTCAAAATATTTAATAAATTCGACTTAGTAGTAGAGATTATGGTTATTTCAAAAATGCAGCAAGGCTAAAATTAAATCGAATTGTTTTTTTTGAAATGTAAGATTTTTGTTCCGAATTCATGCAAAAGACTTGCACTTAAACAGATTTGTATATCTTTGGGGCATACTAAAATTCCTAATGTAATTTGAGATCTGGGAACAGTAGCTCATCTATAAACAAACCTACGGCGTTCTATAAAACTCACCTATGATTTTTACCTGTTTTAGTATATTTATTTTCTACAGCTTAAAATGCTAAAGAAATCTTTGATTTCCCACTTTTTCCCCAACCTTTTAAAAACCAGTATCGACAGTAGCTCTTTCTCTACTAATAACTTCAGTTCTTAAAAAAGAATTAAAGGATTGTGAAGCAGAGAAAAGGAAGCGGGGGTCATAAGCCTCTGTGCCATCTGGTCCATCTCTCATTGGAAAAGCGACATCAAAACGGAGAACTCGGGAACCAGAGGAGCGGGGGAGTCCAATCCGTAGTCCAAATCCAACATCAGAGTAAACCTCATCCTGTATGGCAGTACTTAGTGAGTCAGTAGTTGAAGTACCAACGTCAATAAAAAAAACTGTTCCTAAACTAATTAATTTCCAAACATCCTCTTTCCAGTGAATTCGATCTTCTAAATTAATGGCAATCCGTTTATCTCCAGAAAAAGTTCTGGCGCTATAGCCACGTAAAAAGTTATCGGCGCCAAGTAAAAACTCACGGTCTCGATCAAGCTTTTGAGCATAGTCCATGGTGAAAGCAGCAGCTAAGGTATGATTTCCAAGTGATAAGCCACCAATTTTTTTATTACCTAAAAGATTATAATATCTGAGATCGCTGCGAATAATAGAATTTTCTAAAGTACCTTCTTCTTCCAAGTACCTAGTACCAACTCCAATCTCTCCACGAAGAAATGACTCTGGAGTGAATAGCCATCCTGTGCCAGTTGAGGCTGAGAAAAGTAGGGCATCTGCATCGGAACCTAAGGCTTCAGGGGCTAATTGGAACTTCATCGAAGATTGATTTCCAAGGTTATAATCATCAAAACGATCGAAACGATCAATGTAGTTTTTGGAGATAAACTGAGGTTGAATGCTCTCAAAAGCAAAATATGGTCCAACAAAACGACGATCTTCCGGTAGTTCCACATCCTCTAAGGTAACTTCATCAAGATCTATTCCCAAATCATCATAATCATCGGCATCAGCATCACTGAAGTTATTTTCAAAATAGTTATATCCAAACGAGTACCTACGAGACTGTATTTCGGGTTGACCTTTAACAAAGGTATAAAAAATATCAAAGTCCGTATTCTTATCACGATAAACATATCGCTCTTCGTTGTTTCTAAAAAGTCTTTCGGCGGTATCACCATATAAGAAACTAACACCAAAGGACTTATCATCAAAAAGAGTTCGAAGAGGGCGCTCTAAGGAAATTTGATGGATATCACCATCG
Organism: Bdellovibrionota bacterium; assembly: GCA_041740355.1. GTDB lineage: Bacteria > Bdellovibrionota_C > UBA2361 > UBA2361 > CALJRW01 > JANNBC01. The sequence continues at coordinate 26,318 of JBGSMD010000039.1, forward strand.
GATCTTTGAAATTGAGCTAATTCAAATTGATTCTCAGAACCAAAAAACCGACGATCATCATAAACAGTTTGAGTAGTTTTTCGGCCGTCATCATCTTCCACAAGAAATTCTAGCCGTTTACCTAGACCAAATAAATCACTCTCAGCCAGGCCAAAACTTTGCTTATTTCGGCCGTCGCCACTTGAATAACTAACTTGTGGAATCAAGGTCCAAGTATCTTGAACTTCTACATAAACATCGATTGTTTCGGCATCGATAATGATTGGCTTGATATCAACACGTCTAATAAAGTCTAAAGTTCTAATATTACGTGAAGATTCCCGAATGTGGAAATTAGTTATCTCCATACCAGGTTTAAATGTTAACTCACGAAGGATAACTGGATCTTGGGTGGTATATTTCCAACCGTTAGCTTTGCGGTAAAGCCAACTTAAATCTTCTTCGGCCGGAAAAATATCTTTGACGTTTACATAGATCTGGCCAATTTTACGGCCAGTTAATATTTTAGAATAATCTACTGCTTGAGCGGGATCATCTGCGGAGACTGCAGTAGCAACTAATATTAATAAAAGGAGGCAGAAAAACCTAGAAAACATTAAATTTTAGATGCTTTAAAATTAAATAAGATACAATTTCATACAATTATTGAAAAAGCTATCAATCGCATCGGCATTAAGTAACGGGATGATTAAATATAAGTAAAGGCTTGGTCAGATCAGTCGCCAAAGTTCCCGCCATTTACTAGACAAATAACAATTTAGCTTGCCCTGTGTGTCGTTTTTTGATAAAATGACACACATGGTAGCCAGAATCTTATTTGATAAAATCGCGAAATCGTCCAAAAGTGTCCTTTTACTTGGACCAAGACAAGTTGGTAAAAGTACTTTATGCCAACAACTTAAACCAGATCTAACAATCAATCTATCTGACCAAGAGCAATTTAACAAACATCTACGAGATGTTAGCCTGATTAAACGTCTTGTATCAGATTCCGAGAAAAAATTAATTGTAATTGATGAAATTCAACGACTACCTGAGATGTTAAATACAATTCAATTTTTAATTGATAATAATCCAGACAAACGCTTCATACTAACTGGATCCAGTGCTAGAAAACTGAAGCGGGGAAATGCGAACCTGTTACCAGGGCGAGTACTTGTCATGAATCTATCTCCGTTAGTCTACTGGGAAGTTGTTGAGAATTTTGATTTATTAAAAGCCTTAACTAGAGGAATGTTGCCAGAGATTTATTTAAAGAAAGATCTTGAGCAAGTTTTATACTCTTATACCAATACTTATTTGCGCGAAGAAATCCAAGCTGAGGCATTAACTAAGAACTTGGCGGCCTATAGCAGATTTTTAGATTTAGCTGCTGTTCAATCAGGTTTACAGATTAATTATACCAAACTAGCTTCCGATGCTGAAATCAACAAAGAAACCACTAGGCGCTATTTTTCAATCCTAGAAGATACATTAATTATAGAAAAAATTCCTAGTTATACCTCCGTTCAAAGTAAGCGTCGTGCTCAACAAAAAGAGAGATTTGTCTTTTTTGACTTGGGGGTGTGTAATGCAATTTTGCGAAGAGTTAATAATCACTTTTCTGATACTGAGTTAGGCAAGCTTTTTGAGCAGTGGTTTGCTCTACAGTGTATTTACTATAATAAGATGATGTTTTGTAACTGGAGCATTACAAGTTTTAGAACTGATGCTGGAGATGAAGTAGATTTACTTATTGAAACGCAAGATCGAATAATCGCTATAGAAATTAAATACTCTCAAATCTTAAGAGAAGAATCTACGAAAGGACTTAAATTCTTTTCCTCTGCCGCAAAAAGCTTTAATGCTAAGAAAAAAGTTGAAACATATATTGTTTACTTAGGAGCTGATAAACAAGTTTTTGCTGACGGTACAATTGCCGTTAATTACCAAGACTTTCTAATTAATATTGAGAATCTTGTTTAAATAAGCTACCTAGTATTTAACCACCCCTAAAGGTACATAGAATTATAGTACTATGTAACTAGGGATAGGCATGATTAACCTACTCAATATAAACTTAACTAGCTTATCGGAACAAACCTTAATTTCAATTAAGAAATGATTGAGGTTTTTTACGCTAGTTAAATAGTTAAAGTTTATTATTACATTGTCGATATTGTTTTATGAATTTCAGACAATCAGGATTTTCTCTAGTTGAACTTCTCGTTACAGTTGCGATTATTGGTATACTAGCGGCAATAAGCATTCTTCAATACGAGCAATTTAAAAACCGTGCCAACGATTCCAATGCAATAAGCAACCTGAGAAATTCTATAGTAGCTCAAGAAGCTTACTACGTTGATCATCACACCTATGCCCACCCATCTTTTGGCAATGATTTACAGCCATATGATACACCACACCCTCTCTCAGTTTATGGGTATGAGCCATTAGTTGGAATTTATTTTAAATATTCTGGAAATAATAATTTTTTTATAAGTGGATCACTTCACGAAAAAGGAACCCGCACATATTGCTACAGCAATCATCCATTTGCTAGCGTGGGTAAAGATGGCTTTTATGATAGGCCTCTAAATTATGATTTTGATAGCGTCTGTGATTAATCTGTTAATTAATAGTCCAATTTAAGTCTAGGTTTGTCTTCGATATCCAGTCGTCGCTTATCATAGACATCAACCATCTGAGTTGACGAATGCCTAGAAAACTTTTGGACAAACTTGTGATCAAAGCCATCAGTTAAAAGTTTAGTTATCGCGGTAGCTCTTGTGGAGTCCGTAGTTGCGTAATGACTAGCCCCTACCATTTGACAATAACTTTTGAAAAGTTTGTGCATACCACTTTCAGACAAAGCTTTTATAGTACTATGTAACTAGAGATTGGAGTTATTAAAGGTCATCCGAAGCCCTTCGCTCCAAGGCATAACTTTTATCTGGCCAATTGAGTATGGTAATGGAGTATTACAAAAGCAAAGAGTCTGAATTTCAGGAAATTCTTCCCTAATTAATTCTAGGGATCTTAGGTCCTCAATCTTAGGGGCACTTGATGACTTTATCTCTATGGCGTAGATCGGTGGTGCTGATTTCTTTCGTGAAAGAACCAAATCTACTTCTGCCCCATTTAATGTTCTCCAATAACTCAATCTAAATCCATTATTTAAATAATCATTATATCTAATTGCTTCATTAATAATGAATGTCTCAAATAAATTACCATATCGAGTTGTTGCCTTTTTAAGCTCACTTCTTTCCTCTCCACAGATAGCATTCACTACCCCACAGTCAAAAAAATAAAACTTATTAGATTTAGTCAACTGCTTACGAACAGAGTAATCAAAAGCTGGAAGTAATGTTCCAACTAAAGTATCGGAGAGGATTTCAAAATATTGCTTTACTGTTGTATCTGCTACTTTAATTTGCTTAGCGATACTGGAGTAGTTAATAATTTCAGAATTTTGCTGCCCAGCAACTTCTAAAAATTTATAAAAGGCTGGAACATTTCTAGTTAATGCTTCTTGCTGAATCTCCTCTTTTAAGTATGTTTCCACATAACTAGTTAAAAATTCATGGCGTCTTTTCGGATTAAGATAAATCCTAGGAAGACATCCAAACTGCAAAGCTTTATCTAAATCAATTTCTAGTTCAAGTGAACAAAATGGATATAATCTTTTAGAAATAGCCCTGCCTGCTAATAGATTTACTCCACTTCTTTTAATCTTTCTTGCACTAGAACCGGTTAATAAAAAACTAACTTTTCCTTTAAATTTTTCAATCAGTAAATGAATATAATCCAGTAGCTCGGGAAGTTTTTGAATTTCATCAACTAATACAATGCATGGGAACGACTTTGAGCTATTAATTTGCTCTTCAATATCCTTTTTAAATTGACTAGGATCAGAATTATATCTTCTAAAAGTTTGAATATCCAAAAGAGAAATACTTACAGAAGACCCCTTGAAACCTTTTAGAATCTCCTCCGATAAAAATGTCTTACCAGTTCCACGCGGCCCTAATAATAAAATAGAATAACTATCTAATAAGATTGACTTTAGATCTAAAATTCTCTTTGCCATACACCGAATATTAGCCTAATATTCGGTGTATGTACAGAAATTTATCGCAAATTTGAGTTTTATTGGTAATTTCTCAAGCCTTCAACGTTTGATTGCCTAAACTACCCCCCCCCATTGGTAACATTATAATTTTATTGGCTATATTTATTCTTATGCAAGTAAAATCTAGGCATAGCTCCTAGGATTTACTGGTATAAATTAATAATCAAGTTTCAGTCCTGGGTTATCCTCAATATCTAGTCGCCGCTTATCATAGACATCAACCATCTGAGTTGACGAATGCCTAGAAAACTTTTGGACAAACTTGTGATCAAAGCCATCAGTTAAAAGTTTGGTAATCGCGGTAGCTCTTGCTGAGTGTGGCGTTGCATAATGGCTAGCACCTACCATTCGGCAATAACTTTTAAAAAGCTTGTGCATTCCGCTTTCAGAAAGTGCCTGCTCAGTTGAAATTGTACCGCCACGCCCCCGAAATCCCGTGAATAAAAAATCACCGGAAGCAGCTCCAAGTTCTTCTCTTGATTTAACCAAAGGCTCTAAATGTTCGACAGCCCAAGTTGGCAAAGGTTGATCGGCATCTTTGTTGCTTTTAGTCGCCCGTAACCGCAAGTAAACTATTCCCCCCTGAGATTTTCGAACATCACCTAAGCGTAAACTTAGAACTTCATTCTTTCGGAGCCCTGCGGAGAACATAATTGCCAGCAACGCTCGATCCCGAATCCCCTTTGGCGTTTCAGGATCTGGCGCATTTACAATCTCTTTTACCAAATTAAAATCTATCATTTCTGTTGGTCTTTTCTGTCCAGATCGTGCTTTGGGCGCTTGGACTTTATCAGGATCAAACGGATTAGTTTTAATTCCCAAATCAGCACTAACTAACATGCGATACATTCTTCTTAGTGCAGCAACTTTCTTAGCGATTGTAGAATTAGCGAGGTTACTCTCCAGTCCACTTTTCTTGGTTTTCTTACTGGATGTATCAGACGAGTTTTTTTTGATTAGCCGAGGTTCATGTCCGGCCTGTTTTCCCTGCCAATTGATGTAGCTGATTGCTTCTAAATCCGTCACTTCAAGTAATGCTGTTGCTCCTGACTCCGTATTTTTCTCTGCCTTTACAAAGTCACACCACTCATTAATAATCCCTGAATAAGTTTTCTGTGTATTAGGACTTTTAAGTGATAAAAAAGCTTCAATTCGAATCCAGACTTGGTTGGTTTTGATAGGAGTTTGCATAGGTAACATTTCATCAAGTAACCCGTCCTAATTTTATTGAATATGGCATAATAGCAATGCTCAAAACTTACTTTTCAATAAAATTTAGGACGTGGTTAGATTTAATAGTTAGTTGTTAAACTAACTATTAAATCTAATTCTATGTACTTTTAACATTTCAGCAAGATATGAATTTTAACATCACAAACTATCAAGGAATTATCTTCGACTTAGATGGTGTGATCTATAGTGGTAATAGCCTAATTCCTGGTGCCAAAGAGCTTACTTCCTATTTACAACGTGAGAGAATACCTTTTATCTTTCTAACTAATAATTCCTCCAAGTCCGTTGAGCAAATTTCAGAAAAACTGACTGCGCTTGGATTAAATAACATCAATACTAATCAAGTACTAAGCAGTGCTGTCGCAGTTGGTCTTTGGCTTACTAAAAATATTTCTATTGACCAAAAGATATTTATCTATGGGATGAATGGTCTACGCGAACAAGTACTCAGCCTTGGCTATCAGCTTACTGAAGATCAAGATGCCGATCTTATCCTTGCTGGACTCAACATGGATATTACTTATGAAAAGTTAGCTCGAGCTAGTTTAGCAATCCAAAATGGTGCTCGTTTGGTAGCCTCAAATGCCGATCTTACCTATCCTACAGAAAGAGGACTGCTCCCCGGAGCAGGAAGTACACTTAAAGCTTTGACTTCTGCTTCAGGAAAAGAACCAGAAGTTGTTCTAGGAAAACCAAGTAAAGAATTTTTTGCCTTAGCAGAAGATTTGCTACAGGTGACGCCTAGTAAAATTTTAATGATTGGGGATCGACTGGATACAGATATTTTGGGTGCCAAGCAAGCTGGTATGAATACCCTATTAGTATTAACTGGAGTGACCAAAAAATCAGAATTAGCTAGTTCTGAAATTAGACCAGATTATATTCTTGAATCATTACTAAATATTGAGATCAAGTAATTAATTCATGACTAAAGTGAATTTAGGAAAAGTAATAAATCATCCCTTTCAGCTTTACTCAGATTTTTAAATAGTTGCTTAGAAAGCTCCGCTTCACCACCATGCCAAAGAATTGCTTCTTCAATTGATCGGGCACGTCCGTCATGAAGAAATACTGGATTTTTCAAAGAAGGAGAAATTTCTTGAAAATATCCTAAACCCCAAAGCGGACTAGTTCTCCACTCACTACCTAGAGCATCAAATTCAGCATGCTGATCGGCAAGCTCTGGTCCCATATCATGAAGTAACATGTCAGTGAATGGATGGATTACTTGATTTTGTAATTCGGGATCAACATGAGTGCCTGTAGTTACGGTCATAGTGTGACAACTGTCACAACCAACTGCTTTAAAATTTTCTTTTCCAAAAAGAACTCTAGTATCACTTTGGTTTCTAGCGCGTGGTACACCACCTATTCTTTGATAGATTGCTAGGCGGAATAAGGCATCATCAGAAACTTCGATCTTTCCATCTCCCGGAAAGAGCGAATTTTGAACGCGCATATCACTAAAAAACGCTGCGGCAGATTGTTGCTCCACAGTTGTATGGGTAGCTTTAAAACCAAATTTACCAATCCCCTTAATTCCTTTTCGAACATCAGGAACATAATTAACTTTGCCTGAAATCCCATCCTGATTAAGATCAAAAGGATCGCTCATTGCTAGAATCGTATCATCTGATATTGCCTCCATTAATCCCATTCCAATAACTGGTGGAGTCATCCGAAGTGAATGAACAATTCTGCGAGGAATCATTCCATTGATGAAAAATTTTAATCTAGGTTTTCTAAGTTGATAGCTTGTACCATCTGGATAGCTACCCTCAAGATACTTCCATCTTAATCTTATATTATGTATATTTGTTTTATTACCTAAGGAATGATTTCTTAACTGTTCCCCCACCCCTGGAATATTCCTAGTGGATCCATCAGCATTAAGTTTTGGTCGGCTAACCTTAATTACCATTGTTGTTCGCCTATCCGGAGCAAACGAGCCAATTGGTCCTCTGCCATTATTTAGGTGGCACCCATTACAGGAAGAATTAATAAAAGTAGGTCCTAAGCCTAATTTTTTGTTAAAATTGCCATGAAAAACTCCAAATCCACTTCCTTGTAATGTTCTTCTCTCTATAGTTTGTATATTTGGAGCACCAACTTGAATGGAGTTTTTACCAATTAAATCTGATGTTAAATCACCTCCAATTGAAGTTAGATCTTGAGCTGTAGCCCTAAAAGAACAAAGTAATATACAGAAAAAAACGGTTCGTAGAACTAATTCTCTTTTATTATTCAATATTTAGCGAAATTAAAAAAACTGTCTAATGACATAATATAGTAATGACAAGAAATAATTTACGTTAGTAAATTTAACAGAGTCATTACGGCTAATGCAAATCTTGGAATCTTGTCACGCCAAAGCTTTAGCGTCGGCGATTATCCAAGTTTGCATAGCTAAAAACAACATAAATAGTGAGTCCAAGCAAAATCGTTAGTCTTTTAAAATAATTTATTTTTGGACTCACTATATAAACCCAAAAATGCAATTTGCATTTTTCTAAGCAGTTTATCTAAAAACATAGTCAATTCTATTTTAACATATCAAACTTATTACTAAAATAGATTAAAGCCCATTTAATTGGCTTTAAAGGGATTGTTATTAGTTTTTGTATGTCTTACCTACTTATCTGACGTAAAGTATCGTCTGATTCTTCTAGATATCTTAGATTTATCAAATATTATGCCCAAACCTTTCTACAACGAAATTAAATATTAATTAAAGTGGCAAAATCTTGAATCGGCCAAATAGCTCTTAAACTCTCACAGGAGCGTCTTTCAGAAGCATAACTTTTTATAAGGCAAAGTTATGAATCATCATGACAATATGCCTAAAGGTTTTGCTACATTCGGCCGATGATACTATCTATGGCAAGGACGCTAGTAGGTTTTATTCTTATAATCTTCATCTTTTCAGGATCAGCTCTAGCTGAAACCCTAGCTGGTTGGTCACACCTTAGTCCAGTTAATAATTCTACTGAAAAATCCGGAGTACTACTAAATGGTAATGCTGTAAATTATAGTTCCCCTAGAAGTGCAAACTTAGATGGCGATCCAACAAATGGACTAGAAACAGTTGTTGCCACTTCCGATGCTGTTGTTAATGCTGTAAGTGCCGATGGTAAATTACTATGGTCTACACAACTACCAAATCATACCTGCACTGAAGCAAGTGCTGAAAATAAGCTTTTTTCTTCGGCAGCTGTCGGTAATATTTATGGTGATGGAAATATCCATGTTGTAGTTGGATATGGTGGTATAGGTGGCATCCCTTGTGGTGGCGGAGTACTGGCTCTTGATGGAAGAACTGGTCAACAGCTTTGGCATTTTGATTTAAAAAAATTTGCCAAAGAACGTAATTTTGGAGCACCAATTGGTCATACAGTTTTTTCTTCACCTGTACTTAAAGATATTAATCGTGATGGAAAAATGGAAATTGCCTTTGGTAGTTATGATCGAAATATCTATGTTCTAAATACATATGGCGAGGCGGTTTGGTATTATCAAGCAGCCGATACAGTCTGGTCCTCAGGCTCATTTGCCGACATCGATGGGGATGGTCGTGATGAGCTAATTATTGGAACTGATATTTCTGAGAATAAATTCTTAACACCGGCAACTGAAAATGGTGGTTATGTCTACGCCTTCAAAGTCAGAATAAAAAAGGAAAAGGCTCGCAAACGACAAGGATCAAGAAGACTTTTTAGTAAAAATTTAAAATTTTTCAATTTTCAGAATCCAAAAGCATATTTTTGGAGAACTCATTTTCCACAAACTATTCACTCCACACCAAGTATTGGAGAACTAATTCCAGAAAATCCAGGCTTAGAAATTGCTGTTGGTACAGGCTGTTATTTCCCAGAAAACAATGACATCAAAGAAGGTCGTTGGATTAAAATTATCAGCTTGAAGACAGGTGCCGTTTTAAGAACATTAGATACTCCGGCATGCATGACTTCTTCCCCAGCAATTGCTGATATTGATGAAGATGGATTAAATGATGTTGTCGCTTATGCCAGTGGAAGTAAATCAATAGGTGCAGATGGTAAAAGTAAAGTCATGGCTTGGAATCCGAGAACGTCAACTCTATTATGGGAGACAAATCCCTTAGCTCAATCATTTAATGATATTTGGGGGGGGCATTTCTCTTCACCAATAATCGCAGATTTGGATGGCACTGGATCATTGGAAGTTGTTGTTGGTAACATTAATGACTTAGTCATATTAGCAGGTAAAACAGGCGAACATTTAACTTGCAAAGCTGCAAATTGTGGAGATACAAGTAGATTATCAACTGGTGGTTTGATTCGAGGAACTCCGGAAGCAATTGATTTGAATGCTGATGGAAAATTGGATTTAGTAATAGCTAGTCGTCGCAAATATTCATCCGCGATTTATGGTGCTCTGTTTGCCTGGACAAACCTAGAAGAAATAATAGATAGTGCTGACGGAATTCATCCTCCGTACTCTACACCATGGTCAATGTATAAAAATACGGTTCAAGGCAATGGTATCTAATTCTCCCCTTTTAGACCAACCCCCATTACTACAGTTATAGTCACAGAAACAGGGTCTCAAGAGAGGAGAACCAAATTATGAAAAGTTCGTTTATTCTTTGATGAATAAGAATAAATTCCCACCCTTCCGTTTGATTGTTAAGCGAATCCCCTTTTTAAGATCTAATTTTTCAATTGAAGAATAAAAATTATTAGCAGATTTAATTTCGTCGTTATTAATCTTAAGAAGAACATCTCCTTTACTTAATCCATTAAATTGAGCCAAACTTCCAGGCTGAACTTGCGTGATAACAACTCCGTTATCCTCTTCTAAACCCATACGAGCTTTAAGTTGAGGATCAATATCACTCACTTGAACTCCCAGATTATTCTCATTAATCTTTTCGGAGACACTAGGCATAGGACTTTCATTTCCCAGCAGACCTACTTTCATTGATAATTCCTTGAATTTACCTTCGCGGAAAACTTTTAATGCCACAGATTTCTCCGGACTTGTCTGTCCAACTAAGTTTCTAAGTTGACTTGGGTCTTTAATTTTATGACCATCAAATTCAACTATAATGTCACCGGCATGAACTCCACCAATTTCTGCTGGGCCACCAATATTTACTTCAGAAACTAATGCACCATCAGTTTCTTCAAAGGCAAAAGAGGCCGCCATATCTTCATCCAGTTTCTGGATCATCACACCTAAGAATCCACGAACTACTTTTCCATCTTTAATTAAGCTATCCATGATAGAACGAACCATGTTTACTGGAATTGCAAACCCAACTCCCATATATCCACCACTCTTAGAAAATATTGCCGTGTTAATTCCAATGACATCTCCGTTTAAGCTAACCAGAGGACCACCGCTATTCCCTGGATTAATTGCAGCATCAGTTTGGATAAAGTCTTCATAATCAGCAATCCCCACGTTAGAACGTCCAGTAGCACTAATAATTCCAGCAGTAATAGTTTGTGTTAAGTTAAATGGAGCACCAGCAGCAACTACCCACTGTCCAACTTTTAAGTCATCAGAGTTACCCAATTTGGCAAATTTCAAATCTTTTTGATCGATTTTAATTACTGCAATATCACTTTTAGGATCGGCTCCTACTAATTTAGCATCGTATTTTTTTTCATTATACATTACAACTTCAATCTCATCTGCTCCTTCAATCACGTGGTTGTTAGTCAAGATGTAACCATCATCGGAAACAACTACACCACTTCCCATTCCTCGACTAGGTGCGCCACTATCAGGCATTTGCTCAAAAAATCTTTCTAAAAACTCTTCATTAAAAAAATTATCAAGCGGTGCTTGGCCAGGAGCTTGAGGCGACTTCTTCATATTATTAGCTATTTTTTTAGCTTTCTTAATTGAGCTAATAGAAACAACGCTCGGTTTAATTACATTACTTACTCGTTCAAATGCGGAAGAAAGATTGTCAATTAACTTTAGCTCTTCGGCAACTTCAGACTCTTCGGCAAATAATGGAAAAGAAAAGCAAAGTAAAAATAGGAAAATAAATTTAATTTTCATAAAAACACAAATATTTAAATTTTAATAAGACTTGATAACGTAGACGACAAACTGGATTTTCTATTCAGTCAAATTTAGGACGTAACTACTATCAAAAATTTATGCGGAATTAACTAATGATCCTATTATGGCTTAAACTAATTCCAGATTGTATACAAAACAGGCACATTTTGAAGAGCCTTGATTCTATATAAACCGAGATAACAAAATACTATATAACTGTTAAGTTAACAATTAGGTCTTTATTATCGGAATCCGAGATCAAGTTAAAAATTGATTTTTTACATTTTCGGCAAGAGAAAAGGAGTTTTGCTGGTTGCCCCCCAACCAACTTTACCCCAATAGCATCCATTAAACCTTGACAACTTGCCTCTCGATCCCCCGGGAAATTTAAATCAACATGTTTTGAAGTCAGGCAATTTGGGCAATGATTAGTATATCCAGATCCACTTACTTCCTGCCCACAGGATTCACAGATAAAATTTTCTTTGCGTTTAATAAATCCTCTGCTGATCATTTTTGAAAATAATAAGTATAATTAAAGCAGGATGGGGTTATTTTATGGGGCAAAATAACTTAGCTAATATTTTATTTGCCCGCCGTCATTCATTTTATGTCAAAAGGAATAAAGCTTGGTTTAAATAACAAACTACCTTTCTCGATCTCTTAAATAAACATACAAATCAGAAACAGGAAAATCTCTACTAGCATTCTTTAGTCCATAGGCTGTTTCGGCGGAAGCGTTCGTATCAAACTGATAGTAATAAAACCGATCCACTCTGGCAATTTTGTCCTGTAGATATGGCCAAGTTTTTTCTACATAGGACAACTGTTTATTATAACCTTGCTCTCCTGATTCTGTAACCCAAATGCGCTTACTTAGTCCATTTAAAAAGTCAGCAATTCCATTATCGTCAATCACTCGTTCATACTGTTCTCCATAGTAATGGATGGCAAAAACATCTAAATAATCCTCAGCGCCAATTTCAATTAAACGCTTATTATAATTAAGAGTTGTCCGATAATCCTGATTAATAGCTGTAGTTGCAGCATTGACAACAAGCTTGGATGGAGCAATGTCTTTGGTGATGCTGAAGGCACGAGCTAGCATTTCTAAATAATTTTCAGGAATTGTTGCTATTTCAAGTACTGCATTTTCTGAATTAGCAACCATATTAGGCTCATTCCAAACTTGGTAGGCCGTAACTCTAGGATTATCTTTGTATCGATTGACGACTTTTTTATACCAAAGATCAATAAAGGTACTACGAATATTCCCATCGGAGCTCCAGTTGGCACTAGAATTCATCCATGAGGGTAGACCATTTACAACAAGTAAAGCCTCCGCGCCAACAGGCAAGCAATTAATTAGCTCATCATAGAAGGAAAAATTTGGATTAGAATTACGACTCGGCTGAACCGAATCATTCCAGTTGATTAAAACTCGATAATATCTCAGGTCAAGACTATTCTTAATTTCTGCATACTGCTGACAAGCGGTACCAAATTCACTGTTATTTCCAAAAGCATTGATTCCCATTTTAGAGACATCAATCTTCTTGCGATCAACACCATCAATAACTTCTACTAAATCCTTAACCTCAGAAGAATCACATGCTAAAAAAAAGAATAAGAATATTAATAAGAGTTTATTTTTCATAGGCTACTAATCTATATAATTTATAATGTTCGGACAAGGTCTTACTATACCAAGATGGATTGGAGTGGCTTGGCTTGAAATTCGTTAATTATGTCATTTAAAGTCTGATCCAATGGAATGCTTGGAGACCAAGCCAAATCAGTTTTAACTTTTTGATTGTCACCCATCAAAATTGGAAGATCGTTTTTTCGATAAAGTGTTGGGTCAACCTCAATTTCTACTTTCAAGTCTAGAATATTAATTACCCTATTTAACAAATCGTTAATACTTATAACCTTGCTAGAGCAAAGATTATAAATACCAGCACCCGCAGTTAGTGCTAAACAATAAGCCTTAACAATATCGCGTACATCGGTAAAATCACGCTCGGCTGATAAGTTTCCTACTTTTAAGATCGGTTCTTGTTGCTGATTTTTTATGGCTACTAACTGGCGAACGAAGTTGGGTAAAACAAAGGAAGGATTTTGTCTGGGACCAATATGATTAAAGGAACGAAAGATGACTATCGGAACTTGGCTTTCTCGTTGGTATTTTAGAACTAACTCTTCCGCCATGAACTTTGTAATTGCGTAATTATTATCTGGTCGAACAGGAGAAGTTTCAGTTAATGGCACATCTGCTGCACCTACAATACCATAAACATTTGCGGTACTAATAAAAATAATTCGAGGAGCTTTAGCGAGAAGCTGGGCTGATTTAAGAATATTATATGTTCCTGTGACATTAACTGCTATAGCTTCTTCAAAGCTCTCCTCACAGGTTGGAACGTGCGCTAATGCCGCAAGATGGTAAATTGCATCCGGATTAAAATTAGTAATTAAATGACTTACCGCGGAAAAATTCCGAATGTCACAAGTGTGGCAATCGAGAGAAAGAATCTGATGCCCAAGCGAAGTTAGTTCTTCAAAAAGATATGACCCAACAAATCCTGTTCCACCTGTAATTAGAATTTTCATACTTAAATATCAACTCTTTCCAAGGGTGCATTAAGCTGAAAGTCTCTTCAGATCTTCTCTAACCATCATCTCAACCATTTGCTCGAAAGTAACTTTTGGTTCCCAACCTAAAACTTTTTTAGCTTTACTTGGATCACCTATCAGCAAATCAACCTCGGCCGGTCTGACAAATTTTTGATCAATTACTACAAATTTTTTCCAATCAAGATCAACCGCAGTAAATGCAGCATCTACTAATTGCTCAACAGAGTATGCCTTTCCAGTTGCTACTACATAATCATCAGGTGTATCTTGTTGTAACATCAACCACATAGCGCGAACATAATCGCCAGCAAAACCCCAGTCGCGACGAGCATCTAAGTTTCCAAGACGTAATTCCTTCTCCAAACCTAGTTTAATGCGAGCAGCACCATCTGTAACTTTACGAGTTACGAACTCCATACCGCGGCGAGGAGATTCATGGTTAAACAAAATACCAGAACAAGCAAACAAGTTATATGACTCACGATAGTTAACAGTGATATAATGACCGTAAGCCTTTGCTACTCCATAAGGTGATCTTGGATAGAATGGAGTATCTTCAGATTGGGGAACTTCTCTAACTTTACCAAACATCTCTGAACTTGAAGCCTGATAAAATTTAATTTCTGGGTCAACGATACGAATACTCTCTAATACTCGTGTCACTCCGAGTGCCGTAAATTCTGACGTTAAGACTGGTTGATTCCAACTTGTCGGAACAAAGCTTTGGGCAGCTAAATTATATATTTCTGCCGGGCGAATTTCTTTAATTAAAGAGATCAATGAATATTGATCTAATAAATCCCCTTGAACTAATTTTATTTTCTTATCTTTTAATAAATGATCAATTCTTTCAAACTTATCAACAGAGGCTCTACGAACCATTCCATAGACGTCATAGCCTTGCTCTAACAACAATTCTGCCAAATAAGAACCATCTTGACCGGTAATACCTGTAATTAACGCTTTTTTACTCATAATTCATCTTAATAAAATGTTGGCAAATGTTACCTCAAACTTGTAAAAAGTACAATTTAACTAATGCAATAATCAAAAGTTTTTGTTAAGTTTTAGCTATTATAAGCCTCTGGATTTAAGTTTCTCTAAATTCTAAGCAGTTAGAGTAAATCGGAACGATTCATTCTCTGTAACTCCATAACAATCTCTTTAACGCTTTGAGCATCTTGTTTTTTACAGACTAAAAGTGCTTCTTCGGTATCAACAATTATTAAATCATCAATACCATATAAGGCAACTAACTTTTTACTATCTGATACCTTAATCATATTATTACTAGATTTAAGACAAACTGCCTGGCCTTGAATTGTATTGGCATTCACGTCAGGTGCGTGAAAATCTGCCCAAACATCCCAAGAGCCTATATCACTCCACCCCAAATTGTGTGCTTGAAAGAGTGTTAGTGATTTAGTTTTTTCAAGTATGCCATTATCGATGGAAATTGAAGGTACTGCTTCAAAAAACTCACGAGTTATTTCAAATTCTTGATCAGTACCAATTGAATTTTGTAATCTTGGTATCCAGTTGCCAATTTCCGGTAGACACTCATGAAAAGCCTTGATTAACTGGCTAACTTTCCAAATAAAAATTCCGGGATTCCAGAAAAAATTACCCGCTAGGACAAATTTCTTTGCAGTTTCTAAGTCTGGTTTCTCTAAGAATTGTCTAACTTTAAAACAGTCTTTGATAGTTTCGTCGGCTGCTTCAATATAACCATACCCAGTATTTGGAAATTCTGGAGGAACTGCCACAAGGCCTAAAGTTTCGTTTTTTTCTATATAGTTAACAGCCAGATTAATTACTCTTTGGAACTCAGCTTCATTTTTGATAGCCGCATCAGACCAAGTTGTTAACATCAAAGCATTCGGATCGATCTTAGAAAGAATTGCGGCTGCTAATGCAATTGGTGCTGCCGTATTTTTTGCTATTGGCTCAGTAACTATCTTTGCTTTCGGCAAATGTTCGGCGCAAAGTTCGGCATGGTTGGCACTTGTCACAACTAGTATTTGTTCTTTAGTGACCAAGGCCATTCGTTCTGCTGTTGCTTGAATTAAACTATGACTACCATCCCCAAATTTTAAAAATTGCTTTGGCAAATCTTTACGACTCATTGGCCAAAAACGTGTTCCGCTTCCTCCAGCAATTATTACAGGATAAATCTTACTCATTTTATTGTTGAAAATTGATTTGTTTTAAATGTGAAAGCAGACCATCTCTCCAAGTAATTGGTGGGTATCCTAAAATATCAGCCAATTTAGTACTATCTAAAGCAGAAAATTCTGGTCGCTTTGCTGGACGATTAAAATTAGCCGCAGAAACTGGGTTAAGTTTAAAATCTTTTTTTATCCGTGGATTGTGTTCTTTGGATAATTCAAGGATTGCTTCAGCAAAATCATACCAAGTAAGCGCCCCCTCGCCTGCTGCATGAATAATCCCACTAGCTCTAATCCTTGTTAAATCAAGAACCATTTCTGCTAACCAACCAGCCCAAGTTACGGTCATAAATTGATCGTTAACGATATCTAATGAATTCTTCTCTTGAAAGAGTCGCAACATGGTATGCACAAAATTATTTCCTCTTTGTCCATGTAAAGATGAAGTTCTAATAATTAAAGCCTTATCACCTAAAATCTCCAAGGCAACTTTTTCGCCAGCTAGTTTTGATTTGCCATAAACATTTAGAGGATTTGTATCATCTGTTTCTTGATAAGCTGAACCTTTTTTGCCATCAAAAACATAGTCCGTAGAAATTGAAACTAAATAAGAATTATTTCTAGCCACTGCCGTAGCAATATTCTTAACTCCTAATTCGTTAATCTCAAATGCTCTTTGTGGTTCGGTTTCGGCGAGATCCACTGCTGTATAAGCCGCACAATTGATCACAACATCTGGTGTAAACTTTTCTACTAAGAAATCGACTTGCTCGGCAAGTGTAACATCGACCTCAGATGTTACTGGAGAAATAATTTTAAAATTTAAATCTTTACAGCGCGAGATGATTTCGTAACCTAACTGGCCTGAACCTCCGAAAAGTAATAATTTCATAGAGATTTACCATAATGCTTTTGATAAAAATCTAGGTATTCCCCAGACTTAATTTTAGTCCACCAATCTTGGTTCTCTAGATACCAGTTAACTGTTAATTCTAGGCCCTTTGGAAAATCAACTTTGGGTGTCCAACCGAGATCATTAGAAATCTTGCTTATATCAACGCAATAACGACGATCATGTGCCAAACGATCTTCGACCCGCTTTATTAGAGATATCGGCTTATTTAAAACTCTCAAGATTTCTGTTGTTACCGTTAAATTCGCTAACTCCGATTCTTCTGGGCCGCCAATATTATAAACTTCTCCAGTTATACCTTTTTCAGCGACTAAAATTAATGCTTCACAATGATCTTTGACATACACCCAATGACGAATTTGTTGGCCATCGCCATATACTGGTAAAGCTTTATCCTCTAAGGCATTAGTAATAAAAAGTGGAATTAATTTCTCCGGAAATTGATACGGACCATAGTTGTTGGTACATCTTGTTACTAGGGCATCAAATCCATGAGTTTTAGCCGCAGCTAAAACTAATAAGTCGGAGGAGGCTTTAGATGCTGCGTAAGGACTTGTTGGATCTAGTGGAGTAGTTTCATGGAACTTACCAGTTGCTCCTAATGCACCATAAACTTCATCCGTAGAGATATGAATAAATCTTTTAACCTTAGAATGTCTAGCCGCATCTAGTAAGTTTTGTGTTCCAAGCACATTGGTTGTAACAAATTCTGCAGCACTATGAATAGAACGATCCACATGAGATTCAGCTGCTAAATGAAAAAGATACTCAATTGAATTCTTATTAAAAAATTCGCTTACAACCTTAGGATCAGCAATATCAATTTTGTGAAAGGTAATTCTATCGTCCCTAAGTAAAGGAGCGATATTCTCCATATTTCCTGCATACGTTAAGGAATCAAGCAGATAAATCCTCGCAGTTGGATAACGTTCACTTACTAAATAAGCTAAGTTACTTCCAATAAAGCCTGCTGCTCCCGTTATAACAATATTATTCATTTTAATTAATTAAATTTTAACTTAGATAATTTGTGGATAATTTATAGTTTTTTAATATTGAATGCAATCCATGCTAATGCACTTTCTACTAATTACTTGCCGCATTTGGATCCTGTAATAGTGAAAAACCTTGATTTAAAGCCCCTAAGCCTTTTAAGGTAATTGTTGCGATGAAATCTTTTGAATTTGGATTAATCCTTTCTCTAAATCCTAAATCTAAATCCCAGCAATTACACTCACTACTAATTCTCAAGGCAAACTGATTATCAATAAAATCATTTTTACTTTCATTATATCTGGCGTAATAACCTAGACGAAGCCTTTCATTAATCAGAATTTCGATATTTCCCTCTAGCTGACTGGTGTTACCTTCTGATTCGCTAGTTTCCTCTTCTAAATACGAATAACGTAATCGTAAACTATCACCCCGATCATCATAGAAATGTGTTCGAGTTCCCCAAGAGGAAAAATCTTGTTCCTCGGTGTTGAAGTTGGAATCAAACATCAGAGCTAAATAATTACTTGGATATAAACCAAAAGTATTTCCTAAATCTGACCAGGGAGAAGCCGCAGCCTCGGGATCGTCGACAGCTATGTCTCGGTCTGCATCACCTAAATAATTATATGTTTGATACAGGGACAGGCTTGCTAACTCGCGGATCGCAGCTCGATTTAAAACAGGCTTTGGTAAAATTTCACGGGAAGATCCCGAAACCCCAGGATATGAAAGTGTTTCAAGTGAGCTAACGGCAGGTACACTTCCGATTTCTGGAGCAAGTTCAGGAATTGAATCAGCAACTGTGTTAATTGGTTCAAATTTACCATAAATACTACTTCGGGCTTGCATTCCAACTAATTGTCTTTCCCTAATTCGGTCGACCGAATCAAATAATGGTAAACTATTTTGATCTTCATCTGGAACATAGGTAAAAGTAAGTCGTGGTTCTATCGTCTGCTTTATTCTTGTTAGACGTGTAGTTTGATGTGTACGACCAATTGATGTTAGCCAAGTAAGAGGTGAAGACTTACCAATATCAGAGACTCGCTCAACTTCCGTTCCAACGTTTGCGGATAATGTATAAACATTTCGAGTATCTTCACTAACAATACTTTGAGGATCTGCGGGATCAAGATTGTTGTCTAAACTATAACTAGTTGAGTTATAGCTGCTACGCAAATCCCCATTAAGAAAGTTCTTATAGTGATAAGGGATTTTTAACGATGGATTCAGATCAACACGCTGACCCTCATAACCAGTATTTCGTGTGAAATTGACTGCTTGGATATTATTTGCAGCCACTAATTTAAGACCTAATAAATTCTGCCCCAAAGGGCTCATAACTTTTTGCGATCTTAGATTTACTTCAGGTGCTCTTTGAAAAATTAGATCCTGATCTGTCTGGAAGGCCTGGTTGTATTCACCTGATAATTCAGCTGATAATAATGGATCGATATTCGCTCGCACCACAGATCGGCTTGTTGTAAAACGAGAATTATACAGACCTAACTGCGGATCATCAAATTCCCGAAGAAATAAACTATCACTTACCAAATGAATATTAGAATTCCAAGTTACAGGTGTTTCACTCTGGGTTGGATTACGCCATTGATGGGTCAAGAATCCTGCCATTCTTTGATCGTCAAATGTTTTATCAAATAAGTCATCCGTATTTGTTCCCCGATTTTCTCCATCTCGAATCGATTCATCGGAGAAGTAAAAGCGACTGGCTAATTTACTACGAGTAGAAAACTCTTCATTGTAGTCAACGGCAACTCCATTACGAGTGCGACTTTCGGTAAAAGGGCGGATAATCAAATCTGTACTATCATCAACATCATAGAAATATGGGATCGTAAACATTGTTCCGTTTACGTTACTATAACCAAAACGAGGAACTAAAAGACCAGATTGTCGCTCACGCTTAAAAGGAAAAATAACTTTTGGTAAATAAAGTGCCGTTTTTTGGTTAATCTTGAATCTGAAATCATTAGCTTTTCCATATCCCTCTTCTCTTACCTTTAAATCAGAACATGTAATTGACCAAGGCTGACTTCCATCTGCGCATTGACATGGGGATAGCTCAGGTTGCTTGAAGTAATAATCAAACTCAGACACTTTACTGACCTGTTCTGCTTTAATGTTAAAATCACTCTCTTCGGCAATTAATGTCGCATTTTTAAATGTGCCAGTTTCAGTCTCAAGATCGACTTCGGCAGAATCAGAGGCAATCGAGCCAGTCGGCCAGCCAAAAAAAACATTTCCTTTAACCTTGGCTTTTTGCTCTTCCATATCATATTGCCCCTGATCGGCTTGGATTTGCACATCTCCTCGACTTAATACTAAACCATTTTCTAATTTAATTTTATTTTGACCAGGTTGGTATTTTAAATCTGTGGAAGAAATTTGTAAGTCATTGTTAGCAGGTTGATCACTTTTTAGAATGGATTCTTTTCTTTTAGTTTTAATTCTTTGGTAGTTAGCAGTATCTTGTAAGAATAAACCATCAGGGTTTGGGGAATCTACTTGAGCAAAAGAATCTATTGCCGAAAATAAAAGACTACTAAATAAAACTAATATAAAACTAGTATAGAAAGTATCGCTCTTCTTTTTGGGAGATTTGTTTATTGAAGTTACGATATAATTCACTTATTTAATTTTAAGGATTACAATTAATTTAAGTAAAAGCTTAGCTTTTACTTAAATCCTCCGCATATTAAATTTGCAGAGGGTGAGTATAATCAGTTACCAAATCCGAAATTTGTCAAGATTAAGGCAATCTCTTCCCTTAACTTCGCTCTAGTAACAATACGATCAATCATACCATGTTCCAACAAAAATTCTGAACGTTGAAAACCTTCCGGTAATTTTTGTCTAATAGTTTGTTCGATCACTCGTGGTCCCGCAAATCCGATTAAAGCTTTTGGCTCCGCGAGAATTACATCGCCTAGCATAGCAAATGATGCAGCAACACCGCCAGTGGTTGGATCAGTTAATAATGAAATATATGGGACTCTAACTTGACCCAAACGAGCAAGAGCAGCACTAACTTTAGCCATCTGCATTAATGAAAAAATTCCTTCTTGCATTCTAGCACCACCAGATGCTGAAATAATAATTACAGGACGCTTTTCTTCAATTCCCAGCTCGACCAGTCTCGTTAGTTTCTCTCCAACAACTGAACCCATGCTGCCACCCATGTAACTGAACTCGAAAACTCCCAACATTACTGGTACATTAAGAATCCTAGCACGACCAGTGATTACAGCTTCATTAGAACCACTACTCTTTTCTGCAGCTTTAATTCTTTCTTTGTATTTTTTGGAATCTTTAAAACTTAAGGGATCGCTTGACTTGAGATTGCGGTCTAACTCCACAAAGGAGTGCCGATCAACCAATAATGGAATTCTTTCGCTTGATTTTAGGCGAAAATGATAACTACAGTGACTGCAAACCCCAAAGCTACGTCGAAGATCACGAGTGTATAATACTGCCTGACAAGATGGACATTTTGACCAAATATCATCAGGAATCTCTAACTTTTCATTTTGCTCCAGAACAGGTCTTGGAGCTTTGCTTCTTGTAAACCAACTCATAGTTGCGCTAACATATCGCTTAACAAAAAATGTGTAAAGTGACACTGAATTTTGAAAAAATTCAGTGTCACCACGCCGTAGCCGAAAGGCGTAGGCGGGTTCATCACGCCGAAGTATTAGCGAAGGCGGTTCCTTCACTAAATTTAGATTTTATCTATTCTGCACCACAATGAATATTTGGCAATTAAATCAGGCAATTAGTAACTTCCTTGAAACCTCAGAATATCCGGATGATTCTGTAAATGGATTACAAGTCGAAAGTAAAAATACCTCAATCAAAAAAATTGCCTTAGCGGTGGATTCTGGTCTTTCTATTATCCAAGAAGCAGTTGATAGAAAAGCAGATCTTCTAATAGTACATCATGGACTTTTCTGGGGGCAGTCCAGCTCGATTACAGGTTTATTAGCAAAAAAAATTGATACTCTGCTAGCTAATTCCTGTTCATTAATTGCTCAACACCTTCCTCTTGATGGAAATCCATTTGTTGGAAATAACTATGAACTTGCTCGACTTTTTGAACTTGAAGAAATCATAGGCTTTGGTCCTCTCTCTGGAAATAAATACTATGGCTGTGCTGGTAAATTTTTTGAACCGAAGAAAATTGAACATTTCCTCAGTAAAGCTAATCAACTAGTTGGTTTTGACTACAAATTATCACTTCCCTTTGGCAAATCTGAAATCTTTACTTGTGCGATAGTTAGTGGCAGTGGAAGTTTTGCTATGGAACAATGTTATCATAAATATGATTTATTTATCTCTGGGGAACCAAAGCAGTCTGTTTTTCATGATTCCAAGGATAATCAGCAAAATGCCTTGTTTTTGGGACACTATGCCACAGAAACTATTGGAATTAAGGCCCTTGGTAAATGGATTAATGATAATTATCAGATTGAAACTTTCTTTATTGATCAGCCAACACATATCTAGTTGCGATGAAAGAAATCAAAATATCAGCACCAGGAAAAATACATTTAATTGGTGAACACTCGGTTGTTTATGGTGAACCTGCTATTATTACTACTGTAAATCTCCATACCAATCTAATTTTTGAAGAATCTGAAAATATAAAAATTCAAATCAGTGAACAAAAATTTCAATATATTCAGGAAGAACTTGTGATCCTTGCGGATCAGGCAATGGAACTCTGGCATTTAGGCAAAGAAACAAATAATTTTAATAATCTATTTAATTTATACAACAACAATCCACTTAATTTTTTAAAGATTGCCTTAGGTAACCTAATTAATAAATTTAAGGTCACAAAAGGCTTTCAGATTAAAGAAACTTCGAATCTTCCCCTAGGATCGGGTCTAGGTTCTTCCGCCTCATTTGCCGTAGCTTTAGCTGCTGGTTTCGAGAAGTTTTTTACAGATACTTTTAATTTAGAAACAATTAATCAAAATGCTTTTAGTCTAGAACAAATAGCAAATGGTAATCCCTCAGGAGGTGATAATGCTTGCTGTTGCTTTGGAGGATTAATTAATTTCCAAAAACAGCCTGACTCCGAACAAGCAATAATTAAGCCCTTAAAAATAAATTTATCGCAAGAAAGTAATAAATTTATTTTAATTAATACCGGAAAACCAGAAAAAACTACTGGAGAATTAGTGCAACAAGTTTCTTTATTAGATCCATTTTTTAGGAAGGAACGTTGTCAGTTAATCACCTCGTATATTTCACCCCTGCTTCTAGCACTAGAAAACAACGATCCTGATTCGATCTCTTTATGCCTTAATAATACCCATTCACAACTAAGCGAATTAGGTGTTTCAACATCGTTGCTAAACAAGCTGCAATCAGAAATTAAAAAGATTGGAGGGGGAGCAAAGCTTTGTGGTGCAGGTGGTGGTGGAATTCTTTTAGCATATCATCAAAATCCCGAAGAATTAATTACTATCGCTAACAAGAATAAACTAAAGTATTACCAAGTCATGCTGGCGACTGAAGGAGTTTGTTTTTCATAATTCTATGTCTCAAAAAAATATTAAACTATTAAGCCATACTTTCCTTCCACAAATCTCTCATCACTATCAGGAAATAATAGACTTAATTGGAGAAGACTCCTCACGCGAAGGATTAATTAAAACTCCGGAAAGAGCCTCTAAGGCAATCCAGTTTATGACGAGTGGCTACGAACAAGATGCCGAAGCAATCCTCAAATCAGCAATCTTTAAAGAAGAATATCGCAACATGGTAATCGTTAAGGACATTGAGTTTTACTCTCTATGCGAACATCACCTTTTACCCTTTTTTGGAAAAGCTCATGTTGCCTATATCCCTAATGGCCAAATTGTAGGACTAAGTAAAATACCTCGAGTAATAGATGTATTTGCTAGACGACTTCAAGTTCAGGAAAGACTGACAAATGAAATTGTTACTTGCTTGCAAAAAACTTTAGAACCACTTGGAGTAGGAGTTATAATTGAAGCACAACATATGTGTATGATGATGCGTGGTGTACAAAAGCAAAATTCAATTACTAAAACAGCAGCCTTAACTGGAGTATTTGAAAGAGAAGAAGTTAGGATGGAATTCTTATCTTTAATTCAAAAAAAAGAATTGCAGAATATGCAAAAAACTAATCGGCGCAAAATTTTTAGGGAGTAGCAATTTCTTGATACCACTTCCAGAATTTTGTTAGACCTTCCTCTAAATCAACCTTTGGTTGATAATCAAATAATTTTTGGGCCTTAGTAATATCAGCAAAAGTTCTAGGAACTTCACTCTGTGGGGTTGGCACATTTTTAATAATTGCGGCTTTGCCAATAACATTCTGGATGACTTGCATAAAATTATTTAAGGATACCGGATTACCTCGACCTAAGTTGACGATTTCGTAACCTTGCGGGCGATCAATTGCGGCAATAAAACCCTTAACTAAATCATCAACGTATGTCCAATCTCTTTCCATCTCGCCTTGACCAAAAATTGGAATCTCTTCCTGATTAAGAATTGATTCTGTAACACGATATGGCATCATGTCGGGGCGACCTTTCGGTCCGTAGACATTAAAGAAACGCAGAGATGTAAAATTTAACCCATGTATATTATTATAGGCATGTCCTAATAACTCAGCGGACTTTTTAGTGGCAGGATATGCTGCGAGTGGTGAATCGGATTGATCTGTTTCTTTAAAGGGAACAATGTCTCTCGCTCCATAGATCGAGCCAGTCGAGGCAAAAACAAAATTCTTAGCTTGATGTTCAACAGATAATTCTAAAAGGTTATTAGTTCCGGAAATATTTACATCAATAAAGACTTGTGGATTCTTTACAGAATAACGAACATTCGCCATGGCACCAAGATGGGCGACAACATCAGGCTGAAAACTTTCAAAGGCCTTGCTAAGCTTTAATCGATTACAAAAATCAAGCTCTGCTAGCAGGCAATTTTCAAATGCTAATAATTCTTTAATATTACGACGTTTGAATTCTGGATTGTAATAATCGTTAAAATTATCAACTAAAAGTACGGAGTCACCCCGTTCCAATAATTTTTGGGCAAGGCTGCTACCAATAAATCCAGCACCACCAGTAACGAGAATCTTCACGTTCTACTTTTCCCACTCCGTATGAAAAGTTCCCTCAATATCTTTTCGTTGGTAGGTGTGTGCACCAAAGAAATCACGCTGTGCCTGGGTTAAATTTTGTGGCAAATTAGCAGAACGATAACAATCATAATAAGATAAGGCTGTAGCCAGAGCCATTACTGGAACTCCACCTAAACAGGCATCGGATACAACTTTACGTAAACTTGGGATGTTTTTCTCTAATTCCTTAGTCATAAAATCCGCTAACATTAAATTAGCAATGTTTGGATTTGCTTGATAGGCTTTGGTAATATCACCTAGGAATTTAGCACGTATAATACAACCACCCTTCCAAAGAGCAGCAATCTCGTCAAGCTTTAAATCCCAGTGATATTGATTGGATGCTTCTTGTATAAGAGCCATTCCCTGAGCATAGGAAATAATCTTGGCCGCATACAAAGCATTGTGCACTTCGGCTGCAAATTTATCTTGATCCAAATCCGTTATTTGAGTTAAGGCCGGAAGAATCTTGGAGGCCACGACGCGCTGATCTTTAAAACTACTTAATGTTCTAGCTGTAACAGCGGCGGCAATAGTCGGAACAGGTATACCAAGTTCTAAGGCAACTTCCGAAGTCCATTGTCCCGTTCCTTTTTGCCCGGCACGATCTAAGATTTTATCAACTAGAAATCCTTCCCCTTCCGGATCCTTAAATTTAAATATTTCAGTAGTAATTTCAATTAAGAATGAACTTAAAACACCTTGATTCCATTTTTCAAAAGTTTTAGCGAGCTGTTCCGGTTTAAATCCAGCTAAGTCAGTTAAGGTTTGATAGCATTCGGCAATCAATTGCATGTCAGCATATTCAATTCCATTACGTACCATCTTTACAAAATGACCTGCACCATCTGGACCAATATAATTAGTACATGGTCCATCGACATTGGCAGCAATTTTAGAAAACATCTCAGCAACTTTTTCCCAAGCATGTTTTGGTCCACCTGGCATAATACTTGGGCCATTTAATGCACCAGTTTCTCCACCAGAAATTCCTGCTCCAATAAAATTAACCCCTATTTTAGCCAAAAGATCTACTCTTCTTTTAGTATCCTTAAACCAAGCATTACCTCCATCGATTAAGATATCACCAAGTTCTAAAAAGGGTGTTAAGCCTTGAATCACAGCATCCGTTGGTTCACCAGCTTTGACCATCAAGATAATCTTTCTTGGTTGTTGAATACTTTGGACAAATTCTTGTAATCCTTCGGTACCAACAAATTTTAGATTAGAAAATTCTTCAATAAATTGCTCTGTGACGCTAGCAGTTCGGTTGCATACTGAAACCTGATATCCACGACTCTCTAAGTTACGTGCCAAATTTGAGCCCATTACGGCTAATCCATATAATCCAACATCTGATTTTTTTTGCATTATCTTATTCCCAAAAAATATTTGTGTATGAGTAGTCCCACCACTTAGTGCCTAAAGGCAGAATCAATTATATAGTAAGTCCAAAAGTAATTTCCGTAGGGAATTACTTTTGGGGGCTTATATCCCCCGGTGGGATAATAAAATCATATAGTTGTGACAAAAATCACAAAACTTACTTTTAAATATTCGGAAAGTATTTTTTGTCATAACTATAAGTTCTTAGCTGGACGTTTGTAACTCTAGAACTTCAACCCTTTTTTTACCTGATTTAACTTGAAAAACCAAATTCTGAGTTAGCTCCACGCAGCTAAGCATGTTTCCATAAACTAGCCCCGTATCTATCCCTAGCTTACTAGGATAATCATTAAAAATTGTTTTGAATGGTGTATGACCAAATACTATTGTTTTATCAAATGAGTGTTGGCTCATAATAAATTCATCCCGAATCCAAAACAAATCTTCATCTCGCTGTGAAGTTAAATCTCGCAGTGGATTTAATCCAGCATGCGCCACGATAAATTTATCGTAACAAACAATCTTTCTTAAATTTTGAAAGAACTCAATGTGATTTGGGGGAAACTTGGCAAAGATTTCATTAACATCATCTTTTTGATCAAATCCATAACTAATTAATGTTTGGGCTCCCCCATTTCTAATAAAATTAGCTCCGAATGTCCCGCCTAGTCCCATGAAATCTAAAAACATATCTTCATGATTTCCCTTTAGAAACTTAGTATTTGGAAAATCTTTGGCAAAATCGATTAAAAAATTTACCAGTGAGCAAGATTCATAGCCACGATCAATATAATCCCCAACAAAGACAACTTGATCTGACTGATTTAAAGTTTGTTTTTTCTGAAGATGATCTAATAAGCTAGCTGTCTCTGATAATGTGCCATGAAGATCTCCAACAACAAAAAGTCTTCCTTCATATGTTTCAATTTTACTTACTTGATCATTCACAATAATTACCTTTCATCTGGACAGAGCTAGGGCAGATTAATACACTACTTTAAATTAATCTAGACTATTCCTCATTCAACCTTAAAACAGCTAGAAATGCCTCCTGCGGAATCTCCACTTTACCGACACTCTTCATCCGTTTTTTACCTTTTTTCTGCTTGTCCAACAATTTACGCTTTCGACTAATGTCACCGCCATAGCACTTTGCTGTTACATTTTTACGTAATGCTTTAACCGTACTTCGAGCAATAATCTTAGCTCCGATGGCAGCTTGGATTGCAACATCAAACATCTGTCGATCAATAATTTCTTCCAATTTTTCAGTAAGAATTTTTCCTCGGTGAAATGCTTGATCCCGGTGAATAATAATTGATAAGGCATCAACATTTTCCCCATTAAGCTTAATATCAAGCTTAACAAGATTATCTTGGCGATAGCTCTTAACTTCATAATCAAATGAAGCATAACCACGAGTTCGACTCTTAACACGATCATGAAAATCTAAGATTACTTCACTAAGTGGTAATTCATAAACTAAAACAGCACGAGTCTCACCAAAAAAATCCATACTAATTTGAATTCCACGCTTTTCTTCGCAGAGTTTAATTAGATTACCTAAATATTCCTTAGGCGAGTGAATTGTAACATGAGCAATAGGTTCTTCAATAAAATCAATATCTCCTGGATCGGGCATCTTAATCGGAGTATCGACATTAATGACTGTTCCGTCATTATGTCTTACTCGGTAAACAACACTTGGCGCCGTTGTAATTAGATCTAATAAAAATTCACGCTCTAATCGCTCTTGAATAATTTCCATGTGCAAGAGTCCGAGATATCCACAACGAAAACCAAATCCTAAAGCAACAGAACTCTCTGGTTCAAAAGTAAAAGAGGCATCATTTAAACTAAGTTTTTCAAGCGCCGTTCTTAAGCTTTCATAATCAGCAGCATCAATCGGAAAAAGTCCACCAAAAACCATTGGCTTAACTTCTTTATATCCAGGTAATGCTTCCACTTCAGCTTTTGCAAATGTAACGGTGTCTCCAATCTTTACATCATGTAGATCTTTGATTGAGGCTGATAAGTAACCAACTTCGCCGGAAGATAGACTAGCAACTTCTTTAGCATGCGGAGTGAACATCCCAAGTTTATAAACTTCGTATTCCGCACCGGTTTGAATAAATTTAATTTTATCACCCTTTTTGATTGCCCCATCAAAAACTCGTACTTGAATTAAGACACCAAGATAGGAATCAAACCATGAATCATAAACTAGAGCTCTTAGTGGTGCATTAACATCCCCTCGAGTTGGAGGTGGGACTCTTTTAACAATAGCTTCCAACATTTCTTCAATCCCGATTCCAGTTTTACCACTTACATGTAGGGCTTCACTGGCATCGATTCCGATCACATTCTCAATTTCTTCAGCAACACGATCAGGATCCGCACTATTTAAATCAATTTTGTTAAGTGCTGGAATAATTTCTAAATTATTATCAATTGCTAAGTAAACATTGGCCAAAGTTTGCGCTTCTACACCTTGAGTAGCATCAACAACTAACAATGCTCCCTCACAGGCAGAGAGACTTCGGGAAACTTCATAACTAAAATCAACGTGCCCAGGAGTATCAATTAAGTTCAAACGGTAAGTAATTCCATCTTTCGCTGGATAATTAATACAAACTGTTTGAGCTTTAATAGTAATCCCACGCTCTCTCTCAATATCCATTTTATCTAAAAATTGAGATTGCATTTCCCTAGAAGTTAGCGCTTTGGTAAATTCCAAAATTCGATCAGCGAGTGTCGACTTACCATGGTCGATGTGGGCTATGATACTGAAGTTACGTATTAGTGATTTATTGTACATACTACTAGGAAAAAAATGCTGTTTGCTCGTTTAAGCGTTTGAAATTTTTACAAAAAATTTCATCGGCAATGATACTGAAGTTACGAATGAGACTCTTATTATACATATGGGTACAAAACTATATTCTTGGCATTTAAAGCATTTCAAGTTAACGAGTGCGAAATGATATCACAACTAGTAATTTAGTGTAAGCTTTCAAGTTTATTCGAGTTCTAGGAAGAAGGTTCTTCTCAAGCGCAGCTGTACTTGGAGTACAGCGAGCATTGAGAGGGTTCTTCTGACGTCGAAATCGGATAAAATTGAAAGCTTACTGATGACTGGCAAACCACTGATAAGTGTCTTGAAGTCCGGAGGCTAAATCTAATTTTGGAGACCAGCCCAGTAATTCTTTAGCTCTTGTGGAGGTAATTACACTGCGTTCCTGATCCCCTGCTCTTTGAGGCCCATAACTGGCTGGAATATTAAAGTTACCAGCTTTTATAATTTGCTGGTAAAGTTCATTTACTGAAGTTTCAATTCCAGTGCCAATATTGAAAGTATTAGTTATCCGTTGCTCTATAACAGATTCAATTGCCGAAACAACATCTAAGACATTCACATAATCTCTAGTAAATTTACCTGTGCCATTTATTGTTGGAATTTCACCACTAAGTAACTTCTTCAAAAATATTGCTACAACTCCAGCTTCACCATGAGGATTTTGTCGAGGTCCATAAACATTAGCTAAGCGCAAAACTGCATACTTGAGTCCATAAACTCTCTGCCAAAGTGCTAAGTATTGCTCCACCACTGCTTTTGACTGACCATAAACACTTGTTGGTCGTAAAGCATGATCTTCTGGTGCAGGAAAAACATCTTGTTCTCCATATAGAGCACCACCAGTGGAAATAAAAACAAAGAAAGGAAAATTATGTTTATCTAAGGCATTCAGTAAGTTTACAGTACCTTGCACATTGACTTTCACATCATGCAAAGGATCTTTCATGCTATCACTTACGGACATCTGAGCAGCTGTGTGAATAATAATATCTGGCTTAAAATACTTTATGGTATGAGCCGCTTCGGCATCGCAAATATCTTGTTGGAAAAACTGTGCCCGATCAGACAAATTATCAAGTGACCCGCTAGACAGATCGTCAATCACTGCAACTTCAAAGTTTTTTGCAACTAAACGATCCACTACATGCGAACCAATAAACCCTGCTCCTCCAGTAACTAATGCTCTCATTACATTCTTGCTTTAAAATCACTAATTGTTTTGCCTAATCCGGTTTCTAAATTAATAACTGGCTCCCAAGCAAGTTCACTCTTAGCTAAACTAATATCAGGCTTACGACGCATTGGGTCATTCACTCGAAAATCTTGATAAACAAGTTCGGACTTGCTTTCGGTCATAGCAATTACTTGCTGAGCTAATTCTAAAATAGTCATCTCCTTAGGATTTCCTAAATTCACAGGTCCACTAAAACCATCTTTATTCATCGTCGCAATAATTCCATTTACTAAATCACTACAGTAACAAAAAGACCTAGTCTGCGATCCATCACCATGAATTTCAATTTTTTCATTATTAAGCGCTTTCACAATAAAATTAGAAACTACTCGACCATCATCAAATAACATCCGTGGACCATAAGTATTAAAAATACGAATAATTTTGGCATCTACACCATTATGAATTCGGTAATCATTAGTTAATGTTTCCGCCACACGCTTCCCTTCATCATAACAACTTCTTGGACCAACTGTATTTACATTTCCATAATATGATTCACGTTGAGGGTGCTCTAGCGGATCGCCATAAACTTCAGAGGTCGAAGCCATTAAAAATTTTGCGCCAACGCGCTTGGCAAGTCCCAACATATTGATCGTCCCAATTACACTAGTTTTAATAGTCTTAATTGGGTTGTATTGATAATGAACAGGTGATGCTGGACAGGCCATGTGATAAATCTCATCAACTTCTAGCAAAATTGGCAATGTTACATCATGACGAATAAATTCAAATTTAGAGCTTTTTTCAGCATCAACTAAATTTATTTTTCTTCCCGTAAATAGGTTATCCAAAGCTAGTACTTCATGACCTTGCGATAAAAGCTGATCACATAAGTGTGAACCAATAAAACCGGCTCCACCGGTAACTAGTATTCTTGACATTGAATTAAACTCCTAAAACTGTTGCGCGACCGATAGAATGATATGTTAAACCAAAATTGGCAACCATCTCGGGATCAAATAAATTTCTGCCGTCAAACATCACTTTGTCTTTAACCTTACTTGCTATTATCTTAAAATCCGGATTACGAAATTCGTTCCATTCAGTACATACAATTAAGGCATCAACATTTTCTAATGCTTGATAACTTTGCTCAAAATAGCTGATGGCATCGTTTTGCCCAAAGTATTCAGGGAATGTTTTTAGTGCTTCCGGATCGTATGCTTGAATCTTAGCTCCACGACCAATAAGTTCACGACAAATTGTTTGGGCAGGAGCTTCTCGCACATCATCTGTCTGTGGTTTGAAAGCTAAGCCCCAAACAGCGAATGTCTTGCCACAGATTTTTTCATTACCATAGTGACTTAAGATTTTTTTAATAATCAACTGCTTTTGTAAATAATTCACATCCTCCACCGCCGTAGCAATTTTAAGATCCACTCCATTATCCTTAGCAGTTCTAACTAAAGCCTGAACATCTTTTGGAAAACAAGAGCCCCCGTAACCAATACCTGGAAAAAGAAAGCTCATCCCAATTCGAGCATCTGTTCCCATGCCAAGTCTAACTTTAGTAACATCAGCGCCAACTTTTTCGCAAAGCAGAGAAATCTCATTCATAAATGAGATTCGCGTTGCTAACATGGCATTGGCGGCATACTTAGTCATTTCAGCGGAAGCAACATCCATGAAAATTATTGGATTGTTAGTTCTAACAAAAGGAGCATAAAGCTCTTTCATGATTTTAGTAGCTCGCTCACTTTCCACGCCGACTACAACTCGGTCAGGCTTTAAAAAATCATCAAGTGCAGCTCCTTCCTTAAGAAACTCAGGATTAGAGACAACATCAAATTCTTGATCACTGTATTCCGCAATTACAGCTTTAACTTTGGCCGCAGTTCCAACTGGTACCGTTGATTTATCAACAATAACTTTATATCCATTAAGATTCTTCCCAATTCCTTCCGCAACTTTTAGAACATGTTGTAAATCAGCCGCACCATCTTCATCTTGTGGCGTACCAACAGCGACAAATATTACGGTAGAATCTTCAACGCCTTTTTTTAGATTACTTGTAAAAGTTAAACGCTTTTTACCAATATTCCTAGCTAATAAATCACTTAGTCCTGGCTCATAAATTGGACATTCGCCATTATTCAATTTGGCAATTTTATCTTCATTGATATCAACACCGATAACCTGATTACCATGCTCCGCAAAACAAGCAGCAGCGACTAAACCAACATATCCACTTCCGATAACACAAATATTCACGGGCCCCCCAAAGTAGTTCGAATAAATCAGCAAAATCAATCGCTTACTGATTTTTTCTAAACCGTAATAAATCTTTGTTAATTTATTACACTTTTTTACAGATAGTGGCTAGTAGTCTGCTTTTTTGTCTTTGACTGCTAATTATTGGTTTTTCTAGCATATCTCAATTTAGTTTATTCCCCATTTTTTAAATTTTAAGAACAACTAAAAGCCACTATTTTCGATTCACAAGTGCAAATTAAGTAACTCCATTATTGAATAATAGATACGGAATAAACTATAATGAAATTTAAAGAGATGATAAAGCTAATTGAAGCAGATGGTTGGATTTTAGTAAGAACAAAAGGTAGTCATCAGCAATTTAAACATCCAGTTAAAAATGGAATTGTGACTGTTGCTGGTAAAGGTATTTCCGAGATTGCACCAGGAACATTATAGTGAGTCCAAAAAATAAATTACTTTAAAAGACTATCGACTTTGCTTGGACTCACTATTTATGTTGTTTTTAGCTATGCAAACTTGGATAAAACCAAGATTTGCATTAGCCGTAATGACTCTGTTCAATTTACTAACGTAAATTGTCTTGTCTTTACTATAAACAGCATACTTAAACAAGCAGGACTGAAAAATGATTAAAAAATATTTAGTAATTATTGAAGAAACAAACACCGGATATTCCGCTTATTGCCCTGATTTACCAGGATGCATTGCCACTGGAAAGACTAATCGAGAAGTTGAAAAAAACATGACCGAAGCAATTGAATTTCATTTAAAAGGTTTAATAAACAATGGTTTCAGAATTCCTATACCTAAGAGTTACTCAACCTATCATGAAGTTAAAGCAGCCTAAAATCAAATGACCTAATCACTAATAAGCATTTTTATTGATTAGACCCTTAAAAAAGGTCATGAGTAAAATCTTAATATCAAAAAATAGCGACCAATTGGTAATGTAGTAGAGATCAAATTCTATCCGCTTATCAATGGAAGTGTTGCCTCTCCAACCATTAACTTGTGCCCATCCAGTGATTCCCGCAGGAACTTTATGACGAAGCATATAATTAGGAATCTTATGGCGAAAATCCGAGATATAAACTGGACGTTCCGGCCTTGGCCCAACTAAGGACATGTCCCCTCGAAAAACGTTAAACAACTGAGGAAATTCATCCAAACTAGTAGAACGTAAAATTTTACCGATCCAAGTTACTCGACAATCGTTTTTTGTTGTCCAGCCAGGACCTTCCTGTTCGGCATCAAACGTCATGGTCCTAAATTTATAAATATTGAAGGTCTTGCCATCAAGACTAGCTCGCTCTTGCTTGTAAAATACGGGACCACGAGAAGAATATTTAACTATAATAGCAATAAGCAAAAATAGCGGAGAAAGTATAAGTAAACCAATAAATGAAGAAACTAGATCAAAGAATCTTTTTGCTTGAAGATTAATCCCATTTAAAGGTGAATCTTGAATGTTAATAACAGGCAAACCTTCAAACTCTTCAATTGACCCACCGACGCTAACAAAGCGATAAATGTCCGGAATAATTTTAATATCCACTAAAGAATCACCAGTTCGTTCTAATATCTCAGTAAGCAAATAATGATCTTCTAGTGGTAGTGCTATCACGATTTGATCAATTGCTTTCTCTTCCAAGAGGCGATCTAAATCATAGTAAGAACCTAAAACAGGCATCCCCCACGGTCCCTTTTCCTCAGTCCCAGTTTTAGATATACATCCAATTAATTGAATTCCTAGCTCACGGTGCAACCTAACTCGACTAGCAATATCAGCTGCTACCTGACCAGCACCTACAATTAACATGTAACGTAAGTTGTAGCCTTTACGGCGAACTTCTCGCAGGAAAAACCTTAAGAATAATCTTTCTGCAATTGAAAAAATTGTTGCTGCGACCCCAAAGTAAATAAAAACTAACCTAGAAAAGGCAATTTCCTTTTCTTTTAATAAAAATGTTAGTGCTATTAAAATCAATACTGCAACTAAATTGGCATTAATCAACAACAGTATTTCTTTTGTGCGACGAACACCCCGCATCGGCTTATACAGTCCGGTTCGTTTATATACCGTTGCCCAAATTACCCAAATATATACCATCATGAATAAATATTCAGTGAAGGATGGTAATCCATAATATACTGGGACCCAGCCACTATGGAAGCGGAGCCAAAAAGCAAAAATCCACGCGATGCTAATGACGATCAAATCGGCAATTACATAAAGGATCTCAAAAAATTGTCTTTTTTGCTTAAGCATTAATAGTGATTTTATCGTTTTGTGCTGAGATGTCCAGACTCAATTAAAGTTTTAATTAGAGCATACCAACTAGTTCTAAAATGTTCTAAGTCAAACTTTTTGGCTTGTAAGCGACAATCTTCTGCTAGAAATGATTCTTCCTGGCTAATAAAACATTTAACACCTTCGTTTATTTCATAAACTAGATTTTCATATTTATAACGAAAGAAAACACCTGTGCGCTGTCCACATTGGTCTGAGATATCTTCCCAATATTTAAGATTTTCTAAACTTTCTCTTAAGGCGCCAGTGTAAGGGGCAATAACTGGTAAACCACAAGCTAAACTTTCCACAGGTATTAAACCAAAATCTTCTTTAGCAGCAAAGATTAAAGCTCGTGATTGCTGATAGAGTTCCGCCAATTGCTTGTCACTTACTTTTCCCAGAAATTTGATATTAGCTTTGCTGATACTTTGCAATTTTTCCCTCTGAGGACCAGTACCAGCAATTACCAAAGGAAGACCGTTCAAATTAAATGCTTCCACAATTTGAGTCACATTTTTGTATGGGACCAAAGCACCCGCGTATAAAAAAGATTGATTCCGACGATTCTCATTGCTAAGTTCTGGCTCTAACCAAAAATCTTTAATAGGTGGATAAATTACAACCGAGGTTCTCTTATAAAAACATCGAATGCGTGCGGCTACAAACCTACTAATTCCAACAAACTGAGTTACTCCTTTGACACAATAGCGATCCCAAAAACGAAGTGTTAAAAGAATTGGCGCAAAAAAATAGCTAAGCCAGCCAAAGTAATTTAACATTTGATCCCAGGCATAACGCATCGGCGTAAAACAATAGCAGACATGACAAGCTGGAGCTTTAACTAAAACATTTTTTGCCACGGCATGGTTTAGTGAAATGACTAAATCATATCCCTCAACTTTTAGATTACGAACAGCAAAAGGAAATAATGGTAATAGCCACCGATAAATCAGGGCGATGTACGGAATTTTATTTAAAAATGAAACTTGCTTAACCCGAGCATCAATTTGAGAATTTGTAGTCCCAGGAATATGAATTAGAGTAAAAATATCAGCTTCAGGGTAGAGATTAAGAAATTCCTCTAAGCAACGCTCCCCACCTCGCATCCCTGTTAACCAATCATGTACTAATGCTACTTTCATTACTTAGGATTTTTCTATAATAATCTAGTAATTTATCAGATAAACTTAAAAGATCATAATTACTTAATTCATAACTATACTTCTTCCTACTATCCTGCTCATAGAATTTAAGAATTGCCTTTGCTAATGATTCCTGGCTAAAATCCACCGCAACGACATCTCCATTACCAATTAATTCTTGAATCGCTGGAATTGGACGAACAATCACTGGTGTGCCTTGGCTATGTGCTTGAAGAACTGGCAAAGAAAACCCTTCCACTAACGAAGGGACTACTAAAGCTTCGGCTTGTGCCATTGTGCTTACTAATTCCGCATCAGATAAAGCACCTAAATTAATAATTTGCGGGTAATCCCGTAATATTTTTTGGACATGAGGATTTGTAACTTTTTCTAGCTCCTTACCCACTAGTACCAAATAAAAATCCTTAGGGATTTGCTGCTTGAGAATTAACTGACTAAATACTTTTAATAAATCAAGACAACCTTTATGAGGTTTTAAATTAGAGAAAAGTGCCATGATAAATTTCTTGGCTTCGATTCGTGGATTTTTAATCGTCGAAACTTCTTTACTGGACTCCCTGAAATTTTGACTAATTACATTTGGAATAATAGTTAGCTTATTGGCTACAAATTGATGGAAATATTTTTTAATGATTCCGGCAGATGACTTACTAACAGTTAAAACTCCAGTAGCCTGCTTAATTGAATTTCCAATAATTAGTTTGGCTATAAGTGGATAATAAAACTTTTCAGGATGAGTGATTTGAATTAGATCGTGGATTGTAATCACGCTGGGGATCGGCAAATTACGCGGTATTGTTATGAATGGCGTATGATAAAGATCAAATTCTGTAAAATCTATTCTTTTGGTAAGATTAAAATACTCGTCTAAGGAAAGTACTTTTGCCAAATCTTCTTTCCAGTCCACCAAATTTAACCAAGAAAAATTTTCAGCTAAGATTTTATTTTTTTGATGAGGATTAATTAACAAGCAAAGTTTAAATTCAGTGCTTCGCGCAAGTGCTTCGATTAAATTTCGGGTATAAACTCCAATACCACCATCAAATATCTTACGAGCATCAAGTATTAGTCGGATCGTCACTCGTTATTTGATTGCAGCCTGTCTTGACCAAGTTGATTCAGCAGTCTGGCTAAGAACACTTTTCTTGCCAGGCTCAATAAATCTTCGAACTGAATAAATACTTTTATTCTGAGACTCATAATATGTTCGAGCTAATACTTCGGCTAAAAGCCCAAAAACTAGAAATTGCAGACCAATCAGCACGCACATTACACCTAGTGAGAATAACGGCCGGCCACCCATTGGCACATCAAAAACAAATCTCTGAAAAATTGTCCAAGTGATTGCTAACGCACCCAAAAATCCTGCTCCGAGTCCGAGACTACCGAAAAGGTGAATTGGTCGTTTAGCAAAACCTAAGAAAAATTTCACTGTGATTAAATCTAGAATCACACGAAGCGTTCTGGAGATTCCATACTTAGAAGTGCCAAATTGTCGAGCACGATGATTTACTGGAACTTCGGCAATCCTTGCTCCCATCTCTACGGCTAAGGCTGGTATGAAACGATGCATTTCCCCATAAAGCTTAATGCCTTTAGCAATTTCTGAAGTCATTGCTTTAAGACTACAACCATAATCATGCAACTGCACATTTGTTAATTTTGATATTATGTAATTAGCAATCTTACTTGGCAACTTGCGGCTAAGCCATTTATCTTGACGGTGCTTTCTCCAACCAGCAACTAAGTCATAACCACCTTCTAATAATTTGTTTACTACAATTGGAATTCCAGAAGGATCGTTTTGAAGATCACCATCCATTGTTACAACAACATCATACTGAGAATGTTCTAAACCAGCTGCCATCGCCGCTGTTTGTCCAAAATTACGACGAAATTCAATAATTCTAACATTGGCATCCGCTCCCACAGCTTTTAGAAGATTTTTAATTGTTTGATCTCGAGATCCATCATCAACAAAAATTAGCTCATAATCACAATCCATTGAGCTCATAACCTGACTTAGCTCTTGATAAAGGGGCTGAACATTTAATTCTTCGTTATATAGTGGAACGACGACTGAAACTCCTCGCATCGGTTATTCTCCGTAAATGGTAGTAAAATCAATAGTGATTATTATAATTTCAGTAAGAATGTATCATAAAAAGTCACTTAAACCAAATATAGTAAGTAGTTCTAGCTATCTAAACCCTAAGATACATAGAATACCATGATTATTTAAAGAGCTCCGCCAATTGCTGGAGTGCTGTGTTTAATGTTTGAATTTTACCATCATCCGATGCCAAATCTTCAAGATCTTTCTTCCACGCCTCCCCCGCTGCCTTAATTAGTGAGACCTGTGCTTTTGAAATCCGAGCTTCCTCTGATGAATTAGGACCACATAAATCTAATAGTGGTAAAAACTCCCCCACCGGTTTTGATTCCCGACTTAATTCTCCCATCTGAAAACGAACCGAATGATAAAGGGCACTCTTTGACCTTGGATCAACTTTAAAATATCGTGTATCTTGTAATGTTGGTTCTGCCATAAAATTACTGCTAAATAAAAACTTATTATAATCCTAGTAAAGTCGAGTATTCACAATCTGACTAAACAATTCCTGATACTGGTTAGCAATTACTTCCCAAGAAAAGTTCTGTTCCGCAAGTGATTTTGCTTTTTTACTTAAATCACTGCGTTTATCAGGAGAATCCAAGAGCTCCTGCATTTTGTAACTTAAATCCTGGAAGTCATTAAAAGCATAATAAATACCGACATCTTCTAATACTTCTCGGTGCTCCGGAACATCATTAGCGATCACAGCGTTGCCGTAGGCCATTGACTCAACTAGTGCGGGATGAGTTCCTCCAACTTCTGTTGCCTGGATGTAGATCAGACAATTAGTGCGTAGTTCACGGTAGGCTTCTCTAAACTGAAAACCTGTAAATATCACTTTAGAATTAGCAACAGCTTTTAAATTTTCAATGTACTCTTTGGAGTAAGGAGCATCGCCCACAATTACTAAGGGGATTTCTGTTTCTAATTTGTTATAGGCTTGAATCACCCCAAGGGCGTTATTTTCCGGCTCTAATCGACTAACATAAAGAATATATTTCTTTTCTTCTAAACAAAAATCTTGCAAAACTTTGCCGGAGTTAATTGGCTCTGGCTTACAACCATAACGAATTATATCAGTACGCAAATGATAATTATCTTCGTAATATTTAGCGATGATCTCCGCATCCGAGATTATTCGATCGGCAAACCACACGGACGTTTTTTCTCCCAGCAAATACCACAATTTACCTAGGGCATTCCACTTTGCTCGACGTCGCTCAATCCCATCAACATTAATGGCAATTGGATAATTATTTAGTTTTAAAATCCAAGAGAATGGACTGTTAGCGGCGTTACAAATTAAGACTACATCAAAATCTCGCTTTAAGGCATCAAGATAAGCGGTGATCGAACTAAGCGGCGTTTCTAGATATTTTTGATAAATAGTGCTTGTTGCAATTCGTTTGATACCTTGATAATCAGAATTATCAGGCTTTTCCCCAAATTTTTTGCGACCATAAACCGTAACTTCATGCCCCAACTTTAAGAATTGTTTGGAAATTTCTTCGGCGAAGGTCTCAAATCCACCATAATTAGCGGGGAGTCCCCTCGTACCTAAAATAGCAATTTTTAAAATTGGATAATTTACCATTATGCTTAGATGTAATATACTTGCTTAGCCATTGTAAGTTAGACACTTTAACTTACTAATAAATGGTAGTAAATTCAGAAGCTTAACCAAATAAACTGACTAATACGGGGTTCCCAAATTAACAATAATATATTGTAACCTATGTTTAGTTTAGATCATCTTAATTTTAAAGCCAAAATGCCACTAAGCAAGTTTTTATCTAGTTATCAACAAAGTTAATGATACATTATTTTGAAATTTTATTTTTAGAATTTTGTAGCGGGTATTTTAGCACAAGCTTTATTCTTGGACTTCCAATCCTCTTGTTGGCTTGCGGATTTATTATTCTGCAATTTTTCAAACAAGAAAAGGCTATCTTTCCCGGCATCATCGCCTTAGTTTTATTCGCCTTCGAATTCTTTCATATCTTTCGATCAGAAGAAACTGTCACACAAATTGCTAATTATATTAATGAGCTTAATACCCCTGCAGCATACGTTCAACCTTTTCCTGTCGCAATTAACTGGCTTTTCGAACCGATTTTTTCGCTCCTTGTTGCTCCCTACGAGCTTCGTCGTTTTCACCAAGAGCTAATTTTTGTCTTTTTTGGAACATATCTTGCCAGCTTGGCTATCATTAGCTTCAAAGAATATAAAAGGACTGGTGTAGTCTGGGGTGATATGTCGTTTGCAGCATTAGCCCAGTTTAAGGACAGCGATCGTCCTGTAAGATCGGACTTTAATGAATTAGGTTCTGGTGATTTGGCTCGTGCTGAAGAAATTAATCGGTGGATGAAACCATCTGGTAAACCTAATGATACAGTCTTACATGTTACTGACATTCGTGGTTCTACCGGGGTCATCCATAAAGAGGCAAAACTTTATATTCCCGGTGGCGAGCGAAATCGTCACATGTTAGCAATTGCTAAAACTGGGGGTGGTAAAACTACCAAACTGATTCTTCCAATTCTATTCAATGATTGCATGGATAACTCACGCAGTACAATCGTGATCGACTCCAAACCCGAGATGTGGGGTAAACTTGCTAACTTAGTTAAGAAAAATAATCCTCATAAAAAAATAATTTTATTTAATCCCCTAGATCGTGCCAGAAGTCTAAGTTGGAATATCTTAGCAAAAATTGAGACTGATACTGATGCCAAACTAATTGCTAACACGGTTATCATGGCGACTGATAATCCCCAATCTAAATCTGATAGCCCATTCTTTAGAAATAATGCTCTTTCACTTTTAAACTCAATTTTTGTTGGATTACTAAACGACGATAATGACATTTTATCCATGCCCCGAGTTCACCAACTAGTTCAATCTGGAATGAGAGGACTTTGTGATTGGTTAGAAGCACATCCTGAATCAATTCGTACTGCTCGTTCTTTTGTCGATCTTGCTCGTTCCGGTTCTCAGAATGCTGATACAATTATGTCAGAACTTTCCATGAGAATTAATGCTTGGGATTTATCAGACATTCGTGCCACTACAGCTTTTAATGAAATTGATCTTCGTTGTTTAATTGAAGAACCAACTTTATTTATTGTGGAACTACGTGAGTCTGAGTTAGAGATGTTACGACCACTAGCTAACGTTATTGTAATTGAGTTACTTCGATATTTAACAAAATGTGCCGAGTCCTTTCCAGGAAACAGACTTCCAATTCCAGTTGGATTTGTAATCGATGAGTTTGCTTCCGCACTGGGCCGATTGCCAGACATTCACGTCAAACTTAATACACTCCGCTCTCGTAACGTAAGTATCGTAGCTGCGATTCAATCGATTACTCAGGTTAAAGCTAATTATGGTGATGATTCGGATTCCGTTTTAGCTGGTTTCAGTACTAAGATTTGCATGCCCAACTTGGACATCCAAGATGCCGAATGGGCCTCTAAGGAAAGCGGACAGATGACTATTCGTTTCCAAACAGTATCTACAGGTAGCAACCGAAAGATCGTAGAAATGTTTGCCAGCAAAAACACCGGCTCTCAAGAACAAGTACAACAACGTGCAGTTTTAACTCCTGACGAAATTGGGCGACCACTTGATGGAAGAAACACTTTCTTCTTACCAGATACTCAACCATTCCAAGGTTTCCTTGTTCCTTTTTATAAAATCCCCCATATGCTTCGGGAGATTGAGTTGTCTGAAAAAGGACCAAAATGGCAACTGCGAGAATCTCCAATAGAATATTCTGAAAATGACGTTAAGAAAGAAATTACCGGCGGAGCTTCCGGAGGTGGAGGATCAACTCCTGCTGCAACAGCGGCATATAATGGCTTACCACCTGGAATTACCGATACTCGGGGCATGTCAGATGCGGATGTACTTGCTAAAATCGATGGTTGCCGTAAAGGTCTGGACTGGGAAAATACTACTGGAAGCGCCAGAAAATGGTGGCAAACTTTTGAGGATGAAAACAAACATCGCCCAGCTCTTGTCCTACGACTTGCTGAAGAACTTGTAACTAGAAACGCTACAATAAGTGAATTCTTCTTATCCTATGTTTACAGTAACACTGATAACATTCAAGCCAATCTTCATTACCTAGATTACAGCCGGCTAAAGAAAGAAGAAGAGAAGAAAAAACAAGAAGCAGCTTAATTTCCAGCTCATAAATCAAGAATCAAATTAGCACCAATATTAATGTTTTTCTAAGCAAAAAAAGTATTAAGTTATTCTACTAACAACACGAAATAACTATAATTATATCTGTTCCACGAACTCTATGCATCCTGATCCTCAATATCTTCAAACTTTAAGCAAATCAGAAGTGATTAGTCTGGCAAACAGATGTGGACAAGAGACTACACAACTGGAAATCTTCCTTGAAAAAAGAGTTAATCGTCATAGTATTATAGATTTGAGTTTTAATGTGGCAAACATTTTACTCAGAACTTTAATCATTGGCCTTGATAAAGAAATTCTACCGATTGCCCATGTACCACAAATTACAAATCAAATTTTTGAAGCTATTAGTAGTGAAAATTTATCATTAACCTTTTGGAATGATTTATCAAAAAAACAACAAGATGATTTTCATGCCCTACAAAAAGAAGCGCTGGAGAAAATTAACAAACATAATGATGGAAGTGTCAGCGCAACTGAATTAAAAAAAATAGAAGATACAACTGCATATAATTTACGCTACTTTAAATTACGGTACATAGATCTTTCGTCAGAAGAAATATTAGGACTTTTTACCCTAGCGAATCGGCCTGCTCAGGAAAGAAATTCTGTTCATTCACTTTTAATATTAAAAGACAATCCAGAAGAAGCAATAATTTCTCCACGAGAGTTGGGCATTGCCGCACATACTCTACTTTTTCGTGCTGATCGGCGACTCAATTCTCATCGACATGATTCGATCTCTTGCCATCAAGCATTACAGTTAATTGAATTAGCCTTAAATGCATTTGCTTTTTTGGGGAAAGAATCAAATTTGAAGAATGTGGATTTTGGAAATCCCGAGACCGCTTTAGCAATTAAAACTTGGGCAATAAAACAAGGAATCTTGGATCCAATTGAATCCGTTGGAAAAAAATTAACCACAACTCAAGATAAATCTGACTTTGCTTCACTACGAAGCTTTTATCAAAAAATTTTTAGCGCTTTATAAAGACGGATAAAATTAGAATTTATAATCGATCTGATTACTAGCAACTGTCACACCAGTTTCATTTCTGGGCGTAAAGGATTTCAGCTCGGTATTAACACTACCAACAAATACTTCACTGGAAATTCTTAAAATTTCACGTTTAGCATCAGCAGTCACATAAATGTTTGCTTGTCTAAGTTTTTTAGATTCCTCATTTGAACTAATTTTCTTAACTTTTGGCTGAATAACCCATACATCTTTTTGAACACCATTAACTCTCATCTTCACCATTTCTTTACTTGTAAAAGAAATTAGATAACGACTTTTACCATTAAAAGTATCAAAGTATCTTGTAGTTCCAGGCGACCA
This sequence comes from Bdellovibrionota bacterium, assembly GCA_041740355.1. GTDB lineage: Bacteria > Bdellovibrionota_C > UBA2361 > UBA2361 > CALJRW01 > JANNBC01. The sequence goes on from JBGSMD010000039.1 coordinate 70,436, forward strand.
ATCAAGACTTCTAGCAAAAAATGCCGCCGAAAACGGTTCCAACATCATATTGTTAGGGTCAAAATCATAATCAATATCAGCCCTATTAGTGTCAGTATAATTTGATACTACTCGATCAGGGCTCTCAAAGCTGATATTTGCTACCTTATGTCTGGAATTCTCATAAGAATCGATTGTTGTTTGAATTGGACGATAATCAACTCCGGAGAGTAATCCATAAGCATGATACTTTAATTTGTAAAAAATACTGATCGCTGAATTAGTTTTAACATTAGTGGAAAGCTTGTAATTAACTCCTTCCTTATCAACATCAACTAAGACTGTAGCTGCTGGGATCCCTGCCCAACTGACCGAAAATTCATAAGTTCCAAGCTCTGGCTTAAATTCAGTGAACTCCGGCTGATAACTTGGAGTAGATACAATCAGTTTATCGAGCTCAACGACTTCTGCCTGAACACCAAGCGATAAACCAAATGATAAGAATGTTGTGAGAAGTAGTTTTTTCATATTTAAGTTTTGATTTGTCATAATACTATTACACAGCACCCCTTTTAACCAGAGTAGACTTGCCAAAGAACCGCAGCTATTCTACCATTTTACAGTTACTAAACAACAACTGCCCATCTAAGCATCTAAATTTACTAAGGATTATGATTACTGGCTCACTGCAAACCGACTCTCCTAGTCTTTATTCTAAACTAAAACGCTTGTTCACTATTTCGGAAATAAGTGAATTTGAAGCGAGTTACCAAGTAATCTCTAAAGAACCAAAGATTCGCTCCGAAAATGGATGGCGGGAAAAGGGCGTAAATTTCAATCCAAAACCAGCTAGGATTTTAGAAATTTTACTGGAATGTGGAATTACATCCAAAGGGACACTGCTTACTGCTCTCGAAACTCTCAGCGATCATGAGACACAAGCATCCCCCGAGCCAAATATCAGACTAGCATTAATCCTCGATGCGATTAGACACCTAAGCTATCAGCAGACTCCACAAGAAAATTACCAACATCTAAAATCTGAATTTATCGCCTTGCAAGAAACATTTTCTAATAGTCCCAACTTGAATCGCAAATTATTAGACAAAGTTCACAGTGCTTTTAGACTTTATCAAAAGTTTTCTTAATTCTAAGCTAAAAATTTGTCTTTTTATATTTTTCAGTTATATTAGCTGTTCAGATTAGTGCCGGGGTGGCGGAATTGGTAGACGCGCCGGATTCAAAATCCGGTATCCTTGGATGTGCGAGTTCGATTCTCGCCTCCGGTATGATTTGCCCACTGGCAAATCATCCGCCGAAACTTTTGAAGCGAAGGTGGACTGTTCGCATAAATCTAATTAATTCTCCTAATTAATCTTAAACAGGAAAGAATCGAGCTCTACTGGTTATAAAATATCTTCATGTATAAAACAGCCAACGGGCAAATCATCCATTGAAGCTTTAGCGAAGTAATGAGTTACCTGTATAAAATCAAACCATTTGTTCAATTTATCAAAATGAAGGAAATCAAAAACTCTGAATAGAGAATTTTGACTGTAAATCTTCTCAACAGAATCAAAAAAATTTCAGTCAAAATCTCTGAAAAATTAATTAATTAAGAACTTAAGCATCTATTGAGCATCGATACAGATTGCATGAGCAGTCATCTCAGGTGAAACTTCGTAATCAGCAATATTTACGTACAGACAATTAACTTGCAAACTACCCGTAGTAGGAGAATTACTAATAGAAAAGCTTGTCATTACATCAGCATAAGCCGCTACACCAAAATCACATACCCCAGAAGTGGGTTTTTGCCCTAATGGACATTCTACACTTAGTGTATGAGAAGTACGTGGTTGAATTAAGACTGATTCGGTATCGCTGATATATCTACTATAATTTGTTACTCCATTAGGACCCTGAGGACCCTGAGGACCAACCGCTCCAATCTCAGCAAGTGTTTCTAAGTTAACAGTAATTTCATTTTTACTTTTGCATTTAGGACGAACAAGAAAAGAATTGCTTTTACTGCTGTAGCACAATTTTAAGGGAGGGGTTTGCGCAATAGCAAAATTAGAAGAAAAAAAGACGAAAACCAAAAGTAGTAAAAAACTTTTATTCATAAAATCCTTAAAAAATAAACCTATTAAAAATCACATACATTAACATAAATATGTAAACTTTTTAGTATATTATATTATCCCGTCGTAACCTTCAATAGATCAAATTTTTAAGACGATTCTCAATAAACGCTTCTCCAGGTTGAAATAAGAAAGATTTCCTTACTTAATTTAACCCAGATCATTAAAATGCTCTTGGAATTCAATGTTATGATAAACTTTTACAATATCCTCCCCTGCTTCTAACATATCAATTAGCTTCATGTTGGCTAAGTATGATTCATCATCTATGGTCTTGTAGCTAACAGGAATCTGCGCCAAACTTGCTTCTTCTGGAATGATACCAAGGCTTTCTAACTTTTTAGAAATAGCACCAAAGTTTTCCTTAGCAGCATAAACAGAAAAATATCCATCTTCATTTTCAATGTCGTCTGCTCCGGCATCAATCATTTCTAAAGTGAAATCATCTTCGTTAAGTCCAGCATTTGGAACTTCAAAAACAGCTTGGCGATTAAAAATAAATTGTAATGATCCTTGGGTTTCTAGCGAACCGCCACATTTATTAAAGCAAAGTCGAACAAAGGCAATTGTTCTAGTAACATTATTAGTAGATGCTTCAACAAAGATTCCTACACCTTTTGGACCATAGCCTTCATAAGAAACTTCATGTTCCTCATCAACTCCATCGCCTAATCCCCGTTTGATAGCTTTATCAATGTTATCTTTAGGAACGTTATTTTTCTTACATTTCTCAAAAGCAACTTTTAAGAGAAAATTAGTATTTGGATCTTGCCCGCCTTTTTTAACAGCCGCCGTAACTTCAAATAAAATTTTAGTATAAACCAAACTACGCTGTTGATCCGCAGCACCTTTCTTATTTACAATGTTGGCCCATTTTCTGCCCATAGGATTCTTTTTAAATAATAAACCCTCCGCAAATAAAATTTGTGGAGGGCGAGCGTAATCTTGGTTTTAGTCAAGTTACGCCGTAGAAGACAAAACTAATACTCACCGCCTATCTGCGTTGGGTTTAGTTGTTATTTTCTACGGCAAAACCTGCCTTCCACCTTCGCTAAAGCTACGGCGGACAAGGCGACAGGATTTTGCTCGCTCACCTATCTTTTCATTTTTCTCAAAAATGAAAAGCGGTGAGTATAAATAGTTACGAACTTAACTTATAACAGGTTTGATTTTGGATCAAAACTTTGAGAATTAGCTTTTATCACCCATCAGATACACAAGGCAAAATTTATATGATAAACATATTAAATTATTAATCTTCTTATAAACAAATTACCCAATCGACTTGTAGAAAGACTGCAATCATTTTTATTTTATGGTATAAAAAATTTAACATTGAATTAGGTCATATATCATGAAACTTTTAATTACACTGGTTCTCCTCATATTACCTTCCCAGATTTATGCGGAAGCACCAAAGGTCAAGATACCTGTCCTAATCCCCCTAACTGGAAATGCCAGTGAACAAGCTATTTGGATTAAGCAGGGATTAGAACTAGCAACCCATCAAATAAATCAAAGCTCAGATTTTCAAATTGAATTACTGTATCAAGACACACAACTCGATCCGAAAACTGCTATTTCGGCCTATCGCCATTTAAAAAGCTTTGACTCATTTCCAGCAATTATTACCATGGGTTCGGGAGTTGCAATGGCACTCTCACCAATAGTTAATCAGGATCAGGTAATTCAAATGGGAGTTGCCACAGAAACTGTTGATTATACTTCTCCTGATGACTACAACTTTCGGACATCTCCAACTGCTGAACAAGTTGCCGGTTTTGCTGAAAACTTCATAACTAATCAGCTTAAAGCAAATAAAATTGCGATCATTAAAATCAATAATGATTATGGAATTAGCTCTGCTAATGAATTAAAGAAAAAATTTCTGCGTGACGGAAATTTAATTGTCGCCGAAGAAGTCGTTCAGCCAGGTGATAGTAATTTTCGATCTCAACTTCTTAAAGTCAAAACAAGTGCTCCCGATTTAATTTACTTAATATCGTATCCAAATGAAGGCGCATTAATCCTAAAACAAGCTAAACAATTAGGTTTAAATACTAAGATTCTGGCAACCACAGCAATTAATGGTAATGAAAACTTTTTAGAATTAGCCGCTGGTGGAGCCGAAGGAATTTCGGTAATCTCCATGACTCCCGTAATTCCGAATAGCCCCAATCCGCTTACTGTAAAATTTATTAAAGACTTTGAAGGTTTCTTTAAGTTTCCACCTTCGCTTCAAGCCTTCTTGGCACTCAAATCTTATGATGCGCTAATGATTCTAGCCAATCAAATTAAAACTTGTGGACCCAAGGACACAGCCTGTATTAAAGAAAAACTGTTTCAAGTAAAATCTTACCAAGGTTCCAGTGGCAAAATTGCCTTTGACCATAATGGCGATGTAACTTCAGATTTGTATATTTTGACTGTCAAGGATGGCGCGTTTATTCTTTCTTAACTGCGAAAGAAGAGTTTATTTTAATTGATTTTCTTCTAACATCAGTTCGACTTAAGATTCGTCACGAGACAAGCAAAGTGACTGAAATATTAGTTATGACATCTTTAAAGATTCTCAAAACCATTTATTAATTTATTGTCATAACTAAACTATTAACTCCCTCTGGGGGTTTTAATAATTGTAATTTGACTAGAAAAAATAAAAAATTCACGCGGAGGCGTAATAGTATTACGGCGAGCATGAATTATTTTCTTTTTTCAGGCAAATTCTGTTAATTTGTTTGTCGTAGTAGAATCCTTATGTCGAATTGAGGTTTCTAAATATTCACAAATACTATTTAATGCTATAGTTATTTTTAATTCAATCCCCAATAGTTCTTGTTTAGTAAAATAGTCCCCTAGCTCATTCTTTAATTTTTGAGGATTAAGATTAATAACCTCTTTTCTAAGCAACTCTATGAATTCTACTAAGCTCAGGGAGGTTTTGGCGTTCTTGAGATTTCTAGCAAATTCAATTTTTTTTAGACGCTTATTTAGTATCTGTAGATCTGGCCTAACGTTTAAAAAAGTATAAAGATAATAAATATCATATAAATCTTTAGCTAATCGTCTTTCTAACCAAGCCGCAATCTTATTCGATAAGGACCATTCTAAATCTGCTATCCTAACTATGAATGATGGCATTTTTATCTCAGGCAAAGCTTCTGTGCTAATTGCCATAGATTTTAAATGACTATACGTCTTAATCTCTAATTGACTTTTAAATCCCTGATAATCCAAACTTACCCGTAGACACTGGGAGTTTAATTCATATTGATATTTTAAATTTTCAATACTATCCAATAACTCCAAGAGTGGCTTTAAAATATCCTTTTTGGATTTAAAGGGAACAAAGGCATAATCTAGATCGTTAGTGTACCTTTTAGAATTGAGCAAATACAAAGCCATTCCGCCTCGAATGATTGCCTGCGAACGAAATTTTTCGCTAATAGCTTTCATCATAAATACCATCAAATCAATTTCTGATTTAATATTCATAATCATCCAAAAGTTTCTGAACAAAAGATCTAAATTTTACGTTGTTATAATTGGTTAAGAGACTATCAACCTTAGAACGTTTTAATAGCGACAGGTTTAAATCTGAATAAATGTTAAATGAAGGCACAAAGCCTTTCTGGTAATAATATAACAAATCTAAAAATGCTTTCTCTTTAGAGGCATATTTAATTCCATTTTTAAATTCAAAATCTAAAAACAAGTCTTTAGAAATACTGAAATAAATTATTCTAATTCCACAATTATTAAACTCCTTATTTCTACCTAATTTAACAGCATAAATAGTCATTTGCGGAACAGAGCCAATAATTAAATTCTTAGCTAAAATTGTTCCCAAACTAAGATATGATTCTGGGTAAATTTTTTGGCATAATAATTCTGGATCAAAGTTATCGGAGAGATAAAAACCGTTAATAAAGCGTTTAATGATCTTACATTCGATGCACTTCTTCAGAGCAGAATTAATCTTTTGGGAATCAGACAATCCAACAAGATTCGCGAAGTCAGCAATACTAACTACTCCCCCCAGTTTGTTAATTTCTTGCTGATATAATGATAATTCACCAAATTTCATAATGATACTTTTATATCATAAAATGATATTTCTGTCATTATGTTTATATTACCCAGCTGTAGTGATTTATCGTTTGGAGCACTGCCAAAGTTGCAGTAAATAATATTTTAAATGGAAAACTTGCCAGTGTTTTGGTAGATTATAGAAAGTATTATTGCCCTGACTAATCGCTCAAAAAAAGTTGGAGTAAGTTCCGCACCCCTCTACTTGCTAAAAATCAAATTTATTATAGTTTTTTCAGTAAGTTACTCTAGTTTGAAACAGCTAGTTTTTTCACAAATATATACTAGTTTTTGTGAAAAATTATCTGTGTAACTTAGATACCAAATAGGTCCAAAATGACATTAATTAGGCCGATTCTTCTTAAAATTCTCAGCCTGCTCAAAGATCTCCACGTAAACCTCATCCTTATCCACTGGTGGATAACCAAATTGATCAAGCAGAATAATTAGTCCAACCTTTAAGGCAGCTTTAATATCATCGCGCTTATTCCAGTCGGGGAATTTAGATTGACCCTCCACTAAATCCTTAACAGCTATTGCTAATTCAATTAATTTATCTTCTGGATAGCGAAAGTCATACTTTACACAAAGTTCTTTTAGAATGTCGTAAAAAGCTTTCTCTTCAAAATCAATTCCTAAGGCATCACCTGCGGAAAACTCTTTATGAACTTCCCAAATAAGCTCAGTCAGCTGATCCGCCATATCTTCATAAACTTCACTGCGTAGCACATCACTTTCGTCACGTTCGTTGTAACGCTCCACCAAGGCTTGCATCTTTTTAGAGAAATCTATGCCCTTTACTCGATTCACCTTTTTAATTTCACCAATTACTTTAGCAAGCAACTGTTGCAACAATTTGATTTTAGTATTTGGTAATTTAATTTTATCAATTTTTGCTAGGTAATCTTCATCAAAAATATCCTGCGTGTTATCCTCTGAATCTCCTAGCTTGAAGATCTCCTGCACGCCATCACTTTCTAGCGCTTGCTTAATCATTTCCCTAACTCGGGCATTCATTTGCGCTGTGTCAGGGGCATTTCCCTTGGTTAATTTAAAGACAATTGAACGAACTGCTAAGTAAAAATGAGTAAAGTCTTTTTCATTTTGCGTTAGTTTCTCACTTCCAGAGCAAATGTCATAAGCCGCCTTTAAGCGCTTAACCATTTCCATAAAACGAGTTTCAAAGTCTTTCGTTTGTTGAGCAAACTCAGCCGCTAGCTTTAGGCAACTTAATTGCTCTAGTGAGGAACCATGGAAATATTTAGTACTATCAAATTTATGAAAAAGTTTGGCTAGCAAATCTAAATGATTTCTAACAACGACTAAAGACTCGGCAACATCTTCAAAATTATCTTTGTCGCCTTTATTGTACTTAGCTAAAGCTAAATTCATTTGCTTTTTAATACCGATGTAATCGACAACTAAGCCCTTATTCTTGTCCTTAAACTTACGATTAACCCGAGAGATGGTTTGGATTAAGTTGTGTTGTTTAATTGGTTTATCAATGTAAATACTATCAAGGAATGGCACGTCAAACCCAGTGAGCCACATGTCAACAACTATCGCAATTTTGAAATTGGATTTTTCATTCTTAAACTCAACATCTAAAGTTTTTCTGTACTCACTTGTTCCTAATAAATCATAAAGTGCTTTCTCGTCATCCTTACTCCGAGTCATCACTAAATTAATTTGTTGGATTGGTTTAATCTTCTTCTGTTCTTCTTCCGAAAGTTCAATATTATCTGCGGAAACTTTTATTTCTTTCCATTCGGGACGAATATCCGTCACATACTTATAAAGATCATAAGCAATCTCCCTACTACTACAAACAAACATCGCTTTGCCTTTAACAGTAGCACCTTCTGATATTCTTTTGTCGTAATGTTCTACGAAATCCTTTGCGACAGCTTTTAATCGTTTCGGGTCTCCCAGAATCGCATTCATTTTGGCAGATTCTTCTTTGCTCTGTTCAATCTGGTATTCATTAGCCCCCTCTAGTGCAACTTCTTCGTAATACTTTTCAATTTTCTCAAGTTCACTATTATTAAGTGCCACCTTAGCAGCGCGTCCTTCATAAACAATTCGAACTGTAATTTCATCGCGCACAGATTCGGTCATGGTGTAGGAATCCACGACTTTCCCAAAGACATCCAGCGTGGCGTCAATTGGCGTTCCCGTAAAACCTACAAAGGTAGCATTAGGCAGTGAATCATGCAGATACTTGGCAAAACCATAAGTTTTCTTTACTCCCGTTTCTGTTACCTTCACCTTCTGGTCTAAATTCACCTGACTGCGATGTGCTTCATCGGAAATACAAATCACATTGTTTCTTTCGGTGAGTAATTGAGTATCTTCAGTGAACTTGTGGATCGTGGTCAGAAATACCCCACCGCTTTGCCTTCCTTGAATTAACTCTCGGAGCTGTGCCCTGCTCTCCACACTAATAATCTGATTATCCCCAATAAAGTGCTTGGCATTAGTAAATTGCCGGGACAACTGATCATCTAAATCAGTTCTGTCGGTAATCATAATTATTGTAGGGCTAGCAAAGTACTCACTTTTCATTAGTAACCTAGCTAAGTAGAGCATAGTAAAGCTCTTGCCACAGCCAGTCGCTCCAAAGTAAGTACCCCCTTTTCCATCTCCCTTAGGTTTTTGTGCTAATTTAATATTTTCAAATAAACACTTAGCCGCGTAATATTGTGGATAACGGCACACTATCTTTTCATCAATTTTGGATGTGTCGGGAATGTATATAAAGTTCCGAATAATATCCCGCAGTCTATTTTGATTAAACATGCCCTGCACCAAGGTGAACATGCTATCAATCCCATCCACATCCTTTGCTAACCCTGCAACTCTTCGCCAAGCATAGAAAAATTCATACGGTGCAAAAAAGGAACCTGCTTTATTATTCACCCCGTCACTAATCACACAGAAAGTGTTGTACTTAAAAAGCTCGGGGATATCCCTTTTGTAACGAATAGTTAATTGAGTAAAAGCGTCATGGATAGTTGCTTCTTCCCTAACAGCACTCTTAAATTCAAAAACTACTATGGGCAAACCATTGATGTAAACAATTCCATCAGGAATTCGCTTTTCCGATCCAACAATTTCTAATTGATTTACAAATTTATAGATATTCTGATCTGTTGGGTAAGCTAATTTCTTATCAGCAACAATCGTATCTAAATCATTACTAGCTAGTTGTACTTCAAGCCCTGCATAATCAATTAACTCAATGTGAATGTCTTTCTGATTGCGATCTTCCCGCTTTAAAATGAACCCATCACTTAACCACCTTAAGATGGTTTTATTACTTTCATATAAATCACTAGCTGGTAAACTTTTAAGTTGCAGTACAATTGATTTAGCTTCAGTATTAGTTAGGTTTTGCTTTTGATACTTAGTAAGTAAATATTTAAGCAGATCTTCTTCGATTAAAACTTCATCCACTGACCTAGTGATGGTGTTGCCCAAATGATGTGGGAAACCTTCTTGCTCTAGTAATTCGATAAAGGCATTTTCTAGTTTAGCTTCGGTGAATTTCATTGGGTTAATTTTCTATGGTTGCTAGTTTGGAAAGAATCAAGTCATTCAATTTTTTAGCCTTACTACACTCATTAATTTTATTGAGAATTGTTTCGATCATAGGCTTACATATGTTATTAAAACATTTGATAATGGTTTCTGTCGGTAAAACCATCTTTATCTCTTCAATCTGTTTGTAACTAATATTTGCCTGGGCGCTATCTCCGCCGACATTTGCAATCTCATTTCTTACAAAATCGGTTAATAAATTAAAATATAGAAATGCTGCTTTCTTAATTGGTTTCTCACCTAGATCAAAGACTCCAACACGCTGATTTACAAAAATTGTTGTATTTATTTCTGGAACTAATCCTATCTTTCCAATTGTTGCACCAGTCATTGCAATTACAATATCACCTTTTTGTACTTGATAGCTTTCTGCCTTTTTTGCCTTATTTTCATTAATATAACCTAATGAATTAAAATCAATTGTATTATTAGCAATACTTCCAATTTTAATTACGGGAAGACCATTTGTATTCCACCATTCGCTCTTAAAAGCATACCCAGATTTTACCTTTGAATATTGACCAATACTAGAAACTTCCCACCCTTTTGGAATCTCTCTGTCTAATTCTTCATTATAAATCATTTCACCACCGCTACTTTTATAAGGCTTACCATTTTTATCAGGCTTGCCCTGAGCGAAGTCGAAGGGAAATTCAAAATCAACAAACCACTGCTTATAAATTGCTTGCGCTGTTTCTTCTAACTTTTGAATCAGTTGGTGATTAAGTTCAATCCGATCTTGGATAACTTTATATTCTTTAACAACCTGTTTTTGCTTTGCAATGGAGGGGACTGGCAATTTCATTTCACAAAAATCCTCCCATTCTAAGCTTCCCCTAACTCCACCAACTGCATTAAAACATGCTTCCCGATCAAACTCAGAACGAATAAACCACATCATTAGATATTCAGGAATAAGTTCTTCAAGATTTTTTATTTCAAAAACAGAATAAGCTTGTGAAATAATGGCCTCTTCTAACTCTTCCAATAAGGCAACAGGCATCTTTTTGTCGCGTCTTACTTGCATGGTACTACATGCAAATTGGTTTTTTCGGATAATTTTATAGTTTTCCATATCTGTGCCAATTATATTAGCAACAGATGGAATAAATTGTTTCGAGATACTCAATCCTAAAAGTTGTTTAACCTTAAGACCTTTATTTCGTTCATCTACTAGCTGGATATGTTGACCAATGCTTTTATAACTTGATTTCATAACCCAGTTCTTTAAAAACATTCAGTAAATCATCCTTAGAACTAGATTCGGCTTTTAATAATCCAGTAAATTCATCTTGCAAAGATTTCATCTTTTCATCAAAGTCAATATTTTCATCACGATTAATGAATTTGATATATTTACTTGGGACCAAGGAGAAATCTTTTTTGATAACTTCTTCAATTGAAGCGGAATAACAGAACTCAGCGATATCTTGATAGGAATTATTTTCTTGTTGCCAGTTGTGATAAGTTGCTCCAATATTTTTAATCTGCTCATCGCTAAATTGGATAAATTTCTTTTCAAAAGGTACTCCAATCTGCCTTAAATCCAGAAATAAAATTTCTTTTTCACGGTCGCGATAATTTCGTTGCTCGTCACCAATACTTCGACTATGTGCTTTCTTATTCTTGTTTAGAATCCAAATCGTTACGCTAATATTTGTGGTGTAAAACATGTCTTGAGGCAAAACCATAATTGCTTCTACAATATTATTTTCAATTAACTTTCTTCTAATCTTATACTCTTCCCCACCACCACTAAGTGCACCATTAGCCAGAATAAACCCAGCTACTCCATTTTCAGAAAGCTTAGAAACCATATTTAAAATCCAAGCATAATTGGCATTACTCTTAGGTGGAGTTTCGTATCCTTTCCAACGGGGGTCATCTGTTAATTCACTTTGCGCGCGCCAGTCTTTTTGATTAAACGGCGGATTTGCCATAATAAAATCAGCTTTTAAATCCTTGTGCTGATCGTCGGCAAATGTGTCAGCCGCTTTCTCCCCTAAGTTTCCAGCAATTCCCCTGATCGCTAAGTTCATCTTAGCAAGTTTGTAGGTGGTGTTAGTATATTCTTGTCCGTAAATAGAAATTTCTTTTTTGTTACCGTGATGGTTTTCAATAAATTTAATCGACTGTACAAACATACCGCCAGATCCACATGCTGGGTCATAAATAATTCCTTTGTAAGGCTCAATCATTTCAGCAATTAAGTTTACAATGCTTTTAGGTGTATAGAACTCTCCCTTTCCCTTGCCTTCAGCTAAAGCAAATTTTGACAAGAAATATTCATAAACTCGCCCAACAATGTCTTGGGATTTATCTTTTAAGGTATCAATATCATTAATGGTATCCAGCAGTGAGGCTAATTTTGTAATGTCTAGTCCTAATCGGGAGAAGTAATTATCGGGCAAAGCTCCTTTTAAGGCTTTGTTGTTTTTCTCGATGTTGTGAAGGGCAGTGTCAATTTTAAGAGCAATGTCGTTCTGCTTGGAATTTTTCATGATAAAACTCCAACGGGAGATTTCATCTAAGAAAAACACATTGCTTTGATTATAGAACTCAGCCATTTCCATGTACTTTTCTTGCCCCTTCGCAATTAAAGTTTGGCGATGTTCTTCAAATTTATCACTAGCAAACTTTAGGAAGATCAGACTTAATACTACGTGTTTGTATTCTGCTGGCTCGACACTTCCCCTTAGCTTATTAGCTGAATCCCAAAGTGTTTCTTCGATTGATTTTTGTTTTACTTCTTTTTTCGCCATGATCTACTTTAATGCTACTTTCTTCCTGGCTATAACTTAAGACGATGTCTTAGCTTCTGTTTAGAAACGCCATTCTGAATAGAAAATTTAGGCTAAAAGGACTGGTCTGGCAATTGTTAAAGCGCCTTTAGACTCGAATTTGGGCTGATCTAGCATTCCCTATCTTCGCAAAAACCGATCGGTAAAAGTTTCCTCTTTGAATTCAAAGTTTTTAGGTTCTAGTTCCATTAAGAATTGGTTAGGATCATCTAAGCCAATTTCAATTTGACTCAGGTAATTTTCTATAAATCTGTTTCTCATCAGTTCCAAGTCTTGGGGTACCCGAACATCAATTACTTGGCTAACCGGAAAATGATTTAAGGAGGCGCTGAGATGTTCTAAAGATACCCAATAAATTCCATTAGACGAATCAATGATTTGTAGATCCATCTTGCCATCTTCCACTTTATATCCAGAAATGACAACTGCATGGCTATCTATTTTGTTGCTTTGATTACCGGACATTAAATAGCTAGCAGAAACTGAGACATAAATCGGGTCACCGCAATCTAGTAAGTCTTTAATTACAGCAGCATTATGTTTTACTGCGATATCTTCTTTAGTTGCAGATAAATCCTGTTCAAATTTTAATTTAAGGAGGGAAGTTATTATATCTTCATTACCTGATAATTTACCCAAGGCTTCAGCAAATAAATTATTTTTAAAAATTGTTGGATCAAAATAAGCAGCGAGTCCCAGCTCCACCTGCTTGTCTCTAGTTGAAATCAAATGAGCTTTTGTCGGTGTTAATTCTAAATTACTAGATGGAACTAACTCGATTGCTAATTCAATTGTTGGAATATTTAAACCATTTCGATCAACTGCGGCGTTTAATAAACTAGTTAAAAGAGTTGGATCTATCTGATGCCCCCGACAAAGTAGTCCATGAGTCATGGCCCAGGCGGCGCAAGTTCCATGCATTGATTGATAATGCCACCCACCTTGGTATTCCCTATTGCCATTTGGAAGTTCCGTATTAAATCGCGCACTAGCTTCTATTGTTGATTGTAGAAACTTCCCCGTATCAGGCATTAGCAGATTTACATTATGATCAATTGGACTTGCTAATAATCTTCGGACACTTTGCTGAGAGTAAGAATCTACCGGTTCATCGCTTCGGCATTTATTAAAATTTTGAATTGCTTCGAATAATCGAACTAATACTACCTTATCTTCTGATACGCATGGAATGGAATTATATAATTTTAGGTCTTTGATAATATTATCAAACAACTCGAGTGGTCCCACGGGCAAGACTGGCTCTCCTTTCTTTATATGATTACTACTTTGTGGGTCGTTACTTGGTTGCATATTCACAAAAACATCTGCAGAATTTCCTTTCTTGGTTATAACTAAATCACTGAGTAGTGTTGCATAAAATCCACTTATTTTGCTTCCCCGAGGTCCCTGACACCTTAATAATGAAATAAATCCACTTAAATTTCTAATTAGACCAAAAAATACTTGTTTATAGTTTATAGTAAACTATAAACATGAAATTAGAGACAAAAAATAGAATCTTGGAATTGTTGTCTTCTAACTCAGCACAAAGACCAGAGGTTCTGGCAACTCAACTGAAGATTTTACCACAAGCATTACCTCGCCATCTAAAGATCCTTACTGAGAATAAGTAGCTCATTAGATTGGGACTGCACCTCAAGTCTTGTATGAATTACCACCCAAACTCCGCTTTAAAATTCTAAGACAGCCATAACCTCCTGCAAGCTTGTGGTCCGTTTAATTCTATCAAAAAACTCTCTTCCAACTAAATCATTCTTAGAAAACCAAATCGAAAACTCCTTATAAACTCCAATAAATTTCTTTTTAGAAACTTGCTCCTTGGCTAGGTATGCCTGTAAGAGTCTTTTAGCAAAATCAAGGAGCATCTCTTTGGTAACAACAAACTCCTCCTGCTTTTGAAAATAAGATTTCAATTCATTAAATAAAAATGGATTGGTAATAGCAGGACGCCCACACATAATCCCCGAAACGCCAGTTTCTAAAACACGCTTAGCGATTTCCACACTACTAATATCGCCATTGCCAATTACTGGGTACGGCAAAATCCTAACGGCATCATTAAAAAAATCATAATTAACTTTCTCTTCGTATTTCCCAGCCTGACTACGAGCATGAACTGTCAGGAAATCTAAGGGGCAATCTTTTAGAACTTCCAAGATTTCAGTAAAGTTTTCACTACTTTGAAAACCCAGTCTGGTTTTAATTGATAAAGTCCCAGAATGAACTCCGCGCATCGCCTGAATAATTGCAACTAGTTTTTTAGGATCTAATAGCAAGGCTGAGCCTGCGCCACTACAGGTAACTCTTTTGGAGGGGCAACCCACATTTAAATCTATCCAGTCAGAATCTTGCAGTGTACTTCTTATTTTTAAAAATTTCATGCAATTGCTAATTACTTGCGGTGTCGTTCCCATGACCTGCACTTGAAGTGGGACTTGATAGCGATTAAATTCAGGAATCTTTTGGCGTTCGCCTGTAATTCTAATAAATTCAGTGGCAACAACATCCACTCCTCCCAGATCCACAATTTCTTTTCGAAAAATAGAATTAGTAATGCCCTCCATTGGAGCAAGGAATAAGACTGGTTTGTTTTCTTTTTTAAAAATCTCTGGGGACATCTGGAAAAGATAGCAAGAGATTCTGTTTTTTACCAATTAGCAATTGATTTTTCAGAAGAGAATCAATTAGGAAAAGGATTTAGGAGAAAATTGGAGTGGAAGAATCCCCCCTATTAACTAGGGAGGATTAGATTAAGACGAACTTAATTACAAGATTTTTGTCCAGCGGAAGCCCCACATTTAGCAGCACCACAAGATTTTGCATCTTTAGCTTCACCAGATTTTCCTGCGCCACAAGAAGATTTATCCATTTCACTTTTCATCTCTTTTGCTTTATCACAGGAAGCTGTGCAACCAGATTCACACATACCTTTGGCTTTCATGTATGGACATGTCCCTCGATATGGACAATTACCTCGAGTGGTACATGACACCAAAAATACGAGAGAAAGAACTAATAGAATTTGAATAATTTTTTTCATGGAATTAACTTTAATAATTAAAATATACCCACCGGCAATCATTTATTTTCTAAAATAATACGCGGGAGGTTAAATAATTAGTACGAAAGATTTAGTAGCTTACATTTCGTTACTAACCATCTACAATAATGCAACATTTTAATACTTATATCTTTGAGCCACAAGGGTATCAAATGAGTATTATTCTATTGGAAAAATATAAACTAAACCAAACATTAAACTGGCACTGTCATAAGCCACGTTATAGGTACTTGTTGAGTTAGAAACATCGGGACTAGATGCCGAGAAAATCCTAGCTTCTGTGAAAAAACGAAATTCACGGTTAATTGGCACTTCTAATCCCAGTAATCCTTGAAGCGCAAAAGCCTGGCCATCACTGGAATGTGTAGAACCAAAATTAGCAATTTCGATTTCTTGTTCCAAATCTGTCTGCATTCCAAGTCCAAATCCTACATAGGGATTTACATATTCAAAGGCCGTAATGTAATAAATGGCATTCACCATGATTGCACTTGATTTCATGTCACCAGAGCTAAGTAAATCACCATTTATGACGGAGACAGTATCGATTCCATGAGTTCTGTGCGCATATTCTAATTCTAGAGCAAAACTTTCATTAAAACGGTAACCACCTGCTAGTACTGCAATATTTCCGATATCAAAATCAGCAGTGGCATCAATATAATCATTATTATTATTCCCACTTTTAAAATCATACCCATCTAGGTAATCGACCCCTAAGGCGATTTTTGCGTATGGTCCAGTTACTTCTTGCGCCTGTGAGCTAAGAGCGGAAAGTAAAATAAAGGCAAAAGTAGCAAAAGATTGAAGCAGAGGGTTTTTCATATTGGGAACAAAATAAAAGTACTATTTCAGTTGTAGCTTTGATTAAATATTTCAGCAAGTTACAGACTGAGGCAGATATCTCCTTAGCGAATTGGATATCCCAGCAATCTTAATGACTTTTAGAAAGTAAATTTATAGTTACTGTCATTAATTACAGTAAGTCCAGAAAGTAATTTCCAATAGGAATTACTTTCTGGGGCTTACTAACCCCCGCAAGCGTTATAAAATCATATAGTTATGACAAAAATCACAAAACTAACTTTTGAATATTCGGAAATTAGTTTTTGTCATAACTATAATACTTCTAAATTTGTCAAAATTATCTTGCATTCGCTTATTGTTTTACTTGATTAGATAGAGTAAAATGATTGGTATAGTAAATTTTTGCTTGATATACCGATGACACTTCCATTAACTGACCTTCCTCGAAATGCTACTGCGATAATCAGTCAAATCGAGGCAATTCCTGAAATTGATCGCTTGAAGTCCGTTGGCTTTGTCGCTGGAACTAAAATTCAGGTGATGAAAACGGGCCGAACATTACTAGTAAAGCTTCCAGGGACAACTTTCGGACTTAGCGCCAATTTGGCTAAGTCAATCATGGTATCCGCTGAATTTTGTAATAATTAAATTCAGATTCTCCAGATCTTTAACTTATCAATAATTGCTGATTAGCTTAGGAAAGTGTTTCACATCTTATTAAAACTTTCGCGAACAAGAAACAGATTGTTTTCATGTTGGGGTTTTAGTGTGTTTGTTTTTCCCCGTAATTAAACTTATATATTAGGCGATTAAATTTTTAAATTTAGTAATTTCAAATGTCGCCCAGTATAGAAAATCAAAAATTTCAGCAGATAATTCTGGTTGGAAATCCAAATACTGGGAAATCATTATTCTTTAGTAAGTTAACTAAACAAAAAGCAGCTTCCGCTAATTATTCTGGCACAACCCAAACCTTAAAATCTTGTTCACTCAAAATCAATGAAAAGAATTATCAGATTATTGATTTGCCAGGAATTTACGACCTAGATACAACGCTACCTGAAGAAATTATTACTGTTAATTACCTAAATTCTTTTTGTAAATCATCAGGTGCACTGATTTTATTTTTTCTAGATGCCACGCGTTTAGAGCAAGGTATCTACTTACTTAGTCAAATCCTGGAAGATAACAAATCGTTGGTTGTTCTGCTAACTCAATATGACATCGCTACTAAAAAGAATTTAGAAATTGATTACCAAAAGCTTGCTGAAAAACTTGCTGTTAAAATCATCCCAACTTCCAACTTACATGATTCTAGTCTGAAAATTTTAAATCAGGCTTTAGCGGATTTCACTCCCAAAACGACTCCCGAAGCAAGTGATTCCTGTACTAGATGTACATCTTGTAATTTCCAAGAACGTCACCAAATCGCACGGCAAATAAAAAATGAAATTAGTAGCCGAGAAGTTTCCAGTATATGGTCTGATCGCTTAGACCAAATTTTACTAGATCCACTCTACGGCACTCTTTCCTTTCTACTAATAACATTTACTTTTTTTTGGTTAATATTTTTCATGGCAAGCTGGCCAATGGATTTAATTGATCAAGCCTTTGCCTTCCTAAGCAGCAAATTAACTTTAATATTACCGTCAGGATTATTAACTGATTTACTACTAAATGGTATTATACCGGGACTGAATGGCGTAATTATTTTCCTTCCGCAAATATTTATTCTCTTCTTCTTAATTAATTTACTCGATAACTCAGGGTATCTGGCCCGAATGGTTTGTATTATGGACCGCTACCTGCGAAAATTTGGTCTATCCGGAACTGCATTTTTACCAATACTATCTGCTCATGCCTGCGCAATTCCAGCAATCTTAGGAACAAAAGTTATTAAAAATAAACATGAGAGATTTTTAACTATCTTTATTATTCCATTTTTTTCTTGTTCGGCAAGATTGCCAGTTTATGTGATGCTGACCGCCTTGATGTTTCCAAAGTCACCACTACTGGCTGCGGCTGTCTTTGTTGCCTGCTACTTAAGTGGCGCAATAATTGCTTTTCTAACAGCATTAATTATTAAAAAAGTATTTATTTCTACTCCGACAACACATCTGCTACTTGAGCTTCCAGCCTATCGTATTCCACCTTTAAAACTTGCTTGGCAAGAGGCTGGCTGGCAATCATTTGGTTTCATCAAAAAAGCAGGCACATTTATCTTGGGCTTTTCGGTTGTGATTTGGGCACTATCCACATTTCCTAATCCTGAAATTGAAAAATCATACTTAGCTATTATTGGAAATTTTGTTCAGCCAATTTTTGAACCTCTGGGCTTTGACTGGCGGATCACTGTTGGCATTCTGACTTCTTTTGCCGCACGTGAAGTGATTGTTTCCACTTTGGCAATCATTTTTGCAGGTGGTTCGGATTCTGTCGAATTAACTACCAGACTGCAACAAGCAACTTTACCTAATGGTGATTTATTGTTTAATTTAGGAACAATCGCCAGTTTGCTTGTATTTTTTATCTTTGCCTTGCAGTGTTTTCCAACTTCAGTAGCGGCATGGAAAGAAACGGGTTCTAAAACATTTGCAATTACTCAACTACTGTATGCTTCCGCCATAGCCTATTTATTAGCTTGGGTTGTAGGAAGAATTCTTTCGTAAAGTAGAGGCGGGACAAACTCTGCGATCCTCACATTTTATATCATCTCAACTAAGCGTTTAAAATTCAGCAGAGGTCGCATTTAAAAATTGTTAAACGCAGTTACCTTTTGTGTCGCAAGAGATTATCTTAACAAACAGTCAATTAGACTGGAGATGGAAAACAGGAGAATTTAGTACCACAAGTATTAAGAATATTTTTCATTGATAGATAAGCTAAATATAGTGAGTCAATAAATAAATTACTTTAAATGATTAACGATTTTGCTTGAGCTCACTATTAATGTTGTTTTTAGCTATGCAAACTTGGATAAAACCAAGATTTGCATTAGCCGTAATGACTCTATTCAATTTACTAACGTAAATTATTTTTTGTCATTACTATATATGCTTTTAAATAATACCGCTTAATAGCACCCGACCAAACTTAGCATAAACTTCATCTTGATTTAGATTACGCCCATCAATGATGTCGGCTTCATAATAGTCGGGGTGGAAACGCATCATGTGTTCAAGTACGGCACGGTCATGATCGGATTTAGAAATAATTGCCCAAATATTCTTGCCAATTTCAGAGTGATTTTTAATTCCCCACTCCATCATTTTATTAATATAATTTGCCACTGTCTTTAATTCTTCAGGAGCTGGTGGACGATCAAACCCATAAGACCCCCCACTGTTTCTCATCCGATCTACTACAGAAATTAAATTATCTACTAGCTGTTTACTACAGCTTTCCGATAGGATTTTTCTTTCCAATTCAGAATTCAGATAAGTCATTTTAATTGGGTGAACACGACGTAATAATGCATCGTTTAAATCACGTTCATAGTTTTTAGTTAGAACGATTAATAAATTATCTAACTTTGCGTCAATCGGCGGTCGGCTTTCCAAGAAAATTGTAGCATCCTGGAGTGGCCCTAAAAAGAAAGTATCAATGGCAACATCAACTTTATCAATCTCATCGACAAGTAATACAACTGGCTGATTCTGGGATTTTAAAAATGCTCGGGCAATAATCCCCAAGTTCATTAAATCTGATTTAGAATTCACATCTTTTCCAGCCATTGCTTGAGCCATAGCAACTTCTGATGGTGCTTCAATTAAATGTTGCAAATTCATTCCGCTGTAACAGCTTAAGCACATGAAATCGGCACCACAAATCTTAGACATTGCTTTTGCCAAATATGACTTACCACAACCCGGAGGTCCTTCTAAGAGTAAAGTTCTAACTTTCTCGGTTGGAGTGTTAAGTAGTAAACAAACTTGAGTGGCTAAGAATGGTAAACATTCGTATTTAACTTCTTCTAACTTTCCAATTAACTCTTCCGGAGTTCCCACGTTAACAAGTCCGACTTGTTTGGCTTTATAAGTATTTTTACGTTTAGAATCTTCCGGGTCAGGAACAATCCCTTTTAAGACTTCACGACCTAACTTGGCATGAACCTGATCAATGTGTAATTGGCGGCCATTTGGATAAAGCGTATCATGAAAATTTGGATGATAACGCATCATTAATTCAAGAATCTGCCGGTCATTTTCCGACTTAGCAATCATCTGCCAAATGTTTCTACCAACGAAACTAAAATCAACGATATCCCAATTTAATAACTGAGTTACATACTTACCGATCTTTAATAATTCTTCCGGAGCTGGTGGACGATCAAATTGATATGCTCCATCACTGTAACGCATGACGTCAGCAATCTTTACTAAGTTATTAATTAATTCTGGAATACAATAATTAGAAAGAATTGCTCTTTCTTGCTCCATATCCAAAAACTTGAGTGTAATTGGTTGAACACGACGAAGTAAGGCATCATTCAGCGAGCGATCAAAGTTCTTAGTAAAACAAATTAATAAATTTTCATTACGAGCTTCTATTACTTCACCTGATTCTAAGAAAATCTTAGCATCTTGGAGAGGCCCTAAGAAGAAAGTATCAATTCCAATACTTACCTTATCTAACTCATCCACTAGTAAAATTACTGGCTTTTCCTGGGAAACTTTAAAAGCACGTGAGATAATACCAAGGGTCATCATTTCAATGTCTTCGCCATCTTTGGCGTTCATCGACTTCACGGCATTAGCTAAAGCCATACTTGATGGTGCTTCGATTAATTGCTGTAAATCCATACCTGGATAACAACTTAAGCACATAAATTCGGCACCAGTAATCCGAGCTAATGATTTGGCGAGGTAAGACTTACCGCAACCAGGAGGACCTTCTAATAAGATCGATCTAATCATGCTAGATTTTGTATTCATTGCCAAAGCAACCTGCGCTGCTAGGTATGGAGCACAATGATATCCAACACTGTCTAATTTGAAAACTAAATCTTCCGGACTACCAACATCACTTAAACTGGCCTGAACGTTAATTTCTTTAATGGCGTATTCTGGCTCGATGTCTGAGAATTGATTCTTAGATTCTTTTAGTAATTCTTTATAATCTAAAAACTCTTGAGATTCTTCTTCTTCAATTTTTAGCATTTCAGCTAAATGATCAGTTTCAACCTGATGCTGATAATCTTCGGAAAGCAATAAATCTAATTCTGAAGCATAAGATTTGGAATGAGAATTATTATTTGCTTCGTTGGAATTGGAAGATGAACTTGTACCTTCATCTTTGGCTGAAGGAATAAGTGGCACAACCGGCTTCATCCTGGTTGGACCGGTGTCCTCATCTATGGAGATATCTAATCTAAAAAAATCCTTTTCTTCGCCCATTTTTACCTTATAAATCTATGAGGAATTGCTAAATTAACTATTTTTTTGAGTAGCTAATTTTAAGTTTTACGATAATAACGCAGAACTTGCCCCTTGATTTTCGACAACCTAAGTATAAATCATTAGTATTTTCTATTTTGACTCTAAAAAAGTGAATTTTAGCGCGTAGTTATAAAACGTTAGTATAAAAAAATAAGATTTGGCTAGGATTTCAACGAAACTTAACATTTAAGCCGTTAAAAGGGCGTTTTAGCCTCCAGAAGCGAATTTATCCAAGAATCATATTCATCTTGCTCCTTTTGCTGCAGCTTAAGATATCGTTCGGGAGATTTTTCTTTTAATCCCCACTTTTTAGAAGTGTAAGGATATTCAGCAATACAAAGTAAGTCCCTAAAATCATAATTAGCAATTTCGATTAACGATTTAATCTTTGCTATATTTCCATTAGAAGCCTTCAATATACCAAGGCGAACTCTATCACCTTCCAAATGTTTATATTCAGCTAATAATTTTTGTATTTCAAGTTTTTGAGCATGCTCAGGAAATAATTTATCAATTATAATTGGTAGTAATAAATTATAATCACGAACCGAAGAAAGATCGCTCATTAATTATTTATTCTCAAAACTTTATTACAGCTAATTGTAAGATTTATATTTAAGATAAAAATCTAGAACCACAATCGCCGACATAGCATCAACTATCGGAACAGCTCTTGGCAATACGCAAGGGTCATGCCGCCCTGTAGCTTCCAATTTAACTTCTTGATTAGCTTGGTTTACGGTATCTTGAGATTTACTAATCGTAGCCACTGGCTTGAACGCAACTCTAAATTCGACTGGAGCCCCGGTTGTAATTCCACCAAGTGTTCCACCAGCTTGATTTTTCTCAATTACTACCTGTGCATCCTTAATTCGAAAAGGGTCATTATGATCGGAGCCTTTATAGTTTACACAATCAAATCCACTACCGAAGTCAAAACCTTTAACCGCGTTAATACTAAGCATTGCTTTCCCCAGCTCGGCTGAAAAGCGATCAAAGACAGGTTCTCCCAATCCAATAGGCAAGTTTTTAATCACTCCTCTTATAATCCCACCAACAGAATCTCCTTCATCCCGAATTCCCTCCACAAAAGAAATCATCTCTTCTGCGACTTTGGCATCGGGACATCTAACAATATTCGCTTCGATTGCTTCCATCGTTACTTCCGACGGTATGATCGAAGTTTTAAGATGATGAATCTGTTCGACATAACTTAAGATTTCAATTTGTAATTTTTCTTTTAAAAACTTCTTGGCAATTGCACCTGCGGCCACTCGAGCTAGTGTTTCCCGAGCTGAGGCTCTTCCACTTCCACGGTAATCGCGAACTCCGTACTTTTTTTCATATGTAAAATCAGCATGTGAAGGACGATAAAGCTTAGAAAGTTCCGAATAATCTTGCGGACGCATGTCTTTATTAAAAGCCATGATCATAATTGGAGTTCCCGTAGTTTTGCCTTCAAAGACTCCAGAGTAGATTTTAATCTCATCTTCTTCTTTCCTTGGTGTTGTAATTTTACTTTGTCCTGGCTTACGACGATCAAGCTCTGGCTGAATATCAGCTTCTGTTAACAAAAGACCTGCCGGGCAACCATCAATTACTACGCCAACAGCTCCACCATGAGATTCGCCAAATGTTGTAATCTTAAATAAATCACCGAATGAACTACCTGGCATTTAACATCTCCTGAAATAAATTGTATTGTTGTAAACTTAACTGTCCATTAATCACTGCTTTGTTTAAGGTTCGTGGCGCATAAATAATTGCTTGCTGATCTAGAAAGCAAGCAAACCTAGAAAGTAATCCTTCTTTACCAGCACCAAGAATAATTAATTGATTAGCACTTGTTGAGTATAAATCTTTTATTTTTAGTAAGTTTAGTAAATCATTACGGCAATTACAGAAACAAGCTATTTTATAAAACTCTGCTGTAACCTTTAACATCGCAACAAGAATCTCTTCTAATCCAGAATAATCAGGGGTTATTTGATAATTATGATAAGAAAGAATTAGTTTAGATTTGGCATTAAGATTATTCCAAAATTCTAATTCTTCTTTTTGAACTAAAAAATCTAAATCTACATAAACTCCAGCTTGGCTTACCAGTTCCAAAACAGCTTGCCTTTCTAGTGATGTTAAATTAAGCAGTTCCTGATCATTTCGACGAGTCAGTATCAGTAGTTGACTGGAATACTTTTCCGCAACTTCCTTAACAAATGCTAAATCCCAATCCGTAATATAATCTAACCAAAGCTCAACTAAGTCATATCCTTCTAAGGCATTGTCAGCGAGCTTAAGAAATTCAGCTTTAGTTGTAACTATTTCCCCTAAACAAAACTTCATACTAACTTCCATTTAAAATGCGAGTACAAGACTTTACGGAAGATTTCACTGTCAATTTCCTTTCCAGTATATAAAAGGAATTGCTCTTTAGCTTGCTGGGTAAACATCTCCACACCATGAATTGTTTTTGCACCTTGAGATTTAGCATCACGAAGGAGTGCGGTAGACTCTTGATTATAGATACAATCAAAAATGATCTGCTCTTTCTTGATTAACTTTTTCAAAACTGGTGAAGCATCATTAGGATCAAGTCCAATGGAAGTGCAATTAATAATGATATCGAATTCAGCTAATTCTGATAAAGTTTCCCACGAACCATGTTCTACCGAGAATTCCTCGGCTAAGTCTTCGGCTTTACTAGCTGTTCGATTAAAAATCTTAACATTCGCCTCGGCGGAACTCATCGCATAAATTGCTGCTCGGGCAGCTCCGCTGGCGCCAAGAATTGCAACTGATTTGCCTGTCAAATGAGTTATCTCTTCCAGTGGCCTAAGAATTCCTAAATAGTCGGTGTTCTCTGCGTGCCAAGTGGAATTCTTACGTATTAATGTATTAGCAGCACCAATCTTATCTACTGCCCAAGAAGATGTACCAGCAAAAGGTAAACAATTAATCTTATGAGGTAGAGTAACGCTAACTCCCACTGCACCAAGTTGTGCTAGGGTTTCTAGACCGGAATCAAGATCTTCGGGTTTAATTGGAAAGGCTCGAAAACTATACTCATTCTGAATACCGAGTGCTTCGTAACCAGCATTATGAATTAATGGGGAAAGACTATGTTCAATTGGATAACCAATTACACAACATAATTTAGGTGTTTTAGTTACTGGCATAAAATTAATTTAATTTCTTGGGCAACTTGTTGAATGCTAAAGATATCAGTATCAATCGTGTAGTCGGCGACTTCTTGATATCTGTCTTGTCTTTCTTGATATAAACTCTGTGCACGATTTAAATCTAAAAATAGTGGCCGGGATTTATCATCTGCAAGACGAATTTTAATATTATTAAAACTTGTCTTTAAGTAAAAAACGCTAAGGTCGGATTCTTTTAGCAACAACAAATTATAATTATTTGCTAAAATACCACCACCAGTTGAGAGAACAAAATCATCATCTTCATCCAAAGTTTTCTCTAATAACTCTGATTCAATTTTTCGGAAAGCTTGCTCGCCTTCAGCTTTAAATAATTCAGCCACACTGGCATATTCAGTTTTAGTTAAAATCTCCCGATCTAATTCAATTAACTTCAAACTTAAATCATTTGCGACAATCTCAGCAACGGACGTTTTGCCTGAACCCATAAATCCAACTAAAACTATTTTCATACGATACTTAACCCACAAACTTCAATTTGCTGCCAAAAATCAGGAAAAGATTTACTTACCACCTGAGGATCAGCAATTTTTATTTCAGGATAAATCGAAGCTAAAATTGCAAAGGACATTGCCATCCGATGATCATCATAAGTTTCAATTACCACTCCAGTCGTTGGGATCTGAATTGTCCCGCCAAAGATTTCAATAAAATCATCTCCAACAACTGTCTTAATATTTAACTTTTTTAACTCTTGAGATAAAGCCCTTAAACGATCAGTTTCCTTATTTTTTAGGGTGCTAAGGCCAGTCAAGCGACTTGTTCCAGGAATTAGGCTAGCTAAAACTGCCAAGGTTTGAGCAGAATCGGGTAATTGCTCCAAATCAGCATGAATTGCTTGAAGATTACTTTGTCCCTTAACGGCGATACTTCGCTCTCCCCTTTCAATCTGACAACCAATTTTTTCCAAAATGGGTATTAAATCTAAGTCCCCTTGCTTTGACTCTGGTGAAATATTATTCACTGTAATCGTCTGCCCCGTTGCCGCAGCCAAACACCAAAAGTATCCCGCACCGGTAGCATCACCATCAATTTGATAGGCTTCCGCCTTAGGTAAAGAATCAAATATTAAAAAATAATTTCCTTCTTGTTCAATAACATTAACCCCAAAGTCATTCATCACTTGTAAAGTTAAATCGATGTAAGACTTTGATATTAAATCACCAATAATATTAATCTCCACGCTGGTTGCAAGTGAAGGCGCAGAAAGCATTAGTGAGGAAAGAAACTGACTACTAATATCTGCTTTAATATCAACATTAAACTTATCTTGCTTTTCACGACCAATAATTTGAAGTGGTGGACAGTTTAGATTTCCTAGATAATTAATCTCAACTCCTTGGCTAACTAAGGCATCTACTAAATGATTAATTGGGCGCTGATGCATCCGTTCGCTCCCGCGTAATTCCACAATCGAACCTGGCACAGTTGACACAAACGAAGTTAAAAATCTCATCGCTGTTCCAGCTGGACCGACATCGATTATCCCTTGATAGGCTGTTAATTTGTCAGGACGATCTATTAGTAATGTATCTTCCGACCATTCAATTTTAATTCCAAATTTACGAAGTGCCTCGATTACGACCTGCGCGTCATCACAAATTGCTGGGTTATAAAGAATTGATTTCCCAACAGCCTGGCCTGCTAAAATTAAGGCTCTATTAGTTAAACTCTTGGACCCATTTAAATTAACGCTGGCATCTTTTACTTTCCCCTTAAGTCCTAAATGAACTTCTTCTTTAGTCTGATGAGAAGTAACTAAATATTTTTCTACAGCTGCTGCTAAATTTTCAGCACTGGCAGATTGATCAATTACTGCCTCTCCCATTCTCTTTAACAAGACCCATTTAATATCTTGGTTAGAATTTTTCTTATCTGTTAAAAGCTTAGCTTTAAATTCCAACGGATTAATTCTTGCTTCAACTTTATTAGGAAGATTAAACTTTAAAATTAACTTCTCGATTCTTTTTAAATCATCCTCCGTAATTAATCCTTCTAATACTGCTAACTCACCCTCAATCAACATTCCCAATCCAACTGCTTCCCCATGAGCTAAGGGATTAGCAGAGTTTAAACAAATGCTTTCTAAAGCGTGTCCTGCCGTATGTCCAAAGTTAAGAATTTTTCTAAGTCCAGCTTCTTTTGGATCGGAACGGACAACTCCGGCTTTAATCGCAACAGACTTGGCAATTAAATCTGAAAAATTTGCGAAGTCTTTAACTGGCCACTGAAAATTTTCTAGGTAATCGATAAAACTACTATCGGCAATTAAAGCATGCTTAATATTTTCAGCCATTCCAGAGGATAACTCTCTCGCTGGCAAGGACTTTAAAGTTTCGGGATTAATCAGAACTGCTTTGGGTTGTTGAAAGGCGCCGAGCAGATTCTTAACATGATTAAAATTGATTCCAGTTTTGCCTCCAACTGAGGCATCCACTTGAGAAAGCAATGTTGTCGGAGCTTGAATAAAATCGATCCCGCGCATGTAAACACTAGCGGCAAATCCACCTAAGTCACCAACTACTCCACCACCAAAATTAATAAGTAGTGAACGGCGGTCTGCTCCATTAAAACTTAATTCATGTAAAACATTTTCCAAAGTTACTAAAGTCTTATGCTCTTCTCCACTTTGAATTTGAATTAATTTAAAATTCTCTGGTAAGTAATTTGCGATTAACTCCTGACAGTTTTTCCAAACCTCAGAAGTTGTTAATAAAAATACCTTAGAGTAATTATTATTTGCAGTTAGATTAACTAACTCAGTGTAAGCCCCTGCTCCAATGATTAATTGATAACTTGCGGACTCTGCTGGAAGATCAATACCCAAGCGAAACATTAGTAATCTCCCCAAGGGGTATTAGCTAAATCCCTCATCAATTTTTCCATTTGATGAAAACGTAATGCTTGTGGCCCGTCACTTAAAGCTTTCTCTGGCTCAGGATGAAATTCAACTATAATTCCATGCGCCCCAATAGCTTTAGCGGCAATCGCCATTGCTGGCACCAAGTCCCGAACTCCTGCCGCATGCGATGGGTCAATAATAATTGGTAAATGACTACGACGCTTAATTAATGGAACAGCACTTAAATCCAAAGTAAATCTAGTTGCTGTCTCGAAAGTTCTAATTCCTCTTTCACAAAACATAACTTGCAAGTTACCTTGAGCTAAGATGTACTCTGCAGCATCAAGCATGTCATTAATTGTCGAACTCATTCCACGTTTTAATAAAACTGGTTTTTGAGTTTTTCCAATCTCGGCCAACAAAGTAAAGTTCTGCATATTCCTTGCACCAACTTGAATGATATCAGTCTTGGCAGCAACTTTATGAACATCTTCTGTCGACATTACTTCCGTAATAATCGGCATGTGATATTTATTGCCCGCTTCAACTAACATATCAAGTCCTTCATATCCTAAACCTTGGAAACTATAAGGCGAGGTTCTGGGCTTGAAACAACCTCCACGTAAAATTTGGCAACCAGTGCTACTAGCAAGTTCAGCACAATCCATAATCTGCTGGTAGGACTCCACTGAACATGGTCCAGACATTACAGTAAAAGACTTCCCACCAATCTTAACTCCCTTAACTTCAATTATGGTGTCTTCTTGTTTATAATCACGACTACTAATTAAAGATGAAGATTTTTTTGCAGCTACAGGTGTTTTATCTGTTGGTGCAGGTTCAACTTTCTTTTCATCAACTTGCGATGGCAACTTAACTTGAACAGCTTCAACATCCGGAATTGGATAACAACCAAGAACTCGAATAAACTTACTTTGCTTGCCAACTTCTTCTAAGGCTAGTCTTACTCTTTCATCCTGCAGATTTCCTTGAAGATCAACGTAAAACATCTCTTCCCAATTATTTCCGGCAACAGGTCGAGACTCTAACTTAGTTAAGTTGATCTCATAATTTTTGAATATGCTTAGCGCATCAGCAAGTGCACCTGGAACTTGTTGTGTAGAGAAAACAATTGAAGTTTTAGCAGGTACTCTCAAATCAACTTTCACTGGTTTTCTAGCAATCACAATAAAGCGAAAGAAAACTTCCTTTTGGTTACTAATATTTTCAGCAATAACGTTTAATCCCACAATGTCTTCAATCAATTTTCCAGTAAGTCCTGCGATACCCGCTTGGTTTAGCTCCCGAATCTTATCCACTGCATTTTCATAGTCTGCAAGGTAGCGAATCTTTAAACCATTCTCAGCTAAGAAATTACGACAAAGCATCACATCCCTTGGATGGCAGTAAACTTCCTTAATTGATTTAATTGTTTCCCCGACTAAAGCTACTAAACAAGTTTCAATTTGAACTTTTACTTCACCAACAATCTGATTTTGTGCATTTAACAAGAAATCATAAACTTCGTTATTTGCCCCAGCTATCGTGTTCTCAATTGGTACTATTCCATAATCTGTCTTCCCGAGTTGCACTTCTTCAAAAACGTCTTTAATTGTTTCACACAGATTGTAATTAAGACTTGTGTTAGTAAAATGTTTCTTGGCAGCTTCGGTGTTGTACTTAACATAAGCCTGCTGACAGGAAATTTTTAGGGAATCAACCGAAGATTCAGAGTTAATCTTACCTTGTAAGTATTTTCTTTGGATTCGATTGGAATCAGCTAAGATTTCTTTAAAAATTGAGTTTACGTAATGATTATCTAAGCCAAGTTCTTTGCTTTTTTTGAAAGCATTTAGCAATACCTCTTGCTCCCGAGATTCATCTCGAAGGCTATGGTTAGTTTTTTCCTTCTCGCTGACAACTTCAAGAGCTGCTTCCTTCCGTTGTGCTAAAATATCTAATAGCTTAGCATCAAGATCGCTGATTTTAGTTCTTAAATTATTTAATGTATCTGAAGACATAGTATCTGAATATAAAATTTAAATGACTGGCGAATTGTGTAGGCTTGGTGATATTTGGTGCTTAGGCACCAAAATATAGAACGAAGGGAAAAGAATGCATAAACTTAGAATTCATAACGACAAAATAGGATATTATAGTCAACAAATCAAGTAGAAAAAATGCGTGAAATAAAAGATTTTGGTCCAATTTATGCCGAAACAAATCTGGACTTATTTATAGTTGAGCCCTTTAATACCTTCTCCAATCTAATCTTTTTAGTAATCATTATTTACTGGTCTAGAAAAACAAAATTCCGCTTTAAAGATTATCCCCTAATTGTTTTTTGCTTACCAATTTTATTTATTGGATTTGTAGGTGGCTCCATTTTTCATGCTACCAGAAGTCATAGCATCTGGTTGATATTGGATTTCGTCCCGATCATGATTTTAACAATTACCGCAGCAGTTCGCTTTTGGCAGATGATTACTAACAGTAAGATTTGGGGAACGTTATGCCCCCTAGCAATCATTTTTCTTACCAGAACTTTTGCCCAAGTAATTGACTTACCTCGTAACGTTCGAATTAGTTTTGGCTACTTGGGGCTGAGCATTGCTATTCTCCTTCCCGCTTTCCTATATTCTTACAGGAATGATTTCATTGGCTTAAAACAACTACTTTTTTCAATCACTTTCATTATTATTGCTTTAATCTTTAGAGCAAGCGATCAATATTTCGGTCAATTTATACCAATGGGAACGCATTTTCTGTGGCATATTTTCGGTGCTTTGAGCGTTCATTTTTTAATTAGTTTTATATTTTTGACTAAGACCAAGATACCAGTATCATAACCAAACTATGAATTTTAAACTTGGACAAGCATCGCTTACGGCCTTGGCATTGGCTTTTTTACCAGCATGCGAGAAGAAAAATAGTACTAGCCCAACACCAAACACTAAAACCTCCATTTCTTCGACGAGCCTTCCCCCTTCAGGTTTTAACTTTACTAGAGATCCCAATTACATTGCTTGGAGAAAACTCCAAATTAGTCCCACTTCTCCTGATTTTAATGCAAGAATTTCCAAGGTAAAATCTGCAATCATAAACTTTGTTCCAACTGTTGCAGCTGAACAAACTTTACAAGACAAACTCACACCGGAACGAGCGGCAGCCTGGATTCTCACTGTTTCTGCTCATCAAAATAACACCTCGAAAGCATTAAATAGTATTGCTAGTACAATTGATCCAAAGCTTCTAACTCCAAAATGTTCTCTGGATGATCCCAATCGAAATACTATCTTCTTTAGACATGCATATGAACTTGGAAAGACATTTTTAAGTGAGCCCAATTATTCAAAGATCATTCTCCAGCATTTTGGTCAAGATGAACTGGACTGCTTAGAAATCAATTCCAGCATGTTAATAGCTCAACAAATGTTGGTAAATCCCTACCTCAAGGTTGGTGAAAAGATAACTCTGGCTCCAACCTTTGGAATGATAGTTGATGATCGTTTATTTAAAAATGGTGGGCAGCACATCTCAATCGGTGCGAGTTTTACCCCTAATATTGAACAATATTATGATGCCTCAATGCTAAATCTACCTAATCAAGTGAATCAAATAAGTGCGCAAGATCCAAGATGGATTGCAATTGCTGGGTATTACTTAGTGATGACTAAAAAGGAAGATCGGATTAAAATTGACAGGTCCGAACCGCAGCTTTTTTGTATTCCAGAATATTCGAGTAGCTAATATCTTAAGATTGCTAAGATTTGATATATTTTTTAAAAATGTATATTATCTAATTCTATTCAAATGCCGACTTAGCTCAATTGGTAGAGCAACTGATTTGTAATCAGTAGGTTTTGGGTTCAAGTCCCTAAGTCGGCTCCAGTTTCCCTTTTATTCCTTAATAGTTATCTCTCCCAATGACTTTTATGCTTACTCAAATATAATTGAGATTGTCTGCTTTAAGGTTTTCTCGGATAGCTAAATATAACTTCTTGCAGCTAATTACTGCTTAGGTATATTCTACAACTAATCTTTTAATCAATAATTGTCCATGAAAAAAATTTCCAAATTCTCTTTAGGAAGTATCGCTGCATATTCATTTATGCAAATAGCTCTTCTTGCTTCTGGTAATGCCGAGGCTTCCGCGGATGTGCTTTGTTATCAAAACAGTGACAATAAAGTTGTTCAACTTTTTACTGGAACTATAAAATGTCCGAAAGGATATAAAAAAATTCGTTCAAATAGTTTTCCAAGTCAATTAGCTGGCAGTACCGGTGCAACAGGAGCAACTGGTCCTCAAGGATTTCAAGGGAACCCAGGGCAAATTGGTGCAACTGGAATTACTGGTGAGATGGGGCTTAATGGAATCCAAGGAAACACTGGAGCAACCGGGGCTACTGGCAACACTGGACTTACTGGTGCTACCGGAAACACAGGAGCAACAGGCAATAATGGTGCTATTGGCAACACTGGACTTACTGGTGCTACCGGAAACACAGGAGCAACAGGCAATAATGGTGCTACTGGCAACACTGGACTTACTGGTGCTACCGGAAACACAGGAGCAACGGGGTCTATAGGTAGTACTGGTGCTACCGGTGGCGGAGGAATCTTATTTTTCTCTACAAATGTTCCAGCATTCACACCTTCAACCGTTAATCCTTCATACATAAGACCATCGGGACAAGCTATTGCTCCCTCAAATTCATATTATAGTCATGCAATGGTGCTTCCAGCTGATTGTGATTTTGAAACAATAAATATAATGTTTAGGGAAACCGTTCTATTAGCTGATTCTACCGTACAATATACAGTTGTTGCTGGTTTTAGCCCTACAACAATCAGTGCGGCACCATGTACATTCACTGGACTCTCCTTTGAAGGTGGAGGATGCCAACAAAACATTTCTGGTTCGAACTCTTTAGTTACTGCAGGTACACCATTTTCAATTAATGCAGTAATGACTGGACTTGGAGGAGACTTGATTCCTGAAACAACGATTACTATTACTTGCGTTGTTTCTTAGTCAAGAATTTAATTATACTCCGAGTCACAAAACAATTTGTCACTCGGATTTTTCACCTTGAACCAAACATACAACTTTCTAAACAATTTCTAGATTATTATTCTACTTTTACCCACTTATTTCGGTGGGGATCCTTATTCTATAACTGTTTTCCAGTTCTGATCTAAATAGAAACGTCTTAGTCTTCCGCATTTGATTTTAAATTCAGGTTCTGCAGGAAATTCAGTATTATTAGTTGATTCCATTTATCGAAATTTTAATCGGTTGATTACTTGTTCGATAAAAGAAACACTTAGTTGTGTAATATTTTAGGTTGGCTCAAAAAAAATAATATGCTCTGAGTTCACTGCAAGGGCGATTTCTGTTGGAGTATAGGCATCAAGAATTATTTGCAGTTCTTCTTCACTATATGAGGTCTTACAAAAATATTGGAAAGCTGAAAGTCGCTTAGAGTGATAATAATGTTGGGTGGCACAAGAATGAATGATGAGAATGATGAAGAATGACTCGAGATAATGGATATCTGATTTATTTCTTATTTCTTTTTGATATCTATCGACTAGCTAACTGAATTCTATTATATTAGCCACCTTTTTATATACTAATTTAAGAATGAATTAGTAAAATCATAATTTGTTACCATGACCCTTGCTGTACATACCCAATTTTCCATTGATACTATTCTTACCGATTTACAGTCGCTGAAACCTCAGGAACTATCCAACGCTTCATTGTCTCCAATTGTTGATCAATTAATGTCCCTAGAAAATAAAAACCTTACCACAGAGAATGTTCGAACTCTGCATCAGATAGGACAATCTTTAATGGAAGCCTGCTCAGGCACCAGCTCTCCAGAGGAGAGATTTGCAAATCTTGCCTCTTATATTTTAACACACAGACGTTTGCCTGATAAACGAGGTCTCTTGGGTTTGCAATTAATGAGGGGCGGCTCTTTTTTTGGAAATGTGTAAAAAACTTTCATAAAACTTAGTAGAAAATGGCTCATTTTCACTAGGTGTTAGAGCTGCGCTCTTCATATTCACCTTTCACCTTGAGTTGCTGTGTAGAGATCGTAAACAAAGAAAAAATAGGAATTGAATCGTATTTTCCATGAATTACCTCCACTTAGTGCTTCTAGTTCAAATAATTCCAGCTACTGTGAGGCAAAATCTCCCCCATTTATATAATAGACAAAGATATCATCACTCATTAAAATGAAAGCGATTTTTAATTTTTAATTTCAATATGCTTTCAAAATATTTATCATTATTATTTTTATTACTTTTAAGTAGTGTGATTTCTTGCACTGATTCAGATGAAAACAATGAAAGTTCATCAGATGAAGTAATAGAACTTGAAGATACCTTAATTGAGAAGACCGAGCTATTTACGGATGGGCCTAATGGTAATTTATGGAAACCTGTATCTGAGAATAATGGAAATGTTGTGGTTCTTTTTAATCCATCTTACAGAAAAGTCTTTGACGGAGGTTGTACTTTAGAATTAAATGATGGGACATTTTCTCCAATGTATTGTGGATTTGGTGGTTTAGATTGTTTTACGAATCCTAATCGTTTGACAATGAGAAGCAACGTAAAATGTTCAAATGTAAAAGAAGTAAAAGTTGTTTGTCAAGATTTAGATCAAATTGTAACCTTTACTGTAACACCTGATAAATTGAACCAAATATGCACTAGACATGACTAATTTCTTCAAGAGAATCTATAACTTCTTCTTGGTAAATTAATAGGACATGCTGTTCAATAAGTTGTTCTAAAGCAACTAGAATTCGCAACTCTGCCTTAATATATTTAGTGTCAGGCAAAAAATCCCGACATACTAAGTTTAAAAGCATTCCATAAATTTTAGTAGCTCTTTGAGATTGTCTATTATTACAATTATGTGAGCATAAATTAAATTTGCAATTTGATGACTAATTTTCGAGGGGTGTTGTTTATAGGAGCAAATTATTGTTGCTTTTGTTAAAAATATTACTAAAGAATTTCTAGTCAAACATACTTCCCTACGCCTCGCTTATGTTTACAAAGTGAATTACATTATTTCGAATCAACTTTCTGAGGTGTGGAATAAAGACATATTTTTAGTGAATGCCTATATCCACTTAAGTAATAAAAGTTGCTTAGAGTCAAAATAAAGTTTGTTGGCACTAATCCCAAGCAGCTTATACAAAATTACAGTGGGATTGAGATTAAAGCCCTTAATAAGAAGAAAACACCTTAATTTGAGCAAATTAGTCCCTAGCAAATGCTTTCTCTCAAGAAAAGTGTAAATAAATTGAGCACTTAGCACCTAAACTAGTTTGAATGGTTTGCTGACACGCTGGAATCAAAACAAGCAAGAGATTTGATAAGTACCTTAGAATAATCTGTTTTTATTAAAAATATACATGGGTTTGGGTAAGACAACTATTAAAGATGAGCCTAGAGTCATCCCAACTAAACTAGTCTCTAGTTCAATTCTAGATTTATCCCATGAAAACTTAAGCACTACTAAAAATGATCAAATACCTATTAGTCGAGATCACGATCAGGGATTAGCATCTAATCCAACTGCGGCGATAGCAACACTGACTTATCGGCTAGATCGAATTCACGCTTATTTGCACGGAGAAGATATCGATCTACTAAAAGCCATCAAGCAAGTTCCAAAAGACGTTAGTTCTGCAAGCGAGGTAGATCAAGAAAAACTGTTAAAAACTTTTGAAATAACTCGAATTCAATTAAATAGTTCAAGGTGTCAGCAATTAAGAAAATCTCCAGAATTTAGAGAGTCCTTAATAAATTTTGCAGGATTGATCACTAGCTATAAGGAAGATATTTCAGCAACAACTTCTAGTCGAGTTTCAACTGACTTATTAAGAGCAAGTCTACTTTCAACAGTTAACGATTTGGTAAATGCCATTGGTAAGCAGGAAATTTTTGCAGAGCCAAAAGCAGTAAGTATCAGTACAGCGAACATTAGAATACTAAATCAACTACCAATAAATACGCCTGACATCAAAGTCTCAGCAAAGCCGATTGAAATTAGCCCAGAAGAAGAAAAATTGATTTCAGCAATAACTACGGAATTACAGGTTGATCAAAGTGAACAAAGGCGTGTAACAATGTCTAATTCCGATCCCGTAGTAACAGGTTATGTAACAAAGGAGATTGGAGATAATTTATCAAGATATTTGCCTGCTCTCGAAGGTCAAGTGCCAGTTGATACTGCGGGAAACTTAGTAACTTTAACAGGATTTACCAAGGCTATAGACCGTCATAGTAATAATCGAGTACTTCAAACTGAAAATACTAAGGAGGAAACTTTACCGGTAAAGTTTCCTCAAAGTGGTGGACATGAAATCAACGTGGCAGTGCAATCAGATGGTCGCTTTATCGTTCCACAAAAACACCGAGTTCTGGCATTACATCCCGTAGGTGGTGCACCTGAGGGAATTGATACTTACCTAGTTCAACAAGATCTGGCTGGTACTTATCGTTTGGTCACAAGTGGCAATACCGCCCTGCCCTCAAGAATTAACTGCGAGATAGCTAGACTCTACAATGATGGACGAACTCCCTTAACTGAAGAAACCGAACAAAAAATAACTGCTCTTAAATCAGTTTTTAAGAAAGGATTTTCCGTTGAGACGCAAGATATCATTGAAAGAGCATTATTAATTGAAGATAGAAAAGAGCGAGCGACATATGTTGTTTCCAGATTGAAATCATCCGAGTGGATTTATACTAAAGATGTAGAATTTAAAAATATTACGGAACAAGCTGGTGATAAATTATTAACACTGCTAGGTGGAATGAAAGCTGGACACTGTCAGTATTTATCATATTTTGTGAGTACAGTTTTAACTGCAGCTGAAGTGCCCTGTATTTATATTTCAGGGGATGTTGCTACCCGCAATAATGATCAAGTTGAGTTTCAACAACCGGGACATGCCCAGATTAGAGTTCTTTTAGCGGAGGGCTCGGCTATTATTGATCCAACTTGTTGGGCACAAGATAAAAAATTTGATTTAGAAAATTTAAGTTCAGAATCTGCAAGCTTATTAGCTAAAATTAATACACTTGATAATGAGTCAATCAATAAGCTTGGAGAAGCAATTTCTAGGGAGTGTTTTACCGCAAATCCAGGGGGATCTTCCGCCGGACATAATATCGATGAGGATATAGTTGGATCTGGTCAGGCAATTGAGATAACGTCTTTAGATCGACTTGCAATTCGTAAGCGCTTAAATACAGTTGTTAAGGACTATCAGGACTCAGGAACAGTTTCAGGATTAATAAATTATATAGATAACAAATTCAATCATAGCCTCTTAGAACGATTGATCCAAACAAATCAAGATGTGGATGGTAAAACACTAACGGCAGAAGGTCTTTTACTGATTGATTGTTTGGAGGCTGGTATTCAAGATGAGAAAGTTGAATATACGGATCGCTTAAAACTTTTGCGGATTGTTCAGCATCTGAGTCATACTAAGTTTAGTGATACTATTAATGCTGAATTTGAGACTAGGTTGGTTCAGGTTGCAAATCATGGTGAAATCACTCTAAAACCACATTTAATTGAAGAATCAACATTAATTAGGAATTCAAGTTTACATAATTTAAAAGAGTACAATGAGTTTCGACACATTACTCAAGATCGACGATTTAGTTTCTCAACCAGCGACAATTATGATCGAAATTCAACTTTTGCTAAGCACCTACAAGTAGCTATAAATAATCCTGAACTGTTAGCCGTAGTCAAAGCGGCTCAATTAGCAGTATTAACTGGCAAAATTACAAGCAAGAATAATCCAGAAAAGTTGGAAGACAAGATATACGAAGTACTATCCTCCACAAATGAGCTTTATGGAATTCTAGAAAACGGGATACATAGTAATAAAATGGATACTCGGATAGCAATTCGTTATCAAAATGAATTACTCGATGCGGTTGAAAATTTCTTTTCTGAAAATCACTTACCTCCTTACCAACTATTTATAAATGTTGGAGATCATCGATCACCATTTGGAAGAATTGATTACACTAATCATCTTCGCAGCGGATTATCTCAAAGGACATATTTTAAAGAAGTTCTGGCTAATGATGGCACTATTAAGATCACTTCAGAGGTAAAAACACTGCTTGAAAAAGAGGCCCTGAGCCTAATGCAGAAAAAGATGGCTGGAGGATTAGCATACTGCTTAGAGATCAAAAAAACTTATCTAGAATTTAATTTAAATGATATTAAGGATCAAGTTAGCGAACTGCTATTGGAAAGTTTTGTTGCTCGCGGAGCCCCATTAGTTAATTTTCCTAGACCAGAAAATTATCTAAGTAATTTTTTAGTTTGTCACGACAAGTCGATTAAGAAAGAAATTACAGCATGTATCTCTGAGTTTATTGATAATGGTTTGTTCGATAGTAGCTTAGATAAATTTGAGGGAGTATGGTTAAAACTAAATGAAGGACAAGCAGTACCAGAGAGTCAGTTACAGGAAAAATTATTTCGAAACGGGACAATTGTCCGCGGGACTGATTATCACAGATTGATAATCGATAATTCAATCGATGGGAAAGATAAAAGTTTACTTTCCATTTCAAATTTTGCTGGAGTGATGATGCACTATTACCCAGAAGAATTTTCAAAGATGTTAGCTCCTGATCAGGCTCTATATTTTGATTATTTTAAAGATTTGGATTTCCATAATAACGCCACTGAAGAGCTAGAAAATTGGAGGAGCAGAGACCTAGAATCATTCCAAGCATTTGGTAAAGAACTGGCAAATTTTGTTTCTGGTAATAATGAAGCTGCAAAATTATCATTTGCTTCTCTACGAAACCAAACTGAACAAATTCTTAGGGAAGAGATAATAAACTTTGATCTTAAAGCAATGGATGCTGAACGTGCTTTAAGTACCCTATTTCTAAAATTAAATCAGGATGACTTTGAAAAATGTTTGGCAAGTATCGCTACAGGAAATCAAGATAGTACGCAGCAGGTTATAGATGCTAATTTTGATGCCACTTTGAGTAATTCTGTTGATTGCCGAGTTTTACAATATATAGCTATTAGGCAAGCAACTGGACATATCTTAGAGACTCCCTGTCAGCGAATTAGAACGAATAAAGCGAAGCTTACTCCTCAGCAATTAGTAGAACTTGCAACTCTTCCCGACAATCAAAAGGCAAGTTATGCAATTTTCTCAATACCTAATCCTGCTGCCGTTAACGATACTCCACTTGCAAATAGCGATCGTCAGTCGTCAAGTTCTGGAGGACTCCCAAATACTATGAGTAATTCCAAACAAATTAATTCCGTATTAAAAGTTGACACCATCAGCCCGACTAGGAGTAGTATGGGAGGCAGTGAGATTGTTGGATCAAGAGAATATCAACCAGGTGATAATGTAAGAGATTTAAATTATAAGTTGATGGCCAGAAATCCTGATAAGGCTTGGGTTAAAGCTTATGGCAATGATAGTTCGCCTGAGAATTATAGATCTTCTAAGGTACATTTAGATCTAGAGTTTTTAGTTAATGACCCTAAAGCTAAAGGCGATTTAGTAATTGCAACTTTGGTAAGAGAAGTTCGAAAAAAGGAATCCGTTGATTTTAAAATGTTTTACCGAGGCTATGAATTGCCAACATCATATGAAAGTTTAAGTTTACAAAGAATGTTTAAGGATCCGAGGGACCCTTCTTCTTTCCAATCGGGAGTTGCTAAAATTAGACATGAATTTGCTGAGGCAATTATTCTGATTAAGGAAATCGATCGCGAAGAAAGCAAACGTTCAGTTGAGCGCCAGAATGCTTTTCAAGCTTCAAATATTACCGAAGAATTTTCTAGTCGAACTTCTGATCCCAGAAAGACAAAAGTTATTGCTTTTTGTGCGGCTAAAAATAGAACCAAGTCTCATCAAATATACCAAGAATGGGCCAAAAGCACTGGCTGTATTATCGATCTGAATAGTGTTTAATGCAAAGTGGACTTCACTTTGACTTCTTCTTTCGCTAAAAATATTTAGGACAAGTCGGCGGAAAAGAAATGCAAATAGTTTTTAAGTGGTTTAGTATCTTTATTTTCAGCAGT
This sequence comes from Bdellovibrionota bacterium, assembly GCA_041740355.1. Taxonomy (GTDB): domain Bacteria; phylum Bdellovibrionota_C; class UBA2361; order UBA2361; family CALJRW01; genus JANNBC01. The sequence goes on from JBGSMD010000039.1 coordinate 110,566, forward strand.
AATTAACCATATTTCATAACTTTATTACTCTAGCGACCCCTAGGAATCTATTCCAACAGATTGTGTTTGCTATAATATGAAACTAAATTTAAAACGGTAATTTTAAATGTTGCCAACTATATTTAATCTACATACAGTTTAGCAATATTAACTATGAGCATCTCGTGATACTACTATTGGATAGTTTTAGTTAAGAAGTTAATATTGATGACAAAAAATGATATCTCGCAAGAATCAAATAGTTTTAATTCTTATTTAGTATTTATTGTTGCATTACTTTTTGCTTTTAGCTTTCTATACTTATTTGTTGATCAATATGCCAATGGTAATTGGACAACATTGTTAACAACTTCTCCAGGATCAGGACCAATGGCTGACTGGATTGAACAAGATCTGGGTCAAACTCCATACCCAACTAATCCCCATGATGGGCAGTTTTCATATATCATTGCAAGGAATGGATTAAATTGTGGCATAATTTGCCAATACTTTGATGATCCAGCTTATCGAATAAAAAGAATTCTTTATCCACTAATATCGGGGGGGGGTGGCTATTTTTCTAGCAAAATTACTTTCCTGCTACTGATATCCTATCAATTAATTTTCTTTGCTTTAGCTGCTACTTATTTCAATAGGATTTTAAAATTAAAGCAATACTCAAAATACTTACTTATATTCTGGTTTCTAAGTCCTGGACTTTTGCTCTCAATGCGAATTTTAAATTGCGAGATTCTAGCTGTAGCACTAAGCTTCATGGCAATTTATTATTTTCTAGTTGGTGATTATAAAGTCACTTTACTTTTGTTAACATTAACGATTCTAAGTAAGGAAGTTTATTTTTCAACGGCCTGCAGTTTGGCCTGTTATGAGCTTTTTGTTAATCGAAGTTGGAAGAAAAGTTTAAGTTTTTTATTTATACCGTTAGTTTTACCAATGATTTGGTATTCATATTTAAGTTTTATTTATGGAATGTCAAATCCATTAAGAAGTAATTTTACTTGGCCATTTGTTGGAATTTTTGAGAGCTCTAAGATTTGGAGTTTGGGTATCGAAGAACTAGAATTAGTTTTCTTCTCACTATTAGTTTTGATTCTAGGATTACTGCTTACTTGTTTCAGTAAGCTCACTCTTTGGAGCTACCTAATTATACCTTGGATTTTAATAGCTATTTGCGCATCTAGCTGGATTTGGATTTTTGGAAATAATTCAGTTCGTTCGTTTACAATTATTTTCTATTTTTTCTTATTACTCATTGGCGAATGCCTAAAAAATAGAAAATTAATTTTAGATATCTCATCTAATTCAAAGCAGACTTAGATTCATTTTCTGTAAGGCAAGTGAGTCCTAAAATAAAAAAAGAATATTAATTTACTCAAAAAACAAGTTATTTTTAAGTTTAATTAAGGATCTATATTAAACTTAAATTATCCTTAGAACTGTGTTCTTGCTCTAGAGGCGAGATTAGCCTGATACAAAAGTAGGACTTAGAGTTGCCCCTAAGTCCTAACTGTCTTGGAAGATGCCAAGATTTGAATAGTTCAATTAATCAGTTGATACACAAAATAAATTAAACGTAGCCGATGGTGCGAATGCATTTCCACCTCCAGCATTAACTATAGAAGCAATTGTAAAAGTAGTTCCAGCAGTTCTAAATGAACTTGCTCCTGAAACATTTTGCATACATGAGGATTGACCTACTCCGATAACACATCTAGCCCCACTAAACTCTTCTACACCTGGCTCAAGTAATGCGAATTCACGACCAGCTCCAACTGCAGGAGTTGATACAGTGACTTCCATTACTTTGAAATCACAATCTACAGGTAATGTAACATCAACATTTGTTGCAGTTGCATCTGTCGCAGCTGAATTACCACTTGGGTTAATATACTGTGTACCGCCTGCACTATTATTTAAAGTAGTTACCGTACCTGAGTATTCCATCTTAAATGCAGTTGCTCCAGTTGCTCCAGTTGCTCCAGTTGCTCCAGTTGTTCCAGTAGTTCCAGTTGCTCCAGTAACTCCAGTAACTCCAGTAACTCCAGTAACTCCAGTAACTCCAGTAACTCCAGTTGCTCCAGTTGCTCCAGTTGCTCCAGTTGCTCCAGTTGCTCCAGTTGTTCCAGTTGTTCCAGTTGTTCCAGTTGTTCCAGTTGCTCCAGTAACTCCAGTTGCTCCAGTTAATCCAGTTGCACCGGTATCACCTGTAGCTCCTGTTAGACCAGTATCACCAGTAGTTCCCGTTACTCCAGTATTTCCAGTTGCTCCAGTATTACCAGTAGCTCCTGTTGAACCTGTATCACCTGTAGCTCCAGTTAGACCAGTATCACCAGTTGCACCTGTACTACCAGTAGCTCCTGTTAGACCAGTATCACCTGTAACTCCTGTTAGACCAGTAGCTCCAGTTAGGCCTGTATCACCATCAATACCGGCAGCTCCTGTTGCACCTGTATTTCCAGTTGCTCCAGCAACACCCACTAAATTATTTGATTTAACTTTTCGAAGTGGCGCAGGGCATTTGTTACCTTTTATTAATTGCACAACACCATTGTTGTCTGGCTTAAAACACAGAACATCAGCAGATGCTGATGAGCCAAGTGGCATGATTGTCATTACACTGAGTAATGAACAGACAGCTAGATTCTTAGCTGTAAACTTAGAGAAAATATTCATAAAATGTTCGTCCTTAAAAGATATAAACGTGGTCATGTTAGCTTATGAACAGTTAGTTAAACAATATAAAATTTCAGTATTAAATAATTAGATTGTATTTTAAGGCATTTTAATCAGGCAAAAATATAATAACAGTTAGAAAGATGTCTATTTTATAAATAATGAAAGTACTATTATAATCACTTGACCAAAGACAAACTTTCAAATCAACTTAAATGTAAAAATTTATTTTTTAAATTTACTTTATCTATACTCTTTTAATAATTTACATTTCACTTCAGAAGATTCGTAAGTATTAACTGAATCAGAAATCACAGCTTTGATAAACTTAGTTTTGGTCCCCCTACGAACACTAAATTTTCTTGATTGTTCGTCCACAATTATGTTTTTTAAAATACTAACTTTATTTTTAATTCGAGAGTAAAATTCTACGGTGTTTTCTGGAGAAAAATCTACTAACTCGGCAGTAAATTTACAGCTATTAGATTTCAACTTATTCTTCAGGACGACACTTGGCAAAATCTCAATAACAGATTCCCCGCGATAACTGGCAACAAAGTTTTGACTTTGTTTTAATGTTTTAACATTATCAGTATTTTCAGTACCAATATTTAAGCCCTGATAAGTTAACAGCGGCGATGAGAAATATGGAATCAATCCTCCAGGAACAAAAGCCATTACGGTTCTGAGTTCTACTCCTTGATTAAGAAAACGATAGCCATATGAATAATTAAAAAGTCCCGGATTGGGCGCGTTTACCAAATCATGGTTGGCACCAAGATTATGCCCTAGCTCATGTGCAAAAACCCAATCTTCACAAATTGGATTTAATGAAACGATTTGGTATCCATAAAATTCGGAATACTCATTAAATGCTTCCAGTTGGAATGCCATTCCACAATGTTTATTATCGGAAGTATGACTGACTAGTAAGGAAACAAGATCCGCCTGATGTTCATCTCGTAGCTCTTGTAAAGCAAAATTATTAACGGCTTGATGTAATTCTGCCTCAGCATCATTAATTTCATTCACAGGACTGGGCAATAGCGCCACACTCTTCACACGAAGTCTCAATTTGGAATTTATAAATATCTGATTTGCTTTCGCAACAATCTGATCTACTTCTTGTTGTAGGATATCAAGATTTAAATATTGCTGAAGTATTTCAGGAGAATAAACAAACAAAACTTCAATTAAATTATATTGAGTTCCAACTAGCTCAGAATAAGGAACTAGATCTTGTTTCTCACGAGCAAATTCCGGAACTCGTACAGACTGCCGATCGATAGTTAAATCTTCGGAGAAAGAAATTGAATATGAAGATAATATAAAACAGATAAAAATAATAAATCTGAAATAAATAGGCATGATTTTTTCTTCAAATAACTTAGACTTTATATTCGATGACAACTTTAGTCTCACCTCTTCCAAAATTTAATCAGAATTACTTACTATGTTCTTATTAATAGTCGAATAATAAATCTGCTTTAATCTCAAAAGATAAAAAAACAAGTATGCTGAAAAAGCAGTATTTATCTACCAACTAGTAAGCAATATCTTCGGCAAAGTTGGCAGCTTTGTTGCATAAATTTTAGGATTATACATTAAAGGTTTTTTATATATCCTAATAAGGATATTTTAATGCTTAATTCTTAATTAATAAATACCCTACCTTGATCGAGTTTAATATTTTTCATTAAACCACCCTCAGGATTAATAAAATCCATAAAGTATGAACTAAGGCTAATCTCTTTGTTGCTAAGGTTTACTATTGCTATAATTGCATTTATAGCAACAATTTATAACACTGCCTTTAATGAACAGAAAGTTATGTCTTCCTAATTTTTTGCTCATTTTAAAGTTTGAAGATTTGTATAATACGGAATACACCTAATAGCAGAATATTAACTAATCGAGGAATGGAAATTTAATGCTTTAATTATACTGAATTAACTAGCTTCTAATCATAAATAATTTCAGATCACTTCTATACTCTTATTAAATCAACATTAAAGGATTTGACTCTTTTGGCAATAAAAATCACTTGTATGTTCGTTGTCATATCGAATCTCAACTAATAAATCTAAATTACCATCACTTTTAAAATGGAGAATTTACGATGAATAATTTATTAAACTTTCAACATGCTCTCTTTGGGCTCGGAGTGCTAACAAGTTTAGCAATCAGCCCACTCAGAAGTCATGCCGAACCAATCGTTGCAGTAACAAATACTAATCAATTAATTAGTTTTGATAGTGCAACTCCTGGAACACTCGATAGCAGCGTTAGCATTAGTGGCTTAGCTTTGGGAGAAGTAATCTTAGGCTTAGATTATCGCCCAGCAACTGGTGATTTATTAGCTTTGGCAAATTCTAACAGATTATACAACCTAGATGCGACAACAGGTGTTGCAACTCAAGTTGGACCTGATGGAGTATTTAGTTTAAGCGGCGTAAACTTTGGTTTTGATTTTAATCCCTTAGTCGATCGGACAAGAGTGGTTAGTGATACTGAACAAAATCTTAGACTTAATCCTAATGATGGAAGTTTAACTGCGACTGATACTAATTTGGCATACGCTGTTGGTGATGTAAACACTGCGGCAAACCCAAATATTGTTGGTTCTGCTTACAGTAATAACTTTGCTGGGACAACGTCTACCGTGCTTTTTGGAATTGATTCTAATTTGGATATCTTAGTAGATCAAACTCCTGCAAATAGTGGGATTTTAAATACTATTGGTAGCTTAGGTGTAGATACTTCAAACCTTGTTGGTTTTGATATCTCTACTGCAAATCCAGTTTCCCCAACAAATGCTGCTTATGCAGTAATGAATGTTGGTGCAAACTACAATTTGTATGGAATAAATCTAACTACTGGCGCAGCTAGCTTAATTGGAGCAGTTGGAAATGGAACTACTTCAATTCAGTCTTTGGCAGTTATTACCTGTAATTCTAATGTATCTATTAATGATGTAATTATCTACGAAGGTGACTTAGGCACTCAAGATGTATTGTTTACAGCAAGCTTAGCACGTGATTGTGGAAGAACTGTTACTGTTGATTATAATACAAATAGTGGAACGGCGACAGCAGAAGAAGACTTCTTATCTGAAGTAGGAACTTTAGTCTTTGACCCAAATGAAATGTATCAAACCGTTTTTGTTACAGTAGCTGGAGATACTACATCTGAAGCCGATGAAACATTTAGTGTGAATCTAAGTAATGCAGTACAGGCTAAGATTGAAGATAATATTGGTGTTGGTACAATTCTAAATGATGATTTACCTGTTGTAATTTCAACAGATATTAGCATTGATAAAAATGCTAATCGTCGTGTCAAAGTAGGTAGTAAATTAATCTACAGCTTTACTGCTAGTAACTTAGGAACAATAAACGCGACTAATGTGATGTTAAGAGATGAAATGCCAAGAGGTACGCGTTTCTTAAGATTAAGATCTAGCCAAGGTAATTGTATAACCCCATCAAGAAATAGAAATGGTACGATCGAATGTAATCTTGGAACACTTGCTCCAGGGGCATCTGCAACTTTAATTTTAAAAGTTAAAGTTAACGGAAGACCAAAAAGAAACTTAGAGAATACTGCAATAGTTGAATCGACTACTGCAGATAGTGATTTAAGTAATAACTCTGATACTGTGATCACAAGAGTGAAAACAGGTGATGATGATAGAAATGATTAATTAACTTGCTAATAATTACTTACTATCGGAGTAGCAACTGCTGCTCCGGTAGTTTTCAGTTTTGACAACGTAGTGTCACTCTTAAACTTCAGATAACCATCCGTTAATAAAAAATTATAAATATAAAATGTAACCTTAAAACCGAAATCTCCATCCCCCTCAATAACACTAAACCATTGCTTTCTTAGACCCCTTATCAATACCCGCTCCTCATAACTTAAGTGCTTGTATTCTCTTTTCATAACACCTCATGATCATTTTAATAAAGTGTTGCAACTTAAACTTGAATCCTGCTACCGAAAATATTTTCGGAAATCCGGTTAGGGTTAGTATATAGTAATGACAAAAAATAATTTACGTTAGTAAATTGAATAGAGTCATTACGGCTAATGCAAATCTTGGTTTTATCCAAGTTTGCATAGCTAAAAACAACATTAATAGTGAGTTCAAGCAAAATCGTTAATCATTT
>JBGSMD010000040.1:0-18744 GCA_041740355.1 Bdellovibrionota bacterium
GCAAATGGTAGCAAATCAGATAAGCAATCAGGATTTTCTTTATACTGTTTTAAGTTAAGCATGATAATACTTTTTTTGTTTTATTTGCCTTCTAAAAGTATCAAAGAATTGCTCATCTTCTTTAGTAAGGTGCATTGCTACTAAATGAATTATTAACCCAAGTGGGAAGCCCCAAAAGCTATGAAGCCCTAAAACGATAGCGGACGTTATCGTGCCATTAATTATTGCCATCTCTCTTGGCACTCCAGCAATTAGAATTTGCTGAGTAAGGGAGCGATGGATTGGAATTTGAAATCCTTCCATGCTAGACAATTAATGCTCCTGCTGAGAATCCAAAAAATGATAAGAAAAAACTAGTAGCAGAAAAAGCAATTGATAGTCCAAAAACAACCCAGAGCATCTTTCTCATTCCTCCACCACCTTCACCAAATGCAAGTGTAAGACCCGTAACAATAATGGCAATCACTCCAATTGCACGTGCTACTGGACCACTCATAGAATCTAGGATTTGCTCTAAAGGTCCCTCCCAAGGCATTCCACTTCCAGCAGCGTATACATTCTGAGTCAGCAAAAAGTATATTCCGAAAAAGATTAGTCCTTTGTTTTTAATTAACTTGTTTATCATCTCGGCTTTTAAATAAATATAAACAGATACCTGCCTTTTATCTCTTTAATCGTAGTTTTATTTTGAAAGTTGCTTAATCTCTCAAATATTTTTTATCTCCCTTTTATAATTTAACTTCAAATGCCCCTTCTTTAGTTCTTAATAGTTCCAAAGTGCTACCCTTCGTCAAGGTCGGGGCCCGCACCCCGCTTTGCTCCCACCGTGTTCCTTAATTGACTAAGGGCTCCCCGACACTTTGGTTTTTATCTTTCACTAAAGAAGGTTTCTTTTTTAGTTTTAATACTTTGGAGATAAAATGATTACTAAGAAAATTTACGCACAACTTAAACAAATAATTCCTAGCTTTGATAAAGATTACTACAAGCTAAAAAGTGCAGGCTTTATGGATTTAAATATTGATGTACTAGAGCGAGATGAAAACTTTCTAACTATTGCACTTAGTCATTACTACTTACATGAGTCAGGGGATCTAATTCCTGACCCTGATATGGAAGTCAGAATTAACCTTACTGACGAAACTGCCTTTGCAACTAGCTTCCAAGATTTATATAATTACACAAGTATTTATGAAGCGAACCAAGTCATTAATGTTAAAAAAGCTACTGACCTAAATAGCTTCTTACTTTACTGGCTTAACAACATTAAGGAACAAGGACATCGTATTTTCACCAATAAATAATTGGTGGTACTACTTTTTAAAAGTATTTTTAATTAGCAGAGGATCAAATGAAATAAAGAAATCTTCTAGCAGTAGCAAAACTTGCCTTGAAAGCGACCACAACTAATCGATCAATATTTCATCAATATTATCAATGTGGACTTCTTTTTTTATATCTTCAATTATTATAGACCAAAGATCCTCTGAAACTTTAGCTTTCAAATATGTTGTAGCCATTAAATGAAAATTTAATGCTGTATCATAGAGTTTTATTAAATAATCTTCATATATTTCGATAACATCATTGCCATAAAATAAAGGTAATGCCTTTCGATAATTTGTAGTTATTCGTGCTCCATAAATTACATCCATAAAACCTATTTTTGCTTTAGCTAAAGCCTCGTCTCTAGCTACTCTATTTACTTTAGATTTAAAATTTTCATATCCTCTTTCCTTCTTTAGCCTAGACATAATCTCATTTATTTTCCATGTTGCATGACCATTTAATTTACACGCAAACGCACCTTCCGGATTAGCTAAAGCTTCCTCTTTAGTCTTTATAGATCTAGCTTTTTGATTACTATAAGAGTGAATTTGATTTTCTACATATTTTTTTTCTAATGAATCTAGCTTGCAATTATATGGATATAACATCTCGTCATTACAAAACATATTAAGCCACCCTTTTTTTACAACAGAATGATCAGAGATATTAGCCTCTGGATTTTTTAGTTTTATCATCATGGATGCACTACTATAAAATGTGTAATACCAACTTATAGAAGCCGAACGCAGAGTAGGTAATTTTTTTACGTTAGCTAAATCGCGAAGAGATGCTACGTGATTAATTGATAACAAAAAATGTGACAAAATAATCGAAAGTGTTTTGTCACAATAACTTTTCTTGTTATTCGCGGAAAAGGCAGATTCAAAATTTTGGTAATTATATTTACTGACTAATTTAGAATAACCGACAAGCCAAAGATATGTTCCGTGTAATGAATGAACAAACTGAGGACTATCACCAGTCAATTCAATCATTTTATATATTTTCTTAATTTGCATAATAAATTACTTTTCATAGATTATTTAATAAATATAATCTTTTAGGTTCGATCTTAAGCACTGTACCTTATTTTTAAATAATCCTTATATGGAAGAAATTATTAAAAAGTGTTGGATCTGTAAAACAAATAAGGCTGATAGTCGAGAACATAAAGTTTTAAAAGCAATATTAGATAAAGTCTATAATAAGTCGTTTCACCATAAAAACGATCTTGGATTCTTTAACAATGATTATTTTCAAATATTGAAAAGCTCGGGGGCTAATTTGCTTAAATTCAGTAAAACTATCTGCCAATATTGTAACAACTCTGCAACTCAACCCTCAGACAACTCTTTCTATATACTATGGTTATTAGCGGTTAGAGATATTGAAACAATAATTACCACTAAACAACTTTCACTGAGTCAGTTTTCTGAAAAAAATTCTTTAGTTTTTCAAATGGAATGTAAACGCTATTTAGCTAAACTTTTTGGTTGTAGTCTTGCTGAATCGAAGTGGTCTATTCCTGAAGACATCATAAATTTCGTCTCTCGAAAAAACGATTTTTCAAATCTTATATTTACAGTAGAAATCAATAAGGACGTTATGTCCGTACCTAATCCGTGGAAATATATGCTAAGAATCCCAGTATCAAAAATTATAAATGATAAAAGCTATTATATGCTATATCAGCTTGGCCCATTGAGATTTAATTGTTTCTATAATCCTAGTATTGATATTGAGAATCTATGGGATGACAATACTCAATCAATTAGCATAAATATAGAATCCTTTATTGACACATCCGAGAGGGAAATATTGAATGACAAATCTACTGATGCTAAATTCCTTGGTAACATGCTTATAAGAAATCATTATTTTAAGGTCTAGGTAGATAGTTTATGAAATAGGGTCTGCCCTGCTATCAATTTTCTGCGGTTAGATCTTTGTTTATATTCGTCGCAGGATAAAGCGGATCTAGTTTATTAGCATAATCATGTGCCCAAGAAAGCCACTCAGCAAATTCATCCTTATCCTTAACAACATTTTCAAAACTCACTAAATATTCCCTAATAGCTTTTACTTTTTGAAACTTAAGTACATTGCTCTCTAAGGCCTTAATCCTATTCTCCTCTTCTTCTCTTTTTTGACGCGCAAGCTCTGAGCGTGCCTCGCTTTCAGCATACTCTATTGTCCGTAATCTCCTAGCCTCGGCAAGTTCTTCTAAATTAACAATAAAATCAGATAAGCAATTTTCAACTCTTTGCTTCGCACCATCTTTCCAAATCTGGCGATATGGGCGATACGCACTAAAGCATGTTAGTTGTAGCTTCCCAGTTGGAACATAAATTCGCTCATTATAATATTTATTCTGCTTGTATTCGGTTCTATCTAACTCTTGAAGTCCAAATCGTAATTTTTCACCTTTAAAAAATGAAAAAGTATTTTCCCTCTCCCTGTCATCAATTTTTATAACATGCCCCCTAGCCTCTAAGGCAGTTATTAGAGTACTCATAATTTTTAATGCCCTGACCCTAACTTTTTTACTTACTCTGATATCTAAATGAGGAAGTTCAGCTAAAGGCTTTTTCCTTTCATTATAAGGTTTATCATCCTCTAGGAAATATTCTTTTGTTTGCTCAATAAGGGGATGGACTTTTGACTTACGGGTTGTTGGAATAATGTTAACGTCATTTGACTTAATGTACTCAGTTTTTGTTTTAGCATCATCTAAAATAATTACTTCCAGATAGCTACTTACTTCTGGAAGTTCTGGACGGACAAACTTTTCTCGGTTCTTGCTTGCCCAGAAACCAATTGGAGGAGTTGGAATTTCACGACTTTTACAAAGTTTTCCAAGACTATTACCAGATAAGGGATATTTCTTTGCTAACTCTACTAAAGAATGTTCCCATACTTCCCTATAAAGTTGTTCCCTAGTAATCTTTAGAGACATAATATTTGCTAGTAATTTCAAATCCTAATGATCACGACTTCCTTATTACATTTATTAGCGTAATCAATTGCAGATTTAGTACCTTTTGATTTCCCATCCCAAAAGGCAATGACTTTTTCTGCTTGATTGACTATTTCCTTATTTCTAATTGGCCCAGCTGCACGGCCATACTTGTCCCAATCAGGAATAATTTCTATTAACTCAATATTATTTTGAATTGCATATCTCTTCGCAAGAGAATCTGCTCCCTTTGCTCCACCTGATATAATGACTGAAGGTTTATGATTATCTAATGTTGATTTTACTAAATCATAATCATTAAATGTCCTAGATCCAATAACTGCTAATTTCATATTTGTTTTTAGTAAAGATATGATTCCAGGGTTTCCTCAACCTTTTCTCGAGATCGTGCTTTTTTTATAATTTCAATACAGGCGAGGTAATCATTGATGGTATAATCATCTTCAATTTCTACTAAACTCTCACCATCCGCAAAACTAATCTGCATTCCTATAATCTGATCAATTTGATACTTTGTAAGTTCTAATTTTCCTAGTGGTTGAAAATCAATTCCACTGTGATTTAGAATTAAATTATCAGATCTGTAAATATTTGTATCACTACTTGGGGCTGTGTTATTAATTTCAATTTCTGCTTCATTACATCTTGTATTAGGATCACGCAAATCAAACGGTGCATTATTTAAGGCGAAATCAACCGCCTTGGCAGATGCTGGAAATAGATAAGTTAGGGTATAATAACAGTAGGTATTTACCGTTATATATCCTTCGATAACTTCACTAGTGTAATTACTTATAAGCCCAATTTCTTTGGCTTCTCCAGAACCTCGGCATGTAAGTGTAATTTTATACTCTAACTTTTCTCGCTTATTTACCTTTAACTTAATAACCATAGATCTGCTTTACAGTGTAAATAAGTTTTATTAGTTAGAAAATATTGTACGTAAAATGGGAAGCGCTATTTTTTTAGTTTTTTTTAGATTGCTTAAATTTTTCCAACCACTCTTTAGATAATTCTTGTCCTTTAACTATTTCTTCTGGAGTAAGTTTTTTTAATACTAATTCTCTTTTTTCTTCACCGCCAGTTCCAAAACTTGCTGAAATATTTAACCATTTATAAGCTAGAATAGAATCCTGGGGTAGCCCTCGACCCTCATCATACATCCACCCCAAGTTAATTTGCGCATCTGCATTTCCTTGCTCTGCCGCTATCTTATAATGTTTTATTGCTTCTTGGTAATCTTGTGAAATACCAATTCCCTTATCATACATTGATCCTAACCTGTAGTGAGCATTAGAATCTCCTTTATCTATTGCTAATTTATAATACTTTATGGCTTCTTGATAACTCTCATGACCAAAGAGACTCCCATAATCTTCGCTTATAAAACCTAAGTTATAATATGCCTCAGCAATGCCTTGATTGGCAGCTAACTCATAATACTTAATTGCTTGTTGAATATCTCTGCTAACTTCTAGACCGTCAAAATACATCCCACCCAAGGTTAATTGAGACTTAACATCTCCCTGTTCAGCAAGAGTCTTAAGATCCTCGATTCGAGTGTCTGATTTAACTTCCTCTTGGTTGATTTTACTTATAGTTTTATTTACTTCAATGTCATTAAAATTATTATGATATACAAAAAAACAAACTAACCCTAAGAATAAAACTGATAATAACTTCTTCACTGAATTTTTATCCTTAGAAATTTTGACCCAATTCACGTTCAATCTGATCCTGAACAATTTTAGTTTTTAGAGTATTAAAAAAAGTACCCCCATCTTTTTTGCTTTTCTCATACTGAGATAATAAAAACGAACTGGCATTTTTAAATGCTTTTTCCTCTAACTCTTCTCTTTTATTGACCGATAAGCTTTTTAGGTAGATTTCATAAACTTCCGTCTTCTCTTGATACTGCTGAGATAATTTGTTTTCCTCTTTCTTTTTAATTTCTTCAACTTGTCTTTTTACAGTCTCAGTTTTTTTTGCTTCTTCTTTTATCTCAATACTTGTCTTAAATGAATTTGGAAATCTAAATTCTGGATTATTAAAAGCTGATACTAGCCAAGCAGCTGTACTATTAATCGAGCTAATTTTACTTTTAAGAGCAACATTCTCTAAGTATTCTAAAATTTTCTCTACATACTGCTCACCATGAAGAACGATAAATTTATTAGCTTGCTTTGCTTTTAATCCGTGACTTATAAGTCGTTGCTGAAGTGGGCTCACTTGTTCGAGCTCTTTAACTCCAAGCTTACTAAAAGAGATTGTCCACTCTCCTCTTCTTTTCATTTGAAATCTTTTATCAACTGGAAGCGGCTTTATAAATCCTGCAACTTCTAATTCCTCAGCTGCTTTAATGAGTCTGGATTTTATTTTGGTTAAATTATTAGAAGCAGTTTTATTAATACCCATCTGCTTTGCAAATACTTCCATGTCGTACTCAAGGTAGGACTTAAAATAAAACTTCTTATCTAGATAGCGATACATGGCAAAAGCTAAATCACTTAGAGTTTGTAAGTATTCAAGCTTAATGTCTTTAACATTATTTTCTTTAAAACTTTTATAAAGAACATCACTCCACTTAAAGGAACAGCTTTTCTTTTCCTTTACTCTTTTTCCTTGTTTTTCCTGCTCCACGATTTTTAGAGAATCAAGAATATTAAAATCTTCGGAAATATAGTTTTTATCCCCATTACTGTACCAGCTATTTTCAAAGATAAACCTAATACTTCTTAGTCTATTTAATGCTTCTTTAAGGCGCTCATAGTTACGCCCATCTGGTGTCCAGTTAAGAATTTTTAAAATTTCACTTTGATTAAAATTAACTATTTGATTTTTGAAATCTCCAGGAGTTGTAAGGGCAATCAGAGCTACAAAAACTTTGGCATCTGATGGAAGTGGAAGTCTGCAATTATCTGACGCTGAAATTGTTACTCGCTCAGTCTTTGATTGGCTTTTTGCAAAGCTTATGTGCTTAGTTTCTAAAGTTACTGTTTTTTGATCCTGTGGATAGCCTGCAAAGATTAGACCTCCAACATCAGAGAAGTTCATCTCATCCTTTAACTTGTATGGTAACTCCATTTCAGTTAAGAGATTTTCTTGCTCTTTTTTATTAAGACTTAAAACTGTCATTTAAATTTTATTATTTAAATTTAAAAAATTACTACTAAGAAATTCTGTTTAAGTAGTTACTTCTTTTACTAATAAGGTTTACTAAAGTAGGGCGTAAAATTTATGATGTTTTCTAGTGACTTAATTAAGTTTTTACTCTCTTAGATCACGAAAATTACAACTTTAAACTCCCTACCCTCACGTCTAATTTGTCTTCTTTACTCCTTAACATCACGAAGACCTGCTCCCTTAACTCACGACTTACACTTCCTACGATCACGTTATCTCTTAAAGGTATAATGACACTCCCTAAAATCACGTCCTATTTTAGGATAAGTTATAAGTATTATTTACTTTCTTACCTTTAACTCTAGAGTTTTATCATTATACTCACTCCCCATGATCACGATCTATTTTAGGGGGAATACTTACTCCCTAAGATCACGTATCTAAAGATAGCTAAGCTATTAATAAGTAACTACTTTTTATTAATACCTGAGCAATCTCAAAAACAAATACTAAATTTAGACTCCCTTAGATCACGTCTAAACACCTACTTATTACTCCCTGTGATCACGATCTATTTTAGCCAAAATTTTACACCCTTACCTCACATCTAATCGTGAAATATACCTAAAGGTTTCTTAGTATTTGCTCCTTTATAAAACTTTTATCCTCATTACTTAGTCCAGATATATAACTTATTACTTCACTATCTGGCTCTGTAAGCGATTTTATAAAACTTCTAACTGTAGCCTCTTTTAGGCTATTACCAATTTCTCTTTTAATTTTTTCAGTACCCTCTCCTGAGAGTTTGCCTCTTTTAAAATCGATATTTCTAAAACTAAGCTCTGGTTGGAGTTCTCTTACAAACTCTATAAATCCACCAAAAAGCTCTCCGTTATTAACTCCGTTGTTATCATTTGGAGTCTCTTTTTTTGCTTTGGTATGAAGTGAAGTTACAATCTTTTCATGTTCCTTACTAAGGCGAACTTCATA
This sequence comes from Bdellovibrionota bacterium, assembly GCA_041740355.1. Taxonomy (GTDB): domain Bacteria; phylum Bdellovibrionota_C; class UBA2361; order UBA2361; family CALJRW01; genus JANNBC01. Next base: position 8,420 of record JBGSMD010000040.1, read on the forward strand.
CCTTGGAAGAGTAAAAGTTACTTTTTTCTTAACTGGCTTTTGTGACTTTTTAACTTCCACGGGAGCACTTGAGGCTTGAGTCTTTTCTTCTAAGGTTTCAGTTTTTATAACCTCTGTACTTGGAACTTCTGGAACCTCATCAACTTCTATGTACGGGGTAAATCTTCCTACAACAGGAGGCTTAACATTTCTTTTCTTAATCTTAATTCTAGACTCTATTGCCCTGCTTTGAAGTCCTGCTCCACTACTCATTTGCTGCTACTCCTTTAAAGTCCTCTACCATTTGTTCTTCATCATCATCTTCAGAGTAATGAAGATTATAGAAAAACTCTGGGGATACTGTTCTTGTTGCGCTGGTTGTTAATTCTCTTGAATACAATTCAGCTAGAAGTTTTCGGTACACTTCTTTATAGGCTTCACTATCCCTATGCTCACTCTCAAAAATTGTTTGGTCATTAGAAATGCTTTCTGCAATTCGAACAGATCTTGGAATTTCAGTACTTAGCATTAACTCTTTACCGCTATATCTTTTAAGGACAATTGCTCTGATATCTTTTGAAAGTACTTCGCGCTCAAAAAGATTATTAATTAGAATTCCTGCAACTGATAACTTTTGATTGTATGATGCCCAGCAATCAGCGATAAGTTGCTCCATCATAATTAGCCCATCAAGTTCTTTGGTCCCGGGAATCATGACAGGTAGTACATAGTCAGCAAGGCTGAGGGCAAACTGAGTTAGAAATCCCCTGCTTGGTGGTGTGTCTATTATTATATAGTCAAATTTTCCAGCGAGCTCTTTTTTAAGCCTTTCTCTATATATCTTAAAAAAGTTAGTTTTCTTAGCTTCAAAAGCTTCCACATCGTATTGACCAATATACTCAATTCCCTGTTTGCTCTTTAGAGGTGAGTTCCGCTTCATCTCAAACTCGATATCATCTTTTAGACTTTCAAGATCTATATGTCCTGGGAGCAGGTGAAGTCTTCCCTCGAAATATGGGCGATTAACATTGTAGAAAAATTGGTAAGTATCAATGTCGTTATTTTCAGGATCTAGAAATTCTGCAATTGTTGTTAGGTCTTCCCCAAACTCATTTTCAAGATCGTTAAGTCCAAATACTGAGGAAAGATTTGTTTGAGGATCTAGATCGATTAGTCCAACATTAAATTTATTTCCTGTTGGACGCTTCTCAATAAGTGAAGCTGCAAGATTGGCACAAGTAGTAGTCTTTCCGACTCCACCCTTATTCATTATGATAGTAATGATGACAGGCTCTTTAAGAACTGCCTTTTTTTCTGTATCCATAAACCTTATACTTTAAGTGACTTTCAACAAAAGCTTTAACCTACTTTAACTAGATAATGGATCATTTGCATTTTCGCAACTGCCTTTTTAACTCTCGATGGTTGAAGCTCGATACTTTTTAACCATCGTGGGTTAGTTTTGTAATGCTCTTTACTCTCGATGGTTGGTAGTTGATATTTTATTAACCATCGAGGGTCTGGTGTAATTACTTTGAAAGCCTGTTATTTTTCGTATTTCAAGTAAGCCTACTAAGATTTTACCATCGATGGTAGAGGTTGATAGGATTACTAACCATCGATGGTCTAAATATGACTTCTTGAAAAAAATTGCTGAAATTAGCAAGAATGTCCTGTCGGCTTGATCAAAATAACGTCTAATTTAATCCTGAGGGACAAGTTTTTAAAAATTTGGTCAAACCCCTAGCTATACCCAAAACTCTTAAAATTAGATCAAATTCTGGCTCTGAAATAAACTGATTTTTGCAGATTGAATCTTCTAACCATCGATGGTTAATTTATATACTCAAGTTTGTGGCAGAAACATCGAGGGTCCGTTGTGGCTACTCACGGAGATAAGAGGTTTGCTCATCTCAAAGATTAGCTGACCATCGAGGGTTAAGTGAGTGCGGTGTTATAAGTTAGAAGGTAGGAATTCTTGATTATGGATACCGTCTAACCATCGATGGTAATAGTTGCGCAGAATGGCTACCATCGAGAGTTGAGAATAAAAAATGGTGAAATTTATAATTGATAATCTGAAGTTTAAGGGAGAAAAGCTAACAATGATAAATATCCATGTTTTAACTATCGAGGGTTGGATTTGACCATCGAGGGTAGAGAGGGAGCACCATGTAGTGATGTACGATAAATAAAATCTCGACTTTAGCATATCTTAAAGATAATTAAGGAAAATGATTAAATTACTAACAACTATATTTTCAGTTCTGTTTATTACAAATTTAGCCTTCGCTATTAATCCATGTAATTGCAAGGGGGATGATGGAATAGGAGGACCTTGTTACAAGGGAATAGGCGGTGGTGCATACGATGGCATTGGAGGACCCGCATACGCAGGTATCGGTGGTCCGTGTTACACAGGAATTGGGGGAGATGCTTACGACGGTATTGGTGGCCCAAGATATAAAGGAATTGGAGGGGACGCTTATGATGGTATCGGAGGTCCAGCCAACGATGGGATTGGTGGTCCGTGTTACGCAGGAATAGGAGGACCTTGCTATGATGGCATTGGCTCAGATCCAAAAGATTGTCCTAGTGTTTGTGATTAGGAGCTTCGGCCCTCGATGGTTAGAAGCATTAACCATCGACGGTTAGTTTTAAAAGACATCATCTTTATTGAGCAGATTTAGCAAAACATAACAGAGCTCTTATGAGCAAGTTGTAAGATGATAATTGCGACATTAATCTTTATTGCATATAGTTTAATTTATTAAACTAATTGAACAATGAGTACATAACAGAGGCCCACTAGGCTTTTGCAGTCTTCACAGAAAGGCTTCAATTAAATTTTATCTAGAATATGGCTAATGACTTTACTTTTATTACTAATGAAGATGGGTATACTTTAAAAGACCGTTTTGCCACTTTAATTAAAGAAACTCAGTTTTTTGATGTACTAGTTGGATATTTTTATACAAGTGGCTTCTATGCGATGTATCCATCCCTAGAGCCAACTGAGAAGATAAGAATATTAATTGGCATTAGTACCAATAGCCAGACTTATGACTTGATACAAAAAGTTAAATCTCATAAGGAAGTTGGGGAGGAATTTAGTGCTACTGTTCAGCAAGAAATGGAGTCTAGCGAGAATAATCAAACTGTAGAAGCTGGTGTAAAGAAATTTATACAATGGCTTGAAAATGGCAAACTAGAAATTCGCGCCTACCCTGAAGAAAAGATACATTCTAAATTATACGTGATGACTTTTAAAGAAGATCATGTCGATGATGGTAGAGTTATTACTGGATCTAGTAACTTTTCTCAAAGTGGTCTAGTCGATAATCTTGAGTTTAATGTAGAGCTAAAATCTTCTAATGATTACCATTTTGCAAGAAATAAGTTTGAGGAACTTTGGAGTAAAGGAGTCGATGTAAGTGATAAGTATGTAGAAACAATAAGAGAACATACTTGGTTAAAAGAAGATATAACACCTTATGAGCTATATCTTAAATTTCTCTACGAATACTTTAAAGAAGAAATAAATGAAGAAGAAGAGCTGGAACACAGCCATCGACCAGATAATTTTAAAGAATTAAAATATCAAGACCACGCCGTTATAAATGCCAAAAAAATTGTGGAAGAATACGGTGGAGTCTTTTTGTCAGATGTAGTTGGACTTGGAAAAACCTTCATGGGAACTATGCTATGTGAAGAGTTGTCAGGCAGGACTCTTGTGTTGGCACCACCTCATTTAATTGATGAAAAAAATGAAGGTAGCTGGGAAAATGCATTTAAAAATTTTGGATTTCGTTCAAAGGATTACAAATGCGAATCAATTGGAATGCTGGAAAAGATAATTAAAAAAGAATTATATAAAAATTTTGAGATAATACTTATCGATGAATCACATAGATTTAGGACGGAAGAAACAAAAATTTATGCTGATCTTGCTCAAATTTGTAGAGGTAAGAAAGTAATTCTTGTAACTGCTACACCATACAATAACTCACCGAAAGATCTACTAGCTCAAATTAAACTTTTTCAGCGTATAAAGAATAGCACCATACCAAATCTTCCGAATGTTGAAGGATTTTTCAAAAAGCTTGAAAGAAATTTAAAAGGATTAGATAGAAAGAGAGATAAAATAGAATATTTAGAGGTAACAAAAGCAAATTCCAAACTTATTAGAGAAAAAGTTCTCAAATATTTAATGGTGAGAAGAACTCGAAAGGAAATTCAGAAGTATTATGGCGAAGACTTAAAAAGACAAAATATGAGGTTTCCAGATATTGCCGATCCAAAACCTGTTTATTATGAATTTAATAAAAAAGAAGATCGAGTATTTTTTAAAACTATCGAAATAATATCAAATGATTTTAAATATGCACGTTATACGCCTCTTCTATATCATATAGGCGAACTCGGCTCAGAGGAACAACGACAAAAAAACATGAGGAAATTCATGAAGATGTTGCTTATTAAGCGTTTAGAAAGCAGTTTCTTTGCATTTAATCAATCAATCAATCGTTTTATAGATTCTTATGAAAAATTTATCGCTGAATATGAGACAGGAAGCGTTTACGTCAGTAAAAAACATATAAAGAAAGTATTTGATTATTTAGAAAGTGGAAATATTGATGCCGTCGATCAATTGATATCTGAAGAAAAAGCAGAGAGATTCTCTACTAAAGAGTTTAAGAATGATTTTATAAAAGATTTAAAAAAAGACTTAGATACTTTAATTAGAATTAAAGACTTGTGGAAAGATATTGACAGAGATCCTAAGATCATTGCGTTTAAAGAGAAACTAGCGATGGAGGAGCCATTAAAAGCTGGTAAATCAATAATATTTACAGAATCAAAAGAAACAGCTGAATATCTTTTTAAGAATTTACAAGATACTTTCCAAGATCAAATCATCTATTTCTCTGGCGGGAGCTCACTGATGGAGAGAGAGGTTGTTATGGATAATTTTGATGCAAATTCAAAACAAATAAAAAACGATTATAAAATTTTAATTACTACAGATGTATTAGCTGAAGGAGCAAACTTACATCAGGCGAATGTTGTCATAAATTATGATATACCATGGAATCCAACACGAATCATGCAAAGGGTTGGTCGTATTAATCGTGTAGATACAAAACATGACAAAATATATACCTATACATTCTTTCCTACGGAACAATCTAATGAGCAAATTAAATTAAAAGAGCTTGCCGAAGCAAAAATACAGGCATTTATTACGCTACTTGGCACAGATGCAAAATTACTAACAGAGGGAGAGGTCCCAGAAGGACATAGCTTATTCAAACAAATTTTATCAAAAGAAATGATTGAGGGTGAGGACAATGCAGATGATAGTGAACTGAGGTATTTGCAGGAGATTAGGGAAATAAGAGATAAGAATCCAGCCTTATTTGAAAAAATTAAAAAATTACCTAAAAAATCACGGACAGCAAGAAAATCCCAAGAAGAAAGTTCGGAGCTGTTAACATACTTTAGAAAAGGAAAGCTACAAAAATTCTTCATAGTTCAATCGGATACGCATTCTATCTCGTCAGAAATAGATTTTATAGAAGCTGCGAAAAAGCTAACAGCAAAGCAAACTGAAAAGAAGATAGGGCTAAACAAGCAGTTTTATGAGATGTTGGAAAGAAACTTAGAAATGCTAAGAAACGTAGATGAACATGATAAGGATGAGTATTTTTCGAAAAGAGGCAGCGGAGATAATGCTGCACGACTTTCCAAAATTTTAAATGCCAAAGAGATTAAGAAATATCAAGGTTTTACCGACGAGGATGAAGTTTATATCAAACAAGTTATAGATGAACTTGACTCAGGTGGAATACCCAAAAAGATAACACAAAAGTTGTATAAAAAAATACAAGAAACTCCTGATATAATTAAAAATCCAATAAAACTTTTGGAAATTTTAAAATCGACTCTTCCGATCGATTTTCTTCAGCCAACACTAAACGATATAAACAAAGGAATAAATACCAAGCAGGAGATTATTCTTTCTGAATATTTCAATGCTGAATAGTTATGAATAAAAACGAAGCAAAGGAAATAATTAACTTAACCTTCAGTAATGATTTTGATGAGGAAAGATATCAAAAGTTTGTATCTAATCTTTTTAAGCACTACAAGCTTGTTAATAGAATAACAACTGGTAGTTTTATAAAACAGTCTTTTATACCTTTTGTTACTGAATATAAAGTACTTGGGAGTTTTGAAGATAGCGAAAGCAATACAATAGACATTCTTGAAGTAAGTTTACGTAAAACATCAACTTTAGAACAAGCTAGATTAGCACAAAGAAATTTTATTGCAGAGTATCTTAAGTCAAGAAGCAAAGATGCTGCTCTAGTCGCCTTTATTTCACCAGATAGCACGGATTGGCGACTATCCTTTGTAAAATTAGAACATTCTCTAGAAGTTATAGATGAAAAATTAAAAACCAAAGAGGAAATAACTCCAGCGAAGAGATGGTCTTTTTTAGTCGGGAAAAACGAGGGAAGTCATACTGCGCAAAGTAGATTTGTTAATCTACTTATGAGTAATCAAGAGCCTAATCTTGCTGAAATTGAGTCTGCTTTTGATATTGAAACTGTAACTAAGGAGTTTTTTAATAAATATGTAGATCTGTTTTTTCGCCTTAAAGAAAATTTAGATTCTTTATTAGAAAAAGATGAGATAATAAAAAGAGATTTTGAAGCAAAAGAGATTTCTACTGTTGATTTTGCAAAAAAGACATTAGGACAGATTATTTTTTTATATTTCTTACAGAAGAAGGGATGGTTTGGGGTAGCGCCTGATCAAAAATGGGGGGATGGCCCAAAGAAATTTTTGAGAGAACTGTTTGAAAGAAGAAGAAAATATGGAAACAATTTTTTTAACAATATATTAGAGCCATTATTTTATGAAGCTCTTGCTCAAGACAGAGGTTCAGAGTCAATTTATCCACGGTTAAACAATTGCAGGATGCCTTTTCTTAATGGAGGGCTTTTTGAGCCAATGAATGGTTATCTATGGGAAACTACAGATATAATTATTCCAGATGAACTTTTCTCTAATAACAATAGAACAAAAGAAGGGGATCTCGGGGATGGTATATTAGATGTATTTGATAGGTACAATTTTACTGTAAATGAGAATGAACCTCTTGAGAAAGAGGTGGCGGTGGATCCTGAAATGCTTGGAAAAGTATTTGAAAACCTTTTAGATATAAAAGATCGTAAGAGTAAGGGAGCTTTTTATACACCACGTGAGATTGTGCACTATATGTGCCAAGAAAGTTTAATTAACTATCTAGATACAGAAACAAAGAATGAAATATCGCGCGAGGATCTGGAGCTATTTATAAAAAAAGGAGATCGGATCATTGAAAACGATAAAATTGGTTTGGATAGAAAAGAAGAGAGGATAAATAAATACGGTAGTGATAAGTATAAGGATTCAACGTACGTACTTCTTTTACCAGAAACAGTAAGAGTAAGAGCTGATAAACTTGATAGTCTCTTAAAAAATATAAAGGTTGCAGATCCCGCAGTTGGCTCTGGCGCATTTCCCTTGGGCATGATTAATGAGATTGTGCGTGCAAGGAAAGTCTTGAATGTTTATATCCAAAATAATACTTCAGATTACGAACTTAAAAAACATACGATTACAAACTCAATTTATGGTGTTGATATTGATCAAGGAGCAGTAGACATTGCGAAACTCCGTCTTTGGCTAGCATTAATTGTAGATGAAGAGACACCACATCCTTTACCAAACCTAGATCATAAAATAATGCAGGGAAATAGCTTAATTTCTGAATATGAAGGAATTAAGTTATTTGATGATTCGATTCTTGAGGGATCTCAACAACAAGAAAGAGAAAAACTAAAAGCGACTATGAATAGAAAATTGTCGTTGCTTCAGAAAGAATATTTTGATCTTCTTTCTGAAAAGAAATTAACAGTATTTAAAAAAACAGAGATTGAAAAAGAAATTAAATCTTTAAAGAAAAGACTTGAGGACACAAGTCAAAAAAAAGAAATACAAAATACGAATATTGGATTATTTGATATTCCTAATAAAAAATACATGTTAACAAAAAAAGCAGAGCTTCTTCAAGGAAAGATTGAAGAATTTATTAATGAATCTCAAAGGAGTAAGAAGCAAAGTCTAAGAGAAGATATCGATAATTTAAAATGGGAGCTTATTGAAGCAACGTTAAAAGAGCAAGGAAAGGAAAATAAACTTGATGAGATTCAACAGTTTCGGCGAAAAAATATTAAACCTTTCTTTATTTGGAAATTAGAATTTAGTGATGTTTTTCGCGAAAAAGGAGGATTTGATATTATCATTGCTAATCCTCCATATGTTGGAGAGAGCGGAAATAAAGAAATATTTCGTCCAATTGCAAAGGGCAATTTAAGAAAGTTCTATCAAGGGAAGATGGATCTTTTTTATTTTTTCTTTCATCTTGCCTTAGACCTTGGGCATCGCAAAGCAAAATGTGCATTTATCACAACTAACTACTTCTTAACTGCCTTTGGCGCAAGAAAGTTAAGAAAGGATCTGCAAGAAAGGGCTACTATTTATGATTTAATTAATTTTAATGAATTAAAAATATTTGAATCTGCTCTTGGGCAACACAATATAATTACTATTTTTAGTAAAGAGAAAAATTTAGAACGACAAGCCAATACAACTCTGACAAAGAATAAAGGAGTCGCAATAGAAAAAGTGCTGGCAGATATAGTTGAAAGGCGTGATACAAACACCGAGTATAATTTTGTATCGCAAGATAATTTGTATGACGGAGTGGAGTCGTACATAAGGCTACAAGGAAATAGCAATCAAAAAGATCCTATACATATAATTTTAAACAAAATTCAAAATGCAGGTGATTTGCTTTCATCATTTTGTAATATAAATCAAGGTGTTGTCAGTGGTTGTGATTATATAACAAAAAAACATTTTAAAAATATAAATGCTGATGCGGACATCAAATTAAATGATGGTATTTTTGTATTCAATTTAGATAACCATAGAGATCGAGAAGCTGTAGCATCATTCAATGAGATAGAAAGAAGATTATTACGCCCATTTTATAAGAATTCTGATATATATCGATTTTATTCTTCTTCCAAGCATACGAAACTTCTTTTGTACCATAATTGCAATTTAGAAACATCTCCTTATCAAAACATCTTCAAATATATATTTAAATTTTCAGATATTTTGAAGCTAAGATTGATAAATTATAAGGAAAACTACCATTGGACTAAGTTGCACAGAACCCGAGAAGAAAGTATTTTTATTGGGAATAAGATAGTTGTTCCATATAGATGTAAAATAAATACATTTGCTATGAATAGTCTAGAGTGGTTTTGTCGATCTGATTGTTATGTAATTACAGAAAAAAATAACGAATGTGACTTAAGATATATATTAGCTCTACTTAATTCATCACTATATTTTCAATGGCTGTACCATCGGGGGAAACGCAAAGGAGAGATCTTAGAACTTTTTCAGACACCATTATCCGAAATTCCTATCAAAAAAATTACTCATCATGCGCAAAAGCCCTTTATAGACTTTGTTGAACAAATTTTTGATGAGACTTCCAAAGACGATTACGATCCTAATAAACCTTCAATTAAACAACAAGAATTAGAAAATGAAATTGATAAATTGGTTATGGACCTATATGAGTTAACTGATGAAGAAAAAGATATTATTAGAAGAGCCTGTAAATAATTTTGTGTAAGTGAAGTCCTACTAGCCTATTGTTCTCTTCTAGACTTTTAAATATTGCTTCTCGTAGTCTTGATTTAGTAAATATTTTCCAAATATATTATCTTTATAAAATTAAAACTAAGAACCTAATCCTAAGTTGTTTCAGTATTAACTTTTAGATTCCACTCAATCATTAAAACTAAATTTTCCAAGCACCCTTTTAGTCTTATTTTACAGGCAAATCAGAGCCTAATCCTAATTTTTCTTTGTTGTAAATTTCATATTTCAATTGCCTGTTTATTCTAGTCTCGGTTATTTCTCCTAATTCTTCCAATCCTATTTTTTGAAATTCCATCTTTAAATTTATTTTCGTGATTTTCATTCTTTAGCAGCTAGTTTTTTTAGAAAGTAAATAGGGGCCCGCACCCCGTTAAAATATTTTTCTTTTAAAACAAGTTTTAATTTTCCTTCGAAAAACCACAAAAATATTTTAACTCCCACCGTGTTACCTTTTTACTTTCCAAAACTAGTTGCTTTTTAAAGAAATCAATCTCTTAAAAAATTAAGAGGGAATTTTAATTAAAAAACAGGAGAAATATCATGGAAACAAA
>JBGSMD010000041.1:0-1779 GCA_041740355.1 Bdellovibrionota bacterium
GCTCTATCGCTCGCAATAGTAAAATCAATTTTTCTTATAGGAAGCTTCTCCAGGACCCCCGTTCCATGAGCAAAATATCCACCTCGGAAAATGTCCCCGATGAGAGTAGTGATCCATTCTACATATTTAGAATTCAAGATTGCTTGTACGTAATAGATTGAGTAAGAAGAACCATCAGGAATGACAATTCCACAATATCCAGCCGTACCGCCTGAGGATATATAAATACCTGTTAAATCAACAGCATATTTGTCTCCAAGCGAGAGGACACCTACGATTATCTTTTTTGAATCTAGTTTATCCAAGCTTTGATGTCTTCCGTAGCGATACCATTCTTGATCGTTTACAGGAGTTGGTTTTATATCTCGATTTGCCAGAGCCTCCTTATTGTCTAAAAGATAGCTGGCCAAATTAGGATAAGACGACTGTAACCTCTCAAGGCTTATAAAGTGAATTTCCTCTGATGTTTTTTTGTAAGGGTATATCACTAGAGAGTTTGGTTGGCACTCTCTGTACGTATTTAAGTTATCTAATCCTGAACTTGTTTCAAAGTAAGGCTTAGTTAATTCTTTTTCGACCTTGTATTCTTTACCATTCTTTGCAAAATATGCGTAATTAGCATCAACTTTTGAAGGATTTATAACAAAGACTTTGTTTGCGCTAGTTTGTATTCCATTGATTATATTTTCTCCACCTATAACTTGGGGCAAAAGTTCACTCTGATTGAAAATACTTTCATGTGCGGTCCGTAGTTGCTCTGGCAATAAGATCCAATTTTTCTCTGTTAATTCCGCTGTAGAAATTGTTTGGAATTCATTTACCTCAGGTTTTTTAATTTGCCACTGATTCAAATTTTTAACCTCATAAAACGCAAGCTTTTCATTAAGAGAATTCTTAAGGAAGAGAAGGCAGGTGTAAGTAGATTTATTTGCGAATACTTGATTGGCTCCAAACGAAACAATTTCCATTACTGATTTTTTTTGAGAAAGAAGCTTTCTCAGTTCTTTGCCAGCAGCAATTTTCATGAACTTGCTTGGGAGTATGTAGCCCAACACGCCATCTGGTTTGAGCAAAGCTAACCCTTTCTCTACAAACAAATAATATTTATCATACTGCTTATAAGCAGATTCAAAAAAATCAGGATAGATCTTATATTCTAATGGTGTCAGATTTTTAATATCCTCCACCATCATGTAAGGAGGATTTCCAACAATCACATCGAATGGTCCATTTTTGAAGCTGTACGGATTAATTTGTAGAACTTCATCAGATGATAAATCAGAGACATTACCGGCCTCGATCAACGAGTTACCGAAAGTGATATTTTTTGTAAGATCAGGAAGAAGTGAGTTCTGACCATCAAGAGTGGAAGAATCTTCATCTTCTAGAAGTTTTAGCAATAAGCCAAAACGAGCTGCCTGCACAGCATTATAGTCTCTATCATTACCGTAGATTGTGTTTACAAGAAGCTCTCTTTTAATCTTAAAGGGGATTTTGTAAGTATTGATATTTGTCTTGATGAGTACATCAGGATTTTCTTTTAGATAGGAGTCTATTAACAAATCGTTAAGTAATTGATAAGCCTCAAGGAGAAAAGCACCCGAGCCACAAGATATATCGGCAATCTTGATACTGCTTAACTGATCGACAGTACTTACCTTAATACTATTCCTTAGGATTTCTTTAATTATAAAGTTTGGAGTAGTGATGATATCTCGATCGACATGCTCAGGCTTTTTAATGAGCTTAACCATTCCATCTTCAATAACTAGTGTTTCA
>JBGSMD010000042.1:0-16223 GCA_041740355.1 Bdellovibrionota bacterium
TATGACAAAAAATAAATTACGTATAGTTAAAATAAAGTTACTTGTTTTTTGTCATAACTATATAATTTTATTATCCCTCCGGGGGATAGATAGCTCCAAAAAGTAATTTACTTACGTAATTTATTTTTTGGACTCTCTATAGTTATGACAAAAAATAATTTCCCTAAATGTTTAAAAGCTAGTTTTGTGTTTTTGTCATAGCTATATGATTTTATTATCCCTCGGGGGGATAGTAAGCCCCAAAAAGTAGTTCCCAAAGGAAATTACTTTTTGGGCTTACTATATTTGATCGTTCGTAATGAAAAAACTGAAATCACTTACTTTAATTCTTGTTCTTATCAGTCCAACACTATTATTTGCTGAGAACAACAAAATACCAGGAATCACAATCAGTGACTCTGCTGTAGCTATTCTCGATCCAATTGGAACCTATGCCACTCCAGTCTCTGTCTTAAATTATGACCCACGAGTTGATCTACAAGAACGTAATCTCACAGAAGGACAAGCTGATATTGCTATTCGCGGGGGCACTTTTGAAGGTACAGGAGTTAAAATTGGTTCAGTTGGACTTTTAGATCCACAAACAGGTCATTATGTAGCTGAGCTACCATTTTCCCCAATGATGCTATCTCGACCTGAAGTTTTAACAGGACTTGATAATACGATTTATGGTTTTAATGCTACAGCAGGTACGATTAGTTATGGGCTAAAAGCAATCAAAGATGACATTAATCTAAGAACTGCCGTTGGTACACATAATCTAAACCTGCAAGAAGGATATGTTGCCAAACAAGATCTAATAAATAATGGAACTGGGAGTTTGAATTTGGACCTTGATGCTGCTCATTCTGAAATGGATGGAACTAGAGCAAATGGTCAACATGATTTTGAAAGATTTAGTGGAAGACTTCAGTGGATTAATACTAGGAGCCAAACAGACTTAATGTTTGGTTATCAAGATAAATATTTTAATTGGCCCTATCTTTACGCACTCCCAGAACTACATAATGCGATCGGAAGTAGTGGTGTAGAATCGGAAAGCCTACGAACATCACTCGCCTTATTTAATCATCGAGTGGAATACAACGATCAGGACTATTTCGAGGTAAGTTCTTACTTTCGCGAACACAAAGATAACTATGAACTTGATGTTAGTCGTCCAGCACTATTTAACCAATATCGGCATAAAAGTGAGGTATACGGAACAGGGTTCAGTGGTGAAAACAAAATGCAAACTTTTGATCTAAAGTATACCGGACAAGTTATTTTTGAAGACTTAGATTCTAGTGCGTTAACTTACAATGAATTTAACACAAGGAGCTTTGGTAAATTTGCGTTAACTCCCGAAAAGACAATTACCTTAACAGAGACAGACAACCTAATTTTTACTGCTGGAACTGCTTATGATCGCAGCGATCGCGATGACTCTGAATTCTCTCCTGTCGCTGGAGCAACTTGGGACTTTGATAATGAATTTAGCAAAGAACAAAAACTCTATTTGGAATACGCTAAATCGACTAAAGTTCCTGGATATACAGCTCTAGCTTCTAACCCGACTGCCGGCCTCTTTAAAGGTAATCAAGATCTTAGTCGTGAGAACAGTCATAATATCGAACTAGGTTATGACCTTAATCGTGGATCTATTCAAACACATATTGCATCCTTCTATCGTCAAGATCTAAACTTAGTTGATTGGACTTATAGTAGCGCGACACAACCTTTTGCCTCGCGAACAGCAACCAATGTTGATATCGATGTTTATGGAATCGAGAGTTTTGTTTCTAAAAAATGGAATAAGCTTAATCTAGTCCTGGGTTACACCTTCTTGAAAAAAAATGAAGATTACTCGTCCACGGACATTGATGCCAGTTTTTATGCTTTAAATTATCCTAACCATCGCTTCACAACTTCACTAATCTACAACATTGAAGATAATTTGGTCTTTCGAGTTGATAACGAATATCGTAAACAAGAAGATAATTTTTTAAGAAATTCGGAAGAACAGACCATCTTTACGGCTGTAAGCACTTCATGGACCATTCCTGACTATGAGCAAATCTCCTTATTCCTAGCTGTAGATAATCTTTGGAAGGTCAATTTCGAGGACATTCCAGGTGTCCCAGGGCGTGGTCGCCTATTCAGTGCAGGATTAAATTATAAATTAAACTAATTACAAATTAAGACTGTTCTGTTAATCTGTAAACGAATAGATTAGTCCTTAAGAACTTAGTATTTAGCTTCCTTTCTAAATATAGTATAAACAAGAGTGAATTTCCGAAGAATTTATGGTAATTCCTTTTGCTTAACTATGGTTTTTGTTTTTAGGAATTCAAACTTGAATCCTTGTCAGCTGTTGCTACCGCGAAAGAAGAAGTATCGGGAAGACTAGGGTTGAAAAGCCAGAGTCTCAAAAAACTACTTCCATAAGGCCAACTCTTTTTTGGATTCACTTTAAACTATACTATATTGCGATAGAAATCATGATTTTTAATATTTGGACAAAGTGAGCAGTAAAAATTTTCAACTAATACTGGAATCAATTCCAACAGAGGATACTGAGAATCTCACTCAAATCAAGACTATTCTGTTAACAGATCTATCATTTGACTTAGAACAAGCAAAGGAGATTATTGAGAATCTGCCGAGTCCCATTGCCACTTCGGATGACCTTAGAATCCTTCATTCTTTTTCAGCTCTTTTTGCAAATACAGGGGCAATTCTAGATATTCTCCCAATCGTCGAAGAAACTATAATCCCAGCCAGTGTTAATTTCTTTGCAGAAAACATTGATAATAAATTAAACCCTGAGCAAGTCATTCAAGGCAAAGCAATTAGTCATAAAGATTACTCACTTTTTGAAGTCAATAAAAGCGACCGAACGACAAATGGCAAAGTTAACTTACTTACAAACAATCCGATTATTTTTAACTCACTGATCAGCATTTTTTTTGCAAGTATCATGCTCGGTTTTTCTTTTTTAATCTTTTCTGACAAGCCAATCGTGGACACATCAGCGCAACTACGAGAACAAATTAAATTATTACAAAAAGAAGCCTTAGATAATAAGCCGACTGTCGAAAAATTTATTACGGAAGATATATATCTAGCTAAGTTTGTTATTGCGGGAATTAACTTTGAATGTTCTGTGGCAAAGAGCAGTAACAATTTAATAAGTAGTATTACAATTGAAGCAAAAAATAATAAAGATTCTAACTTAGCTGAAGAGTTTGAAAAAGTTTTAATTAATAATTTACGTGTCAACAACTCAGTCGATAATACATTTACAGCCAGAGGTGTAATGAAAATTTACATTAACCAGGCTGGTCAATTAGTTAGACCTACGGCACAAGCTTTTATTGGCGGTTCATTTAATTCAGAAACAGATGAAATTAGTTTAAGGATTTTAGTAAATCGTGGCTACGATGTACTTCCAACAGAAGAAAAATTTATTATTGATCCTGTTAACCTAGAAGAGACTAAGATTTTCATCGATCGAAATGTAGCCCTAATAAAACAAAGCAAATAATATCTCTTTTGCTAATTTACAATTCCAAAATGAAAAAAACTAGTAACTATCCACTATTCATAATTTCCAGCTTATTATTCTTAATAAACAGCATATCCGCAGAAACAATTAATTCAATCGTTGCGACAGTGGAAACACAATCGATTACGGATTATGATCTTAAAAAGTCTCCCGTCAAAAAATCTCCCACTCTCCTGGATCAGGAAATTTTTACTAAATTAATTAAACTTGATGCCAAGAGAAATGGTATCGCCACTAATGACGAAGAGGTTAATTTTTACTTAGAGCAAGTTGCCAAAAATCAAGGGTTAACGAGGGAAGAACTTTTTCAAGAACAAAATAGCAAAGGATTATCAGCCGAAGCAGTGCGCGCCGAGATGGAATTGGAAATTCTAAAGCAAAAGCTAGCAATGAAGTTATTTCAGAACTCTAAGAGCACCCTTGATAAACAACAATTGGCTGCCAAAATTGCTAAGGTGGACTTAAGCCAAATAATTATAGATCTATCTAAACATGATAGCTCAGAAGCGAAAGAGCTGGTCAGCAAGATTGAGCTGGGATATGAAAATGGTCAAACTTTTGAATTATTAGTTGAACAATATTCAGATGCTGTTAATAAAAAAGATAAGGGCCTCCTAGGAGAACTTAGCTGGAAAGATTTAGATCAAAGTTTTAAAGCTGAATTAGAAAAAATTTCCTCGGGTGAACTTACCCCGCCAATCAAAAAAGGAAATTTAATTTTTATCTTTAAACTAAATCACATTATTAGTTCCGCAGAGGCTGCGGCATCTGGAGAACCAGAGCAAGAGCTATCTCCCGCGGAAATTAACTCTCTCTTGAAAGAATATTTCAGTAAGGAACTATACAAAAATTACTTGGTGGATAAAAAATAGTTTTCAGTCAGCCTTGATATCGCGATTCACCCAGTTATTTCAACTGATTAGCATAATTATAGGTCCTATTGGTAAGCATGACAGAATGCTATTTATTTGCTACAAATGGCTAGTCCATTTAGGGCTTAACCCTATTATTATAGTGATTCCAAAAAATACATTACCTTAAAAGACTAAGGATTTTGCTTGGACTCACTACTTATGTTGTTTTTAGCTATGCAAACTTGGATGTCCGCCGTAGCTTTTGCTTTGGCGCGGCAGGAATCCAAGATTTGGATTAGCCGTAATGACTCTGTTCAATTTACTAAGGTAAATTATTTCTTGTCATTACTCTAAAATCTATAAATTAAAGAAAAATTAATATGAAAATTCCTGAACATATCTTTCGCCAATACGATGTTAGAGGATTTGTAGGTAGTGAAATTACCAATGAATTAGCCTATTTAATTGGACGAGCTTACGCTCAGATGGCAATTAAAGCTGGCAAAAATCAAATTAGTATCGGGCGTGATTGCCGCGAGAGCTCTCCGGATCTAGCCGCTAATTTAGCACAAGGATTAAATGACGAAGGAATCGATGCCATATTAATTGGGGAATGCCCTACTCCGTTAATGTATTGGTCACTATTTAATAGAGAAGTTGGTGGAGGTATTCAAGTTACAGGAAGTCATAATCCCTCAGATATGAATGGCTTTAAAATTTGTATGGGTAAAGACTCGCTTCATGGCGAGCAAATCCAAGAGCTGAAACAAATCATTCTAAAACTTAATGACCAAGCTCCGAATGTAAAAATTAAGGGTAAAACTACCGAAATTAAAATTCATCAAGATTATATTAAAGATATAGTTGATAATTGCCGGCCACACCTCGGGAAAAGAAAATTAAAGATTGTTGTTGATGCCGGAAATGGCGTTGGTGGTTTAATTGGCTGTCAGGCTTTAAAAGATCTGGGACATGAAATAATAGAATTATTCTGTGACCCAGACGGTACTTTCCCAAATCACCATCCCGATCCTACAGTTCCTGAAAATCTTAAACACTTACAGGCAAAAGTCTTAGAAACTAAGGCCGACTTTGGGATTGGTTGGGATGGAGATGGAGATCGGATCGGAATTGTAGATGAGCAGGCTCAAGTAATTTATGGCGACATGTTATTACTGATTTATGCTCGTGAAATTCTAAAAGAAATTCCAACCGCCAAGATTATTGCCGATGTAAAATGCTCTTCCCTCTTGTTTAACGATATTAATAAAAGAGGCGGAACAGCAATCATGTGGAAAACGGGCCACTCTTTAATTAAGAGCAAATTGAAAGAAGTTTCAGGTGACCTTGCAGGAGAAATGAGTGGACATATTTTTTTCAAACATCGCTTCTATGGATTTGATTGCGCCAGTTACTGTTCTGCTCGAATTGCCGAAATTGTCAGTAATACAAACCTGCCCGTGTCTCAACTGTTAGCGGATTTACCAAAAGTCTATAATACCCCAGAATTGAGAATGGACTGCGATGAAGAAACGAAATTTAAGATTATTGAACAAGCTAAGCCTCTCTTTACAGACTATAAAGTTGATACGACAGATGGCTTAAGAATTGAATTTCCCGATGGCTGGGGACTTGTTCGTGCTTCGAATACGCAACCAATCTTAGTCATGAGATTTGAATCAAGTAATCCTGATAATTTGAAAAAGTACCAAGACTTGGTGACAGAGAGACTGGCATCAATTAAAGGTTAAACATTGGTCAAAACTACATACAAAGCATATCCTCCGGAAGAACATGGACTTAAGCTTGCTGATATCGATAGCGATGCTTTAAAGATTATCCATCGTCTTCACCAACATAATCATGAAGCATATATTGTTGGTGGAGGAGTGCGAGACTTATTGCTAAAGAAAAGCCCAAAAGACTTTGATATTGCAACTGATGCAACACCACAGCAAATTAGAAGAATTTTTCAAAACTGCCGAATTATTGGTAAACGTTTTAAATTAGCACATATTTATTTCCGTGGCGGAAAAATTATTGAAGTTGCCACCTTTCGTCAATCTAAAGACTTTGACGATGAGACTACAGAAACACCAGGACTGGCAACAGATGATTGCTATGGAAATATTTCCACAGATGCATTGCGTCGCGATTTAACAATTAATGCTCTCTTCTTTGATCCAAGCGACGGGATGATTCACGACTACGTCGGTGGCTTGGAAGATTTTAAAAATCGTATCATTAAGATCATCGGCAAACCAGAAATTCGCTTTCAGGAAGATCCAGTTCGAATAATTCGCGCAATTCGGCATGTGGCTCGAACAGGTTTTAAATTAGATCAAAAAACAGCGGAAGGACTACAAAAGACCGCCCCACTACTTAGTAACTGCCCCGGCTCTAGAATCTTCGAAGAATTTAAGAAAGATTTACTTTCTGGTTACTTTCAAGAGATTCTTGGATTGTTAAACCACTACAAAATATTACCAATCTTCCTACCTGAACTAGCCGCCAGAATAAGTGATGACGGAGCACTATTTAAGGATTTAAACTTTTGTATTAAAGGAATAGATCGTCATTCATTAGAGAACAAGTCACCTAGCTTAAATATTGCTTTAACAATCATTGCTTTATTTAGCAAAAATGATTTTCAACTATCGAGTAAGCTACCAGAGATCTTTATAACTCCTCAAGACTTATTAGATTTCTATCGCTCTAGCTACCCAAGTCTTCAGGTACCAAAAAAAATCAAAAGAGATTGTACCGATCTGACGCGCTATATTTGGACGCTAGATAATTGCCTCCTGAAAGGTAAAAACTTCAAATTAAAAGTAGATGATTTAAAAGATGATTTGAAAATTATCTTGAAAATTTTAAATATCAATCAATCCCGCTCGGAGCTTAATAAATTGTTTAAGTTTTTATAACTCTGAATGCTCATGCTAAAAAAATATCTTCAAGCACTTCGACTGTCATGGAAGGATTTATACACCCATCCAATTGTATTTTTAGGGATTCTTGCCCTACTTCTGGGTTATGCTGTTATCATGAATGTCCTCATTAAATTAAACTTGGGCGTAGCCGGTGGCTTTATATTAAGTCTTTTAGAGATCGCAGCAATTTCATACTACTTTAATTGGCTAAGCCTTAGTCGTGCACCCCGCGGAATCAAACTAAATGACTTACCTGAATTTAACTACAATCTTTTTGTTTCAATTCTAAATGTTGCCTTTGTTCTGTTTATCTGCGACTTAATGCTTAGAAGTTTTGGAGATTCAGAATTAAAAGCTGTGATTATTTGTGTAAATTTATTGGTTGTAATTTGTTTTAATGCTCTTCCCGAGATTATCAACAAGCATCAATATCAAGGGTTAACTTCTTTTTCCGAGTCTTTAGATTTCATAAAAAGACGCTGGGTTGAATGGACTATTCCCATGTTACTAGCAATTATTCCAATGCTGATCCTGGCTCCACAACTAGGGCTATTAGAATTTGCTACGAGTAACCCACTCAAGCCTTTTCTAATCACACTTAAAAATTACCTAGTATTTGTACCCTTCTTGGGGCTTTTCAGTATAATTCCCTTAGTTATTTTTGCACACTGGTTAATGTTATTTAGACGAAGACTATACGATCAGCTCTAAACTCTTAACTAGCAATCTCAGCAGAATAGTTTGCCTAAAGCTTCAAAGTAAAGTAGATATATATTCCATTCCAAAGCTTCTTTCACGCTGTGACTATCTAAAAATCACTAATTTTTAATAGTACATTTATTTGAGAAAATTCTTCAGTACAATATTCCAACTCAATGCTTGGATCGTCCTTTTTGAATTAGCCTCACTAAAACGAATGAGCTTTCAGTAAGTCGTTTAATTTCAAAATAAATTAATGAGTCGCAAAAGTACAAAATTTATCTTTATTACTGGTGGTGTGGTTTCTTCGATTGGTAAAGGCTTATCCTCTGCTTGTCTGGGAGCTTTATTGAAAGCTCGTGGTCTTTCGGTAACAGCAATTAAACTAGATCCATATATTAACGTTGACCCGGGAACGATGAGTCCATTTCAACACGGAGAAGTCTTTGTTACTGACGACGGCGCTGAAACAGATTTAGATCTTGGTCACTATGAAAGATTCTTAGAAGTTCCACTTAGCAAAAAAAATAATTTCACTGCTGGTCAAGTTTATGAAACAGTTATTAGCAATGAAAGACAAGGTAAGTATTTAGGTCATACGGTTCAAGTTATTCCCCACATAACAGATGAGATTAAAAAAAGAATCTTCGAAGCTGCTAAAGGTTTTGATATCTGCCTCGTGGAGATTGGTGGAACGGTTGGAGATATTGAAAGCTTACCTTTCATTGAGGCAATTCGCCAAATGCGCTCTGAGCTTGGTTGGGAGAACGTTACAAATATTCATGTCACTTTAGTACCATACATTAAAGCAGCTCAGGAATTTAAAACCAAACCAACACAACACTCAGTTAAAGAACTTACCGGATTTGGAATCCAACCAGATTTTGTACTTTGCAGATCCGAACAAAAACTTGACCCAGCAATTAAAGCAAAAATCAGTCTTTTTTGTAACGTTAAAGCCGATCATGTGATTACCGCGCATGATGTTAATAATATATATGAACTACCATTAGTATTCCACGAGCAAGAATTTGATCAAAGAATTTTAGAAAGATTAAATATCTGGACGGGAGAACCGAACCTTAGTCATTGGAAAAACATCCTAAAAACTTACACTAATCCTAAAAATGGACGAGTCCGGATTGCCATGATTGGTAAATATGTAGAATTGGTAGAAAGCTACAAGAGTCTTAGTGAGTCCTTAACTCATGCGGCAATTGCAAATAACTGTAAGATTGAAATCACTTATGTTGATAGTGTTGAAATTGAAAATCTTGGAGCAGAAAATACAATTACAAAAAATGTTGATGCAATTCTAATTCCAGGTGGATTTGGTAATCGTGGGACTGAAGGTAAGATTGCAACAGTTCAGTATGCCCGTGAAAATAAAATTCCTTTCTTTGGAATTTGTTTAGGGTTGCAAATGGCCGTTATTGAATATGCGCGTAATATTTTAAAAATGCCCGAGGCGACAAGTCGCGAGTTTGATGAAACAACGAAGTTCCCTGTAATTGACTGGATGAATGATCAAAAAAACGTAGCAAATAAAGGTGCCACAATGCGTTTGGGTTCTTACCCTTGCAAACTATTACCTGATTCTCTTGCAGCACAGATCTACAAACAAGCATCGATCGATGAGCGTCATCGACATCGTTTTGAAGTCAACAACAGTTATCGTGAAGCACTTTCAAATGCTGACCTAATTTTTTCAGGACTTTCACCAGATGAGCAATTAGTGGAAATAGTGGAGATTAAAGACCACCCTTGGTTTATTGGAGTTCAGTTTCACCCCGAATTTAAATCATCACCGAATAATCCTCATCCTTTGTTTAAAAGTTTTGTGGGAGCTGCGATTAAATATCGAGACCTTCATACAGAAACTCGTAAGCCAATTGGGAAAAAAACAACGGCTTCAACTGAACAAATACAAATTAACTAGAATCTATAATGATTAGCAAACTTGTAAAAATTAATAATCAATTCTCAATTGGGAACGATCAGCCCTTAACTATTATAGCGGGTCCCTGTCAAATTGAATCCGAGGAGCATTGTTTAATGATTGCCAGTAAAATTCAAGAAATTACGGCGATGTTCCCTGTTAATTTTGTATTTAAGGCATCTTACGACAAAGCCAATCGAACGAGCTTAAGTGGAAAACGTGGTGTGGGTATAGAATTTGGTTTGGAAATATTGGCTAAAATTAAAGCCAAATTAGATGTTCCCGTGATTAGCGATATCCACTTACCTGAACAAGCAAAAATTGCGGCTGAAGTTTTAGATATCTTACAAATTCCAGCATTTCTTTGTCGCCAAACTGATTTATTAATCGCAGCTGGTGAAACAGGTAAAGCAATTAATCTGAAGAAAGGTCAGTTCCTAGCTGCCGCTGACTTAAAATATGCTGTCGATAAAATTTCATCTGCCAGTGGTAATGATCAAGTTATGCTTTGTGAGCGCGGGACATCTTTTGGTTATCGTGATCTAATCGTTGATTTTCGTAATTTTCAAATTATGAAAGATTTAGGTTATCCGGTGGTATATGACGCTACACATAGTGTTCAGATTATGGGTGGAGCTGAGGGTAAAAGCTCGGGTAATCGCCAATATGTCTTTAACCTTAGCGCCGCGGCGGTGGCCTTTGGAATTGATGCCCTCTTCCTAGAAGTTCATGACAATCCCGATCAGGCCCCATCCGATGGTCCTAACATGATTAACTTCACCCAGTTTGAAGATTTGCTGGCTCGCGTTACCAAGATTAGGGCGATTTCTTAATGTCGCTAGGATTATCACAGAAAAGGTTATCGCAAATCTTAGCCCTAGCCGTACTGACCTTATTTTTTTGGTTGGCAGTTAAACTTTTAGATCAAAAGAATGATTCTTTAAAACTAGAAATTCCGGTAGATGCCATCATTACACCGATCGAAGCTACAACTAACCAGGCAAAGTTAAAAGTAAAAGAGAAGGTTGCTCCAAATATTAGTTTACAAGATTTCAAAAGAAATTCTCAGAATAATGGGGAACTTCGTTGGGAATTAGAAGGTAAAACAATCGATTTATTTACAGATCAAGACCTGATTGAAATCGAACAGCCGCGGATTAAGTCATACCAAACAATTGATAACCCACTAAATATTAACTCGAAACAAGCCGTAGTCCTATTTAAAGAAAATGAAATCCAAGAAGCAGATCTCCAGAAATCAGTTTTCATTAAAAACAATACTTACGAAATCACATCAGAACAGGCAAAATTTAATAAACAACAAAATATTATTACCTCTAACAAAGCAGTTAAAATAGTTAAGGATGGAAATATTATTAACGGGATTGGTCTTCATGCCAATCTCAGCACAGAAGTGTTTGACATCAAAGCGCAAGTTGACAGCATCCTACAAGATCAAGCAAAGAAGCGTGAGTTTAAAATTACTTCCGAGAAACTAGTTTTTGATAATTTAAATTTTGTATTTACTTATACTGGCAATGTAGTTGCCACTGATGGGATTTATCTAATTAAATCTAATAAATTAATTGGCAACATGAGTAAAACTCAAGAATTAGAAAAACTTTTTGCCAGTGGTAATGTGATCATCACCAAAGGTGCAGAACTTCGAACTTTCTCAGAAAAAGCGGATTTTGATTTCAAAAAGAATTTAATTGTCCTAACTGAAGAACCAGAGCTAGAAAAAGATAATAGCCTACTAACGGCCGAAACAATTTACTACAATACGGAGACGGAGCAAAGTAATGCGGAAGGTGAAGTAAATGTTAAAGTATTAGATGAAAAAAGCATTGTCGCAGTCCCACAAAATTAAGCATTTCATTCTGAGCCACTACTAGGGGACGTTTCAATCGCTTTGTGCTTATTTACTAGGCGAATATTTTAAAACTGGAATATTAAATGTCACCTAGTATCATTCTTTAAACTTACTTAAATTTCAATAAACAAAGTTCATTCACAGCTGATTTAGTTTAGCTACTTAAATATTCTATCTGGAACAAGCGTTCTAGAGATAAATTTTTTGCTTGATTAACTAGTCGAAGGGAGTAGATAGTAAAGTGAGTCCAAAAAAATAAATTACTTTAAAAAACCAAGGATTTTCTTGGGCTCACTATTTATGTTGTTTTTAGTTATGCAAACTTGGGATTTATCTAAGATTTGCATTAGCCGTAATGACTCTGTTTAATTTACTAACGTAAATTATTTTTTTGTCATTACTATATAATACCTACTAGTTAGCAACGTTTTTTTATAACCTTTACATCTTGCATACTGTAAGATCCGAAAGTTGTGAATCTGCCGTCATCTTGCATTACTAGTCAATCTTACCCAGAAACTGTGCCACAAGAAAATACTAAACATTATAAAATTATTCTTGCTGACGATCATCAGATTGTGAGAGAAATCACAGCTGAAATGCTAGAATGCTTGGGTCATGAGGTAATTACTTTTAATGATGGACAAGAAGTTGTTGATTATTATTTATATGGTAATCATGAAGTTGATTTGTTCATCTTAGATTTAGTAATGCCAAAAATGGGTGGCGTAGATTGTCTAAAAAAGCTTTTAGCTATTAATTCAAAATTAAAATTTGTTATATGTTCTGGCTATCCCAATCACCAAGATCTTTCATTGATTTTAAAACACGGCATTAAATCCTTTTTACCAAAACCTTATCAACTGTCAGACTTAAGAAGAGTTATTGATAATCTAACAATTCCAAACATCCATTAATTTTACTTCCTTCCTAACTTAGGAAGATCTAAAATTGAAATCCAACTATATAGTTTTTTTTGGATTGCCACTGCTATTCTAAGCATAATGACTTTATCCTTAATTTGATCTACAAGTATTCTATGAATCAACAGATCATTCATAAGTTAAGTGCTAAAAAAGTAGTCAAAAGCTATAATGGCCGAAAAGTTGTTAACGAAGTTAGTATCAATATTAGCTCGGGCGAAATTGTGGGACTTCTTGGCCCAAATGGAGCTGGAAAAACAACTTCGTTCTATATGTGCGTTGGTCTGGTAGCACCCGATCGAGGAAGTATTGAGTTAGATGGCCAGGATATTACAAAAAACCCAATGTATAAAAGAGCCCGTCAAGGCTTAGCCTACCTTCCTCAAGAGGCTTCAATTTTTCGCAAGCTTAGTGTCAGCGATAATATTTTAGCAATTTTAGAAAATTTAAAATTTCCTTCTAAGGCCGACCGAAAATTAAGATTAGAAGAGCTTCTGGAAGAACTAGGCGTTACTAAGTTGCGTAACAATTTAGCTAGCTCTCTATCTGGAGGTGAGCGTCGTCGAGTAGAGATTGCTAGAGCACTTGCTAGTAATCCTAAATTTGTTCTATTAGATGAGCCTTTTGCGGGAATCGATCCAATCGCGATTAAGGATATCCAAGAAATTATTTATCATCTTAAAAGCAAAAACATTGGTGTTTTAATTACCGATCATAACGTGAGAGAAACTCTAGGCATTTGCGATCGATCTTATATTCTTGTTGATGGCCAAATTTTAGAAGAAGGCGATCCGCAAACTATCGCTAGCAGCGAAAAAGCTAGAAGATATTACTTAGGTAATGATTTTTCACTTAATTAGAGACCAGCTTTAAACCTATGCTTTTTGAGCAAAGCCATTTTTACAATTTGTAATTATTTGGAATAAATAAGGTTGCTAGTCGCAAAATGGCAAAGCCCTATATTAATTGTAGGTTTTAAGCATCTCTCAAGAGGCCGTAGCCCATCGGGCGTAGGTAGATTACAGGTCTCTTCTTAATAACTATAGGTAGAAAGACTAAGGATGTTAATATAACTTAAATAACTAACCCTGAATTAAACTAAGAAATAGAGAGTATCCCCAAATCTTTAATTTTCCCAGATAAGAACTCTATTTGGTCTTCTTGCGCCATTTGCGAGTCAACAAAAATCATTTTTTCAGAATCAAGGCGACAAGTCCCACTCAAAACACGCCATCCCGGGCCTGTTTTTAGCTTCTCCCGACGGACTATATAACCATTGGTTTTAGCTAGACTAACCAAATCTTGGTAAGCTTGCTCTTTTTTGGAGTCTTTTTTTAGCGGTTTAGATGTTTTTTTTACGGCCACAACTTATAGTATTGAAAATTACATTCTAATTATAGTAAATTATTTAAGTCCTAGCAATTGACTTTAAGCGTTAAAATAGGCTAATATTTCACCCCTTAGCCTTCTGTATGATTGTATTTAGAATCCAGAGGCAATTGTTTAGAATAAGTCCAAGAAAAGAGGTCATATGTCCATTAGTAAAGTTGATATTGTCAAGAATGAACAATTAAAAGACAAAGTTCCTGATTTTAAAGCCGGTGATACATTAAAAGTTCACACTAAAATCCGTGAAGGTAACAAAGAACGTGTTCAGGTATTCCAAGGTATTGTGATTGCTTGCAAAGGTGGTCGTGGATCTCAAGGAACTTTCACTGTTAGAAAAATTTCTTACAACGTTGGTGTAGAAAAAACTTTCTTATTACACAGCCCACGTATTGAGAAAATTGAGATTGTTAGCCGTGGTGATGTACGCCGAGCTAAACTTTACTACATCCGTGAACTTAAAGGTAAAGCTGCCAGAATTAAAACTAAGTATCACTCGACAAAAGAAGTTTTGGAAACAGAAGCAGATACTTATGAAGCAGAAGTTTCTAACACGGAAGCACAGTCTGGTGCTGCAGTAGCTTAATTCTACGACAAAACCGATTCTAAGAAAGCTATTTTCAAAGAATCGGTTTTTTTGTATCTAAATTTGGCCTTCATCCCTTTTCAAAATTTCAGTTTTACAAAACATCAAAAAAACGTAAAGTAGCCTTTAGGAGCTAGCAGATGATTTCCATACTGATTCAAATCATTACGTCAATTTGCATTGGATTTTCAATCCTCTACTTCTGTTAACAATGCGTGCATATCTACTACTTCTCACAACCTGTATCCTAGTTTACGTGTTTAATAGCCTAGGATTAGTTTCCAGCTCTATCGGAAATAATTATTTTCTAAAAAATCATTTAAATGATTTACTCTGCATGCCAATTGCAATCCCCTTAATGTTTGCTGCCTTTTACTACACAAAGTTACGACAAACCCCCTTTCCAAACTTAATAGAGCTAATGTTACATTTAATTATATGGAGTACTATTTTTGAAGTTATTGGCCCCCAATTCTTAAATAAAGGGGTTGGCGATATTTATGATGTGATTTGTTATGTAATTGGAACCGGAGCAATAGCAGTGACTCTCGATCAAGAATCTTTTAACACCAAAAAACAACTAGCGTAAAATCCTAGTTCATTTGACAGCGACCTTCGAAGACTGCCCCATTTGCAAAAGATAAGTCCTTACAACAGATATCAGCAGTTACTTTAGCCTGTGGATAGATAATAGTTTTGGTTGCAGTAACTCTCCCTTTCACTTCTCCAAAACTGAAAAAGCTTTGGCACTCAATAGTTCCATGCACTTGAGAACCAGGAGCTAAAATAATATCAGAAGTAGAAGTTAAACTTCCATGAAAAATACCTTCTAAACGAACAGGAACTTCATAGCTAAGAGCTCCCTCAAAAACAGCTCCTTTTGGGACAACGCTACGAATTTGAGAATAAGCTTCCTGATATAACAAGCCTGAATCAGCCTCACTAGGATATTGCTCACGAGAAACTTTGCGGACATCCTTTTTTGTTGACCACCACGAACCTTCAGACTTAAACGGTGCTTCAATAGGAGCAGCTGCAACGATATCTTTAGGTTTTTTCCAGAACATAAGCATATATAATATATAAACCCTCCGCAGATGAAATTTGCGGAGGGCGAGTGTAATCTTGGCTTTTTTATCAGACGAAGCTTTAGCGAAGTCTGAATCCAAGTTACACTGCAGAATACAAAACCAATAATCACCGCCGATTTGCGTCGGGTTTTGTTGTATTTGCTACGGCAAAACCCGCCTGCGACAGGATTTTGCTCGTTCACCTTTCTTTTCATTTTTTCTCAAAAATGAAAAGCGGTGAGTATAAACTTGAAAGAGCATTGTATATAGAAAGTCCAAAAAGTAATTTACATAAGGAAATTACTTTTTGGGGCTTTCTATCCCCCGGAGGGATAATAAAATCATATAGTTATGACAAAAAAACAAATTGATCTATTAAATTTTTACGTAATTTATTTTTTGTCATCACTATA
>JBGSMD010000043.1:0-1615 GCA_041740355.1 Bdellovibrionota bacterium
AGAGCAAACCAGATTCATCAAGGTAGTAGTAACTCAATTACCTGAGAATATTAGCAGCCGTTTTGGTAGAGCGGATGGTGAGCCAAACAACTACAGTTTAGGTTTTGTTGCTTTCGAGTCTGATCTAGGTTTATCTCCCGAAGTTAATTGGGAATGGGAGCAAAGCTATTTTTACCCAGATAAAGAAAATATTTCTAACAAAATTCATATTTATTCGAGTTATCCACAGACTTTATACACAGTTACAGGTTACAAGGTGAAATTATGACCATTAATTGGCACAAATCTAACGAGAAAGTTTCTAAATTTTTTACGGTTGCCGAGGTTACCCAAGGCGATCGCCGCAGAATTCCTATTTCTGGTAGCGATGTTGAAAAGAATATTTTATTTTTGGCTAGAAAGCTTGACCAAATTAGAGATGCTTGGGGTTTTCCTATTGGGGTCACTAGTTGGTATCGCCCGCCGTCGGTCAACTATGAAGTTGGCGGCGTTGCTAATTCTCAACACATTACGGGCGGAGCTGCTGACATTTACACTTATGTTGGCGATGAGTTCGAGTTTGAAAAGTTTGTTGATCGTATGTGGAGCGATCGGGCTTTAGGGTACGGCGTGGCTAGTGGACTAGGCTTTACCCATCTAGACCTGCGTAAAGGGCGTATTCGCTGGGATTACTAAAAATGCAAGGTGAAGCCTAATTTTCAGTTACTTAAATTATTTCTTGTGATCAGATCTGATCTCTAAACTTTCGGCAAAATAACCCATGAACAAAGTATTTTATGTCCAAGTTATCCTCTCAGTGATCGTAATCGTGTTTTGCCTAGTCCAGATTGATAAGGGCGGAAATACTGAGGTTTTATGGTCAACCATTGCTGGTATCTTGGGCTATTGGTTTCCTTCACCTGCCCAAAACAAAAACTATAACGGCGATAGGTAGGGTTATGTTAATTGTTGTTTTTCTCCTATATACCCTAGATTAACTGTCTGGGGATTCACTATAGTAGGCTCTCCCCAAAATTAAAAAGCGGGTGTTTAGCCCGCAACATTTTTAGATTACCTTGAGTAGCTCATAAAACAGCATTTCCACAGCCTTGACACATACTTTAGATCTAACCAATCTCATGTTTATGCCATTATCTTTGAGCTTATCCCGATAGTCCCCTAACCATTTACCTTGCTCTGTGTCAGGTCTAAGACGCTTGATTTCAATGCACGTAAATTCCCATTGCCACATCGCAATTCTGCATAGGCTAGAACCACCAACCACCCATTTCATCTCTTTGCCTGAAGACTTTTCCACAAGCCCAAAACCAACTGAGAGTTTAAAACTGGAGAGTGACCTATACCGCTTAGAAGTGCCGTTATTCTTACGGTTTTTAACTACTTCAATGATTTCTTTGCGATCGCCATTAAGGTAAGTTTCAAAAGGGTAAATCGTACTTAAGAGCATAGCCCTCACCCTCCTACCAAATTTAAACTTGTCAAAGACCTGATTATATTTATCAAACATTGGATCGTTGACAATCCCAAATAGCGATCGCTCAATCTCAATTTCTTGGTCATGAATATCACATAGTCTTTTGGCATGGTGGCGAGTAAATTCAGAAATACCATTGCC
>JBGSMD010000044.1:0-3412 GCA_041740355.1 Bdellovibrionota bacterium
AGCTTGCCAAGTGATCTGGGGATGGGCGATCGCCATTTCGGAAACTAGTAATTGTATTTTCCTGAGTTGTTGAGAAATACTAGGTAATCCATCTAATCGGGCAGGATGATGTTTGAAAATATGACGGGCTGTAACAATAGTGCCAATGGCGATCGCAATATTTTTAGGCACATTTATCGGGTTGCCAAAGCGATCGTAATTTACTTGCCAGCCTGATTCTTTGTCGGAAACTCGACTGCAAATTTCCAAATCGGAGAGTTGTGCCAGACTATGCAAAGCCTCACCCCTAAAGCCTAAACTATGAATTTGTCTTAAGTCTGCTTTAGTGTGAATTTTACTAGTGGTGTGGGGAGTTGCGGCCTGTTCTAAATTAACTAGACTCATGCCCTGCCCGTTATCCCTAACTTGAATGCTTAAGTTTTCAGTCCAAACGGCAATATGAATACGTGTAGCTTGAGCATCGATCGCATTTTCTACTAGCTCTCTAACTACTGCGCCCAACGAATCAATTACTTCCCCCGCCGCAATCAAATTTACTACTTCACTCGGTAAAACTTGAATTATGGTCATTACCCTCTTAAAATTGAAAAGCTGATTGAATAGATCTAAATTTAATAATCGTGGAGATTTTCTGTGGCATTAGCAGTAGGGGTAATTGAAACAATAGGATTTCCGGGAATATTGGCAGCGGCTGATGCTATGGTCAAAAGTGGCAGAGTAACCTTAGTTAGTTATGAACCTTCGGAAAATGGGCAATTTACAGTCACAATTCGAGGCACCATTGCTGAAGTTAGGGCTGCCGTAGAAGCGGGGATAGAAGCTGTAGAAAAACATGTTTATAACGGCAAACTATTTGCTCATTACATTGTGCCAAATCCCACAGATAATGTTATTACGGTTCTACCAATCGACTTTACCGAAGTTTCAGCAAATTTTTAGTAATTCATTTATTAATAGGGATCATTAGAAATAGCGATACTAATCGTTACATATTCTTGGGATGATTAAATTAGGCTTAACCCTAGCAAGCTCATTGCCAATTAATAAATATAAAGTTCCAATTTCTATATTAAGTTCAAGCAATTCAAAAATTAAGTTAAAAAATCAGGAGATCAATTTAAATGGCACCACAACAAGCAGTAGGCGTAATTGAAACCAGAGGCTTTCCCGGAGTTTTAGCTGCCGCCGATGCTATGGTCAAAGCTGGAAGAGTGACATTAGTTGGCTATCTTAGATGTGGTAGTGCTAGATTTTGCGTAATTGTGCGTGGTGATGTTTCCGAGGTTAAAACAGCTATACAGTCTGGATTAGCTGCAGTTGAAACTGTCCATGGGGCTGTATTAGAAGGTTGGGTAGTTATTCCTCGTCCCGATGAAAATGTAGTGGCTGTATTACCTATTGATTTCTCCTCATCAGTAGAGGTATATAGAGCTGCAACCGAAGGAATTAGACTTCCTGGGCCTTCTGGCAGATAAAATATCTGAGCCAAAATTTATTAACTTTCGTCTTAGTTTTCAGTAATTTGATTATCTTTGCTCAAAATTTCTACAATTAATTCATTATGCGATCGCTATCAATTAAAACTATTGCCTCCCAAGTTATCTGCTCTTTCTTTATCGCTTTAGGTGCCTATTTACCAGTAGCTAATGCAGCCGAACAAGTATCCTTCCGAATTTCTGGTGCCGAAAGATCAGTAGCTGTGGCTGATTTACGTAAACTGGTAAACACTGGGGAACAATCAGAAGTGGTTGGCGGGCTATTTGGCACTGCTAGAATTGATCCTAATATGGTACGTGGGTATCTAGGATTAACCATTGATCTAAAGCAGTATGGTCTTGATATTGTTGTAGTTGATAAGTTTCTAAATTCTTACTTAATGGAACTATTACTAGAGGATTTAGCTAAAGCTTTGCGATCGCCTAGTGCAGAAGGATCGGTATCAGCAATTAAAGCTGCAATTATTGGATCTCTTGCCGATGATAACCAAATTTCTGTAATTGAGTTCTTAGAAAAATATCCTACAGAAATGATCATAGAAGTTGATCGGATCTCGAGAATTCAAGAACGTATATCTAAGGATTATGCCAACTTAGCAGAACCTTTTGCTCGAATCATGCAAGGACTACAAATGAGAAGGTAAATAAGTTTAGGAATCGGTGGGTTACTTAAGTCATTAGTCCTACCTTGAGCTATATCAATAATGCGATCGCCTGTTAGTTTTGCTTGAGCTTAATTTTTTACAACTCTGACAAATATAGCGATCGCCTCTAAGATCCCTTCTCCATCTGTAGCTACTTTGGCAAGTGGTGGTTAGTGGTCAAAGTTTGGGGGTTTAAGCTCGGATGATCAAGCCTAAAGGTCAAATCATCATGCTCAGAGGTCAAAGTTTTAAGCTCTAAGCTCGACAGTTGCAGGTCAAAGCTCAAAGTTTGCTGGTTCAAGCTCGATCACTCAAGCCTAAAGGTCAAATCATCATGCTCAGAGGTCAAAGTTTTAAGCTCCAAGCTCGACAATTGCAGGTCAAAGCTCAAGTTTTCAAGCCTAAAGCTCAAATGCTCATGCCCATTTTAGGGTTACGATAAGACATCGGAAGGTTGCTTAACTTCAGGGCAATAATGGTACAGAAGATTGTATTTTGTTTCCTCTCTATTTCCAATAAAGTCTAATATTGATCTAAGAAAAAATATGAATGTCACAAAAGACCAGATTGCTGAAAAAATTGATAACCTCCCTGAATTAGCCTTACAAGAAGCACTTGTTTTTTTAGATTTTTTATCATGGCGTTACAAATCTTCTGAGGGGCAAACCACCCAAAACGATCCTTTGCTAAGCGTCATTGGTACCTTATCAGGCGAGCCAATATCTGCACTTGAGATCGAGGCAGAACTTTATGGCAAAGAGTAGAGCATTATTTACCTGTCCCGCTATTTTTTTCGATACATGGGGCTGGATGGTATTAGGCTGTTGTAAGGATCCCTATTATTCTACGATCGCCAAGTTGTATTCTGAATTCCGAAACTCTAAAACAGTAATTTATACCAGTGATTATGTCTTGGATGAACTCATCTCGCTATTATTTAGAAGGGAGCCCTACCAAGAGGCATTAAATTTCATGAATGGGATCCTAAATGCTGCAAATCTGGGAATCATTCAGATAGAAAGAATAACCCCAGAAAGGTTTAGCTCGGCATGGGAATTACGAACAAAATATCTTGATAAACCTAGTATTTCTTTTACTGATTTCACTTCCATGAAAATTATGAATGAGCTTAAAATCACTCATGTTCTCTCCCAAGATCAGCATTTTATTCAAGTAGGCATGGGATTTCTTAGAGTGCCCTTTGATGTTGAATAAATACCTACTTAAAACCCAAACTTGAACTTTACAAATATTCAGCAAGGCTACAAAGCT
>JBGSMD010000045.1:0-1945 GCA_041740355.1 Bdellovibrionota bacterium
TTTGTTTCCATGATATTTCTCCTGTTTTTTAATTAAAATTCCCTCTTAATTTTTTAAGAGATTGATTTCTTTAAAAAGCAACTAGTTTTGGAAAGTAAAAAGGTAACACGGTGGGAGTTAAAATATTTTTGTGGTTTTTCGCAGAAAAATTAAAACTTGTTTTAAAAGAAAAATATTTTAACGGGGTGCGGGCCCCTATTTACTTTCTAAAAAAACTAGCTGCTAAAGAATGAAAGTCACGAAAATAAATTTGAAGATAGAATTTCAAAAAAAATAGGATGAGATGAATTTACAAAAATTACCAAGGAGAGGATTATAAAATTTAAGGCAGATGTTAATTGGAGATTTGGTAGATGTTAAGGAGTTAGAGTCCCCTACTCTCATATTATTTAAGTTATAGGAGCAGAGATGTTTGGAAGGATTCTTTTAGTTACTTAGTTTAGCGAGTGAGTTTTAACTTGGAAGAAGTATTTTTAAGGAGAGAGGGAGTTTAGCCCTCCAGATTTTGAATTTTTACCTTTAGATACAATTCTAGTTTAAACTCCCAGACTATTTTCAGCAAAATTTTTAGACATAAAATGTCCCATGGCGTGCTTTTCGAAGCCTGCTTTTTGAATTAACGGGAACAAGGATGTTGTTCGAGTAAAATAAGACAAACCAGAATGCATATGGTTTTGGGCTCCTTCTTCCTCTAGATGCCCAGTCATTATTCCTATCAATCTTCTTGGGACGAAATTCTTATCTTCGAAACTAACAATTAAATTTGACGCTATATCTTCTAGGATTTCACTATTTTTATAAAAGCCATTCTTACATCGAACTTTTATAAAATCAGAATTTGATAAATATGAGGAGTCCGCACCAACTCCTTTTTGATCTAAAATAACAGGACTACCGCTAGAACCAGAAAATGATAACCCAGAAACTAAAACAATATCAGAGGTATTAATATTAGGATGCTCAAAAGATAAATAAGTAACTGGATTAGATGCGATAGAGGCAAATCTAGAAATTGGTGCAGAATAACTGTGATCCCACCATGGTACTCTAGTAGAATTATTGCCTGGAAAACCAACAAAATGACAATAGTCCGTTATATTAACAGAATTGTTAAAAAATGAGGTTCCTGCAATATCTTCTATTCTGAATGCCGTGAAAGGTTTAAAATCAGCTGGCCGTTCTTTGAGTTCAACGGGAAAGATTATAGAGCAGTCAGCACTCTCAGAGCTATAAATACTTTCTTCTAGATTAGCTACTTCAAAATATGCTGTTTCTTTGCTCAGCGAGAATGAACTTCCACTTTGATTCTCTTTAATCAATTTCCTCAGTTTAATACTAATACTATCTAATTTATAATCAGATCCTACCTTTAACAATGGATCGATATTATGTTTGTTCGTTACAAAAATATGCTTTCTTCTGTAAGTACACGCACAGAGCCAAAACCCAGTCCCAATTGTTGTCTTTATATGACCTAAATGATTAACAAAGTTAGATTTAACATGAGTTACGCTCCAGGGAAGACTTGAAAGTTCAATCATTTTTCAGGGTAAACTTATTTATTAATCCCCTAACTGTTGAGGTTAAAGTAATATTTTCTGCAGGAATAATTACGTATCTCCAAGGTTTATTGATTCCAAATCGACCAACATTATTAGAAACAATTTCACAATACTTTTCGGCCGTTTTCTTTTTTGCCTGAACCTCAAAACTATCAATCTCATCAGACCTTTTAACTTCTACCATAATTATTGCATCTAGGAATTCAACCACGAGATCAGGTTGATATTGATGATCCGCATTTCCTTGTTCATCACGCCAATATAATCCAGCAAATTCTTTTGGAGCTGGACGCAACCAGTCTTCAACATTCGAATCGTTCTCTAAAAGATATGCAAACCTAACTTCGGGAGAAGAATCAAATCGATATGTTGCATGACAAGCT
>JBGSMD010000046.1:0-166545 GCA_041740355.1 Bdellovibrionota bacterium
AGTACCTATTGTA
Organism: Bdellovibrionota bacterium; assembly: GCA_041740355.1. GTDB lineage: Bacteria > Bdellovibrionota_C > UBA2361 > UBA2361 > CALJRW01 > JANNBC01. Next base: position 14 of record JBGSMD010000046.1, read on the forward strand.
AATCCGGAAGAACAAACTCAGCAAAGTCGCCAAGTATCCCCTCTAACATATCGCGACTGTTTAATGACAGCTTATTTAGAGGGGAAAATTTATAGCGATAATCCGTCACTAATGGTTTCACTTCATACGATTCAGAATGTCTTAATTGCTCATGACATCGCTAAAGCGCATCGTGAACAACCAGATCTAAGTTTTAAATATCAAGATACAACTGGAAAAATGAAAGCTTACTTGATCGCCTACCAAGGTGAGCATCAAAGTGTTGTTGAAGAAGAAAGCCTTGCCGAGCAGAAAAAGGCTGAACCATGTATTTATATTTATGACTTTGCGGCAACGAATACTAATGGTGTTGCTGGCGGAAAAGTTTTACTTAATTTCTTAGAGCAATATCAACAAGAGTACTTGCAAACGGGAAATCCTTTGCCAATTTACATTGATGCGAGAGAGCGCACATCCTACAAATTACTAATGAATCAAATCAAATCTTTTGAAAAACGCCTGGGATGTAAAATCAATATTGAGCATTTAGGAGAAGAAATGCGAGGAGCCGAAATAATGAAGAAAATTAAAATAACTCCGCAACTAGCACCAGTAACTTAAAAATATGCAGTTACTATAAATAATTAGAATTCCATTTAGTGCAGAGGATCTTCCGTCAAATTAGCATTCCGAGGTAAATAAGTTTGCTGACACGGGATGTAACAGGATGGAAAAAAACTAAGCAAAACTTTTTTTGTCTAGCATCGCTATAACTTTGCCTTGTTGCTGGATTTGTTCTAAAAATAGATCTAACTGTTTGGCGATAATTTGTTTAACGAGTTCTGGATCCTCTCTAAATTTTTCTATTGTCGGGGGTAACTTCAAATCGAGACGTTTAAATATATCATCTCGATCAATTCTGACGGATACTGAAGGTAACTTTTCAGGATCACTTGGATTACTGAGAAATGCTTCAGTGAGATTTTCCACAAGTCTATCACGCAAATATGGCTTCTCCGCAACTAAATCAGAGAATTGTTCGAATCTTTTAAATATAGACTCTGTGTCATTTATGATGAATGAGTTCTCAGAATTTAATCTTGTAATACGCAGGTTAATTTTGAAAATTTCTAAATCGCCCAAAGGATCTTTTGGATCATATGTCTTAATTAGTTCTTCTAGTTGTTCAACTTGTCTGGTGATTACTCCAGTCTGAACTAATCTAGCTTGGATTTCATTTAATGGACAAACTTCATAATATCTTTCGCCTAAAGTACTTAGACAACTCATCTCAGCGATTGCCTTAGCCGATCCATTTTTCGCTGCATGCTTCGTGCGAGCGTGTTCAGCTTCATGAGCAAACACATTACTTTCGTCATCAGATATTATTTCTTGGTATGTAGCGCTAGAAATCACTAAAAATGATTCAGAATTGATATCAGATTGCGCGCCAACTGCTCTTATTGTTTTTAGCAATTCGTCACTCACAATGACCGACGTAGCAGAATATTTCGCTAGTGAATTAACTTCATTTTCAAAATTACTCATTGCAGAGCCAGATGATGCAGTAACAATGATTTTTTGTGCGTAAAAATCTTGTCCCTCAATTGTAAGGGTTATTTTATCGAGCCGATGACTTTGAGCCGGAGCATTTGTTGGGAGTGGTTGCTGATTAACAGTAAGGACAGTCATTTGTATAGATCTGCATTCCTAAGAGATATGATCCTGTGTATCTAGGAGACTTGATACTAAATAACTGAGATTTCGATATTATGTTCATGAAAAGCTATGGGTGTGCTATCGTTTTTAATGAAAATCGACAATAGTACTAATTATTATGAGCTACCAAAGAATCTTAAATTTGAATAACTTGCTGAATCATAAGTCTTTTTTCTATTCGGACCACGTTCCACGGGAAAGACTAGCTTAATCCGTAATCAGCTTCCTCAGGCAACAGTTTCTGATTTATTGGATGCCGAGTTATTTCAAAATTTGGTTAGAAGATATAGCAATTTATGTTAATGGCGTAGCACTTCACAAATGGAAGTTGACCTAATAATTGGCAATGATTTAGCACTAGAAATTAAATCTACAGAGCTAGTTCAGGATAGGCACTTAAAAGGCTTACGTGCTCTTAAAGAAGAGGGCGTAGTTAAAAATTATGCAATTGTTTCACAAGATCCTGAAAGGCGAACTACCTAAGATGGTATCAAGATCATACCTTGAACAATCTCAGGCAACGGTAAAGCCATTCATTATGTAAAAAATGTTGATACTAATTCTAGTTTTACCAATAGCATTGTTTCCTTAAAAACAAGAAATTTATCCAAGTTTGGTATAGAAGAATAAAGTTTAGTTGGATCACGTACACTTAAGAATTAGGAAAGTTTAGAAACGCTAAATTCATGATACTTGCATGATTTTTATTGCTTTGTGAGCCTTTCTTCTTTATCTTAACTCCTATGCCAACCAAGATACTATTTCACTTAATAAGCCTTTTTTGTACGATAACAGTTTTTGCTGAAAATCAAACCATTCGTATCTGCCGTCCGAATAATATGGTTTCGGCCTTATTCTACATAGCTGAATCTGCAAAACTTTTTGAGACAGAAGGCTTAACTCCCGAATTTCAAACGACAACTAACGGTAAGCTTTGTCAGGACACAATGCTAGCTAGAAAATCAGATTTCTTAATGACTGCCGAAGGACCATTTACCTATATCGCTCAATATAATCCACCAATTAAAATTATTGCCACAACTCAGAAGAATCCGGAAACAGCAATCTTTGCCAGAAAAGATTCCGGTATAAAGAGTTTTGCTGATCTAAAAGGCAAACGTTTAGGATATTTACCAGGAACAGTTTCCTACTTCTTTTTAACTCGAATATTGGAAAAGAATAGTATTGCCAAGACTGATTTAAAACTGACCGCGATGCAACCACCTACTATGCCTTCAGCTTTAATTGGTGGAGCAATTGATGCCTTTTCAATGTGGGAGCCTTGGGGTGCACAAGCAGGTGCTGTACTAAAAGATAATTTTATTATTTTAGAAGATACAGCGGCGTATCAATATGAATCAATCCTCTTGGCACATCAAGAAATTTTAGATTCTAATCCCGAACAGGCTAAAAAATTACTACGAGTTTTAAAAAAAGCACTAAAATATTTAAATGAGAACCAAGAGGTAAGTTTTGATATTCTAACAACTGCCCTTAAATTTGATCCCATTCCCCTACGACGTCTCTGGAACAAATATGATCACTCAGTTGGAACAGATGCAAGTGTTGTAAATTTAATGTCAGAGAATTTTAAGATTCTACAAGCAGAAGATCTAAATTTTAAAGACATACCTTTGCCTGACTTTAATAAGTACTTAGATTTTAGTTATTTGAATTCAATCGAGGACAACAAGTAGTCAGATGTTTAGCAATCTCACCTTACGTCTCTTTGGAATTCTGATCTTACCTCTAGTTTGGCTAGTAACGGCTGATCTCTTACAACTTGCCAGCCCTTTACTCTTACCAAAGCTTCTGGACGTTGTTGTCAGATTCTTTCAACTAATTACTGAGGGCACACTCTGGAAAGATTTTTATTCCACATTTTTACGTTGGGTAGCTGGGTACAGTTTAGGAATAGTTGCTGGAGTTCTCTGTGGATTAATTATTGGACTCTCCACTAAAGTTCGAATTGCCACCGAGTTTTTAGTTGAGTTCTTTAGAGCTATGCCGGTAACGGCTATCTTTCCTTTGTTTTTATTGGTGTTTGGAATTGCTGATAGTTCTAAAATCGCCATGGCCTTCACTCCTACATTTTTACTAATGTTAGTTAATACAAGTTATGGTGTAACGCTAAGCGATCCCGGACGTCGTCGGATGGCACAAGTTTTTGGAGCAAGTAAATTTCAAATTTTTCGTTATGTTGTGGTCTTCGATGCTTTGCCCCAAATTTTTGTTGGTTTAAGAATGGCCTTAGCTCAAAGTTTAATTGTAACGGTTGTTTCTGAAATGTTTATTGGAACTGACTATGGCTTAGGCCAAAGAGTTTATGATTCTTACTTAACAAGTTCCATCCCAACACTTTACGCACTGTTAATTGTTTTGGGAATTCTAGGATACGCTTCTAACAAAATGATTATTGCCTTAGAAACAAAATATGTTTTCTGGACAGGGAAATGATCAAACTACATCAAGTTCAAAAAAGCTTTTTACAAAACAACCGACGCAAGTTAGTACTTGAAAATATTAGTTTTGAATTACCGGCCGGGTCATTTACTACACTTTTTGGTCCTAATGGTTGTGGTAAATCGACTCTTGTTAATATTATTTCTGGATTAGATCGACCAGATAGTGGGGAGATTCTTGGTCTTGATGCGATTCGAGGCAAGACTGCCTATGTCTTTCAAGATTATCGGCGTAGCTTACTGCCCTGGGCGACTGCTAAGGAAAATATTTTATTTCCGCTAAAACTTCGCGGAGTCGCAAAGGAGGAACAGCAAAAACTTTTTCAGGAAGCCTTAGAGCTGGCCAAGATTAACTTAGACTGGAATCAGAGAGTACTTTCCCTCTCTGGTGGCCAAGCCCAAGCCGTGGCAATTTTGCGAGCGCTAATAATTAAACCTAAGTTCTTAATTTTAGATGAACCATTTGCAGCACTTGACTTTGAGAGAACTCTCTTCTTAAGAGAAATGATCTCTGAGGTTTGTCACAAATTAAATCTAACTGTCTTATTTATTTGTCATGATCTGGAAGAAGCAGTTATCCTAGGAGATCAAGTTTTGTTTCTATCAAGAGTACCTACAGTAGTTTTGCAACGTTTAGAAGTAAATTATCCAAGTCCGCGAGCCAATAACTTCTCTACAACAAATGAATTTTTACAATTAAAAGTTAAAGCTCTTCGGTATTTTGAGGAATGTTGTCAGTATTCTCAAGTTTCTGGTCAAAAATAGATTATTATTTAAATACGAAAGATGCCATGCTATTGTGTACAGAATGAAATATCTTCTAACTATCCTTCTTCTTTTTCCAACATTAAAAGTTTTTGCAGATACAAATGTTGGTGTGATTATTCCTTTAGCCGGGGACTTCGCTCGCTATGGAGAAAAAGTTCGCGAAGGAATATTAAGTGCTGATTCCAAGGATATTAAATATATTTTTGATGATGAGAAATGTAGCCCAAGTGCCGCAGTGACTGCCTATAAAAACTTATCAGCAATTCATTCTGCTAAATTCTTTCTTGGGCCTTGGTGCGGTTCTCCTCAAACTGCGCTGGCACCTTTAATTAAGAGTGGCGAGCAGTTGGCGATCCTTGGAAGTAGTGCTCCACGAAAAGTTTTTGAAATGTCAGGAGGTCGAATGTTTTCAACGCAACATTCGATTGAGCAAGAGTCAATCTATAATGCGGAGCAAATTGCTAAAACTGGTGCTAAGCGAGTAGTGATTGTTTTTTTCGATAATGATTTTAGTCGTGCACATGAAACTGCTTTTCGGGAAGCATTCAAGGGCGAAGTTGTGGAGACCTTAACCTACAATTCACCAGAAGCCTTAGCTATTAAACCAATAGTTTCCAGAATTCGTCTGCGACATCCGGATGCCCTTTATGTCCCTGACGCTTTTCCTTTGATGCATGGACTGATTAAAGAGCTAAGAAATATGGGATTAAAAGATTTACCAGTTTATTCAGTATACTCGGCAGATTCGCCTGGAGTAGCTGAGGCTGTAGGGGAAGCTGGAGAAGGTTTGATTGTATCATATCCAGATATCGGAGAAGAGTCAGCCTTAGTCCATTTTCCAAAGTTAGCCGCCAAGATATTGGCAGACGGCTTAAAAGCTTGTACCGAGAAGAATGTTGACTGCGTTTTAGATTCCATAAAGCAATCGAACCCGTTTGATAAATATGGAGTCTTGGAGGGAAAGTTAGGACAGAAGATACTCCTTAATGGGCAATTTATTTGGTATAAATAATCATGAAGAATTTTTATATTATCGCATTAGCAATCTTGACCACTATTAATTTTTTGCAAGCGGAAACTATTACGATTGGTATTCCAACTGTACTTAGTGGCGACTTCGCAATAGTTGGAGAGGGAGCTGAACGAACAATTCAAATTTATAAAGAGCATGAGCTAAGACATGATCTAAAATTTGTTTTTGAAGATTCCAAGTTATCTAGCAGTGATGGCTATAAAGCATTTCAAAAACTAATTAATTTTGATCAGGTAGATTTAATATTAGGTGCCTGTACCTCCAATGCCATGATGGCTGCGAAAGGACTTGTAAATAGCAGTAAGACACCAATGGTTAGTATTTCTACTGCTGGATATAATATTGATCAGGCTGGGGAGTATTTTTATCGAATAGGGAATAGCGATATTTTAAATGGCATTAACCAAGCTGATTATTTTATAAAATCAAAAATTCTTAAAGTTGCTCTTTTAAGCGAAGAAACAGAATATACTCAGGACATTACCACTTCTTTTCGCAAACATTTTCTAGCAAATGGTGGAGAAATTGTTTTTGATCAAAATTTTGCACCAGGAACTAATGATTTTAAATCATTAATTACAGCACTTAGATCCAAAAGCGCGCAAGCAATTTTTCTTCCAACTCAAACTGGCACTGCCCTTGGATTATTTTTAAAACAATTAAATAATCAGACCATGATTTCTGATTATCAGATACACACCACTTTTGTTGCAGCCCCCAATCCTGACGCTCATAAAATTGCGGGAGATTTAATTAAAGGTGTTTATTATATGGCACCAGATTACCAAAAAGAGAATCCTCGACTTGTTAAGCTTTTCAAGCTTTATCAAGATAAATACAAATCCTTACCAGGATTGGAATTTCATGCTGCTGGTATAATCGATATGCTCGATTTAATTCAAATTTTCTTAGATAAAAATCCTGAGTTTAATGCACAGGCATTTAATAAATTTTTAATTGAGGAAGTTAATGATTATCAAGGCGTGCTTGGTAAGATAAACTTTGATTCTGAGGGTAACACAAATATTGGATTTAAATTAGAGCAGATCAGATAAATTTTCTTAATGTATTCGGATTCGTCAATTCGCTTTAGTTTCTCTTCTGCTTGGTAATCAGTATTAACAAACCTAACTCTTACAAACTCTAAGTATGCGCGATCAGAAATATATTTTACCTTTTGTGCGCGGGACATGCGGTAATTCTAAAAAGCAATTATTATTTTAGTAAGTTTAGAAGGTTAGCTATAAAATTACTTGCTTAAGGGTGTTCCGAAAGCTAGGCTTACCTAACTCACTTTAATATTCTAATTTATGTCTAAAATATTCCTACTATCTCTTTTATTGATTTTCTCTAATACTTTAAATGCTGATAAAAAAGTAGTTGGATTTATCTCTGATTTGTCAGGCTATAACATTGACACTGGCACTAGCTGTAAGCGTGGCTTTGATTTAGCAGTCAAACAGACTTCTACAGAATTTAACTCAGCAGTGGAAATTGTTTACGAAGATAGCCAATCTTTTCCTAAGTTTGCTGTTAATGCCTTCCAGAAATTAAAAAGTACGCAGCGATTAATTGGTGCATTCGTGTTTAGTTCTCCCAATGCTTTGGCACTTTCCCCCCTAATGTTAAATGAAAAAATCCCCTTAATGGCCATGGCTGGCTCTCAAGTCTTAACAGAGGAAAACCCTTTGTCCTTTAGCAGTTGGATTAGTTCTAGCACTGAGGGCGGTGAAAATGCTAAATCACTAGCCGCGCAAGGAATCAAAAAAGTAGCCATAATCACCACCGAGAATGATTACATGCTTGATGTCGCTAAGCACTTTCGTCTTGTAATCAAAAAAAGCAATTTAGAAATTGTGGCTGATGAACTTGTAGCTCATGATTTAATGGATTTTAAAGCAATTGTTGCTCGAATTTTAACTAAAAAACCAGAAGCAGTTTTTATTAATTTACACACTGGGACATCTCCCGCATTTCTTAAGCAACTGCGACAAGCTGGCTTTCAAGGAGAAGTTCATGGTACTTTTTATTTAGGCAAAGAAAATGAAATCAAAGCTGCTGGGATAGAAAATGCTGAAGGTGGAAAAGTTATTTCTATTCGAATTAATAATCCTAAGTATCAAGAAGAGTATCGTAAGACTTATGGAACTGGGGAAGATTCTGTCATGGAATATGCTTGTTTTACTGGAGCATCACTCCTGTTTCAATCTATTCAGATAATTATCGATCAAGAAAAGGATCTTACTAAAGAGTCTTTACAAGCTGAAATGCTTAGTGCCAAAGAAGTTCAAATCTTTGAACAAAAAATTGCGCTAAAGGATCGTTGGTTTGACTATCAATATGGTTTTAAAGTAATTCGCGATGGAAAGACTGTGTTTATTGACTAACTGCCAGAGAAATATAGATACTATATGTTGTAATCAGTCGAGATAGATAAGCTTTAATCTGAATACACAAAAACCCAAGATACAAAAAAACAAACTGCTCCTTTCCAGGCCTTTCAGTTAAAATAAATGGGTTTTAGTAGATCGAAATTATGCCAGTTGAATATTTTTAAGAGAGCTTTGATAAGTTCGAATCAAATTAAATTAGAATTAATTAATGAAAAGCTCAGATCGAAGAATTGAAAAATTAGATATTATCACTTACCTAACTGGAATTTGCCTATATTTATTTTTGGCAACTTGGAGAATTCATTATCCAGGGCCATACTATGATGAATTACTTTTCGTTGATGCCGCAGCTTCTAAAAATCCAACATTATTCGTTCACAAGTCTTTTCTAGGCATACCTATTTTATTGATGAGTTATATTGGAGCATTGAAGTCTTGGATTTATACACCAATTTTCAATTTATTTGGCGTTAGTATTTATACCATTCGTTTGCCGATGATTCTTTTAGGTATCTGTACACTAAAGATCTATTTTTTTATTATCAAAAAACTGGTTAGGAATACAATCTTATTCTTCTTTTCATTTTTAATTCTTTGTTCCGATCCAGCCTTTAGTTTTATCAGTCGAATAGATTGGGGACCGAATGCAATTGCCCATTTCCTGATTGCCCTACTACTTTGGCAGTTTTTAAATTACTTAAAAAATGGCTCTCCTTGGATTTTATTAGGAATTATTTTTACTGGATTGATTGGGGTCTTTGATAAGTTAAATTTCATATGGTTTATAAATGGATTGATCTTTGCTGGAATAATTTTCTATTACAAAGAAATTTGGACTATCTTTAGGCTAAATCAAAGAACTAACAGTCTAATAATACTTTTTTCACTGATCCTTTCGGCCTGGCTACTAATTATTTGGATTCTTCCAACAGCACTAAAAGTTGAAGGCCAAAAGAGCTTCGATCTATTTGCTAAAGCAAAACTTACCTATCCCCAGTTAAGTTCTACTTTAACAGCACAAGGAATGTTTGAGATGGTTTTTGCTAGAAACTATCCCTTTACTGTCAAGTTGATTATTCCAGCAACCTTAGGAATTTCAATTCTAGGTCTTTTCTTTAAGAATAATAAGCAAATAATTTTTGGTAGATTTTGCATGCTAATATCAATTTGTATCTTAGTGCAAATATTATTAACTCGATCAGCGGGTGGGCCACATCACTATCTGTTGATTTGGCCCTTAGCATGGCTTGTTATCCTGTTTCATTCTGAAGCAATTCTTAACTCTAACCGATTGTTTCGAGTTCCAGTCAATTCATTATTAATTCTGCTTCTTAGTACAAACCTAATTCATGGTAGCTATTTCTTCACGCAGTTAAATAATCCTAGAGATTGGAATCCAAAATGGTCGCCAGCGATGTATCAATTAATTAAGAACCTAGAGCAAGATCCTCCTAAACAAATATTTTGTTTAGATTGGGGATTAGGAACTTCCATTAAAGCATTAGCGAATTTACCAAAAGATAGCGTTATCCATGATATTTGGCCAAGTTTTTGGAAAGACACTAAGGAAAGTAAAGCATTAGAATTACGTAATGTAATTAAATCAAAAAGTTCTGATTTAACAAAAATTAAACTTATTGAGTTTCTTCCTAGTCAAGCAAATAAGCCAGAAGTTCATCTTAATCTTAACAAACTATTACAATCAATAAAGCGCTATAAAGCTCAAGTTTCATTAATTCAACTAAATGGATATGGATACTTAACTTATAGTTTTACAAAACGAATTCGCAGTCCACGTAAAAGAATAAAGTAATAATTTGCTTGTTTGCCTAACTAGTTGAATAACTATTAAAAACTATTATACTTCTTAGCATGTTGTTACCCACATCAGATCTAGAAACCGCGGAAATTTATCAAGCAAGACTGGAAAAGCTTACTTTTAAAGCTTGTGGCTTTAAACACGATTTCGTTAAAAAAGATGGGACGTATGACTTTTTCTGTGAATCCCGCGAGAGCGAAAATTTGGGTTGTGCGCACATTCAAGATCGAGCAATTCGTTCGACCATTAAATTCTTAGCTAAGCTTCAAATTATTACTTTACCAGAACAACATAAATTAATTCATGCGTTATCGATGGTTAATTTAGATCTTGCAGCTTTAGATATTTGGACTCAAGAGCTTGATTCTTTGCTTCGAGCGCTCCCTAAGCTTGATCCACAATTATATAAAGGCAAGCTGGAACAGCAAGGCTTAAATCAGGCAAGATTTATATCTTCACCTGAATTATTAAAATTAGCCCCAAAGGAAGAGCAAGAAATTGTTGTACTTCCGAAGATTTATTTGAAAGAAAAACTCAGCATTATTTTAAAACAAATAAGAACGGGCAAATCAATAGATGCTAAGGTTACGGCACAAGCTTTAGTATTAAAAATGGATCATTGGCTAGCGCAGGATGATAATGCCCCGCTTAATTTTGATTGGACTCTTAATTAGCTTAGCAACTATATTAAGAATTGCTAATTTTGCCTTGGTCGATTTTAAAGAGTGCGACTGGTATACTTAGGTATTGATCATCTTTTGCTTTTACAAGTCGCGAAGAAGTGTGTGCTCCTTGATAATCTGTTACAGATAGGATTTTTGATATTAAATCTTTAGCTAAATCATTTTTAGTGGCTAAATTTAAGATTCTCCCAGCATCATACATGATTGCTACAGAGACAATGTGATGTTGATCCGGTTGGATAGTAGTGTAGCGACTAATAAAATCAGTATTAAGATCTGAGGAGAAAAAATAAATTGTTTTCGGGTAAGTTTTAGTGGCTTCAAGATCGGCAGTAGCATCAATAAAGTTGCAAGCAAATATTTCTGCTTGGTAATTAAGTTGCTTAAGTTGTTTTATAAATATTCCATTATCGCCGGGGTTCAAACAAATTGCAAAGTTCTGAATTTCCTTTTTTTTGGCTGTAAGAATTAAAGCTTTGAAGTCTTGTTGAGTAGCGGGTAATTCCAGCAAAGATTTCTTTCCAAATTCATAACGTTTCAGTAATTCCTTTCCCCAAAGCGAACTATAGTTGTGAGGATGTACTACAACTTGCAGAGAACCCTTTGCTTGATCATTTAAAATTTTAGCAGTAGTCAAAAACTCTTCATCAGGAGTTGTCCCTAATCGGATAACATAGGGGTTGTTTAGAAAAATCGCTTCCTTACTGGCCCAGATAAAAGTAGGAATCTTAAATTTTTTTGCTAAAGGTGCTATGGCAGTGCCTGTTACCGTATCACCCACAATCATAACTTGGACTTTATCTTGCTCAATTAGTTTGTGAAATGCAGCAATTGTTTTTGCCGGTGCAAATTGATCATCTTCAAAAATATATTCGATTTCTTTCTCTTGATCAGCCATTTCTAGACCTTGCCGATAAGCATTTCCATATGTTGACCAAGGTCCGGAAAATCCAGCTATTACTCCCACCTTCAGCTTTTCAGCAAATGCGACATTCGTGATTAAATGAATTAATAATAGGAATAAAAGATTCTTTAACATATAAGTTACTTCATCAAACCAACATATTCAGCAAATAATTTACGTTCTAGTCTTCGCATGCGAGTTGCTTCTTGTTTGGAAACATTAACATGATCGTACCCCATTAAATGTAATATCCCATGGATCGATAGTCGCAGGACTTCGAAATCTAGCGAATGCTGGTATTTTTTTGCTTGGATTTTAGCAGTATCTAGTGAAATTACTACATCTCCCAGTTGATTGTTATGTAAGAACCCCGGATCGATATTTCCCGGGACTTGAGATTCAAGCTGGGAAAAAGAGAGAACATCGGTTGGTTTATCCTTATTCCGATAACTGACATTTAGATAATGAACTTCATTGTCTGTTGTCAGTACAATCGAAACTGAATTAATTTGATTAGGTATATTCTTCCAATCCGAGTCGTTTAAGATTTTCGTGAGGATTTTCCGGAGTTGTGGTTTTTTCAGTTTGATCGTTGGGTGCTTTTTTTGCAGAGTCACCTTCCACTTCTTTGTCACGATGTTGGGTAATTTTTTCAGAGTTTCTTTTTTGCTTATTGTCTTCAAGACTTTTCTCGTTTTTATCATTTTTGCCTGGATGTTTATCATCGTGTTCATCGTATGAGATTCTTTGATGATAAATACCATTTAATGTTCTAGTAAAACAGCGGGCAACTTTATGTAGGTCACGAAGAGTTAAATCAGTCTCATCTAATTGCCCACTGGCAAAGATTTTATTGATCATTTTTTGGACATGCATTTGAATTCGATCGACGGAAAACTCCGTTAAAGTCCGAGAAGAAGACTCGATCACGTCAGCTAACATTAAAATACCAGCTTCTCGCGTCTGAGGTTTGGGCCCGGAGTAGCTATAGAGACTTCGATCGACTTCTGTTGATTCACCATGCTCCTCAGCATCTTTACAGGCTTTATTGTAAAAGTATTCAATCATACTAGTACCATGGTGTTGTTGAATTAAATCAATAATTGCTTGGGGCAGACGATGCTCTTTGGCCATCTCGACACCATCTTTAACGTGAGCTCTAATAATTAAGGAAGACATCGAGGGACTCAGACGATCATGCCGATTCTCATTACCTTTTTGGTTTTCCACAAAGTAAATTGGTTTTTTGGATTTACCAATATCATGAAAATAAGCACCAACGCGGGAAAGGACTTTGTTCGCTCCAACTTCGTCAGCGGCGGCTTCTACCATCATTCCCACAACCATCGAGTGATTCCAAGTGCCTGGAGCTTGAATGCTTAACTCCTTAAGAAGTGGATGATCCAGGGTAGACATTTCAATTAGTCGCAAGTCAGTAACATATCCTCCAATTTGTTCTAATAGTGGCGTAAAGGCAGCAGCGATTGCTACAGCCAAGAGGCCGGAAACCATTGGTGATACAATTCTAAAAAATATTTCAGCAGCAGAAACAGAATCTTGGTGAATTACAGCAACGATACTAAAGGGAACAGCAATTATTCCTATTTTTAAGGCAGCTCGTAAATATGTGGAACGAGACCTTAAATCTGACAAACTTAAACAGGCAATTAAATTTGTTAAAAGTACGTAGGGAATAATTAATGGATCATTTGGCAAGTAAAAACCGACAATAATCGAAAAGCAAATTCCGAATACTAGTCCATAGTTTAAGCCTTTCACCGCAGCAATTAATAGTCCCCCAAAAGCAAAAGGAACTGCAAAACGCATAGCTTGAGAAGTGACTCCAATAAGGCTTGGGAATTTAGAGGCAAAATATTCAGTAAAGGCTAGAGTAGTAATATTACCAAACCAAAATACAAAGACGGAAAAGATTAACATTCCATGAATTAGTAACAAGTCTTTGTATTGGGGACGAAAACGAACCATGCTTTGAATGGCATAGTATTGAATGACGGATAGCGAGATAAAAATAATTGCGACTCGACCAATCATTGATTCGAGTGAATTATTTCCGATAAATTTTTGAAAAAGGAACTCACCAAAAAGTGTTGTAAGCAGAGTTAAGAGTAATAACCCAGAATATCTTTTGATTTCAGCATTATCACTAAAGAGGTTGTTACTCATTAAGTTTAGGGGATTAAGATAAATTGCATTCTCCCCTTTTGGAACGCCTGTCTCGGAGACTATTAATTGCAACTATGCCGTGCGTTTCAAAAGGGGAGAATTATACGTTATAACTATTATAGGCTCTAATAATTTCTGCAACAAGCTTATGTCTAATTACATCCGTTTCATCAAAATGAATAATTTTCATTCCGGAACAATCTTTTAGCACATGGAGTGCCTGCTTTAAACCTGATTCTTCATGCCTTGGAAGGTCAATTTGCGTAACATCTCCTGTTACTAGACACTTAGAGCCTTGTCCCAGTCGTGTAAGAAACATTTTCATCTGACCACAGCTAGTATTTTGAGCTTCATCAAGGATGACAACTGCATTACTTAAGGTTCGTCCCCGCATAAAGGCAAGAGGAGCTACTTCGATTGCGCCTTTTTCGATTAATTCATTGCCTTGTTCCACTCCTACTAAATCGTAAAGCGCATCGTATAGAGGACGAAGGTAGGGATTGACCTTCTCTGTTAAATCCCCCGGTAAGAAACCTAATTTCTCACCTGCTTCCACCGCTGGTCTCGTTAAAATTATTCGCTTCACTTCTTTGTTTAGTAAAGCTGAAACTGCCATGGCCATCGCTAAATAAGTCTTTCCTGTTCCTGCTGGTCCGATACCAAAGACAAGATCATATTGTCGGAGCGCTTCTAAGTATTGTTTTTGATTCACGGTTTTTGGAAATACGCTTTTATTTCGCCCATTAATATGGATTTTGTCCTCCATTAAGTTAGATAGTTGAGCATTACGATCGGAAGAAAGGATTTTAATTGCTCTTTTTAGATCTCCTTCTGAGAAATGCTGATCATTATCTAAAACACTTGTCAGTTGTGTAAAAAGATCGGCAGCTAAATCTACAGAACTGCCTTGCCCCAGAATAGTAATTCCATAAGAGGTACTTGTAAGTTTAAGATCTAATAGTTTTTCTGCTGTTTTTAAAAGGGCATCTTGATTAGCACTGAGGATTTTTAAGTGATCGTTATTTAAATTAACAAAAACTTCTTTTTTTGTTTCAGTGATATTTTTAATCGACTTATCTTTATCTGACATTCATTATCCAAATATTGTAACTACAAACAGCATGCTGTTATTAGTTACGTTCCATACATGTTATAGAATTATAACCTTTAATTATTGAAAATTAAAGATTTCTAACATGAGGAGTTAAAAGCTAGAACTAAAACTTAAATTTTAGTAAACTAAGTAGCAAGATATACTAAAACTTAGCTAGGTTTTAGTGAGCCTTTGCTTAGATTATCGACCATTTCAACAACGACCTTTAGTTCTAGTTTGGTAATTCGTTGTCTTTGGTGGAGGCTAAGTAGTATAACAAGAAAACTTAGCGGGGTCATCTTACTATTTTTATGATAAGCTCAATTTAGAATGAAATCAAAATTATCCTTTTTCCTAAACTTTGTATGTTTGCTTTTGGCTATTTCATCAGAGTCCTTGGCCGAAAAGCCACTTCGTTTTATTGCATTGGGTGATTGGGGGGTAAAAGGTGGCGGCTTACAAAATGAAGTCGCAAATTCCATGTCGCAGTATGCGCTAGCAAAGCCCATGAAATTCATTTTAACTGTGGGAGATAATTTTTATAGCTCAGGGGTTACCTCAATCGAAGATAGCCACTGGCAGAGATCTTGGTTAGATATTTATAGCCTACCAGGCTTGGCTAATCTAAATTGGTATGTATCTCTGGGTAATCATGACTATGGTGGAAGTGTGCAAGCCGCGATTGATTATTCTAGTATTAATTCACAGTGGAGGTTGCCTCGGCGTTATTATAAGAAGCAGTTTCGCACCAAAAATCTAGTGGCTGATATCTTTTTTATTGATACCAGTCCTTTTATTACAAGCTATTATAACAATACTTCGATGCCAGAAATTGCCATTGAGAAGACAAAACTTAATATTCAAAAGAGCTGGCTTAGAAGAAAAATGAATAAATCTCAAGCAGATTGGAAGATTGTTGTCGGACATCATCCTTTCTATAGTTCTACTCCTGCTAGAGAAAGTGAAAGAAATGATTTATCTTCGAGTTTACTTCGTCTTTTTCAGCGACAGCAGCCAGATTTGTATCTTTCAGGACACGATCATGACTTGCAGCTGATTAAGCACCCAGAACTTAAAACCTTTCAAGTAATTTCTGGTGGCGGCTCAAATGCTCGGCCGGGAGTAACTACTGAAAATCACATATTTCATGAGCCCGTTGCAGGTTTTGCTGCTTTTGAGTTAAGAAAAGAAAATTTTAAAATTGAATTTATTGATCAGAACTCTACGGTGCTTTTTAGTAAATCTTATCGCAATAAAAAATAATATATGTTAAAAGATTTATTAGTTCTTAATTCAGCATTCAAAGCTAAGTTTTTATTTTAAATTATACTATTAAGCATGACTCGTTCCACAACATTTCAAACTAAACCATTAACACTTCTTGGTCAGGAACTTAAGGTTGGGCAAAAAATGCCAAATTTTAAAGTGACTGCTAATGACATGTCTGATTTAACTAATCAGGATTTTGTCGGAAAAAAATTAATCATTGTTTCAGTTCCCAGTTTGGATACTTCTGTTTGCTCTAAAGAATCTAAGAAGTTTAACGATCAGGCTGCTTCCTTTGGGGAGAACGTAACGGTATTAGTAATTAGTCGTGATTTACCTTTTGCTCAAAAGCGTTGGTGCGGAGCTGAGGGAGTTGAAAATATTAAAACAGTTAGCGATTATAAATATCGAACTTTTGCTGAGAGTTTTGGCGTTTTGATTGAGGATTGGCAGTTGTTGTCTCGAGCCATCTTTGTTGTTGATCAAGCTGGGCTGATTGAATATGTTGAGTATGTTTCCGAAATTGCAGAAGAGCCAGATTACCAAGCAGTTTGGAAAGTTATTTAATTAGTCGTTAATAATACCTGTATTGCCTAGTTCTACTCGTTCGAATACATTCTCATAATCTACAAGGTAGCATGACCATTTCTCGTTAGTAAGTCATTTATACTAAATCCATATAGTATTTACGTTTGGAATTACTTTATGGGGCCTACTATTATCCCCCGGAGGAATCACTATATATTCTTTTAAAACTCTAATGCCTACTAATCCTAAATTTAAACTTGCACTGGAACTTTTATTAGCTTCTTTTCTAGTTCTCTTTCAAGAATTAACATTAATTCGCTGGCTTGGTTCACAAATCAGAGTTTTGGCATACTTCCCAAACTTAATCTTAATTGCAGCATTTTTGGGTTTAGGTATCGGGTGTTTAAGAGCTGGAAGGAAGTCACTGTGGATGCTCTGGCCAGTAAGTTTAGTAATAATTACTATTTTTACTTATTTCTGTAGCAAGATTGTATTTACACATCAGCAAGCTTCAGAGCATCTTTGGTTACTATACTATGATGCTAGTCCCGATGCGCTTGTAATTAATAACATTTATTTACCAATTATTTTATTCTTCATTCTTTCAAGTATTTCGTTTGTTAGTCTGGGACAATTTGTAGCAGAGCGTTTGGAATCTTTTAGAAAGATATCTAATGTTCTAGTCGGATATACTTGGGATATTTTCGGTTCGATTCTCGGTATTATTAGTTTCTCTATTGTTAACTATTTGGGGCTGTTTCCAGTTTATTGGTTCTCGATCTTTTTAACCCTTGGTTTAATACTTTTTCTCCATTGTCCCAAAAAGCAAATCGTTTTTTATCTAATCTCAGCATTAATAGTGATTTCCACTGTCCAGCTATCTGAGAAAGCTAAGGTGTATACGCCGTATTACGCATTGAATTATGAGGAGAAGTCTCCAAATTCATTTTGGGTGATGACCAATGGTTCTTTTCATCAACATGCCTTAAATGTTCATGCGGGAGATCCGGAAGTAATCAGTGATGAACAATTGGTGGCTCTTGGTTATAATACTCCTTATCGACAGTATCTTCAGAAGAATCCGGAGAAGGTTTTAATTCTGGGCGCTGGGACAGGGAATGATGTTGCTACGGCTTTATACAATGGCGCTAAGCAGATTGATGTTGTGGAGATAGATCCAGAAATAATTAAACTGGGACAGAAATATCATCCTAATAAACCTTATGCCTCTGGCCAAGTCCGGATTTTTAATCAAGACGCAAGATCCTACCTTAGTAATACAAATGAAAAATATGATTTGATTGTCTTTGGAACACTTGATTCCATGACAACATTATCAGCTTTGTCTAATATTCGTTTAGATAATTTTGTTTATACTAAAGAATCAATTAGCGCGGCAAAAAATGCCTTAACTCCCGATGGCGGAGTAATGTTACTTTTTATGGTCGGAAATCGCTATATCGAAGAAAGACTTTCATTTATGTTATCGGAGGTCTTTCAGCAAGTTCCAGTAATCTATGAGAGAAATCATTTAATGTTCAGCCATGTTTATATGGCTGGAAATGCTTTTCAACACATCGAATCTGAAAAACGCATATTAGAGTACCAAAAGCTACCAAAGCCCTTAGATCGACAGCTAAAACTCTCTACGGATGACTGGCCATATTTGTATTTAAAAAGTCCCTCACTTAGTAAATTCTATCTACTAATTATGGGAGTCATTGGCTTACTGGCAATTGTTTCAGTTTTTATTTCTTCACCCACAAGATTAAAAAGCAGTCGAAACAATCTAATTATGTTTTGTTTCGGTTTATCCTTTTTATTAATCGAGACTAAATCAATAATATCCATGAATCTTGTTTGGGGGGCAACTTGGCTAACTAGTGCTGTAGTTTTTGGATCAATTCTTTTTATGGTTTTAATGGCTACAATCATAAGCCAGATCCATCAAATTAAATTTCCAGTTGCATTTGCGGGATTAGTTATCTCGATAGTTACCATGTATTTGATTCCTATTTCTAGTATTATCGGACTTAATTTATTTTCAACGCTAATTTTCTCCATTCTGTTAATTGGATTACCAATCTTTTTTGCCGCGATATGTTTTGCCTTGCTCTTTAACAGTAGTGAATCTGCCGGGGAAAGTTTTGGTTGGAATATTTTAGGTGCTGTTGCAGGAGGATTGCTAGAATTTATGTCGATGGTTACTGGACTGAAAGCTTTGCTATTGATAGCACTGATGTTTTATTTAATTGCCCTAATGATCTATGTTCGGCGAAATTAAACCAGTCTCTTGGAAACCTGTTTGGAATTTGTAAATTTTACCAATAAATTCAAAGCGGAATAAGTAGCAAACCGCCTGACTTGTTCTCTGGTGCCTGAGTAAAATATTTCTTTGGTAAATGACTGTTGATTGTCGGCATAGCCTAGAAAAACTGTACCAACAGGTTTCTGATCAGTGCCCCCTGTGGGTCCTGAAATTCCCGTAACGGAGATGGCAACGTCGGCACTTAATCTTTCCTTAACACCTAAGGCCATTTCTAAAGCACACTCGGCACTCACTGCTCCAAATTTCTCGAGCGTAGTTTTCTTAACTCCAAGAACCTTTTCTTTGGCTGAGTCATGATAAGTAACAAGTGAGCCTAAAAAATAACTAGAACTACCACTTAGATCGGTGAGAGTTTTTCCAATCAAACCTCCAGTACAAGATTCGGCAATGGCTAGTTTTAATTTAGACTTAATTAGTCCTTGATGAACTACATCGGGCAAGCCAATTTGATCTCGGGCCACTAAAAATTCTGCCGCTGGTAATTTTAATATTTGCTCAGTGGCACTAAGTAATGCTTTAAGGTTTGTTGATTTTAAAATTACTTTATTTTCAGGAAACGTCGTCTCGTAAATGACTTCAATTTCATCTGGTAAATTTAAAGTACTAATTTGGTCGTTAAGTGCTGACTCCGGAATATTAAAAAATACAAATCTTTCTTGTTCCGTTCTCGGCGGAGAAAATAATTGAGTAATTAAGGGCAACACTTCTTCATGAAAAATTCCTTTTAATTCAGAGGGAACTCCTGGTAAAGAAATCAGATGGCGAGTTCCATCTTTAACCAAAAAGGAAGGCGCTGTTCCAAAGTTGTTTCTAATAATTTGTGAGCCAATTGGAAAAGTTGCCTGTTTCACATTTGATTCCGGAAATTCTTTGCCACGATCTAAATAGCGCTTTTTAAGCTTTGTTAATTCAGTTTGATCGATGGCTACGCCAGTCCTAAAAAAATCGGCGACTGCTTCGCGGGTTAAATCATCAGAGGTAGGCCCTAAGCCACCGCTAGTAATTACCAGGGCGCAGCCACTTTGGAAGACAAATTCTAATGCGTCTATAATGTTGGAAATGTTGTCAGCGCAGGTCATGATGTTGACTACTGAGAAAGAATTACGACTTAATTCTTTAGCCAGAAAATTAACATTGGTATCAAGGGTGCGACCATCAAGTAGTTCCGATCCAATAGTTAACAAGGCAACTTTAATCATGACTGTAATTTTCTAAAGGATTATTCTCTACGCTAAGTTTATTCTAGATCTTCCTTTATTTTTTCTCTTAGCATCCGTAAGTAACGTTTAAACTTAGCATTCTTCGAGTCAATCTTTTGACTGTCTAGAACTGGGAGCTCAATCTTCATTGGATCCACATACTTCCCATCCACATAGAAACTATAATGTAGATGCGGTCCACTTGATAATCCGGTAGAGCCAACATAACCAATGACATCTCCTCTGGCCACCTTAAATCCTTTCTTAACTCCAGGAGCAATTTTAGAAAGATGAAGGTAGGCCGTAGAATATTTTGGCGAGTGCTTAAGTTTTACCCAGTTACCATTACCACGGTGATAGCTAGCTTCATCTACTTGGGCATCAGCAACAGCACGAACGGGAGTCCCAGTTGGAGCGGCAAAATCAACACCGTTATGTGGACGACTGATTTTTAATACAGGGTGAAAGCGACTAGTGGTAAAGACAGATGAAATACGAGAGAATTTTACTGGATACCTTAAAAAGAAATTACCGATGGCCATTCCTTCTTCATCAAAGTACTGATTTTTGCCTTGCTCACTCGGAAAGTTCATGGCCATGTAAGCTTTTCCTCGAGCAGTAACAGAGGCAGCGCGTACTTTTCCTGGCGCTAAGATTTTACCATTATCTAATGATCGCTGATCGTAAATTACAGTGAAGGTGTCTCCGGGGTGGATGTCTTTAGTGAAAGCAATTTTACTTCCAAAGATATCAACGATTTCATCAACAATATCATAGGATAATTGATTACTTTGAGCCGTGGCGGCAATTGAATTCTTGATGGCAAAACTTACTTTCACTTCTTGAACTCTAATTTCCGGGATGCTTTGCTCTACTCGATACTCCAAAACTTCGGGATCGTAGATGAGTGAAACTTTCGCGCCATCACTGATTGTTTTAGTTAGGCGAGTAAGGACATTGTTGCGAGCTTCAATCTCAACCTTGGATCCCGAGCGCAGTAACTGATTAATATTATATTCTGATGACTTAAAAGCTTTTTCGGCAAGCAATGCTAAGCTGGTATCAACTCCAAATTTATTCCAGATAGTTGATAGAGTGTCTCCTGGTGAAATAATATACTCAACAAAATCAGGACGATAAACAGATTGTAGTCCATCAGTGTTATAAAGTTGTTCGCTATCAAGGCTGGCTCTTACTTGCGCAAAATCAATTGGCAGGTCACTTTCTAGGCTCCCCCAAACACTTTCTGATGAAAGTAATTCGGCAGCTTCTTCCTCTAAGAAGGCATCTTCTACTGTGGCAATTTGCTCTTCTGGTCTCGCGCTTTGCTGATTACCAGAACTAAGGTTATAGTAAGCATTTAAGGCTAAAAATCCAAAAATTGAACCAATTATAAAGAAGATAAAATTTGGACGAAAAGGCATCAAGAAAATCGTTTAAATAATTTAAATAGGAAAGTCCAAAAAGTAATTTATCTAAGTAAATTACTTTTTGGGGCTTTCTAACGCCCCGAGAGGGGATAAAAAATCATATAGTTATACTAGTCTGCAACGCTTATTCTTTAAGGGGAAATAATTATCCTAAAAACCCGATAAGCGGCAAAAGCAGTACTTATCCGCCAAAGCTTTCTTGTCCGCTATAACTTGAGCGTAAGAGGAAGCGAAGGTGAATGCATTTTGACAAGCCGTTATCGAACTAATACTTACAAATGCAATCTAACAAAGACAAGCATTATAGTTGATTGCTAGAAATTAAGAAAGTTTTGGTAATAATTTAGCTTTTGGCGATTCTCGAATGAAAAATTTGCTTAATAGTGCAAATGCGTTGTAACAAATTTGTTAGTTTGACCTTCACTCAAAATCTAAACGAGGTATTAAAGAGAATGATTTTAAAAGACGCAGAATTTGATTATGACATCTAAAAAATACTTAGGACTTGATGTCGGCGAGCGAATTATAGGCTTAGCCTTCGGAGATTTAGACTCAAAATTAGTTTTCCCACGAAAAGCTCTTGATTTAAAGCAAGTTGATGGCAAAAAAGTACTTCATAAAATGTTAGTGGATGATAATCTCAGTGGTTTTGTAGTTGGTTGGCCACAAAACAGTGACGGAAGCAAAAGTTTACAGTGTGCTAAAATAGAAAAATTTGTTAATAATTTAAAACTTCCTAAGCATTTTGAGGTACATTATATCAATGAGTATGCGTCAAGCTTGGAAGCCCAAAGTAGATTTCGAGCCTTTGGCGTAAAGAAAGTCGATCGAGA
Source organism: Bdellovibrionota bacterium (assembly GCA_041740355.1). Taxonomy (GTDB): domain Bacteria; phylum Bdellovibrionota_C; class UBA2361; order UBA2361; family CALJRW01; genus JANNBC01. The sequence continues at coordinate 22,636 of JBGSMD010000046.1, forward strand.
AACGATTGATTCGACTGCCGCAATTATTATTTTAGAGTCATTTTTCAATAAATGTTAAAGTTATTACTGAGAATTTTTGTTGTTTTAGGGATTCCGGCACTTGTTGGGGTGGCCTGCTTTTTATTTCTAAGAAGCTATTTTTTTACTCCTTTTATTGAGGAGAGCGATAAAGTTTACTTAGTTGAGCTAGCGCCGGGTAGTAGTTTTCGTGCCTTTTGTGATCAATTGGAGTCAAAGGGTATTATTCGTAGTGCCTGGATGTTAGATTTTATTTCCCAAGTTAAAAAAAGTGATACGAAAATTAAAGCTGGTGAGTATCAATTATCTCCAGCAATGTCACCTCAAGATATTCTTTCTAAATTGAGTAAAGGAGAAGTCTTTAAGCGAATAGTGACGGTAAAAGAAGGAATGGATCTTTGGCAGATTGCCAAAGCTTTGGAAGAGTCACAGATTTTAAAGGGCGCTGATTTTCTTCAATCAGTTCAAGATCGGGCGTTATTAGATCGCTTGGAAGTTACCGCTCCATCCTTGGAAGGTTATTTGTTTCCCGAGACATATCATTTTTCAGGAAAGCAGACAGCATTATCAGTGATTTGGATAATGGTGGAGCAGTTCTATAAAAAGTGGAAACCTGTTTATGATCAAAGACTAATAGAGCTAAATCTTTCTAAGCATGAAATTATTACGCTAGCTTCAATCATTGAAAAAGAATCAGGCAATAAATCCGAACAAGCACTTGTCTCCTCTGTCTTTCATAATCGTCTTCGAAGTGGCATGAAGTTAGAATCAGATCCAACTTTGGTATACGGATTGCAAAATTTTAATGGAGTAGTTCTGAACAAGCACAAAGAAACAGAGTCTCCCTATAATACTTATAAAAACTTTGGATTACCTCCTGGGCCAATTGCTAATCCTGGTCAAACGGCTATCCATGCGGCACTTTACCCAGAAGATAGTGAATTTCTATTTTTTGTTGCTAATGGCAAGGGTGGGCATAAATTTTCCACAAATCTACGAGAGCACAATGATGCGGTACGAGATTATCGGAATATTTTAAGTCAAGCAAAACAGGCGACGCAAGTAGCGGTGGAGGAAATTGAAGCAGCAACAAAACCAATAGATCCGCTAGTACCAACGGAATCGCCAAAGGTTGCTGATAATTTGGAGGCTAGTGAATCTCCAGCAACAAATTAAGTCATTAGAGGATCGGTTTTCCAAATTCAAACAACAAAATTTGTTGTCCTTGGCGATTGTCTTTTTGGCGCAGCTTTGCGCCTTGGTTTTCTTTTTTCAAATATCATGGATCTTCGCTGGAGGAATATTACTAATATTTCTAGTGAATGGATTTTTTTTAGTTCGCTACTATTTAAGCCTCAAGAATCCTACCACCCAGCAATGGGCAATGCTGATTGACGGGGAATGTCAGGCCGAGAGTCGCCTAACTTCTTTAAGCCAATTGCAAGAATCAAATTTAGCAGAATCCGATGTTGCCAAATTTATTGAGCGACAGATTGACGAGAAGAAGATTTCATTTGAAAAAGTAGATCAAATTTATTTTAAACAAAAAGTCTCTGTCCGAAACAATCTTTATCTATTGCCAGTAATTCTTTTTATTTGCTTTATTCTATTCTTTGTTTTTAAAGAAAAATTTATTGAACCAGCAGTCGATAAAGCAATTTTTGCGCCAGAAATTAAAATTTTACAAGAATTAATAGCTGAAAAAAAACTACCGCCAGAACTTAATCAGCAACTTGAAAAATTATTAAACAATTTAAGTTCTGAGCAAACAACCCTAAGTGATGTTAAGGAGACATTGGCTGAGGCTGAGAAAAAATTAGGCGAGAAAAAAGAAGAAGAGAATCAAAAGTCAGAGGAAGAAAAACAAAAATCCCAAGAAGAAAAAAGCCAAGAAAAAGAGGAACAAGAGAAAAACCAAGAAAAATCGGAAGATAAACAAGACGGAGAGCAGTCGCAAGAGAAAAAAGATTCAGAAGGTAATACTGAAAAAGAAGAACAACAGAAGGAAGGAGAGGAAAAGTCCGAGACCCCTGCTGAAACCAAGTCAGGCAAGAAAGACGACCAGCAAGGTAAAGAAGAATCTGGCGAACAAGAACAAAAAGGCGATCAAGGTGGAGAGAAAGACGCAAAAGAAGAATCAGCTGAAGGCGATAAGAAATCTGAGGGTGGAAAAGGAGAGCAGCAAAATTCTGGTAAACAACAAGGTGGAGAGCAAAAGTCTAATAGTCAAGAACAAGGTGGTGAAAAAGGTGAAGAGTCTGCGGATCAAAAAGGTGAGCAAAAATCAGAAAAGGGCGAGCAGTCAGAGAGTGCCGAATCTCAAGGCGGAGAGGGATCTGACAAGAGCGAGCAAACCGGAAGTGAGCAAAAATCTGATAGTGGTAAGTCTAAAGAAGATGCCGAGCAGGCAGGAGGAAAAGAACAGGGCAATTCTCAAGAAGGCAAAGGTGGAAAGCCAAAACAAGATCAATCGGGAGGACAAGGAGAACAAAATGCCGAACAGGTAATGGATCAAATTAAAGATAAAATTGACCAGTTAGAAAAGGAACAACAGCAAAATTCTAGTCAAGAAGGAGAGAAGAATAAACCCGACAAACCCCAGGATGGTCAGGCTTCCGATGGTGCTGGAAAGTCATCTGAAAAACAAGATCAAAAAGAACCTAAGGAATCTAAAAATAATTCTGAAAAAAAAGATTCTAGTAATAAATCAGAGCAAGAGTCTAAGCAGTCTTCTGCTTCCGGAGAGGGAGATGCCAATGAGCCACCTGATTCTGAAAATAAAGATTCTGAAAATAAAATGGCCGGCAAGCAGGGAGCTGCTGTTAGTGGCAAAGAAGGAGATCCGGGAAAAGGAGAAAATCCGGCCAAGATTGACGAAGCAAGTTTAAAATATCAAGACGTCAAGATTGATGAGGACCCAAAAGATCTCGATCAGCAATTTGCTACGGGTGAGGCGGATATCAAGGAAGGGAAAGAGGGTGGTGAGTATCGCATCACTCAGGAAGAATTAGAACTTAGTCGTCCGACTGCGCCGAAAAAGAGTAATCAAATTAAAATCCCGATGGAGTATCAAGATCTCTTAAAGTAGCTCGAAATTCTAAGCAACTAGAGTCCCAAATGCTTACGATTTTCTATAAAATTTATTTTGCATATTACTTGCTGGGAAAGAATCGAGCTTGAAATTTTTCTAAATCCGCAGAACTCCCAAAGTAAATCACAAGATCTCGATCGACTTGGAACACGGGAGTAATATTAACCGTAAATTCCTTTCCAGCTGTTATTCTAGGTACTCGTGATTCTAGTAAATTTGCTAAGTGGCTAGAATCTTTAAGGCTTGCACCTGTGATTTTACTAGCAATCGTAGTGTGTGTTCCCCGGATGGCAGCTTGTTTACTGAAAGTAGTTTCTCCAATACTTTCTCTTAAGTATCTGACAAATTCTGTTTGAAGTGAATGTTGAGAACTACTGGTTTCGGTAGTTTTTGGTGGAAATATATTTTTGATTCGCAATTCTACAACCCCTGCTGCTAACTTTACCTCTTGGAGTTGATCCTTTGTGACCTCCGGTGCACGCATTTTAGCAAGATGAGTTTTGAAATTTAGAATATCTTGATTCTTCAGTTCGCCTGGAGAAAGCTCGATGCATTGATAATTTTTTTGGATCTTAGCATGAAGCAGGGGATCGCTTGGTTTTAAAAAGGCAATTTGCACTCCATCTGCCTCGATCCTAGCTTCTCTTAGTGGTCGGAGCTCAGCACCATTTTGGAGAGTCTTGATGCAAAATCCTTTATCTCCTTTTACAGATAATATTTCCGTTACATTTTCCTTTCCTGAAAGCAGATCGATTTGAAGCTGGCTGACAACATCATGAATATTAAGACCGTAGGCACTAACAACTACTAATCCCTGCTGCTTTGCTAATTCTAAATAACTAGGTTTATGGACAACAACCTCAGGTTTCTCTATCGGAGGTAAATTCTTAGTTTTTAGGTCGCTGATATAGGTGGTAAATTTTGGGGCTAGGGAATTGACGGCAGCTAGGCCTAGAGCTGCGGTAGCTACAATCGCTAAGGATTTTCTACCTGAAATTGAGCTATTTGTGGCTCTAACTGTATCTTTAGGTAACTGTCGGAGCGATCTAGAGGTATCTCGATGTGGATCATCAAATGAGTGAGTCATGATAAAACTTTGTGTGTTAATAAATATAGAAAGTCCAAAAAGTAATTTATGTAAGGAAACTACTTTTTTGGGCTTTCTATCCCCTGCAAGCGTAGTAAAATCATATAGTTATTAGAAAAAAACAAGCTACGCTATTTTATTTATACGTAATTTATTTTTTGGAATAACTATAACTGTTATTTTTATCCGTTTTAAGGAGATATCTGATCCTTTATAATTTTTGCAGACTACCTGAACGCTTACAAACAAGGTATTATATTGTATCGATGACTTAAGTAGAAACCTTAAGTACTTTTTGTGTGAATAAATTTTCCTTAAAACCCCTAAGTTATGAGTAATATTGAAGAAAGATTAAGCGAGTTTAGAGAAACCTTTGGGCAAGTTGAGTCAGAGATTAGCAAGGTAATTGTTGGGCAGAAGGAAATCATTAGGGGAACCTTAGGTGCCATCTTTAGTGGAGGGCACGTACTTTTAGAGGGGGTTCCTGGTTTAGGAAAAACTTTACTGGTCAATTCAATTGCCAAGTCCCTTGGATTAAATTTCAAACGAATTCAATTTACCCCAGATTTGATGCCGAGTGACATCACTGGAACCGAGATTTTAAATGAGGGCGATGATGGTAAAAAACAATTTATTTTTATGCCGGGCCCCCTCTTTGCAAATATTGTCCTAGCTGATGAAATTAACCGAGCAACTGCGAAAACTCAAGCGGCCCTGCTGGAAGCCATGGAAGAAAAGCAAATTACAGTAATGGGTAAGACCCATCCTTTGCAAACTCCTTTTTTTGTTCTTGCCACTCAAAATCCCGTAGAGTTAGAAGGAACTTATCCTCTGCCAGAAGCTCAGCTAGATCGTTTTATGATTAAGCTAGTTCTTAAATTACCAAGTGAACCGGAAATGCAGGAAATCTTAACTCGAACTACTGGGGCGAATATTCCACAAGCAACGGCAGTGCTAGAAGGTTTTAATCCAGCTGAGAAAATTAATGAACTGAAATCTCTAGTACGGGAAGTTGTTGTACCAAGACCATTACAAGAAGTTTTAGTCAGAATGTTATCGGCACTAAATCCTGATTCTAATTTTGCAACTGAAAAAGTTAAGAAATACGTGCGCTTTGGTTCTGGCCCGCGGGGAGCACAAGCGACAGTCTTGTTTTCTAAAGTGATGGCCTTACTTGCTGGACGAATGAACATTGACTTTGTTGATTTACAAACAGCATTAGTTCCTTGCTTGCGACACAGATTGATTCTTAATTTCCAAGCAGAAGCAGAAGGTATTACAGCTGAAGAAATTATTTCAGAAATTGTTAAAGCTAAGTGACGTAAAGAAAATCCAAAAAGTAATTTACGTAAGCAAATTACATAATGGGTTTTAGTATATCCCCTGCAGGAAAGTGGGAAAGCTAAGTTAAACTATTATTTTTTAAGTAATATATTTTTTGTCATAACCAGCCATGCCTTTGCCAGTAACTTTTACACCACAACTTTTAAGACAATTAGAGTTGCAACAATTAAAAGCGCGCAAATCATTTTTAGGATCTCGGCAGGGTGCTCACTATTCGCCTAAGCGTGGTCATGGAATTGAATTCTCTGACTTTAGGCAGTATCAGCCAGGGGACGATCTTCGTCATATAGATTGGAATTTAGTAGCAAGATCTGAACGTTTTTATATTAAACGCTTTAGAGAAGAGCAAGATCTTTTAGTGCATTTAATTCTTGATAATTCTGCTTCGATGTTTAGTCCGTCGACTGATAAATGGAATAGGGTTGTGGAGTTAGCCTTAGCGATTGGGTATCTTTCCAGTATGCAACAAGATCGCTTACAACTTGCTGTGCCGGGACATTTCATTGGTAAAAAATATTCTGGAAAAAACTTAGTATATAAACTCTCTGATGATTTGGCTCAAGTTCAAATCAACTCTGCTAAAACTTTTGATGCTGATTTAAAACTTAGTTTTACGACAACAAATTTCCCAGGTGTCGCCTACTACATTTCTGATTTTTTAGATGACCCCGAAAAAATTAAAGCGAATTTTCAAACATTACTAGCTCGCAATCTTGATTTGCGAGTCATTCAAGTTCTTACTCCAGAGGAGATCACCCCACGCCTTGGAACGAAGGTCTTAGCAGTTGATAGCGAAACAGGGCAAGAAGTTCCACTCGAAGTAACAGCCAGTAATGCACCTGAATACCAACAAGCTTTTGCTAAGCATCAAAAAGATTGGCAGGACTTTTCTTATCAACGACAAATCGCTTGGTATAGTTGTGATACTAGCCAAGACTTAGCTGAGATTTGTCGCAAGATATTAGGGGTTGGAAAATGAGCCTCGGTTTTAGCGCACCAGCTTTTTTGTTATTAGCCATTCCGGTAATTGGAGGGCTAATCTATGCTTACTTAAATCGTGGGCAAGCTAAGCGGCAGATAGTTTCTAGCACGATCATATTTAAACAACTTAAGAATCGTCCTAGTGTTCGCCAGCGTATTCAGCTTCCTTGGAGGTTTTTTTATGAACTGCTGGCGCTGTTAATCTTAGTTTTATCAATTGCCGGATTTTATTGGCAATCGCCAGGCAAATACTGGCAAGTGATTATTGATAATTCACTCAGTCTTTCTGCTATCGCCGATGCCAGTAGTTCTAAAAATATTTTAGCTTTAAATATTGCTCAATTAAAAAATGACTATCAGTCTAGGATTCGCAATTTTTCAGGAATTAAAGTCTGTGTAACGGCGCCAAGTTTTGAGTGCTGGTCAGATGGCTTTCAGACTTGGGATGAGGTGATTTCTAAGATTGAAGATTTAAAAATTCTACCAGCAAACGATCTTTTGGAAAGTATTTTAAGTTCACTTACAACTTCACCCGATGTTGAATTGACAGTTTATAGCGATTATTTAAGCAACAGTAAGCAATCAAACAAACTAAAGCTATCTACGGTACGAAGCGGAGGACTCGGAAATATTGCAATCACTGAAATTTTGCTTAGGCCAAATCAGACAGTTAGTGTTGGCATCCAATCTTTCGTCAGTACCCCAGTTCAAAAGAAAGTTAAACTTTACTTGCTATCGGAAATTCAAGGGAAATTAGTCTTAACAGAGAGCAAAGAAAATAGTTTTAAACTTAATCCAGATCAAAAGATTTTTGTTGATTTTAAAATTGCCAATGATGTCCGCGCGGTTATTGCCGAAATTGACTCTGAAAATCGCAGTCCAACAGTAGACGCTATTGGTAAAGATAATATTGCTTTTCAAGTGATCAATCCGCAAGTTCAAGCTGAGGTATTATTGGTTAGCGAGCGTTCAATTAGTGAAAGTGGTTTAGCCGTGGTTTTTGATGATAAGGTAAAATTACTATCGCCGACTGAATATCAGCAAGGAGCGACCAGTTCCAAGAAATATTCACTAATAATTTTTGATAATTATATTCCTAAGGAATTCCCAAATTCCAATCATTTGATTATTGCCAGCAATTCAGAGCCTGGAATAATACAAACAGAATTGCAAAGATCTCCCCAGATTACTACTTGGGATAAGGAAAGTGCCTTGTTGCGATATTTAACTCCCGATAATTTCCAATTTAAAAATGTTTGGTCAGCTAAACTTCCCAGTTGGTTCCATCCGGTTATTTCCAGCAATAATCAAATAATCTTGGCCACTGGATTTTTAGGTCAAGTTAAATCTGTTTACCTGGGATTTCCGATTTTGCCTTTGGAACAAAGTAATAATCAAGCAATATCGATTTTAAGCTTAAATACACTTAAGTGGTTAGAAGAAACCAGCGAAGCTCCAATTTCATTTGATCGGGAGACACTGGTTTATACATTAGTAGATCAAAAATTAGTTTCAGAAATACATTCTAATCAAGCTTCTAGTTTAATCGGAATTTTTTCATCCTCGGATGGAAAGGTAAAATCATATAACGCTAAGAATTTCTACTCAGAGGAAGAGTCCAATCTGAAAGTTGTTCGGAAGATCTCGATTCCAACATTGCTTATTTCCAAAGAGTCACAATTAGCAAACAGTTCCAATCCAAATTTGAACCAGTTAATCTGGTTTGTGTTAGTAATGATGTTGGCTGCTTTATACTCACCGCTTTTCATTTTTGATAAAAAAGGAAAAGAAAGGTGAGCGAGCAAAATCCTGTTGCAGGCAGGTTATGCCTTAGAAAACACTACAAAACCCTACGCCAATTAGCGGTGAGTATTTGTTTTGTCTTCTGCGGCGCAACTTGGCTAAAGCCAAGATTACGCGCGCCCTCCGCAAATTTCATCTGCGAAGGGTTTGTTTGGCGAAGGAGTAGTGTAATAATATGAGTCTTACCTTTAATAATTCTTCGTTACTTTTTTTAGTAATCCCATTGCTTGTGATATTTTTCTTGTTCAAGCAAGAAAAAAGCTTGCGAGTTAAAGTGCTGGAAACTTTAGCGCTAATGAGTTTAATTTTAGCACTTGCTCACCCAGTCTCTCGAACAATGATCAAAGCCGAGGGCGTGATTGTAGCAGTAGATCAATCGGCCAGTATTACGCCGCAACTTGCTAGCGATTTTAATAAGCGTTTAGCAGAATTATCTTTACCAAAAGAAACTAAATTTGTTTCCTTTGCGGGAGGCTTGGGTTCCTTAGAAGCTAGCCTTAAAGAGGCTAATCAAACAAAACTAGATCGCACCAAGGCTAGTAATTTTGAAAATCTGATTAATTACTTTCCTCAGACTCCTCTTGTTTTACTATCTGACGGACAAGAGAATTCCGGAAATGCAATTACGGCCTTACAGCTTCGCGGACGAGAAGCACCAATTTATCCAATTGTTCTGGAAGGGGAGGAGATTGTCTCTGGATTTCAGATTGAGAAATTAGCGGTTCCGCTAATGTCTGATGCTGGGATTCGCCAAGACTTAACAGTCTTGTTTAAGAATTTCACAGCTGAAGAAGTTTCCGGAAAGATTCTGATTAAACAAGAGGAACAAGTTTTAAAAGAGGAAGATCGTGAATTGGCGGCGCAGGAGATTCTTAACTATTCGTTTTCAACAAAAGAACTAAAACCAGGATTAAATAAATTTACTGTTGAATTTAAAGACGCCTCTGTTCCGACAAATTCGTTAGTATTTTATATTACGGGTAAAGAAAAGAATCAGGTTCTGATCCTGACCGACAGTGCTGCTGAGTCTAAGCTACTAGAGACCGCTTTATTAAATCAGAAATATAAAGTTGAATTACAAGACTCTTCTCAGAAGCATGTTGTCGTCGAGGACTTGGCTAAATATCAAATTATTTTCTTCAACAATATTCCCTTTAGATCTTTGCCCGATCCGCTAGTTGACTCATTAAAGGGCTACCTAAAACAAGGGGGCTCACTAATGATGTTAGGTGGGAATAAAAGCTTTGGACTTGGTGGCTATAAAGACACAGTAGTTGAGGAAATTTTACCAGTTAATGTTTTAAAGCCTGAAAAAATCCAACAACGAGTAAACGTTGCGGTAGCTCTAGTGCTCGATAAATCAGGTAGCATGAGAGCTAGCCAAAGAATGGATTACACCAAGTTGGCTTCGCGCTCAGTAATTGAGGCATTAAAAGATGATGATTATTTCGGACTAATTGGTTTTGATAATCAGCCATTTATTGCACTCAATATGCAACAAATGAATGCTTCCAATAGAGAGAAAGCTGCTAAGCGTGTAGAGCTATTATTCCCTAATGGCGGAACAAGTCTTTATCCAGCAATGGATGTTGCTCGGCAAGAATTAGAATTGGCTAAGGCAGGAAGAAAACACATGATTATTCTAACCGATGGTCGCTTGCCGGATGAAGCACAGTTGGGGTCTAGTTATCTGAATATGGCCCGAGAACTTAAGGCTACAAATATTTCTGTTTCTACTTTCTTAATTGGGAGTGATGATTCCACCTTATTAAAAGAGATTGCAACTTTTGGTGGGGGGAAATTTCACCAAACAATGGATGCACAAAGTCTGCCACGTTTATTTTTAGATGATGTGAAGATGAATACTGCTGAAAAAACGCAAAAAGAATTCTCGGAGTACCCTGTTAAAAAGTTTCCTGGATCCAGTAGTCGCTTAACTAAACTAACTGAGTTTCCAAGTCTTCTGGGATATGTAGAAACTAAAATTAAGAAGGGTGCAGAATTAGAATTAGTTACAACCGCTGTTAATGATGATCCAATTTTAGCTGGCTGGACCCACGAAGGTGGTCGCGTGGTCGCCTTCACTGGAGATCTCTCTGGTCGTTGGTCAAAAAATTGGATTGTTTGGAAATCGATTTATGAGTTCTTAGAACAGGTTTTAAATTATTTGACTCCAAGCAAAGATGGACATTTATTTTCAGATTTTGAATTTGATTATTTGATTAAAGGGCAGAGGCTACAACTTAACTTAACTACCTATCAAAGTTCTTTTCAGGTGGGAGATTTTCCACTGAATATTACTTGGGCTGATGATTCTACGGAAGAACAAAGTTTTATGACTATAAGTAAAGGGTATTATCAGGCAGACATTGATGCTCCTGTAGCTGGACTTGCTAAGGTTAAACTCGGAACCCCTGATGGCCGGGATCACCAATTTATTATTGACATTCCAAATCCTGACGAGGTTGAACGACCGATGGGTGTAAACCAAGCCTTCCTTAACTCATTAGCAAGTTTAAGTGGTGGTGAAATTAATCCAAAAGAAATTAAAGCCACTTCTGCCGCCCAGTCCAAGCAGACGGAGCAGTCTTGGCAGGTATCATTTTTACTAATGTCTTTAATTTTATTTCTGCTCGCGATCTGCGCACGAGAAGGTGTTTTCTCAAGGCGCTAGTAATAAAAACTCTGTTTTTAAAGAGACTCTAAGTAGCGTTCAGCTTCAATCGAAGCCATACAACCGCTACCAGCTGCAGTGATCGCCTGACGATAAACTTTATCGCGAACATCACCACAAGCAAAAACACCGGGGATTTTTGTTTTAGTAGAATCCGGCGAAGTAATAATATATCCATCTGTATCTAGATCTAGCTGTGTCTCAAATAATTGTGAATTTGGGACATGGCCAATTGCCATAAAAATTCCTGAAATTTCCAGTTCGCTTTTTGATTGATCTAAGGTGTTTGTTAGAATTATTTTTTTTAAACCTGCTGGTTTTTCACCAACTAATTCACTAACAGCACTATTCCAGACAAGCTCAATTTTTGGATTTTTAAATACTCTATCTTGCATGATTTTAGATGCTCGGAGCTGATCGCGGCGATGGATTAAGTAAACTTTCTTAGCAAAGCGAGTTAAGAAGAGCGCTTCTTCGCAGGCAGAATCACCACCTCCAACTACCGCAATAGTTTGCTCACGATAAAAAGCGCCATCGCAAGTTGCGCAGGTAGACACTCCAAAACCAATTAAACTTTTTTCGTTGGGAAGATCTAAATATCTAGGATTAGCACCGGTAGCAATAATTATGGTATCAGTTGTAAATGTCTCTTCAGCAGTTTTAATTTTATATGGCTTAACTGTTAAATCTACCGCTTCGACCAGAGCAGTTTTAATATTACATCCAAAACGCTTGGCTTGGTTTTCCATTTCTTGCATTAGGTCAGGACCAAGGATTCCATCAACAAATCCCGGATAGTTTTCTACCTCGGTAGTTGTTGTTAGCTGGCCACCAGGCATGCTGCCTTGAATTAAAAGGGGAGCTAGATTTGCACGAGCAGAATAAATTGCAGCAGTGTATCCTGCAGGTCCCGAACCAATGATAATAATGTGGTGATGTTGAGTGCTCATAAGTGTTACGTTAATGATTCTTGATAAATTCCGCAAGGTAACTTGGAATAGACGCTGTAAATTCAGTTTTATTACAATAAGAATTTTTTGGTACTTTAAGTGCTAAGCCATGTAGCAAAAATTTTGGAAATTCATTTAAATCATAATTGCTAAAAGATTTATCACTGCCATAAAGCGAGTCGCCAAGTAAAGGAATATTCAAAAAACCAGCTTGAGCACGGACTTGATGCCGACGACCAAAACAAGTCTGAGCTTTTATTAAATAAAGTTTTTTAGAAATAATTTCTTGTTCTACTGAAAATAGTGTTTCTGCATAAAGTGCTCGCGGGATAGGATCTTCCGAAATACTTATTTTTTTACTCCCCCGATAGCGAGAGTATAGATAATTTTTCACCCAGGTAGGCTGACTAATCCCTCGTTCGCTTAAAAATAAATACTCCTTGGCCAGTTGGTGATTTTTAATTTTTTCTTTAAAGAAATTAAAAGCAGGAATTGTTTTGGCAACAAGAAAGCATCCGGAAGTTTCATAATCAAGTCGTTGAAGCAAGCCACCTTCCTCGTTAATTAATAAATTTTGCGGATAAGAATTTTTTATAAACTCTGCAATTGTATTCTCTGAGTTTTTACCAAAAGTAGAATGTACTTCGGCCGGCTTATTAATTACTAAGATACTTTCATTTTCAAAGATGATTTGGTAGCCTGCCTTTTTCTTTTCCATATATCAGACTAATTTAATGAAGAATCTAACTTTAAAGCAAGTGCTTCAAAAATACTCCGAGGGTCCGCAAACAGGAATTTTCACAGATGGTGGATCTCGGCCCAATCCTGGACCTGGTGGATGGGGCGTTGTTCGTGTCGCTAATGGAGAAGTAGTGCAGCAGCTCTATGGCTCAGATCCAATGACTACTAACAATCGAATGGAAATGACTGCTATTATTAATGCCTTAAAGTCTATTTCTGTAGATGAAGATGTAACAATCTACGCGGACAGTCAGCTCTGTATTAATACGCTCACAGTCTGGGCTAAGTCTTGGGAGCGTAATGCTTGGAAAAAGAAAGGTGGAGAGATTAAGAATCTAGATTTAGTTCAAGAAGCTTATGCCTTGTTTCAAGAACGACCACGCACACGATTTGAATGGATTGCCGGCCATGGTGGTTGGTTGTGGAATGAATACGTTGATTCTCTGTCTGCTGCCTGGGCTAGAGAAGTTCTGTAGTTCTCCCCTTTTGGGACAAAGAATCTCGAGCCATTTAAACATTCTGATGTAAAATGTCCCAAAAGGGGAGGGTGCTATTGCTCTAGCTCCACAACCTGAGTAAGGATTTTTCCCAGATACTGATTCGTTAAGTTCTCATTTCCTAGTTTAGAAAATTTCTTAATCGCTTCTTCCCAAGTTCCAGCGGCGGCTTTTTTTTCTACTAATAATTGCAGACCTAAGCGGATGTTATAAATCGGATGATATAAACTCACCGTTCCTAAGAAGGGCAAATTAATTTTTTTAGTAATTAATTTAGCTTCATCTGGATGGATTTGTAATAGACCCACTCGACCATTGCTACTTTCCGAGTAGCGATTAAATTGTGATTCCAAACTAATTAATAGAGTTGTTATGATTGGGTTAAGTTTAATTGCCTGACTTTCGGTAATGATAATTGTTGCTAATTCCTCGGAATTTAAATTAGCAATCTTTTGTTTGGCTATATATTTGGCAATAAATACTTGATAATTTTTACTTTGATCAAAATCAAAAATCTTATTGGAATTTTCTAACGAGGGACTTACGATGGGCTCTAGGGTATCGGTTGTAACTTCAGCTATTACTGTTTCCAAGGAGATCTTTGGTGTTGGTTCCGGAGTAACAGTAAGCTCCTGATTCTTAATTTCAGTCTCTTTAATTTCTGAGACTATCGAATCTTTAATGATCTTGTCTGGAAATATTTCCCCTTCCTTTTTAAAAAGTCCTTTCAATAATTCTGACTTTTCAAAGTCTTCGATTGACTTTGTATTTCCTTCTACCACTTGATTAATTACTGGGTTATCTGGATTACTCTCTGCTGATTGTTTCTTTTTAGATAATACTTTCAGGCTTCCTAGGAGTAGTACTGAAAGGAAGAAGCAAAATACAGCTAGCCTGATAGCTACTTTAAAATAACTCAAATGATTATTTGGTTGATGTTCCAATGATGTCATTAAGACTTTGCCGGATTAAATTGTTTGCAAGATGCTGATATCTTTTTTGCCAGAGTGTTGGGTGTAAGCATGCTTCCAATTATCCCTTAGTTTTTGAATTTTGGCACTGTAACTAATGCTAACGCTTGGAGGATTCTTACCTTTCATTACATTATTAGGCCCCCAGTTATAGGCTAAAAGCATCTTATGAGTATTCCCAGAAAATATTTTCTTAAGATATTGAATGTACGATATTCCTAATCTTAAGTTGACGGTAGGATTATCTAAAGTGTGTAAACCTTTCCACTGATAGTTAATTTTTCTAGCAATGTATTCTCCAGTTTTTGGCATTATTTGCATTAGGCCTCTCGCACCAACATTTGATCTAGCATGTGTGCGAAAAGAGCTTTCTGAAAAGACTACAGCTGCTACGAAAAAAGGATCTTCGTTGGCGATTAAACTCTCACTAATGATTTTAAATGCCAATTCTTCCGGGTTAGAAATATCATATTTTGTTTTGCTGATAATTTCTTCGCTAAAAAAGGAAATTAGCTGGGCAAACTCTAATTGCGAGTGATGATCTCCCGGAACGAATTCGATAATTGGTGATTTTCGAGAAATAAAACCAGTTTGAAGAGTAAAGTCACTCCAATAGTCATTAGTAGCAAGGATTTCTAAGGAAGATGATAACTTATTATTAACAGCGAGTGGGATTGCAATAATGATCAGACTAGCAATCGCTAGAAATAAACACAGGATTCCAAGATCTAGTTTTGTAATCTTGGATTGGACTTCAGCATTGCTATCTAGTGATAATAACTCTTCAACAACCAGCTTATCATTAATAAAACCTGCTAAATCCATATAATAACATCGGATTTTGAATAGTATTTGCTTCAGCATAAGATTTCTAGTAAAATCAAGTATTTGTGGCACTCAAATCATTGGCATATTTAGCCCTTGAGTTAGATGAACCTTTTTGCACGGCTAGATTCATGAATTATTCAGTTATCGTTATCGGTGGAGGGCATGCAGGAGTTGAAGCTGCTGCTGCTGCCTGTCGTTTGGGTGCAACAGTTGCCTTGGTAACTCTTCGAAAAGAAGGTATCGGACAAATGTCCTGTAACCCAGCAATTGGTGGTTTAGGTAAAGGCCAATTAGTCAAAGAAGTTGATGCGCTAGGAGGTTTGATGGGCCAAGCTATTGATAATACTGGAGTTCAATTCAGGATTCTAAACTCCAGCCGTGGGCCTGCTGTCCAATCATCCAGAGCTCAAGCAGACCGCACATTATACAAAGAAGAGATTCAAAGACTCCTAGGATTACTGCCAAACTTAGATATTATTGAAGGTGAGGTTGCTCAGATTTTAGCTAATAATCATGAGGTAAAGGGTATTGTACTTAAGGATGGTTTGCAGCTGCATTCTTCAAACATTGTTCTAACTTCGGGCACTTTTCTTCGTGGGCTGATGCATACAGGTTCTAATATTACTCCAGGTGGTCGACATGGGGATATTTCCTCTAACAATTTAAGTGATTCTTTAAAGGATCTTGGTTTTGAACTGGGCAGGTTAAAAACTGGAACACCTGCAAGGTTGCGACTTTCTTCGATTGATTTCTCGAAAACTGAAGAGCAATGCGGTGATTTAGTTCCCCAACCTTTTTCGATGCTAACGAAGAAGATTGATCGAAAACAAATTTCTTGTTGGATTACCAGTACCTCAGAGGCAACCCACGAGATTATTCGCACAAACAAAGAGCGCAGTCCGATGTTTAATGGTCAAATAAAATCCGGCGGTCCAAGATACTGCCCATCAATTGAAGATAAGGTTTTTCGTTTCACAGATAAAAATAGTCATCATGTATTTTTAGAACCAGAAGGTTATGATTCGGACATTGTCTATCCCAATGGAATCTCCACAAGTTTACCTTTAGATGTTCAAGATAAATTTATTCGAACTATTCCAGGTTTGGAAAATGTTGAAATTCTTGTTCCTGGATATGCTGTGGAATATGACATGGTCGATCCACGAAACTTGAAACCAACTTTAGAAACAAAATTAATTGCTGGATTATATTTTGCAGGACAGATTAACGGCACTTCCGGATATGAAGAAGCCGCAGGACAAGGAGTAGTTGCCGGAGCAAATGCAGCACTTAGATTTCAAGAACAAGAGCAACTAATTCTTTCCAGAGCCGAGGCTTACATTGGGGTGATGATTGATGATCTAATTAGTAAAGGCGTTGATGAGCCTTATCGAATGTTCACCTCGCGCGCTGAGTATCGACTGATACTTAGAGAGGACAACGTTTCTTTACGATTGTGCCCTAAGGCAATCGAGCTAGGTCTATTATCAGAGGCAGGTATTGTTCGTTATCAAGAACTGCAAGCAGCTTACGATCAACTGAGCCTTAATATTGAACAAGAACGAATTTCTCCAAAACGACATCAGGATATAATTGAAAAGCTACCAACAAGCAGTGAAGTCAAAGATGGAACAAAGGTTGCTGATTTAGTTCGTCGGCCTGAGCTTAAGCTCGAACAAATATTAGAATTTTTCCCAGATTGGGGAATTTTTCCAAGTCAAATTATTACAATGGTAGAAACGCAGTTAAAATTTTCTGGTTATATTAAAAGACAAGAGTCCGAGATTGAGCAGCTAAAAAAAGCTGAGCGGCAATTAATTCCGGAAGGCTTCGCTTACCACAACGTGTCTGGACTTCGAGAAGAATTTAAACAAAAACTTTCTCTTGCTCGACCTCATTCGCTGGGTCAAGCAATGCGCATACCGGGAATGACACCAAGTGCCGTGAGTCTATTATCAATTAGCTTGAAAAAGTCTTTGTCGCAGGAAGCTCCGCAGTTAAACTAACACATAAGATCTCTGGCAATATATTTTCGAACAAAAATCCTAGAAAGTTATTAATAAAAACTTATTATATTATCCAAAAAAATTAATTGCTTATTAATAAAATAAGGTAAGCTGTTTTTTTGAAATAACCATGTGATTTTATTATCCCTCCGAGAGACAGGGAGTATCAAAAAGTAATTTACCTCAGGAAATTAAGAACTTAATAATGATAACGATAGTATCATTCATTAAGCTTCTCTAGGGGGTAAGCAGGAGACAAATAGTAAACCCAACTTGAAACAGATTCGTCACTCTATGGTATATCCAAAGGCACTTTGAAGAAATCTAATAAGTGGGACTATATATATGCAGAATTTTATATCGACTAAAGTTTATTTGAAAGTATTTTGAATTTGCGATAACTGCCTGAAATCATTACACAGAAACCAGTTCAAAGAACCACAATGATCTAAGTAGTATCGATTGAGTTAAACCTAAGCTAGCTAAGGTTAGCAATCCGCAACCTCGGTCTAGTTCTACTATTTAATAACTTTCTTAAAATAGGAAATTATCAAATAAAGAATATTACTTCTCGGGCAGTGTTAAAATTGAAGCAAAATAAAAATAGAACATTAAAGAGCATAAAGAATAACTAGATGATTCATTTTAGTTAGTTGAAATGTAAAATAACTTATTGCAAATATTTTTTAACGATGTATGTTACTGGTCAGATTCAGGTGCTACATTTCCAGCATTGAGTCTGGCCAATATTATTGTTCTTTTTTCGCTAATGGAGAATTACATGCCAAAATTTCAACAGAAATTTAATCTCAAAAAAATCTCATGTTTGATTTTTGCCCTACTTTTATCAATGCCAATTCAGGTATTTTCTGAAGAAGCAGAATCATCAAAAAAATTAAGCTTTGAATTTAACGACGCCAAAGAGTCAGTATTCACAGCTAAGTCAGAGTCTGATTTAGACTATCTTTTCGAAAAGTCTGCTAGCAGTGAATATGTACTTACTCTTAAGGACACTCCACTCCCAGAAGGTCAGGAAGAGTCGTTGATTGCCAAGGACGTTGCTGCCGACATCCGCTCTGTTCGATTTGTTACTAAAGGTGCAGATCTTCAGTTAAGATTCTTCACTAAGCCAAATGTTTTCTTACAAGCTAATCAGAGCAAAGGATCAATAGTTGTTGGATCTGCTTTGGGTGAAATTGCACCAGCAGACGTAATGGCCCAAGCTAACGAAGTTGAATTAGAGGGCGAAGTTACTGGACAATTCGAAGAGTCATTTAGTGAAGGTTTCGAATCAAAGTACACTGGCCGTTTAATTTCATTAGATCTACAAGATACCGATATTGATAACGCTTTAAGAATTATCGCTGAAGTTTCTAACTTGAATATCATAGCAAGCGATGATGTTGGTGGTAAGGTTACATTGAGACTTCAAGATGTTCCATGGGATCAAGCATTAGACGTAATTCTTAAGACTAATGGATTAGACTTAGTTCGAGAAGGAAATGTTGTTCGTATTGCTCCTCTTGAAAAATTAAGATCAGAAAGAGAAGCGCTGAAGCAAGCTAAGCAAGCTGAAGAAGAGTTAGAACCGCTTAGAGTTCAATACTTAAGAATTAGCTATGCTCGTGCCTCAGAACTACAGCCAATGATCGAAAGTATCTTAACGGAAAGAGGAAGCGTTGCATTTGACGAACGTACAAACCAGTTAATCATTAAAGATATTACACGTGGGTTAACTAATGCTCAAAAATTGGTTGAGAAGTTGGATTTAAGAACTCCTCAAGTTTTAATTGAAGCACAAATTGTTGAAGCAACAAGAACTTTCACAAGAAGACTTGGTAGTCAGTTAGGTTTCAATTTGCTGCGTTCTCCAGATCTTGGAAATGCTCTTCCTTACAATTTCCCTAACTCAGCAGAAATTGGTGGTTCGGCAGTTTCTCCAACTGGGGAATCAAACGGTAACGTTTCTGAATTTGCTAACGGTGAATCTTCTGCTCTTAGCTTCTTATTCGGTAGTTCCGATGGATCAAAAAGCTTAAGTTTTCGTTTAACTCAAGCAGAAGAAGAAGGTGTAGCTAAAATTGTAAGCCGACCTTCGGTTGCTGTAGCTAATAACACGCCTGCAGAAATTAAGGCTGTTAGAAAGTTAAGAATTAAACTTCCAGCAGGTGGTGGCGTTAATATCGGTGTTGGAGCAGGTGCTGCCGGCGGCGGAGGTGGTAACGTTGCAACTGAGACGATCGAAGTTGGTATTGTTCTTAATGTTACTGCGCAAGCGTCCCCAGATTATTTTGTTCTTATGGACATCGATGCCAAGTCAAGCTCACTAGGTACTTTCGATATCGAAGGGGTACCTGAAGAGTTAGAGAGATCTGCTACTTCTAGCGTACTAGTATCAAGTGGACAGACATTTGCTATGGGTGGAATTTACAAAATTGATGAGACTAATGGTACTAATGGAATACCTTTCTTTAAGGATATCCCTGTACTAGGTCACTTCTTTAGAAGTGCAACAACAATCGATTCAGATCAAGAGTTGCTGTTTTTCTTAACTCCTCGAATCATCGAAGGAAGTTTTGATGATGCAGCTTTAGAAGATGAGTCAGAAGTATAATTTTTCTTGGAGATATATCAGATGAAACTTATTAAACTGTTTCTAATTACATTTGTAGCCTTTGCCGTATCATGTGGTGACTCCACTAGAAATGATAATGGTGTTAGCTTTACTTTTTTTGGATGGTTCCAGGATGATGCTGGAGATGTTGGAGCAACTAGCGGCACTTTGCCACTGGATGGTTCTGGAATAAATAGTAATAATGTACAGCTTTTTGGAGGCTTGCAAAATAACTTAACAGGCCAGTTCATTAGAATTGAGCGAGCATTCCATAGCTATACTGTGCCAGGCAGTTCAATCAGAATTCCTGATACATCTGTTGGTGTTGCTTCGTTTGTAAGGCCACCAGTAGTAGGTACTGGTGATGCTGTTCAAAGCGGAACTACATTACCAACAAATGCTTTCACAGATGCAGGTGCTGCTTATGCTGGAACGTCTTTAGTTCCACCATCAATTGGACAGTATATTTCTTTAAACAGATCGCAGTTACCTGAACTTCCATTTCAAATGATTATTACTACATATTATGAAGGTGTAACATCAGGTGGTAGAAGAATTCAGTCTAACCCAATCCAATTAGAAATAGTAGTTGTTTCCGATTTAGATTTAGGTGGTGGTGCAGTAGATGAAGGCGCACCAGTAGATGAAGTGCCAGTTGAGGATCTTCCTTAATTTTAAACTTCTATATTTATAATGAATAATATTTTTTTAATAAGGAAGGCTTTAATGAATAAGAAATTATTTCTAATTCTTCTTACTCTTGTTTCCATGGCAACTGTTGCCTGTAACAGTAGTAAAACAGATGAAAGTGGCGAGAGCGATTTATCATCAATTTTTGTATCGGATGATGGCAACACTGGTTCGATTGAGATCCGTTTGGATTCTAATGTAGTTCCAGTCGCCGGAACAGCAAACTTTCAAGTTACAGCAAAAGGAGCCGATGGGCAGTTAGTTGATAACGTTAGAATCGTTTGTGATACCGAAAACGATCTCAGAATTATTGAGCCTAGTTCAGGATCTTTTTTCACCGCAAGTTTTGGTTCAGCCAGTGGCGTAATTGGTTGTGAAGATACTGGTAGCTTCTTATTTGCATGTGGACTTGGTGGTGCTCAAAGAAGCATGAGAGACACTGTTCTTATTAAGTGTGAAGGAACTCGACCAATTGGTTTTGCAGGCTTTCCTGGTTCTGCCGGTGGTGGACTTGGTAACGGGGTAACTGATGTTGGTAACGATGAAGAAGAAGACGAAGAAGGCTTTACTGTTCGTTTGACAGGCGTTGAATTCATTGAATTAGGCGGTTCAACAACATCAATTGATATCCAACAAGGTGGAGACTGTGATGGTGATAATACTACTAACGATCCTGAACCATTTGGAGACGCATCGGTAAGATTCACTGTTAGCAATAGCACAGAACAGATCGTTCGTTATACATCTTACAGCTACGAAGTTTTAGATTTAAATGGAAGTGTTACACAAAGATCACCTGTCCTAAATCTAATCGGAGAGGCAGTCGGTGGTGGCGCAACTGGAACATTTAATGGTCTATTCGGATTTGCAGATAATGGACAGAAATTTGTACCAAGTGGATCACAGTTTAGTTCAGGTTTTAAAAACATTAGATTTACTCTATTTGGAACTCTTTCCGACGGAAGCCAGCAGAACATTACAGCTAGTCAAGCGGGTAGTTTTAATAATTTTGACAATTGCTAGCCTAGCTTGAGTTTTAAGCTAAATTAACCTATAAAAATAAGCCGTTTCAACACGGCTTTTTTTATTTTCAATCTCAAACAATGAACCTTAAAGACTTACAAAAGATAATTGATATCTTAAAAGAGAGCGATGTTAATGAGTTTCACCTTGAAGAAGAAGGAACATCCATTAAATTAATTAGAGGCACGTCATTTGCACAGCAACCTCAACTACAAATGCAAAATTTTGCTCCGCAATACGCGCAGCAACAACAAATTCCAACTAGTGTTACTGTTAACGTTCCAGTTAATGCTGCACCGGAAGCTCCAAAAGAAGATGAAGGCATGTTTAAAGTGGAGTCTCCGATCGTCGGAACATTCTACCGAAAATCTTCTCCCGACTCTCCTGCCTTTGTTGATGTTGGTAAGGTAGTTAAAAAGGGTGAGAAGCTTTGCATCATCGAAGCAATGAAATTGATGAATGAAATTGATGCCCCAATTTCAGGAACTATTGAAAAGATATTGGTACAAGATGCCCAAGTTGTAGAATTTGGAGAACCACTCTTCTTAATTCGTCCTTCATAATCTGATCAAGCTAAATAATATGTCTGAACCACTTAAGTTTAATAAAATCTTAATAGCAAACCGTGGAGAAATTGCCCTCCGAGTAATTCGTGCCTGCCATGAATTAGGAATTAAAACAGTAGCCATTCACTCCACAGCAGATGTTGAAGCATTACACGTTAAGCTCGCTACAGAATCAATTTGTGTCGGTCCGGCTTCAGCTAAGCTTAGTTATTTAAATATCCCTTCTGTAGTTTCAGCAGCTGTAGCAACTGGTGCTGATGCCATTCACCCTGGGTATGGATTTTTAAGTGAAAACTCCAAATTTGCCGAAGTTTGCGCATCTTGTGGCATAACCTTTATTGGTCCAAATGTTAAAAACATGCGAATGATGGGTGACAAGGCTCGGGCTCGTAGGGCTGCCGAAAAAGCTGGAGTTCCAACCATTCCAGGAATAAGTGAAGGTTTAATTGATTCTAAAGCAGCACTTCCAATCGCAGAGGAAATTGGATATCCGGTACTATTAAAAAGCTGTGCTGGTGGTGGTGGGCGTGGCATGAAGATCGTTCATAACTCTGATGAGTTTGATAACCTATTTAATACGGCAGCACGAGAAGTAGAAGCTGCCTTTGGCGATCCAAGCTTAATCATCGAAAAGTTTTTACCACGAGTAAGGCATATTGAAGTTCAAATTGCTGGTGATAAACAAGGTAATGTTGTTCATTTAGGGATTCGCGATTGTTCGATGCAACGTCGCTATCAAAAACTTGTTGAGGAATCTCCTTCGATTGGATTATCCCAAGAACTTCAAGAGCAGATTCAAAATGCTGCTGTGGAATTGGGACGTTCTGCCAACTACACAAATGTAGGTACAGTAGAATTCTTAGCGGATCTAGAAGCTAATCGCTTCTATTTCATTGAGATGAATACAAGATTACAAGTTGAACATCCAGTAACTGAGATGGCGACCGGAATTGACTTGGTCAAGGAACAGATTAGCTTAGCTGCAGGTAACCCATTAAGTAAGACGCAAGAACAGATTCAATCTACAGGTCATACTATTGAAGTCCGAATTAATGCCGAAGATTCCAGAACTTATGTTCCCTCACCTGGGAAGATCACCAGCTTTCATGCCCCAGGAGGTTTCGGAGTGCGTGTTGATTCTGCAATTTATCACGGATATGTGGTGCAACCTCACTATGATTCCATGATTGCCAAGTTAATTGTTAAAGCTGATACCAGAGAGAAATGTATAAATAAAGCTTTAGTAGCACTTGATGAGTTTATTATCGAAGGCATTAAAACTAATATAGAAATGCAAAGAAGGATTCTGATGAATGCCGATTTTCGTAGCGGGAATTTCTATACCAAATATTTAGATAACGTTGATTTATTTGCTAGTTAGATTACTAATGAAAATTTCCAGCATTAGTATATTTATTCTCACTATACTTTCCGTATTTCCTTACTCCTTGACTCAAGCACAAACAGAGGACTTGAAATCAACTATTCAAGTTGATACTAGTGACTATAGCTTTGGAAGCGTACTAGAAGGTGAGAAAATTAAAACAAGCTTCAACATCTCCAACACGGGGAATGCACCACTAAATATTATTAATCTCATTCCAGGATGTGGCTGCCTGATTGCCAAGCTTGATTCGCAAGTTGTTGAACCTGGTGGAAACCTCCCGGTGTCTGTTGAGTTTGATACGCGTGGATTTATCGGCCAACAGTCACAACAACTTGCGATAAATACTGACAACTTAGAACAAAAACAGCTTGTCTTTACGATCCATGGTCAAGTGGAACCAGAGGTTATGATTGAACCTAATAGAATCTTTATTTCTCAAATTTCTGCAAAGGAATTAATCAAGTTGCCCACGATTAAGTTTAAAGTAACTGTTAATTCCAAGAGTAAGGCAGAAATTACGGAGTTGCTTGATTTGAGTCAGCTGCTGGAAATTAGTGACTTACAGATAGCTCCTAAAAAGGCTACATTTTTAACAAAGTATCTTACGCCCGAGAAACCTGGATTGTATCGAGATCGACTTTCGATTAATTTAAAAAATGCTAGTCGAAAGAATTATAACGTCCCTGTTTTTATTAAAGTTCAGGAGCCACTGGAAATTATTCCACCAGCATTATCATTTGGACTTTTAAAGCCAGGATCAGAGACAACAAAGATCTTAAAATTGAAGTTTCCTAAAGAAATGGGCTTAAAAATTACTGAGGTAAATTCGGAAAACTTGGCAATTTCAGCAATTGTGCAAACTGGAAAATCCAAGGATGATTCAATTAGTTTGCAGGTATCTATTGATCCGTCAGCAGTAAAAGAGAGTATTCTGACCGATTTAGTATTAACTACTAATCAGGAAGAACTCAAAGAGATTCGAGTTAATGTCTTTGCTACTGTTCCACCTAGGATTGAAGAGCCGTAGATTGGGATTTAAGTTTTCTCGGTTTTTAAGTGGATGTATAGCGAGTCCCAAGAGGATTTCCGTTAATGCAATTGTTTTTACGGCTAAAAAATAGCAAAGAGATTAATTATGTACCCAGCGATATTTAAATATCGCTGGGTAAAACATTATAACCAAATTAATCCCAACGGGGGTCGATTCAAACACTGTATGAAGAATACGCTGGTGATTTAATATAGTTATGTATTACTTGAAGAATTTAATTATTTTCATACTAATCGCCTGCAGTGCGAACTTGTCTTTTGCTGACAAAATTACGATTTTTAATTTAAGTTTTGAATATACTGTTGAGTCTGAGATTGATGCAGATCAGAAAGAAATTAAAATTGGAGATTATTCAAAAATAATCAAAATCAAAAATCTTCAAGAATTTTTAGTAGAGCATTACTTTTTAAATTCCAAAACTAGCTACTCCTTTTCTGAGATCTCGGAGTTTTTAAAGCAAGCTATTGCTGCTTCTGCTCAGCCGTTTGTTTTTTTAACGGTAAAAAAAATAAGCGGAGAAAGAGACTGGACTTACCAACAAGCTGCTGAATTGTTGGATCAACTAACTCCAGCCTTAGTTGCTGAAATTGCACGAAAAGATCAGTTTGAAATGACCTATGAATTAAGTAAGCGGACCAATACTGGAAAATACCTACTTTTAATTGCTCTTGAGCATTACTCTACTAATTTTTTAAATAATTGTTGCTCCAAACCTTTTGATTTAGTTCCGACTATTGCTTTTTATTTAAAGCAACAATTAGCCAAAGGAAAGGCACCAATTGAAATAATTAATGATTTTTATCGTAAGAAGTCTACGGTTGTTAATAATGAAGAAATCAAAACAATTGAAAAGATTATTTCTGATTTTATAGTTCTGGCACAATTAAATTCTAGCTTTCCCAAGACGTATCTGGCCTTAGCTGAGAAGCATCCCCAATATTTTGCTGAGTTAAAAGAATTTCTATTAACACTTCGGGAGCAAGCACTAGACAATGCTATTAATCTAAAGAACTTCCAAATAGCCTTTGATTTATTACTTCTTCAGGATGTTAATGAAAGAACAGAAACTACTCACCAACTAGTAAATCAATTATTGAAGAATATTGATTTAGGATTTGCCCCGCTTTTAATCATTGATCCCTACAAGTCATACATTAGCGCAATTGCAGAAAAAGATTTCCAAGTTAAGGAAACCTTCATTGCGAAGTTGGAAGAGATTATTACTAGCCTTGTATTAAGTGGAAAGACCTTTGAGGCTAAGGAATATTTAGCAGAAGTATTTAATTATCGAGTTAATCCCAATAGTGATAATACAAATTTAATTTTTATCCTAGTTAAGGAGTTTGATAAGAAGAATCTAAGAGATCAAGTTTATTTACTGCGCGATACTTATCAGTCAAGTTATTCATTGAAGCAGAAATTTTGGTTTTTTAAAAACGGCTACTACTTTAGCTTGCTTTTTGTTTGGGGATTTATTGGACTCTTGATCGGATTCTTTGTCTTAGTATATTTAAAGATAATTAAGATTGATAAGTTTAGAGAGGCAATCAAGAAATCCTTAAAAGAGGTTATTAATTTAAAAACTATTAAACCTAAGGATCCAGCGACTGAATTTAGCCAAAAATTTGATCAATTAAACAGTGATCGTCAAAAGTATAAATCGATGCTCAAGTACTTTGAGATGAATGAGAAATGCACCTTGGAGCAAATTAAGAGTAATTATCGTAAAAAAATAAAAGCGTATCATCCCGATCTTAACCCCACTCAAACTGAATTGGATAGGTTAAAGTTTTTGGAGATTACAGAGCGTTATGAGGAGCTTCTAGGTCTATACTCTCGCTTTGGCCCGAAGTAGCTCTCGGTTTCTTAACCTGTTAGTCATATTTAACGGCTCTAAACTGTAAACTTTTCTAGGAGCTAACAGTATGCCCCTCCAGATTTGTTGCTGTTTATTGCCGAGTGACTTGTCTTGAAGTTTTAAATTATTCATGCCAATTACATTGCAAAAAGCATGCCAGCAAGAATATGAGTTTTACACTAGAAAACTGTTGCTGACCTGTAGATAATTTAATCACCCCCTGTTGAGTTTTTCAGCAAGTAAAGCTACTCTCACTTTGGGCGAAGCGCGAGGTAGCTTGCGAAACTGGTCAGATTCGGAAGGAAGCAGCCATAAGCGAATCCTACTTGTGTTGCTTCGCCCTCTTTCGCCAAGGCTTCAGCGGGTAAACCCGTTTTCTCCCCTTTTAACTTATTTTTAACAGGCATTCATGCCCGTTAAAAATAAGTTATCACGCCATAGCACGCAGTGCGAAGGCGGATTGCATATAGTGTATAGATCTTTTCTTTTGTATAATCTTCCACATGTCCTATCTGGTAATTGCTCGTAAGTATCGCCCAGAAACATTCTCTGAAGTTAGTGGCCAAATTCATGTTACCAGAACACTTGGCAATGCCATTAGCCGCAATAAAGTTGCGCATGCCTATCTTTTTTGTGGACCAAGAGGAGTTGGAAAAACTTCTATCGCTCGAATTTTTGCTAAATCCTTAAACTGTGAACAAGGACCAACTTCCACACCATGTCTAAAATGTAGTAATTGTTTAGAGATTAAAGCAGGCAAGAGTTTAGCAGTTAGAGAAATCGACGGAGCCTCTCATAACAGCGTTGATGATGTTCGCGATTTAATTGATAACTTTCGTACTCTCCCTCCCCCCAATTCTAAAAATAAAATTTACATCATCGACGAAGTACACATGCTAAGTACTGCCGCATTTAATGCTTTACTCAAAAGCTTAGAAGAGCCACCACCAAACACAATTTTTATTTTAGCAACTACTGAGGCGCATAAGATTCTACCTACAGTACTTTCACGTTGTCAGCGTTTTGACTTAAGAGCTCTACCAATTGATGAAGTACAGTCTTGCTTACAAGCTATTTGCCGTGAAGAGAAAGTAAAAATTTCCGGCGAATCTCTGCGGATGATTGCTCGACTTTCAGATGGCTCGCTGCGTGATGCACAATCGCTGTTGGAAAGAGTTCTAGCTTTTTCCAGTGAAGACGTGTCCTTAGATGATACTGCTTTAGCTCTTGGGACAGTAGGCAAAAATCAACTCTTGCTTCTTTCTCAAGCAATCTTTAATCGTGATGTTGAAGCAGCGCTTGAAAAATTATCAGAAGTTTTTGCTACAGGCTTAGACTCTAGCTTATTTCTTAAGGAGTTTGTTACTCACTGGCACGAACTTTTAATTGCAAAATTTGCAGGCAAAAAAGAACTGATGGCTTTGGGGATAGAAGAAGATTGCCAAAGCGAATTACTAAGACAGGTAGAACCAGTAGCCAAAAGCGATCTACAAGATTTGGTTGATTTAGCTAGAAGGGGCGCGGACCAAGCACTACGAAGTTCTTACTTGAAATTTTCCTTAGAAAGCTTAATCGTTCGTTTAGCAACACGCATACCAGTATTAGATTTTGCTGAAGTTCTAAACAACCTGAGCGGCGGTGAGGCTCAAAAAAAAAAGCCTCTAGTATTAGCAGAAGTTAAGACTACTCCAATTTCGAAAACACCGATCCGAGTTGCTACTCCAATAAAGCCAACTGCGCCCATTACATCTGCAGCAGTTGCTAGTAAGTCTGGTACTGAATTTGTTTGGAGAGATTTTCTTGACTATGTGAATAAGATTGCTCAGCCCGTAATGATGGAGAGCTTAAAAAGAATTTCCGTAGATCGTTTTGTATACCCGCAGCTTCAAGCAAGTGCTAATGACCTCAGCTTAAAGTATTTTAACATTCCCACCAATTTAGCTCGGCTTAAAGTAATCCTTAAGGATTTTACTAAGCTTGATGAATGGCAAATTAAACTTAGCTTAGCTGAACAAGCAAACTACATTCCAGGAAGTGTTCATCATCAAGAAGCCAAAAGTCGCTTTAAGGATAAGCAAAATAGAATCGCGGAAATTCTTGAAGATCCCAATGTTAAAGCAATGAAGGAATTATTTCCGGGTAGCGAAATTGATCGTTAGAATCGCTTCTTTTTTTCAATAAATTTACCCCTATCTGCACTAGCCAAATCGATCCTTCGGTGCTAAATTTGCATACTGTAGTATGACAATTTTTCTTATGTCATATTTAAAAATTAATTTTTTTTGGTATTAGTTATGAACAAAGGACGAGGCGGATTTCCAGGCGGTGGTGGTGGCGGAGTTGGTGATTTAATTAACCAAGCTAAGCAAATGCAAGCCAAATTAGAAAGTGCCCATGGTGAAGCACAACAATATTCGGAAGAAGGACAATCTGGTGGTGGAATGGTTAAGGTTGTAGCTAAAGGTGATAACAAGATTGTTAGCATTACAATTAATCCAGAAGTACTAGATCCTAATGACGTGGAAATGTTACAAGATATGATCTTGGCTGCAACAAACGATGCTTTAACAAAAGTTCAAGCAAAAGTTCAAAGTGTATTAACAAACATTACTGGCGGAATGAGTATCCCAGGATTATTCTAAATCCGATAGTGCTTAACGACTTAAATTGGGATAGTAAGTTTAATCTTCTATCAGGATTCGCAATCTGTCAGACCTTTGGTCTGGCTGAAAGTTTTTAAGGTTAAGCACTATATGTTATTGGCCTCGCCTTCGCTCGGCATAGAGTGCCTAAAGAAAGATTTTAATTTATATCGTTTGTTGCGATAGGCACTATGCAGTATCTCCCTAAGTCATTACAACGTTTAATTTCTGAATTGAACAAACTACCAAGCGTCGGCGGAAAATCCGCCGCTCGCTTGGCTTATCACCTAATTAATCATCCCCAAAACGCCGATGCTTTAGCTGCTGCCATGCGCGATGCCGCTGGGTCACTGCAACAATGTAAGCAATGTTATTTTATTACGGATGATCAGCTTTGCCTGATTTGCAAAAGCACTAATCGCGATCATTCCCTAGTATGTATTGTGGAAAAACCAGCTGATTTAATTGCTATTGAGCAAGCTGGTGTTTTTCGCGGATTTTATCACGTCCTCCATCAACTTTGGTCTCCGATACGCGGACAAGGATTAGATTCCATGCACCTTGCCGAACTAATTGAACGCAGTAAAAAAGAAGAAGTTACAGAAGTAATTATTGCCACAGGAGCAACTGTCGAAGGAGAAGCAACAGCTCTTTATCTTGCTAGATTATTAAATGATAGCGGCATCAGAGCAACGCGATTAGCTCAAGGCCTACCGAAGGGTGGAGATTTAGAATATCTTGATGATGTCACTCTTTCTCGTGCGCTTTCTGGGCGTACAATAATATAGCCTCTACATAATTTTATTGTAGGAAATTTAATTTAAGTCACTTAAATTACAAATAAATCTATCTATATTGTGCCTGCACTCTCTTGACTTTAATTTATTTTAAGGTAAATTTTCAGTCCACAACTATTCCCCGGTAGCTCAGTTGGTAGAGCAGTTGACTGTTAATCAATTGGTCGTAGGTTCGAGTCCTTCCCGGGGAGTTTCCTTCTTTTCTAGTCAGAGACCTAATAATTTCACTATTATTTAAGATAAATTATAGGAAGATTTTATGATAATTTTCTTATAGCTTTTAAATACTGAATCTGTTGAATTCAAACCATTGCGTGGCAGAAAGAAGCCTGGCTCTAATTTAAAAATTAATACCAAGAATTGGTAGTGTTAGTAAGGTTTAGTATCGCAGCATTTTTATAGAGTGCCCACGCTCCAAGAATTGTTCCAAATGGCAAGGAAAATATTATAATAATATTACAAATTTTTGCCATCTTGTGCCTCCCAACTTTCAACTAGAGTTGCCCGGCACGAATTTCAAAATTTCTTATTTTACAAAACAGTATTATTCCATTTCCAAAGGTTTGGTTGAGCTTATAGAAGCGTGGCACAAGAGGAATAAGAAAATAATTAAGTAGGTATGGCCGATGTCTTTGGGGTGAATGGCAGATCCCAAGTATAGGCCATTATAGCAAGAGCTTGATCCACTTTTCGACTTGAGTAATCAGTGAGTATTTGACTTGCTGAGTGGCTTGCTCCGTTCAGGAGTGCGGTTAACTCTTTTGTACGTGCTGGAAATAGATCAAGTAGAGCAACAATTTCCGAGATGTCTTTGGCGAGTTCCGGAAGTTGAGTTTTGCCATCGACACTAGCCATTGTCTTAAATTTTTCAGCTACGGAAAAAAGTCCAAAGTGTTGGACGTCTTTGCGGCTAACAAAATCTTTTGAAATTCCTAGTTCGTCCGTCATACTTACTAGCGCAGCATAAGTATTATGATGCTTGGTGTGATAAAATCTCTGACGATAATCATTCATCCGATTTCCGATGACGCCTAGGAGCTCTTCTTTGTTAAATGTTTGAGTTTCAAAGATCTTAGCGAGTTGTGTTGCTCCTTTGATTCCTTCTGTAAAAGTCTCCGAGAAAGCCTGAATATTAATGGCATTATCCATGCTGGATTTAACTGCGTAAAGTACGGAGCGCTGTAGTCCTGGATCTTTTAAGACATCTTTTTCTATCCCAAGTTCTTTGGAGACTTCTAACACATATCCAACGACATTCCTGGCACTCTCAGGATTCATTCTTTGAAGTGAATCAGTAAGACTCCCAGCAACAATTACAACAAGATCTTTTTTAGAATATTTTGTTAAACCAAATTGATTAGCCATCTGTAAAGCAGCTTCTTTCGCCCCAGCTTGAAGTTTTGGGTCGGTGTAATCTTGGTTACTATTGATAGATCCACGATTTTCAAAATAAGTATCTTTCGCTGCATTAATTGCAGCTCTAAATTTTAGTAATGCTGCTTCTTGCACGCGCTTATCTTTTTGCAGATAGGCAGGAACTTCTCCAGGAATGTCGATGTCTTGAGCAATAGCTTTAGATAAGATAATTGGTTCGGAATCTTTTCCTAAAAATGCGGCACGAGGTGAGCCGACTTTCGGTAATTTAAATTCTAGTGTTGAAAGATCGGTTTTGGCCTGTGAAGTTTTTGGTTCTAATATTGCAGATGACATACAGCTAGTTAAAGATACAACTATGACCTTCATCTGACGATTTTTAGATTATGACTCTAAGATTTTAAGGGTTTATGGTATTCCAACCCTATTTTCTGGAGAGAAACATTAAGACATGCTTAAAACCCTTGATTGTTCATAAGGATAGCAATTTTGCAAAAATAACATTTAATAGATTGAGTAAGTTAAAATTTGCAAAATTGCTGGCCTCGTAAAAAAAGAGGTTTTAAGCAGGTCTCACATTAAATGATGCAAGTCATGGATACTCCAATTGTCTCCCAGTTAGTACCTAGTCGCATTTAGTTTAATTGGAGTTAGATAACTTAAATCAATTAAATTCCAGATAATACAGGGTTTAAATCTAAGATCTCTAGATAGCAACTCTAAGTAAAAACCTGAATTTTATACTCACCGTTTTTCATTTTTGATAAAAAATGAAAAGAAAGGTGAGCGAGCAAAATCATGTCGCAGACAGGTTTTGCCGTAGAAAACACCGCTAAACCCTACGCAAATCAGCGGTGAGTATTGGTTTCGTCTTCTACGGCGTAACTTAGCTAACGCTAAGATTACGCTCGCCCTCCACAAATTTCATTTGCGGAGGGTTTATAATGTGGTTCCAATCAATCTTCCCACTCCAGCAGTGACCCCCATAGCAAGAGCTCCCCAAAACATAACTCGAAATGCCCCTCTTATCAGAGATGCCCCGCCAGCATATGAGGCTAACAAGCCTAGAATCAGCAGAGTAAAGAGAGTTGAGATCGTTGTAACAAAACTTACTGAATGAGCTGAAGCAGTTAGTGCTGCTAGAATTGGCACTACCCCTCCAATAGCAAAAGCAACCGCTGAAGCAAATGCGGCTTGAATTGGGCGGGCTCTGAGCTCCTCAGTTATACCCAGTTCGTCTCTTGTATGCGCAACTAGTGCGTCTACCGCTGTTAACTGTTGCGCAACTTGCAAGGCAAGAGCGCTATCAAGTCCGCGTTTTACATAAATTTCAGTTAGCTCTTCAAGTTCCTTCTGAGGGTCTTCTGCTAATTCTTGTTTTTCTCTATTTAAATCTGCATTTTCCGTGTCTGCCTGGGATTGTACAGAAATATATTCTCCAGCCGCCATCGATAATGCCCCAGCCACGAGTCCTGCGATTCCGGTCAGAAGAATGTCACTTTGTAAGGCGCCAGCCGCGGCAACACCTACAACAAGACTAGAGATAGAGACTACACCATCATTAGCACCTAAAACAGACGCTCTAAGCCATCCAATTCTATGTGCCCGGTGGTATTCAATGTGTTGTGAACGCATAAATAATTATTCTTTGTTAACAAAGCTGGCAGAAAGCAAACTTCAGAGCGGGGGGCTTGTAGAGCATTACAGTCATATTTCCATTTTGACATTCCAGCCAGTCAACTTACTTCCAGCAACTGATTAATTCACAAATATTTTAGTTTATAATCAGCCGCCTAAGGAAATCTTATGATAATTTTAAATTTAGTAACCTGCCTCTAGGTTTAATTATTTTAGGATATCCTAACCAGAAAACTTTGTAGATTGAGATTTAGCCTTGAATCGATTTAAGAGTAGCCGGCCTCTCTCCACCATTAACTTCTAAGTCCTTAAGTCAATGGAGGTAAGAGACAGACTACTTCCTTATTGAAAACTGGATTAAAAAACATCAGTTGGCGTTTGTGTCATTGCCCAAGTTCCCCAAGCATAGAAGTTAACACCGTTTGTTTCGTTGTAACCATATAGCGCCCCACCGTAAATTGAGGATGTCGATATGATACTACCGCCATTATCAATAGCGTTATATAAAAAATACCTATCTACTAATTGATCGTCTAGATTATTTGCCACAGCTTGATAGATACACAAGACTCCTTCTGGTGCAGTTGGGTTACTGAATGACCCGGTGCAGGTAGTATCAGCAACTTCAGGAATTACAAAGATAACTGCAGTCGGGGCTGTTTGTAGCTTAACTGGAAAGGAGATCTGTGCAGCAGCGTAATTTTCGGTGCTTCCACCTGATAGATTCCAAACACCAGTTTGAGTTACAGGAGCCTTATTTAAATCTGTTAAGGAAGAATAACCTATTGGACAACTTGAGCTTTCTATGGTGATGAGCTTTGGTATTTTTATATTTACCTTGCCATTAACTACACTAGCTTTTTTGGAATTTTTAAGGCAGATAATTTCTGCTTGCAAATTACTGGTTAGAATAAATAATCCTAAAGTAAGCAGTACTAAATTTTTCATTTTTATTTCCTTGAGTAAAAGATTTAGAGTTGAGGCATATGTAGAGATTTTTTCAGGTTAGATGATAGAAATAGGAAAGTAAACAAGTATTTTGACTCAAGTCATGAGGCTAAGTACCTAGCAATATGACTTTGATCGCAAGGTAATTTTCAAATTAATTATTCAAATAGAGCCAAGCTACTTTATTCTAGTAGCTGCTATTTAGTTGTTGTATATTCTTGGTTAAAGCTCCATGTTTCGAAGCTTGTCCGCTAGGGGGAGCTTCCTTTCCTTGCTAATCAGTTAACTAAATATGGTTGACTATAGATTTCTTAAAATATCCAAATCTAGTTCTATAATCTTGAGGTGGTTAATTGTTAAGTGGAATTATTATTCCTTTATGGACTGAAATCCTAATTTTCGTTTTTTAGTTTCTATCGGTTTTTCAAGCTGAGAAATCACAAATCTGATCTCCTGTAATTCCTCGTAATGTTCAGAGAATCCTTTGGAAACTCTTTGTTCAAGAACTTGAAGTCTTCGCTTCAAATCGGTGTGTTCCTGGGTAACTTCCTTTAATTTTATAAAAACTCGTACTAGCATAATACTAGCCTGAATTGCTACTTTACTATTTAGTACGTTTGCAGCCATAACAGCTCCATACTCAGTAAAGACTCTTGGGGGTTTACGTCTTCCCCCATGTACATAACTTGAAGTCGCAATTTGCGACTTCAAGTTTGTAACTTCTTGAATAGCCAGAGAAAACATAAAGTCAGAGGGGAATCTTTCCAAGTTTCTAATAACCTGTTCGTTAAGGCGTTTCGTGATGACACCATAAAGATCAGCCAAGTCGCTATCTAAAATAACCCTTTGACCATTAACTATAATAATTCTTGTTTCAATTTCTTGTGAGATTATGCAGTGAAAATCGAGATAATTTGCGAAAAGTTTCTGAATATTTTAGCGAACTCTTCGGTGCACTATTAATGGTTAGCTTAGATAAATGATATAGGTTTAAAAAGTTGCCTGGCTCCAGCTAAAAAAAAATGGCTGTGTGCTTGGCTCCAGTTAAAACTTAAAAACTTGAGTCAATGGCTGAGTGCCTGACTCTAGTTTTAACTAAGAATTACAAGTTAACAGGCTATGTTTTCTCACTAAGAATGCCGTTAGGTATATTACCAGAGCAATTAGGATCAAGACTTTAAAGCCATAAATCATGCTTGAAAATTCGAGAAGGCCACCGCAGACAGCCCCAAAAAGATTCCAGGCTAAGGCATGATCAGGATCAACTTTTGCTTTGAAACCTTGGGCAAAGCAGATGCCAGTAAAAAATATAGGCACCCCAACCAGTAGCAGGCTGAGAACAAGCTTAGTTGTCAGTCCTAAGTAGAGTAGTGATTCAAGCGGAACAAGGTATACACAAAGGAGGGTTGCAAAAATGCCCCAAAAAGAAATTTTCCAATCAAGCTTAATTCGGTCAGCTAGTAATGTTGAAAGGAGAATCATCAGCAAAATAGAGGCGAAGACCACGGCACTAGTGATCCAAGTTGTTCCCCAAAGCAAGTTCATACTAACTACTGCCTGGCTTTCAAATAGAAGGAAGCCTAGGCCTAATAAGTACATTTCGTAATCTGGTTTAGTGATTTCACGTCTCGATATTCCAACATAGCGTGCGCAACCATAAATGCTGACTGCGGCTATCGCTAAAATACTGAGAATTATTTGCCAGTAGAAGCCGCTGATAGAATTTGAATTAAGATATAGATAAGGCCAATCGTCAGTTGGTAGTGCTATTGTGTCCAAATTAGCTAAGACTTTCTTGGTATCAATTTTAAACATGTCGGGCGCATCAATTTTAAGATTGTGAAAAGCTTTTCCCGCAAGATAGGCAACGTTAAACATTAAATAATTCTGTTCAATTTTGTAAACATCCTCAAAACTTTGGGCTAGAATGCCCATCAACTTAATTTTTATTTTAGGGTCATGTACTGAGAAGTTCATAACGAGTCCGCCAGAATCTTTCATAACTCTTTTAACAGACTGAATGCTTTGTAAAGTGTAGATAAAGTTATCAAGTCGCACGTTTGAGAGCGCAGAAAGCTTGGTCATTGAATCAAGCGTTGCGAAAATGACTAGATCGTATTTTTTCTTTGTATTGTTAATGTAAGATCTAGCATCTGTAGTAATAACTCGAACATTCTCTGCTTGGTATGGTCGATCAGGATGCAAGCGTCTTCCTATCTCTACGATTTCCGGATCTATTTCTACAGCATCAATATTTACTACTTGGTTTTGTAATGCTACTGCCACATCATTACCGTTTCCTGCTCCAATGATCAGTACATCCTTAAGTTGCTTGGAAATGTATTTATATGGACGGTGATAGCCAGTGCGTAGAAGCTGTTGTTCTGCTTGTTCCTGATTCTTGATCAGCTTCGGATCGATTAGTCCCATTGTTTGGAAAACCTGATGTTGCGAGCCATTTGTTAGGATTGCCCAAAAATTTTCACTAAATTGTTTGATCTTCAATGCGTAATAGGGGCTATAGCTGTCAGCGCGCTCTGCGGTTGAGACTAGAGTAGTTGCAATCGCAAAAGTAAAAATTAATCCATAAATGGAAGGTTTATTAAGGTCTGGTAATAATAAAAAGATTGTAACTATGCCAAACAGCAAGAACCAGTAAACTGGGAAGAGGCCGCTGAAACTGATTAATGCAAAAGTAATTACTCCCAGTAGAGACCCGGCGATATCCCAACAGTAACCTTTGAGCAGTTCTTCGCGTCGTGCAAATTGTTGCAGGGTTGAAGCAAGTTTTTGACCTAGGGGAATGAAGCAGATAGCTGAGAATATGAATAGGGCTATTAGCGGTAGATAGATGCCATTAATAGTAGGAGAGTCTTTAGGTAGGTCTTGGTAAAGTAGCCATAAAAACTCGTTAGGATTGTTATTCGAGATAATGCATTTTCCAAGAGTCACAGTTAAACTAACTAGCAATAATATGACTCCCCCTAGAAGCGACTTGACTACTTGAACCTTGCTCAGCAGCGCTCCAAGGCCGATTCCAAGAAATGCAGAGATTAGTACAAGGTTTGGGAAGTAGGCTACTACTCGAACCTGAGTAGGAATCCATCTAATGAAGCACATCTCAAGAAATAAAATTAGAAAAGATGTAAGGAAGACCGTTGCTGAAAGGGGGTATTTTTTCATCATATGTATATAGAAAAAACGCTAAGACGTTTTTGCCTGTAGCGGATGTTTATGCTGTATTACTTCTGAAGATACTAAATCTATTCGTTGATCAGTCTAGATTAGAATACAGACTTTGGGGAGTTAAAAATATACTTTGAATTTAACATTTATCTTTGGCCGTGCTTCGCCTAGTGCTTTATGATTTCGCTTGGTAGTCGCTATTTTTAAGAAACGATAGATACTAGTAATCAGGCAGTTCTAGCTTTGAGAGGCGATCCTACTGCAAAAATATAACTATTATTATCTATTCTTAAATGAGAAATTTACAATATCATAGGGCTCAATAAAAAGTTTGTAACTATTAAGCTTTAATGAATGTTTTTATGAAGTATCTAGAAAAAATGTCACTAAGTATGTCAATAATACTATTCGTTTTAATTTTGTCATCAGTAAGTTAAATATATAATTCAATTCAGCTTGTGCATAGTGAAGGTACTGAGTCACTATAATCGTAAGACAGGCGAGTATCATTGTCATATGAGAAAGAAAGATGGTGGCGATTGTCCGGCTTCGGTTGTATGAAAATCAAAAATTAGCAACCAATTGAAATTAAAGATAAGAGTAAAACTAATTAGTTAGGGATAAACTAGTAATTCAAAAGTTACCTAGCAGGGAGAAATGCTCAGAAATTTTTTACTTGAAGTTTTCAATATTATCTGTGAAGTTATGCTACTAAACTTCTAGGAATTAAGACTATGTTAAAAGTTGTTCTCTTTGTGCTTCTAATTTTGCAGACAACAACAGTCTTAGCAGAGGTTGAAGTTGTTTCCGCATTTCCAAACTTAACATTTTCACAGATTGTAGATTTGCAAACAGCGAAGGACGGTAGCAACCGATTATTCGTCGTGCAAAAGACTGGGGAAATTTATTCCTTTTCTAACGACCCATTAACTAATTCCAAATCACTCTATTTGAGTATTAGTGATCGCGTAGCAACTAGTAGCGAACAAGGACTGCTGGGGTTAGCATTTCATCCCAAGTTTTTAAAGAATGGGTATTTCTATGTAAATTATACTAGAAAGTCTGATGGTGGAACCGTAATCGCGCGATTTCAAGAGATAGGTGGAATGGTTAATTTTGATAGTGAATTAATCATCCTGCGATTTGCACAGCCATTTAGTAATCATAATGGAGGTTCTCTAGCTTTCGGGCCCGATGGATATTTATACATTGCCTCTGGTGATGGAGGAAGTGGAGGCGACCCATTAAGAAAGGCTCAAGATAAAAAATCCTTATTGGGAAAAATTTTAAGAATAGATATTGATCGAACTAAGGCACGACGTAATTATTTTATTCCTCCAACTAATCCATTTGTTGGAAACACCAAAGGATTTCGAAAAGAGATTTTTGCTTATGGACTTAGAAATCCTTGGAAAATGAGTTTTGATTTTGAGACCCGTAAATTGTGGGTAGGCGATGTTGGGCAAGCTAACATCGAAGAAATTAATATCATCCGTAATGGAGGAAATTATGGTTGGAGTTTATTTGAGGGGGAACAAGAATTTAATTGTATTGAACCAATATGCAGCCGTCGGGGCACAATTAAGCCTGTCTATTTTTATGATCATTCGGTAGGTAGTTCTATCACTGGTGGATATGTTTATCGAGGTAGTCTTGTGCCTGAACTATATGGTAAATATATATATGCTGATTTTGCAAACGGCAATATTTTCGCTTTGGGTAAGGAGGGAAAAAATATAGCTACCAGTCAAATAGCCGATACCGAGCTAGCAATTTCTAGTTTTGGGGTTGATCAGAATCAAGAGCTTTACATCTTAGATTATCGAACTAGTAAGATTTATCGATTTAATTAAGAAGGACTTTTACTGAAAGTAAGCGGGTTTAAATTATAAAAGTTATCTAGAAGGACATCGAAACTAATCATAATTAATTTAAACTTTAGAAAATCTTTTTTTGTTGCTGTCATTTTTGAAAGTTGCATCACACCCCTTTGTAAATTGACAGCTCTATAGCTTCAGGAATGCACCGCAGAGAACCTAGGTGCGCAACATAATTTGGCTTAAAAATTAGTTTTTATTGGGTTTGTTGGTAAACTGTAAAAAACTATTTGCACCTTTCTCTACCAAGCGATAGAATTTATCATTTTAAATAGTTTTAATAGAAGCTTTAATTCACCTAACTTTTAATCAAAAATATGCATTTCTCTTTCAAAAAACAATTACTAAATTTCTTCATTTTATTTATCTCTGCCTTTCCTGTCCAGGCTCAAGTTTTCACCCCGATAGTCGCAAATTATGAATGTGGTCAATTTCCAAATGGAGCTCAGTTTTTAGTTAGAAAAACTACTAATGGTTTTGAGTTAGTACGAACATCTGAGGTTAAAAATATTTATAAGAAAGAACGTCGGATTATTACTCAAAGAGTTAAAACAATAAATGATGTACTTAAGGGTTTTGAGCAATCACGAATTACAAAAAAACAGCTGATTAAAGCTGCCAATAAATTAGCAAAATTTTTAGGATTGGAAGCCCTCGAACAAGATATTCCACTAAGCGTAGCAGAGGTGGAAATTTTAAATTTTAAACAGAAATTACTAGATCGTGGTGCAATTCTTAAAACTATTGGTGAATTAATCGACGATTGCGAAAGTGGAATTAACCCAAAGCAGGGTAGGGGTACTCCAATTAGTGTTGGAATTGTACCAATATCATTAGCATCTAGTAATACTATTTACGGTGGTTTTTTAATTCATTCATCAAAATTAAAAAATGAATTTTCAACTAAACCTACAGGTTACAATGTTTGTCTTAAATTAGTATATCCAGATGGAAGTGTTGGAAGACTTTATACTGGCTTTGGGGATGATGAAGTTTGTGGAACTGGAACAAATAAATTTGAAGGAGTCCCTCAAAGTACCTGTGATGCCTTAATGCCCTTAAAACAGGTTGGTTATGTTATTCAGAAGCGGACCTATGCTTTTACCTCCTTGCCTGATGCTACAACAGAACAACTCTTAGAAAATATGAGACTGGAAGTCTTGCAAGATCGACCGATGGTTGGGGTGATGGCATTCACATCCAATACCTCAAGAGATAGTCAAGTGAAAGCTTGCGAGGCATTCTAAGCTCAACCTGAGCATGAGTTTTTTCATCTTGTTTAGACTGTAAGAAAAAGAAAAGATCAGCTAACATGGAAAGGTCACCTAAGTAAGTAGAATTTAAATAAAGGTTACTTTTTTATAATTGAAGTTTCTCCAGTGCTAAGTAAGTCCTCCACCATCTTCTTTTTGATTTTTAGTCTGATTGTCTTATTGGCAGGACAGGAAGCATTCTTTGGTGATCCCTATTTATATTGTGGATTAGTCGATCAGTGGCTCTTTCGAGGACAGGCAGGCTTGGCATTAGATTCAAATTTACTTGCGCATGCTAATAAATACGGAGTTCTAAATTCCGCATATTGCATACCTGGACTTGCAGCAAAGTATTTTGTTAGTAATTTAGAATTTTCAAAATTTGTTGTAGCGATTTGGCCAGCCTTAATTTCAATTCTTTGCGCCTTTGGATTCACAAAAGCATTATCTTTAGTACGCCAAGAGTCGAGTAATAATTGGATTTTTTCGGGATTACTCTTACTAACGACTCCGTTAATTGTATACTCTCGCAATTATTATTCCGAAATTATTCAAGCAACACTATTAATTTGGGCGTATTACTTTTGGCTGCAATTCAAAATGACCGAAGTGCCTAAGCAGCGGTATTCTTTAATCAAGTTGACCTTGGCATGCTCATTATTAGTACTCTGCAAGTTATACTATCTATACTTAGTGGCCCTGCTTTTCCTAGCAATAATCAAGGACTATCGACAAAATTATTATAGAACCATTGGCACAGTTAGTATTGCTTCACTTTGCTTTTTACCAACTGTTGCTATTTTATTGTTGAGTAATTATTGGAAATTTGGTTCAGTAATTGGCATCGGATATAATTTGGAACGAGATCTTTCTTTGGGGTTTAATACTCCATTACTGACTGGGTTATATGGATTACTATTTTCTAGTGGAAAAGGAATAATTTGGTATGTGCCGGTATTAATTTTACTGCCATTTTTATTAGTTAGAGACTGGCTGGCAAGACGTGAGCAGGCTTGCGAAATTTTATTCATCACTACTCCACTCTTGATAATTATAGCTAGCTGGTGGGCTTGGCATGGGGATTGGGGCTGGGCACCACGTTTAATTGTCCCATTAATTCCTTTATGGATGTTATTACTGGGATCTATAAATTATACTTCAATTGCCCAGCGTTGGTTATTCGTGGTCTTTTGTCTATTTGGTGCGTTTATTAATTTTTCTGCAGTACTTATTAGTCCCATGTACTATTTTAAAATAATGACCCAAAAGTTTGAAAGCTTATTAGTTGGGAAGGATGTTCTACAAGATGGTGGGATTCTTTTACATTATGCCCCAGACTTTAGCCCAATTAAATTTCAATTATGGGCGATTCAGTGCAAGTTAGCTGGCTCGTCATGTAATCCTAATTTACCATGGGAATATTTAAAAATTAAAGATTTAACTCTGGAACAAGTAGCTGCTCCGCAGTGGGATCCAATTCTGTTATTTTATAATCCATCTCTTGCTTGGATAATATCATTATTATTTCTATTGTTAGTAACATTTTTGTTACAACAATTCATGAGACATTTTAGATAAAGATAGATGTTCCCAATCAATCTCTCAGTAAAAAATAAGCCAATCCGACTGGGATTAATTTCCTTGATCCTCACATTTCTAATTAGTAACGTTTTTTTTTCGGAATATTGGAGTAGTCCAGCAAAATTTTTTTTTAATGCTCAAGGAGATGGATTAAAAAATTATTTTACTGTGATTTATCATAGTAAATATGGCCAAGGTTGGAGTAGTCAAGGGTTGCATTATCCATATAGTGAAAGTATTTTTTTTATAGATGGGCTTCCCCTAATATCCTTTCCATTAAGTGTGCTGAATGATTTTTTTGATCCAACTACTAGTGCCATTTTTATAATCAATTTTCTACTATTAATTTCTACGCCCCTAGCTGCTTTTTTTCTATCACGAATTTTATCTTTGCTACATGTGGGCTCTTGGATTAATCCTCTAGGCGCAAGTTTAATTGCGTTAATGAGCCCACAAATTTACAAACTTACGGGACATTATGGGCTAGGCATCAGTGTTTTAATTCCAGCTGCAATCTATCTTTTACTCCGAACCAGTAAAGTTAATGATAGTTTATTATTGATACTTTTGCTGAGCATTGCAGGTTTGGTTCATCCTTATTTGCTTGGAATTATCTTATTATTAGCAACTAGCTATCTAATTTTTGCTAGCATTTACCAACTATTAAATTGGAAAGTTGCTACTGGAATTTTCATATTACTAGTAATTTTCAGCATTGTTTATGCTTTTTTATTAAAGTTAATTGATCCGTTTGTCAGTAGGGAGCAGTACCAAGTTGCTACTCAATTTTTTTTAGCAAACTGGAAGACTCTCTTAGTTCCGTATGATTTGAGAAAATGGGGCGGCATAGCAGAAGGAGAAATTTATTTAGGTATAGTTCCAGTTTGTTTAGCCCTGCTAAGAATATCTCGTTCTAGTAATCAAGAAAAAGTTTTGATCTGGACTGGGTCAGTCATGATTATACTTAGTTTGGGATTGATTCCAATCTTGAATTCCATATTATCTGATTTACGTGCCTTGGCTCGGCTGTCTTGGGGGGCATATTATATTTTAGGACTACTCGCCGTAGTTCAGCTTATTCACTGGGCAAAGCAAGATCGAGTATGCCAAGGATTAATGTTATTTTGTATCTTATTGTGGGGGTTTGACGTCACTCGGTACTTGCAACACGTACAGCAAGTAATTTATGTGGGAAGAGCTAAGGTTGCTGACTTTAATCTGCAATTACCAAATGACTGGCATCAGAAATATCAAGGAATTATACCAATTCCCTACTATTCGATTGGGGCTAATTCAGTCTTTATTGCCCCACCATCCTTAAAATCTTTTTGGGATTCAATGCGTGTTTC
Organism: Bdellovibrionota bacterium; assembly: GCA_041740355.1. Taxonomy (GTDB): domain Bacteria; phylum Bdellovibrionota_C; class UBA2361; order UBA2361; family CALJRW01; genus JANNBC01. Next base: position 65,461 of record JBGSMD010000046.1, read on the forward strand.
AATAGCAATCGGACCAGGTTTAATGTCCCCTTTTTCTGCTAAAGGTGCCGATAAGGAATTTGCTGAGTTGGCAGGGATTGTTGCACATCCATTAAGTCAACGAAAAATTCTAGATAAATTAGATTCTCGTCCACTGTTGATTGTCCAAAGTTCAGCTGCTGTTAATGAATCAGAAAATATTTTAATCAATTCTGCCAAAAAAATTGAGTTTGCGGATCCTACCTTGCAATTATTTGAGATTACTCCAGCAGAACTTAGGCAACAGAGCGCCTCATTTACATTTAATGATTGTCAGTATGATGATGTAGTTTACCAAAACTTTGATCAAAGTAATGCTATAGGTTTTATTGGAGTAGGTGGACTCTTTATGCCAGCAAGAAATGTAGTTTTATTTCAGGGTTTAATCCGGAAAGATTTTCCATTAGAGATTTCGCTCTGGGTTAAAAATTCATATCGTAATGATCTCAAGCTAGTTGTCGAAGCTGGAGGACTCCTTAAAGAGCAGCTAATCCCAAATAGTGTTGAGCGAGTAGGAGATTGGGTGCGATTAACAGTTAATTTGCCGGCTCCAAAGCAGGAGCAAAATTTACGAGTATGGTTAACAGGTGAACCTACTGTCATTGATGAATTTCTAATCAGACGTATTGGCACAACAATTTGTCGAGAGGATCACCTCAGCTTAAATAATTATCCCCTAAACCTTAAATAGTACAGTGGCTTATCAATAACTTTAACCTTACTTTCTAAGGTTAAATACCGCTGCGAATCCCTTGGGGCGCACTAAGCACTTCTTGCTTGATGTCCTTGGCAAATAAACGAAACGCTATTTTCAGTCTCATTATGTATATTTAAGTCTATATACTTAAATTTTCTTTAAAAAGGGCATTTATTTTGCTTAAGGATTGGATTTTAATATAATTCTAGAATGTTATCTCCAATCGTGTCTGAGCAAAATAGTGTCTTAGGTTGTCAACTATCTCCTAGTTCCGTGTCATTTGTAATAGAAGGGCAGCAGTTTCAATTTTGTTCTGTGGAATCAGACCTTATTATCAAGGCACGTTCGATCATCAATAAACCAAATACTCTAGAGGTTGATTCCTATTTTCATTCACTACTAAAATTTGAACGATTAATTGATCTTGTAGCTTCTAAGCAAACTCTTACTAAAGGGCAATTATATGTGAATGGGCTCCAATTAAATCATGAAAACGCTGAGTATTTTGATCATGTTATTTGTCAGGTGACTGATTCCTTAGTTCCAAAAATTCTTCCTAGTAGTTATGAAAAGATTTTTACATTTAAAGAAGATCTACAGGGAGTTTTTAAAGTTACGATAGCATCTGAGTTGTTGCTGAGTTATGTTTTTTTAAGATTTCAGGAACACTATGAGTCACCTGAATTTAAAAATCAGGTTTTTAGTAGGAAGGAATTTGTAGATTGGTATACGGCGGATCAAGGTGCCGGGCTTAGTTTTACCTACTATCGTGATTGGGCTGGTTTTAATTTGCCATCAGAATCGCTGCGATCATTTTTAAATTGTAACTTTAACGATATTTTGCCGGGAGAAGAATTTTTGATTAAGGGTTTCGAAAGTGTCTTTGCTGAGCAGCGCGATCGATTTTACGTAATTGGCTTGGCGGAAACAAGTTTAGACTGGACGTATGAGCATGAACAAGCACATGCTTTGTATTCCCTAAATGCTAATTACCGAACAGAGGTAAATATAATTTTAGATTCGCTACCTGAGAATTTAAAAGAAATCTATCAAACTCGATTATTAGAGATTGGTTATGATGATGCTGTGATTAAAGATGAAAGCCAAGCTTACTTAATCCATCTCAATCAAAACCACTATGTGTTTAATTTGCAAAAAGACTCCACTGAGTATCAATTACTTACTCCATTTCACAAAGCCTTAGCTGGGGTTTTTACTAAATACAAACAACAACTTAGTACTAGTATGGAATTAAACTCGGCCGATCTTCCTGCATTAAATTAGTACATTTAATCAAACTGTTTTTAACTTCGGCTTTTGTCCAAAAATAGATATCATTATGCCCCGAACTTTCTGAGCTTATAAAGAAGGATTGTTGGGGATTTGGATGGGCACTAGCAACATTTAGCCCTTGGTTGTGCGGGATGACATTATCTTTTTCGCCATGTACTACAATTAAACAAGTTTGGTCCATTTTTTGAATAAGCGTTTTGACTGGAAAATCATAAATCAAAAATGGATGCAGAAATCCTAGAACAGGATTACTCTTAAGTGCAGCTTTTAAAGATTCAAATGGAGCATAAAGTAGTAGTGTTCCAACGGTATATTTATCGGCGATATAAGTTGCGGGGCCGGAGCCAAGGGAATTCCCAACAATAATTAATTGTCGGGCTGTTATCTGCTCTTTCTTTAAGATGTAATCAATAATTGCTTCGCCATCTAAGTAGAGTCCCGTATCCGTTGGCCAGCCAGTGCTTTTCCCATAACCACGATAATCAAATCCGTAGCTTGTAATTCCTAATTCTTGAAAATATTCCTGATAAGGGTAAAAGTTTGCTACATCTCCGCCATTACCATGAAAGATTACCGCAACTTGTTTGGAATTTGGAATTGGCAATCTCCAAGTCTCAAGATTTTTTTGATCAGAGGTTTTTATAAAGTAACTTTCAACGCCGTTTGGTAAAGTTTTTGGATCTCTACTTTTAGAATTAAAAATTGAGATTACTGCCCCAGGGAATACTTGAGGATTTTGTAGGGCGATGACAATCACTAGAATCACAAGGATGGATATTAACATTCGAAGAAAAATAGGTAGTGCCAAGAAGATTTTATTCATATTTAACGTAGAATACTAAATGATCTTGAAAGTAGGAACGAGCATTAATCTGAAGATTTGCGGCATGCCTTTCAAACTAAATATAGCAATCAAGTTACAACGTAACAATTTATAATACTAAATATTTCTTTATAACTAACTAAAAATTCATTATAAATATTGTCTTCATCACCGTTTATTACAATGTAACAAGCAAATGTGAGATTAAGCTTAGGAACTATTCAATAATAATTATATAGCGCAACCAAAAGTATTTTTCATTTTGGCTTTGTTATCAAACTTGGGGAATCTAGATGAGCGAAGACGGAAGTCTTGCATAACTTCAGAAGATCCAAGAACTATTTATATTATTAGAGGAATGTATGAGTACAAATGAATCCAATTTAGAAGTTTCTGAGAATGGAGGTTTTCTTACAAAACTACCAGCGATGCTTAGGATAGCTGGTGCTGGGGCAGTCGTCCTAGCAACTGTAACATTTTTAGTGCAAAGTTTAGATTTTGAATCACCACTAAATCGAATCTTAAATTTTGCATATCTGTTACTAGCTGTCTTTGGATTAGGTATTGTCTGTAAGCTAATAATCCAAGAAATTAAAAGTACAAAAGTCAGTATGAGTCTGGGACTAGGAATGGTCCCAGTAATTGCTCTTCAATTAGGAGCTGTAATTTATACTACTGTAACTGATTTAACAAAAGTTTACCCAAAATATTTAGCATACGATGGATTTGAAAATAATTTTCAAATATTTTTAGCAAGTGCTGGGATTTTGATTTTTGCAGGATTGACCATTGCTGCGATTAAAAGCTTAAGTAGCTTTAATGAAAAACCTTTTAGTAAATACTATTTACTTGGCTTGCTTACTTTAATGTTGCCACTGCGAGGGAATTTATTCACATTAATTCTTGCGGGTATTATATTACTAATTTGTACGTGGCAAGAAAGGGCCTATTTTCAAAAAGATTTGGCATATCAATCAAAAGAAGCGGCCTATCTAAGATTTTTACTTTTCGTGCCGGCTTTAATTATCTTGTTAAGAAACGTTGTGCTTTATGCAGAAGGTAATCTTAGCTTGAGTTTAGTTTTTGCAGGCTTTGCAGTAATTTTTGGTTTAGTTACAAGTCATCTAAAGCCAGAATATTTTGTTAAATCAAAATTAGTAGCAATCTCATGTGTGCTGACTTCTTGGATACTTTTAGTATCGGAATTAGATCAAACAATTTTTGTTGATTATCGCTTTTATGTTGGATACTTACCAGCAATTTTGTACTGCTTAAATTTACAAGAACGTTTTCCTAGTGGAAAAAGTTTTCTAAATTTTTTAGCTAATGTTGGATTTGTGCTGATGATTGCTTCTCAACAAACAATAAATGGGGGAATGTTAGATACGTCAATTGCCTTAGCTCTTTGTATCTTAGGAGCTGGATATGCTTGGACAGTTAAAGATAAATTAACATTATTTATTAGTTCAGCTACGTTTGTCTGCTTATTAACAAGCTATTGGGATTTAGTATTAAGTTTGTATAAATTAAATCCTTGGATGTTTATGGGAATAGCTGGAGTAAGCACTATCCTGGTGGCTTCCTATTTGGAAAAAAATCTCGATAAAGTTAAAGCTGTAGTAGGAGTGTTTAAGGTTAATAAATAGTTATTATTGTAAGCACCAGCCCCCTCTCGGGGGCATTTTACTCAAACAAATTATTTCCATTAAAGGAGCGACTTTAATTGTTTTAGCATGCTAGCATAACTTTCTGTTTGCTTTTGCCAGATGAAAGTTTCCCTATTTTTTGAACCGCTTGTAAGTTCTGTAATTCTTAAATCGGCTGGTATCTCGGAAATTAATTTGGTTAAAGGTTTTTGACTATTTAAATTGTAGGGATGCTGCTTCTCCAGAATCTGAGTGATTTGGTCAGCGTCTTTTTTCTCTCTGATTAGCTTTTCAGCTAATAAAATTGCCTTTTGATTTGATACAATTTTATCTTTTAGTAATTCCAAATGCTTCTCTAATTTTTGAATTTGTCTTTTGACTAAAGCTTGATAATTTAAAAGTCGATTTATCTCTAATTGCATGCCCGGGGGAAATTCTAAGCCTTCGGCTTTAATTAAATCAATTATCTTATTGGAATAATTGGCAATAAAATAACAAATGAACAGTAGTTCATCATGCTGATAAGGATGTTTTTGCTCTGTTAACAAACGAATACTTTCAATCAGCCCAACTCGGGTCAACTTGTAGCGAGGTTGTTTCTGGCGTGTTGATTTTTTAATATTTCCTTCAGTTTCTAAGAATTCAAGAAATCGTAGAATTTGTGTGTTGTGGATCAACTCTAGCCCATCAGTAAATGGTGAATTCATCCAGTCTAGAAAAAGATCAAGATAAAACTTTAAATCTCGTTGACGGAAACCTTCATTAGCATAACAGGCGTGAGCTGTAATTGTTGCTGCTAGTAGATAAGTTTTAAGTCTTAAGGGTAGTGATTCTCCGCGCATGCTGATTATTAATAAAGAGAGATTGAAAGCTTGTTCTCTTACTAGTATTGTCTATTGTAGCTTCGGTGGAAACAGTAATTTTTCCTATCGCCGGATGTTTACTTGTAATTTTATCTCTGCAAATGATTAAAAATTTAGGGACTTCAGCTTCGCTAGTTAGTGAATATATTTCTGAACTTAGAAATATTGAAATTCAAAATGATCGCTTAAGATTTCGCAGGAACCTGGAACGACTGGGATCGATTTTTGCCTATGAAATTAGCAAAGAGCTTTCTTATCGTAAGAAAAAAATTACTACACCACTCGCTGTTGCCGAGTGTCAGTGTTTAATCGAGCAACCAGTATTAGCAACAATTTTGAGAGCAGGTATTCCATTTTATCAAGGAATGCTGAATTTCTTCGATCAGGCTGATAGTGCTTTTATTTCTTCGCACCGAGTCTATAGCGAAGATCACTTAAAATTTCAGATTAAACTTGAATCTTTGTCCTGTCCAAAACTAGCAGATCGAGTCTTTATTATTGTTGATCCAATGTTAGCGACTGGGTCATCTTTGATTGATTCCTTGGAGGAGGTTTTTAAAATTGGAAAACCTAAAGAAGTACATATCGCTGCTATTATTGCGTCGGAGCAAGGAATCAAAAATTTAATTGCGAAGTATCCTGATTTTACTATTTGGGTTGGAGCGATTGATCCTGAGCTAAATGCCAGTTCCTACATCGTCCCAGGACTAGGGGATGTGGGAGATTTAGCTTTTGGAGCTAAGCTGCAAAACTAGTTAATCTTCCGCCCTAAAATCCCAAATCTTTTTACTATATTCATTAGAACTTAAATAAATAGCTCAAGGAAGTGAGTCTAATCACCGATTATCAAAGAGCATTACTAATAATTTTAGTTAGTAAGGTCTTTTAAATGATTTTATTATGAACAGTCCGCAGCAAGATCGAGGCAAATCATTAGTTGCAAAGCTGGCCGATATACCTCCGGTTGGTGAGTTCGTTCCAGATGTTTCTCAGCCCTTTGTGATTTTTGAGATTAAAGATCAAATTTATCTACGATTTGGAAATAGCTCCCATGCGGGGGTAATGCTGGCCTTTCAGGCCGAAATTGCAGAAAAAGGATTGAAGTATACTGCCTTTGATCAGGCAATGGGACAAGGTTTTACTCATGGGGAAAAAGATGTTTTGGTGCTAAAGATTAAAGTAGCTTCCGGATTATTAGATCTAGATGAGGTAAATAGGATGTTAATTACTAACCTCCCTGCCGGATCGTTTTTATTAAAAGAGGATTAATTTAATCACTTCTAGCTCCACGTAAGATTAGTGTAGTAGGAGGATTAGCTTTCTCACAATTGCTCACACATTGTGTCGTCTCAACAACAGTTCCACCACAAGCAACATAGCAAGTATTATAGAAAGCCCCAAAAAGTAGTTTCCTTTCGTAAATTACTTTTTGAACTTTCTATATATGAATACTGCTTATTTGCTTCGCAGATATCGTAATTCCTTAAGGCGCAATCCTCACAATTTTGATAGCGCTGTTCTTCATTCCACTCTCATTGTTGTTGATTACTTTGACATTGATTAAGGCAAGAGTTGCCCTTAATATCACTTGGCGGCGAATATTAATGACTAGTTTGTTAAACAGGTCCACAAGCAAGGATTGTGATAACAGCTAGTAATAGGAATGAATTAAGCCTTAAGTTTAGCATATATAGTAAACCCAAAAATGGATTTCCGATAAATAGATTAACTAAGACTTTTGCTGACCCTGATATTTTTTACCCTGAAGTAATTTAAGGATCTAAGTTTATAGATAAACCTATGGTTTAACTCTGTTTTTTAAAGTTGGGTTTACTATTCGTCTTTTGGCTCCCACTGGTCGCTTCTATAGTCATGATCTGTTTTATAATTTCCTAACGGAAATTATTTATTGGGATGACTATAGTAAACCTAGCAATTTTTAAGTGAAAAATCAGTAGCTATTTTCAAATCATTACTAACGGCTTAAACTAATTGTTAGAAAGTTTATTTTGAGAAAATCCATGCGCATCTATATACCAATATTATTGTTACTTTTAAGCAATTCTTTATTTGCTGAGACTTCTTCGGCTGTTTCTGAGCTTAAAGGTTTGGGGAATGAAATTACAGGCACGGTTAGTTTTACTAAAGCTGTTCCAACAGGCGTTGATGTGAAAATTGATATTTCTGGTGTTACTCCTGGAGAACATGGTTTTCATATTCATCAATTTGGTGACTGTTCTGCCCTTGATGGTACGTCTGCTGGAGGACATTTTTCAGTTGGAGATCATCAGCATTCACACCGCGAAGCTGCAAGTCGTCATGTTGGAGATTTAGGTAATCTCCTTGCAGATAAAGATGGAAATATTAAAGTTACATTTAACGATCCGCAGATTGAGCTAAATGGAGAAAAAAGTATTGTTGGGCGGGGCCTAATATTACATGCTGACGCGGATGATTTTAAAACACAACCGACTGGTAATTCTGGTGCAAGGATTGCTTGTGGTGTAATTGGAATTAAGAACTAAGCATAATTCTTGATTCCATGTGATCGATAGTAAAGCCTAGAATGAATTTCCGAAAAACTAATTCGGAAATTCCTTTCTAGGACTATCTATTGCTAGCGGAGTAGTTCTAAGTGGCTCACTTGGAATCTGTTTTTTTATATCCAACAAGTTCAACATAAGCCTGTCCGGTGACTTGATTGCTTTGATAGACAAGACTTCTTCCTTCCCAGTATGTTACACTTAAATCTTTACTGGTAAATTCTTGATTGGCTAAAGTAGGCTTAATTGTTAGATCGAGATTAAACTTGGGTACCTTTATCTTCCAGAGTGCCGGATAAGAAATCTGCGTTTCGCTACTTTTCCAATAATCTAAGACCTCAATTTGATAATCATTAAGATCTAAATTTTCTTTAATACCAGAATGATTGATGAATGACCCTTTAGAATAATTCGTAACATTTCCAGCAGCGTCTTTTAAATAGTACAACATGAGTTCAGTATTATTATCTAACTGAATTGCAAACCAATCCCAGCCGGCTTCTTGTCGATTAACAGTTTTGCCCATTACCTCATGGTCCATCCAGACCTTAGCAGTGATCGGATAATTTTGATGATTTAAAATTAACTCGCCTTCGCCTTGAAGGTTACTAAAGCTCGTGTACAACGAGGCACTCCCGTTCTCTTTACTTTTAGCACTGAATCCATCTGCCCCTTGGAGAATCACCGGTTTCTTTGGTTGGAGGACTAGGTTAAGTTGATAATTTGGTAAGTTAATAGAAAGACTTAGTTGATCCTTAATCAGCTTGATTCGATGATTTAAAGCAGAGATATCTAGAGTTTCCGACGAGCTTTTAACTAAATCAAAATTTTCTCTAATTAATTCTTCTTGATGATAATATTTATTATCCTGATCGTCTGTTAACGCTGTATGTACGATGAAGACATTCTTTGATTTCCAAGGCGAATCACTAACTCTAAAATCATCAAGACCTACTCTAAAAACTGTTATCTCGAAGCCAAAAGTTCTGTTTTCATTAGCAGTTAAATGTCCAGTAAAATACCACCACTCCATCGGATAGTTGTCATGACTACCGTGGTCTTTTGGAAAACTGAATTGATAGTCAGGTTTCACAGTTTGATATTCAGCAAGACAATTGCTTGATAATAATATTATAAATAATATACGTAATAACATCTTATTCGAATTTAAGTTGAGTAGAATCAGTTTTAAATTTTAAAAATCTAATTGCATAAGCAAGAAGCAAGGGAATCGTAATAATTCCAGTAATTAGTTTAAGTGAGGTTTGAAATTTAATACTCCAGCCAAAATAATTAGGATTAACAATAAATACTAAATAGTAAGCAAATAATAAGCCCAGAGTAACGCCAAGTAAGATGCTTAAACCGACAATCAACAATGATTCAAAACTAATAATTTTAGAAATCTGTTTGGAATTAGCACCGATCGCTTTTAAAGCAGCAAAGTTTCTTGCTTGATCAATGAGTAGTAATTTAAGATTTGTAATTAGATTGAGTAAAGAAATAATTAAGCTAATTAGTAGAATATTATAAGTTAAACTGAAAGTACTATCAAAAATTTCTAAAATTTCCTGCTTTATTTTTTGATTATTAGTAACTAAAAACTTCATCTCCGACTTAGCTAATTGATTGATAAATTGATTAACTTTCTCTGGGCTTTTTGAAGACTTATTAAGAAAAATTGAAACAACATTAGGTTGTTGCTGCTTAGTAATATCACTAAACTTTTGAAAGTTAATAGTGACTGTTCCGAACTCTGATTTGTAGTCAATGTAGCTTCCCAGGATTTTAAATTTGACTAGTTTATTTTGAAAACTAAAACTAATTTGATCGTTAACATGCAACTTATGTTTTCTTAGAAAATTTTCAGAGACAAAAGCTCCATTAGGATTAATCTTTTTGGGTAGCTTTTCTTTGAAAACGTATTTTTCTGTTAGGTTTATAAAGGGAGTACCAATTAATGTTACAGGTTGATTGTTATATTCCAGATCAAGAAACGTAGCATAATCGATACTCTCAATCTCAGGATTTTTTAATAGTTCTTCTAGGAAACTATTGGGAAAATATGCTTGATCCTGAGTCATGAAGTTTTTGGACATTGTTAGATAAACATCGGCATTAATAACTTTGTTAATCCACTGGTCTACTGTCACACGAAAGCTGAAAATCATTGTGCCAATTCCTACAATCATCGCAACAGAAATACTAATTGCAGCAATCGTGGCGGATTGTCGTTTTAAATTTGAGCTAAAATGATCAAAAACATAGGCAGTCGTTAAATTCCAACTTTTAGCAGGTAAGAGCTTAATAAGACTTGGAAGGATTAGAATTAAACTCAGAATAATTAAACTAGGCGGAACAAATAACCATAAGTCTTTTAACTCGAAGATAATTGGTATTGCCGCAATAAACAATAAAACTAAGCCTAAATAAAAATATCCTGGTACCTTATTACTAAATATTTGTTCTGAATTTTCTTTGGAGAGACTATACTTTATTGATAATTTTAAGGCCTCTCGGCTTGGTAAATAGCAGGCAACCAAGCCAGTAAAGAAAGTTGCCAAGCTAGTTAGTACGACTGTTTTCCAAGAAGGGAATAGCAATTGATCATTTTGATATTTATACAAAGTTTCTAAAGAACGTTGAAAGTAGATTTGTGAAAAATTTGCTAAGCAGATACTAAAAATAATTCCTGTGAGAATTGCTGTCGTGATTATTAGGATCGCTTCGAGGTAGATGATCAATTGGATCTGTCTTGGTCTGGCACCTAGCGTTCTAAGAATTCCAAAATCTGGACCTCGAATATTTGTGAGGTATGAAAAAATATTATAAATGATCAAAACACTTAAACCGATGGCAATTGCTGCCATGAAATTCAAATTCGCCCGCAGTGCTCTAGTTAAATCTGCTGCGGCTGATTTCATTTGAAAGTTATTCTTAACTGAGTAGTCATTGCCAAGAAAGCTGACTAGCTCTGCTTCCGAACATTCTCTGACAATTAAGTAGTCCACAGTTTCGTAATTTTTTGTGACATCTTGGAAGGTTGCGATGTCCGTAATAAAGTTGTTACTTTTAAGGAGATGACTAAAGTTCTTCTTGATCCGGAGGGGGCGGACATTTGCGCGTTGTTTATTGCCATCAATCTCCAAAAGCTCTTCTGTTGGATTAGGACTTAAGCTGTAGAATATTGGTAGATTGCTGAAATTCTCTTGCTGGGTGCTTAGGTTTAATAGAAAAAGATCCGTTCCAATTAAAGTTTTTGCAATTCGATTCTCAGTATAAATCGTTCTAGTACTAATAGGAGTGATTAAGGAACTAGGAAATCTTCTTTTAATTTGAGAGTAGAGTTCATTTGCTACCGGTGCACCAGATAATGACCTAACTACTAACTGCTCATTTGTAAAAAGTAGGTTGGTTTCATTCTTATAGTTCTGAATAATATTTTCATTAATTGTTAATACTGTAGCTAAGATTGCGACCCCTAGCGTTAAGCTGATAATAGTTAGAAAATACTTAAAAATATTATGTCTGATATAGGAAAGGGCATAGAGTAATGGCATTAGGCTTGGAGTTGATAATCCTTTAAATGCACAATCTGATCTGCAAAGGATATTAATTCTTGGTTATGGGTGACAACAATTACAGTCTTCTTTTCTTCAACTGCTAGCTTTTTAAGAATTGTCATTACTTGATATGAGTTCTCCGTATCTAAATTGCCTGTTGGCTCATCGGCTATAATAATATCTGGGTTGTTTATTAATGCTCGGGCAATAGCAGCTCTTTGAAGTTCGCCTCCTGAAACTTGATGAGGAAAAGAATCAGCAAGCTGATCAATACCGAGGGTCTTCATTAACTTAAGGGCGTTATCAGTATTTGCAGGACCAACTAAATAACTTGGAAGTAGAATATTTTTTTTAATACTTAAAGAGTTCAAGAAATTAAAAAATTGAAAAACAATTCCAAAATTATTAGCACGAATTACAGCCAACTTATCTTCAGATAATTGGTTAATATTTTCTGATTTAAATGAAACTTCACCTTTGTCCGGCAGATCTAATCCTGTAACCAAATTTAATAAGGTGCTTTTTCCAGAACCACTAGGACCAAAAATTAAATACAATTTTTGCGCCTCAAAAGTAAACGTCAGATTATTAAGTACCTGACGTTTACCATAAGACTTAGAAACAGCTATGAGTTGCAACATCCTGTTTTCTTTTCAGTTGAACAAGCTCCGCAACCTTTAGTGAAGTTTGCTAAACCCATAAAAGTCGGAGCCCAGAGTCCGACAAAAATTCCGAATCTTTCGGCATGCGCGATACTCTCAGCATCAGTACCTTTGCTAAGATACCAAATAGAAATCGAACCAATAATTGAAGCCATCGCTAAAATAACACAAAGTAGACTAAATCTTTTACAACATGCTGACATAAATTTTCTCCTAATAGTAAAGATCTTTGAACTAAGACGTCTTAATCTTAATTTAATTACTAATAACTTGATACCAGCAAAGATTTGTCAAAATTGTGGTCGATCATTTGATTTCCGCTCCAAGTGGAAGAATTGCTGGGAAGAGGTAAGATATTGTTCGGAAAAGTGTCGACAAGTATATAGTAATGACAAAAAATAATTTACTGCCTGCCTAGCCGAAGCTTCAGCGAAGGCTGGTTAGTAAATTAAACAGAGTCATTACGGCTAATGCAAATCTTGAATTCTTGTCGCGCCAAAGCAAAAGCTACGGCGGATATCCAAGTTTACATAGCTAAATGCAACATAAATAGTGAGTCCAAGCGAAATCCTTAGCTTTTTAAAGTAATTTATTATTTGGACTCACTATAAAGAGTCCAGAGTCAATTTTTGGAAGCAAGAGATATTAATAAGTTGTAACTCTAATACTTCAATTTGTCCCTCGCAAATTGCAAGAAAGGCTCTACCCGAGGCTTGAAAAGAGCACATGGAATTTTTGGGACAAGCTGCCCGTTTGCTTGTACACGAAGGAGATATCGTAATACTTCAAGGTAATAAAATTGTGAATCCTAGCGAGTTTAAGGCACCAATACGATTAAAGTTAAAATAGTATGCTTAGATCAACAAGTACTTTATTATCAGATTTAAATCTTAGTGGACTGGCCGACATTCTTAGTAGACTGAACTTAGCGAGCTATCACCAAACAAGAAATTATTTAGATGGCGCTGTTTCTGGGTTATCACCGCTAATTACTCACGGGGCTATTACAATACCTGATATCATAGATAACTTAGAAAAGTTTCCTCTTAAAGATCGTGCTGGATTCATCTTTCAACTTGGATGGCGAGAGTATTTTCAAAAGATATGGCAAGATTATAATCCACTTGAAGAATTAAGAGATAACTATAAAAAGAAATTATTTTCTGGTGTTCCGATCCCGATTATAGAGCGAAATACAGGTCTGGAAATAATTGATCAAGAATTATCAACGTTAATCAGTACTGGCTATATTCATAACCATTCACGTTTATGGATTGCTAGTTTGACCACTCATATCTATCAGGGAAATTGGAAGGACTCGGCTACTTGGATGTATTATCATTTACTTGATGGTTGCCCCGCCAGTAATTTTCTTTCCTGGCAATGGGTTTACGGAAGCTTTAGCAGTAAGCCATATTTGTTTAATCAAGATAACTTAAATAAATATTCCAAATCTAATCAGATGAGAACATTTATTGATTGTGATTACTCGGTAATTCCAAATTTGAAATTATCGGTTCCGATGAAACCATTTGTGACTGAAAGTTTAATCGACGAGTGTCAACTTGCATTAATGAGTCTTTCGACAATAAAAAAGGAGCAAATTGTTAAGTCATCTGAGATTCTATTGTACTCAATTTTTACTCTTGATGCTAATTGGAGGTCTGAATCTTCCGGATTAAGAGTCTTGTGGTTAGATCCAAAGTTTTTTTATGAGTATCCGATTAGTCCAAAGAGAGTAGAATTTATCCAAAGTTTAATAAACAGAATTCCAAATCTATCTGTTTATTATGGGGAACTGTTAGAAGATGACTTAACTCACCAAAAAGTATTTTTAAAAGATCATCCGATATTTAAAGAATGGAAGATTAAAAAGGATACCGATAGTTACATTCTTCCGGATGTCACTGTTAGCAAAGATCGCAGTTATTTTTGGTATTGGAAAAGAATTGCCAAGCAATTAGGAATTAATTACCCTTAGTAGTTGGTCATGAACTAGGCCATTACTAATCAGGCCTGGTTTGGTAGAATTTCTTAAGACAAATGGACTTCCATCAAAGCTACTACATTTTCCACCGGCTTCTTCTACGATTAATACCATGGCAGCAATGTCATAGGCATTATAACCCATGATGGTGTAAGCTACGGCATTGCCTAAGGCGACAGTAGCAGCTTCACAAACAGCGGCACCAAAGTTTCTAGTTCGCCCTACTTCCGGCATTAGTTTTTTAACCATAGCAAACCAATTTTTATTATACTCATCTTGAGCAGTTAGGGTTTTGCCTAAGTTTAATCCATTATTGATCACCATTGCTGTTTTTAAGTCAGAGTATTTGCTGACCGCAAGTTTTTGATCATTACAAAATGCGCCATGGCCTTTTAATGCTGAAAAAAACTGGTTCATCATGGGGCAATCTACAACTCCTAGTTGCAGCACACCTTCGTATTCCATCGCGATAGAAACTCCCCAAAGTGGCAGCCCCGCAGCATAATTGGCAGTACCGTCAATTGGATCAACGTGCCATTGATAAGGGCTGGAGGTATTGAAGTCGACTCCTTCCTCAGTTACTAGTCCATGAGTTGGAAAGTGTTTTAGGATTTCTTCGCGAATTAAAATATCGCAAGCTAGATCAGCCTCTGTTACTAAGTCCTTGGGATTTTTTTCAATAATTTGATTGAGCTTTGGACGCATTGAAACAGCAAGTTTACCTGCAACCTGAGCAATATTTTTTGCAACAATAAATTCTTGGTTGAAATCCATAAGCTTTTCCAGATAAATGATTAGAGTTGATACTAGTTTACTAGTTTCGTTTTTTTCTTAGCAGTATATTTAAGTTTTTCAGTATAAACCAATTTATAATTTTTGATTGTGGCTTTCATGATCTGTTCAAATGCTTTCATCTCACCATTCGGACGATAAAGTACTTTCCCCGGTTTAGAGTTCATTTCAATCATATAGGCTCTACCATTTGGATCTAACATAAAATCAGCAGTTAGCATGCTATAAGGATATTTATTGATTACTTTCTCAACGAGAATCCAAGCTTTCAGTACTGCCTGGGGAACTTCTGATTTTTTAAGAATCATCATTTTTGCACCACGAGAAAAATTAGAGAACAAGCTACCGTTAGTGGCTACCCGAGTATAATAATGAAGCACTTCTCCATTTGCATAGACTACACGATAGTCCTGAACTGGGTGTTTAGTAGTGATAAATTCTTGAAGTAAGTAATTTGGTTTAATATCTAATTTTAAGGCATCCTTCTTTAAAAGGATCTCAACGTTTTTAGCACTGCTTCC
Organism: Bdellovibrionota bacterium; assembly: GCA_041740355.1. GTDB lineage: Bacteria > Bdellovibrionota_C > UBA2361 > UBA2361 > CALJRW01 > JANNBC01. The sequence goes on from JBGSMD010000046.1 coordinate 80,869, forward strand.
TTCTCGGGGCTTAATTACTACTTTCTCTGAGTTGATTAAATTTATTTTTGCTTTTAGTTCCTCATTTGAATTGATTAAAATAGTCTTTGGGTAGAGTGCTTTAAATTTCAAATAGTTTTTGTACTTATCAACTAGTAACATTTCCAAGTCGAAAGGATTGGCGGCAAACATTTTCTTCTTGGCGAAGAATTTTTTAAAGGGCATCAGTTTTGGTTTGTTTACTGATAAGTCATGAATAATATCAGCTTTGATATCAGAGACACGAATCCAACCCATCAGTGGATCAAGATACCACGCCTTAGTGAATAGTCCTGTTTTCGTATCATACCAGCGATAGTCAGCGCGTATAATGCTGATGTTTTCTTTTTTGGCAAAAGGAATAAATTGTTGATAGTAAAACTCTGATTCTTTTTTGTAGATTCCCATTCTAGCGAAGATTGGATTGGTCCACTTCATAACAACGCAATTTGCTACAGTAAATGGTGGTAATTTATTCTGGTTCATTGATTTAGAGTTTTAACTTTTGTTACTTCTGGAAGACTATAATCGAGCGCTCCTCTAGTACCTATTACTAGATTATTTAGCTCCGCTTGCAAGATGCTAATTCGCTTTTGGTATTTAAGGTCTGTAAGGCCATTTGTTATTTGGTAGGGGTCGGCTAACATATTATAATACTCTAAAATCAAAGCCTAGATCCTCAGAAATCAATAAAAGTACGTTCGGTAACTTTTCTGCTAAGGTAACATTGGCAATAAAAAGTATGAGAATAGCTAAATATTTAAACAATATGACTACTATTATTAAAATCTAACTCCTGGACTAATTTAATATTCTGTAGCAGATGTTCGGGATTTATGGTGCCAGCAACAAGGCTTTTCACTCCTTGATGTTGAAGGGCTGCTTGAAAACATTTTCTTAAGCTTGTCTGGGGACTCTTAGAATCTAAATGTCCTGATAATAACCCCTTTTTAACAGTGATAGATTTTCCTAAAAACTCAGCATTCTCGATTACGGATAGGTGCTCTTGGTAATCAGGATTGAATGGAATCATTGCTATATCCGAATTTTCTAAAGCGAAAAGTCCACCAGCAACAGAGTGAGTGGATGCTCCATAAGATCTAATTAGGCCTTTCTTTTTAAGTTCTGCTAAGGTTTCTAAAGCAGCACTTGTTTGCATTGTTTCTAAATCATTCCGTGGCAAGTGTAGTAATACTGTATCTAGGTAGTCAGTCTTTAAGCGCTTAAGACTGCGCTCAATGCTAAAGATTAAATGTTCTTTAGAAAAATTATAAGTAGAATTTTCACCATCAAATTCTTCGCCAACTTTTGTAGAAAGTATAAACTCTGTGCGTTTTCCGACAAGGAGTTTGCCAATTCTTTCTTCGGCAATTCCATAAGCGGGAGCTAGATCGATTAAATTAATTCCATGTTCTAAGCAGATGGTGATTAACTTTAAAACTGTAGCATCGTCAGGTAAAGGAAAACCATCTGGTGTTTTGTTTTTCACCATGAAATTTCTACCAACCTTTACTGTGCCCCAGCTTAGTACCGACACTTCGATTCCAGTATTGCCTAGTTGACGCTTTGCTATTGCCATTTCGTGTCCTCCCAAGGGTAATTACCAATCTGTGGCGAGTTTAACTTTAAATTCTCAGAGGAGTTACTGCTTGTAAGTTTTTGTTTTTCTAAGGCACTTAATAGTTTGTGAGTAATGGCAGGAGCAAAGGTTAGTTTGGTTGGCCAGGCAAGCATGGTGTTACTTTTTTCCATAATAGCCGGACCTTCGGGGAGGAATCCATTACTGGTATAAGGCTCGGCCCGATCAATTAATAATGTTGACCATTTCTTGCTATCCCAATTAATAAATGGAAATAAAGTTTTCAATTCTTGTTTTGCAAAATCGATAGCGACTTCATCACTGTCTTCAATATGTTTTACTGCAACTAGACCACCTAAATACCAAGTGAATTTTCCATTTGCTTTAGGGTGCGCTGACACAGTGACTCTGGGCCTTGGATCAATAGTAATGCAGTGGGCGTATAGTGGATATTCAATATCATCAACCAGAATTTGCTTTAATGGACGTCTTTGAGTTGTTTTTTTGTTAGGCCAAAGCTTAGCAGCTATTTCTTCGTTACCCAGGCCAGCTGTAAAAATAAACTGATCGGCAGTGAGTTCTAACGTCTGCACGCCTTGTGTAATAACTAGTGATTCTAATTTTTCGTTTTTTACATTTAATTCTAAATGATCAATCTTGAGGATCTGTTCTAAGTAGTTTCTACTAAGAGCTTCAGCAACACTTTGAATATCCAAAACTACTTCATCTAACTGATAGATCTTACCTTTAAATTTTTTATGTGCTTGGAAAATTTCTGGCCAATGCTCTTTTGGTAAACTATCAACTCGGGAGTTCATTGCTTTAGAAGCAAAAAAAGAAGTTACGTTTGCGGTTAATCCGCCGGGTGACCACATGTATTGTTTAGAACTTAAAATTTTGGCTGAACTTAAATCGGGAGTAATTTCACCTTTTAGTGCTTGATCCCAAATTCCGGGCATAGCAGAAATAGATTCTGAATGGCTACTTAGTGCGCCTTGCAAGGCGTAACGTTGTCCACCGTGAATCATTCCTTGGGAGGCTAGGCTTTGAAGTCCACCAATAGCATTTTTTTCTAGAAGAATTACATCGTACCCCTTAGTTTTTAGAACATTAAAGCTCCAAAGCCCGGCAATGCCTGCTCCAACGATAATAATTTGATGGTGAGATGAATTCATGTTTCTAGTTAGGAAATTACTTGGTTAGTTCTTATAGTACTACAATATTTTGATAAATTATGCGATTCTCTGACTTATGTCTAAGTTGCGAATTACGGAATCTCTCAGTCAGGAATTAATGGAAGCTGCCTTGATCGAAGCCAGGAAGGCGGCCCTTGTGGAGGAAGTGCCAGTAGGTGCTGTTGTCTATTATCAAGATCGGATTATCGCGCGCGCTCACAATTTAGTAGAAATACAAAAGGATAGCTCGGCTCATGCCGAAATCTTAGCAATTAAAATGGCCGCCGAAGTTTTAGGAGATTGGCGCTTGAATCAATGCATTTTAGCTGTCACCTTAGAACCCTGCACAATGTGTTTAGGCGCAATTAAATTAGCTCGAATTCCTAATCTAATTATTGGATTAATGGATCCAGTTCGTGGTGCTTGTGGTTCATTGTTCGATTTAAGTAAGGACACTCGGTTAGGACCCGAAATTGAATTAATTACTAATATTTATGCTGGTAAGTCGGAAGATATTTTAAAGAGATTTTTTCAGAGTAAAAGATCTCAATCTAAAAACTAAAGGCTCTTTTGAGACCATTTTTTAGTTAAACGATCTTTAGCGCCACCAAATTCTTGATCAACATGATTAACGATTTCCGACAAGGTTTGCTTGCCGTCTTGATCAAATGTATCAGGATGGGGAAGAGAACTGAGAATATAAAAAGCAATTTCCTTGGGATTTACTTTACCCTTACAGGCTTTCGAATAATTAAAAGCTATATCGACTAAGTTAAATCTGTAGTTTTGTTGTATCGCAATTTCAAAAACGCTAGAAATCTCCTTGATCACGTTATGTAGCTCTTGTGAGTTAATTAATTTGTGATTTGCTTCGATTCCTCTCCTCCAACCATCGATTTCTAATTCAAAAAGTTCGGGGAAGTTTAAAGCACTCATTGGAGTTTAGATTAAATTTTATGCTGCAAGTTTCACATAGGGGGTAAAATCATGGATCAAGTGTGTGTGTGATGGTACCTCTGTTGGTCCTTTTGTTGCAATCCTAAAAACCGCTATGTTAAAATCAGAAGGTCTTTGTGCATCAGGCGCTTGATTAAAAGCTTTTCTGGCTGCAAAATTATTGCCACCAAGCCCATCACACTCTTTGATTTCGGTCTGTTTATGATCTTTTAAAGTTACTTTTAAGTCTTGGTTAGTCATAGTTTATATCCACAAAGGTAGTATTTTTAACTATCAAACATCCTCTTAAAACTGCTTCTAAAATAAATAAAAAATCTTAACTAATTGATATTGTTAAGGATATTATCTATCTTAAATGACCATTCTGTACTATATATAAGCCTAAAGAATTCACTTAAAGGAGTCGATACTATGTTCAGCTGTTGTTTGGTAACATTTTTCAAGGAAGATATGTTTACACTCTTTAAATTCATATTCAAAATCGTGCTGACGGTTCAAGTTTTTCATTGGATGCTTGCAGAAGCGGATGTTTTTCTGCCAGGTGTTAAACAGTTTGCTCTCGAACAAATGCAAACTTATCAAATTCCAACACACCAAGCGATCTTAACAGATGGAGTTCTTAATTTCGGAGAAATGGGTGAAAAGGTTGATCGGATGTTAGCTCATGTTGCCGAGAGTCCGATTAAAATGGAAATTCCAAGAGGCTTAATTAGTTCAGGTCAAACAAAACTTCAAGAGCTAAAGTATGTTGCCTTAAATCAGTTGCCTGTTAATCCAGTAGAAGTTTTTGAAAATCAAAAACTTAAAGATGTTTTTAATGCGACGACTAATTCTTGGCAAGAATTTTAATTCCCAAATTACGATTATCGGACGATAGTCCTAATTCTTGTGGTGAATTTATCTGATCTATCACCAAATAAAGTTTGCCTAAATTTAATTCTTTTTTCCCTAATTCGATTTCCAAATAATCTTCTTGCTGGGTAATAGGAAAGTTAACTTTAAATTCTTCTGGAATTACTAAGCTAAGTTTTTGTGGTATCCAAGGTGAGAAGTATTTAAAGCTAAGTTTTACTCTGTTCTGTTCCGCACTTAAACAAAGATGTAAGTCTAAGTAGTAAATCTTTTGATCTAACCAAAACTCATTGAATTTATCGGCCTCTAAATAACAAAGATTATCTTTAAATTGAAATTCCAAGGCAGCAATATCTAATTGATCTAGGTTTCTAAAGATTTCATTCTGATTGAATGTTAAAAGTTGGATTTCAGGATTATTAACTACTCGTTTTTTTTCTAAATCTCCAGGAAAGAACATTTTAGTGCTAACGATGTTTTTCTCTACATTGCTTAATTGTAAATAGCCAGGAACTAGAACTTCTTGATAGCCCTGAAGAAAAAGCTCAATTAACTTCTCTTTCTTTAAGTTAACACGATTAGTTCCAGGTCTGGTTAGGATTTCCTTTCCTTGTTCTTGCTTGGTAAATTTCGGTAGCCATAAATTTCCATCAACAGCCAAACGCGAGTTCGGATTACCTGTAGAATGCAGATAGTTAAAGGCCTCAGTACGACTGTCAACAGTTTTTGATTTTTGAATCTGATAGATGCTGAGCACTAAGGGTTGTATTAAGACTAAGACGATTAAGCAAACACGCGTAGCTTTTGCTTTTAAGGATAGAAATAAATACTGCAAACCTATTACTGTGAGGACTGGAATTAATGGCAAGATTAATAGTAAGTTGCGATTGAAGTTTGCTTTTTGAGAGATCATTAAAGCTAAGTATCCAAATAGAAATACCACTAATGGAATAAGATCGTGATTTTTTTTCTGGAGGCCATAGGCTATTCCGACAAAGGCAATGGTTAGAGGAATAATACCCAGATCGTAGATACTAAGGCGGCTAAGATAATAAAGTAACTGTGATAATCCCGGTTCCGCCTGATGATTGATGTGTCCAGCAACTCCATAATGCCAAACTTCAAAGGCCAGATGATCAAGAAACAGGGGTAGTTCTTTCAGGATATACGGCGACGCTGCGATAAAAGCGATCCAAGGGGCAATTGTTGCTATGAAAATCTTCCAAAGACTTGGTTTGACCAGGATGCAACTTACTAGTGGTACTAGAATAATTGGTAGGGCATTATATTTAGTCGAGATTGCTAGGCCGGCAAAGATTGCCGACAAACAAATCGTTCTGATTCGTGGATTGCGATAGTATAAGGTTGCCGCCAATATAGTTAAGAGGCAAAACAATGCTGTCGGTTGATTTACCCCAATACTTGCTGAGTATTCTAGTGAAAGAGGTGCCAGTGATGTTAGTAGTGAGCTTAGAACTGAAAGTATCGGACTACGAGTTAAAAGCAAGGTCAAGTAATAAACGGCAACAATAATTAACAAGCCGATCCCAATCGAAAATAAGCGATTAGCTTTTAGCGTTGCCGGATGCGAGCTAGTAAAATTATAGCCAGAAATTCCGTAAGTATCTTTTGTTCTAATATCCTTAATAGATCTTGCTTGTTCTTTTTTTACAGACCATAAAAATCCAGCAGAGATTGCTGGTAAGCGAAGATAGAAATTTAGGCTTGGTTTTAAGAAATACTTCGGATTTAATTCTCCAGTTTGGAGCATCTGAACTTGACGATTAAAGTGGTGTGCTTCGTCTTCGTCATAAAAATATGGTAATCCACTCCCCACAAAAGGTAGCCTGATTAACAAGCTAAAAATAAGGATTAAGGTAACGGAAATATAGTGGTTTTTGGTCAGTTTATGCACCCGCTTAATATAGCAAGGGCTACCTGCTTTTGCAAAACCAAAGTAATCATCTTGCCTTTGGCGGATCTCGAAAGGATTCTACCCTTTTGGAGAGCAAAAAACATAGTTTCTATTGATCAAGATTTTCGGTGTTTCAAAAGGAGAGAATTATTTAACCTTCACTAAAACTTGAATCAGTAATAAGAAGATTAAACAATTATGAGGATTCTTTTTGCCTAGAATCCATGTAGAGTAGGGCAGTTATTTCTGGACAGTACGAGCCATTAATTTCTCATCTAACATGAAAAGTCCAACCCCGGAGGTTCCCAATTTATCGATATCATCGATCACTGCTCGAGTACTGGCTAATTCCTCAACCTGCTCCTGCAAGAACCATTGCAAGAAGTTGTAGGTTAATTGATCTTTTTCAGATAAGGATAGATTAGACAGATCGACTAGATTTTTAGTGATATCTTGTTCGGCCTGCATAGCCGCTTCAAAGACTTCTTTGATATTTTTAAAATTTTGCTTTGGAGTATCAATCGCTGAAATCTCCACCTGCTCACCAAGTTCCGTCAGGTAATGATAAATTTTCATTCCGTGATTATGTTCCTCTGAAGACTGTAGTTTTAACCACGTAGCACAGCCAGGTAATTTATTATTGTCACAATATACCGCCATCCCTAAGTATTTATAAGCAGATTGTAATTCGCGATTTAATTGTTTATTAAGACTAGTAATGATTTTAGCTTTTAACATTTAATTTTGCTCCTTAAAGAATTAAATTTCCTCGAGTTCACGATATAGGAAAGTTTTTGAATCGACTATATTATACTGTTAATCATACATAACTACAATGAAAATCAAACTTATTAAAACAGAGATCATTACTGAAGAGTTTCGTTTTCCAGTAAAGAAACAATTCTTTGAACACCCCGATGGATCTATTCATCGTCGTGATTTAATTGAGCATCCGGGTGCTGTTTTGATAATTCCTAAATTAACTAGTGATACCTATGTAATGATTAAGCAGTACCGACATGCAATTCAACAGGAGATTTATGAGTTTCCCGCAGGAACAATTGAACCCGGGGAAGATTTGGTTGAATGTGCTCAAAGGGAGTTACAAGAAGAAATTGGATACAAAGCGAATACCTTAAAAAGTCTGGGACATATTTACCCAACACCGGGGTTTTGTAATGAGATTATTCACTGTTACTTGGCTGAGGATCTCATTCCCAGTCAGTTGGAACTCGACGACGGAGAAGTAATTGAAAAAATTATTTTAAGTAAATCAGAAATAAAAGACTTAGTCATTCAAAATAAACTGATTGATTCCAAAAGCTTAGCAATTATGACGAAAGCGGGACTGTTTGACTAAAGTTATAGATCTGCGACTATTCTAATTGAAAACTAGATTTAAGGCTGTAAATGAATCATTTCGCACATCATGCTCATATTTCTTCACATGAGCCAACAGAAGTTTATGAACGACCTAGCAGAGAAGTCTCGGCTGCTACTCAAAAATATTCAGACTTAGTAATAGAAGATATATTTAAAAGACTTGGAGGTGTCGATCTTCTCGATGCTGACTTCGTTCGCAAGGCAGTTCGTGATTGTGGAGAATATTTAAACTTTTCTTCGATGGCTTCGCCGCACCTCAAAAGTGGGGAGCAGGGTTGTGTTGCCGTCTTCGGATCCTCTCGTTCAATGGAGTTTGATTATAAAGGTCTAGTGCAAGTTGAGGATATTCTCTCTTTGCTTGTAGAGCAGGAAGCTGAAGGAGGAGCTCGCATTGCTGTTCATGGAGTGCGCCCCAAGAAAATTGTTTCCATCTTGAAGCAACTTAAGGAAATAAATTACCGACCGCAGAATCTCGCCGTTGAAAAGCTTGAATCGCTTAGCGAAATTTTGACAGAAATTAGCGCACTAAATGATCCCAAGTTACTAGAGCTTATTAATCAAACCCCAGAATCTTTGGCAAATCTAACTCAACGCATAACTCTTGCACAAAATAGTGGAAAATCTCCTAGTAATAAACTCTTTGATTTGAAAGCTTTGTTGCAGATTGAGACAATATTCAAGGGTATTTGCGATGAAGACAATTATAAAATTCATCTAACTAATTTAAAAATAGATTTAGCTGAATTGCATATCTTGCAGAAGGATATTTCAAAATGTCTTGCTAAGCCGGGAAAATTATCAATACCACTTACCGAAGAGATCGAAGATATCTTAACTAAAATATACAACGATCGTAATCCACAACTTCGACGCATCGTTCGACAAACTCCTGAATCCATTTCGCAGTTACGAACAAAGCTTAATATGCACTGGGGCTATCAAAAATCTATGCAAATGGGAGCATCTTTGGATGAGGCAGGATTTATGGTGATGAGTGGTGGTGGACCTGGTTCAATGGAAGGTTCTTGCCGAGGTGCCAATCCAAATCAGAAGCTTGATGCCAATGTAATTGCCGTGGCAATTAATATTCCGGGTGAGCCAGGCAATCCGTATATTCCTGGCCATGGCCCCGGACATCACGAGCTAGTAAAAGGGGATTCAAGTTTGGATCGGCGCTCTGAGCATGACAAATTTACAATGCGTAAGTGGGGCCTTGTACACGAAAGTAATGGCTTAATCGTCATGCCGGGGGGATTCGGAACTATGGAAGAATTTCTTGAAGTACTCAGTTTGATCTCTGGGGGTAATATCGATCAACCAGTTTGTTTTGTAGGCAAGCGCTTCTGGTCACCGATCATTAGAGCTTTAAAAGAAACAGGATTTATTACTAAAGATTTGGCTTCCAGAATTTCAATTGTTGACGATACGAAGCAGGCAGCAGATAAAATCAAGGATTACTATGTCCGTAATCATTCCGTAGATGGTAAAATTGTTTGGCCAAAACGATGGCAGAATTTAGATGACGATCTGGATCGTGATTTTTTGGTTAAGCGTAAAGTGCTACCAGACGGCAGCACCGCAGAGCTATTTTCATTCCCGCAGCATGAGTTTGAGAAACTAGCTCCGGAGAGGCGTGAGGTGATTTCAGAATTATTAGCAATCGCAAAAGATGAAATGGCGAAAGTTCTTGGCAGTTGTCCGCATGCGGATTTGATGACCCCTAAAATGATTACGGGATTTGCTAAATTCTTGGTTGATAGTTTGAACATCGGCTCCAAGATGGCCGAATTAAAAGTTGATCACCCAGTTTTACTAATGGGCAGTCAGAATCAAACACACTTTACAGAAATGAAATCGATCTTGCTTCAGAATGGCGTCTCCGTCGTTCAAAAAATTGGAGATACTGAAACTGGCGGAATCGGGATCACGGTCAGCGTTCCTAATATTAATGCAGATTCAGATAATGTTAGTTTTGACATTGATATTCCGGCGAGGATCCGAGCAATGGCTTTAGATATAGCCGCAGGACAGTGTAATAAGATTTTTGTCGCCAACGGTGGAATTAAAGCATTGCATCGTACTTTTCAGTACTTATGTTGGATACAAACTGGTAAATTAAAAGATACTCAGTTAGTGGTAATCGATCCTCATAAACGTTTTATGAAAGCCTTCAAGGCAATTTGTGAACAATCAGAAAACTTTGGCTGTACAAAACGTTCCGAGCGAGGTTTTATACAAATCTTTCAGTCTAGAGAAGAAGCCGTCGCTGCCGGTCACATAGAGTTAGCGGCTTAAGAAATCTTTTGCTTAAAGCTGTTTCTTTAATTTCTTCAAATGATCACGACAAATTGACTTCAAGTCAATGTTAGTCCCGAAAAGCTGTCGGTCAATTCTTTCTTGAACATATTGTAATAAGGAGGTTTTTTCGGAAATCTTTTCAACTTGTTCCCAATATTCAATTACATCTTCTAAGTATTCAGTAATATTGTAAGCACGGCTACCAGCATCATAAATAGTGCACCGCTCCAGTGGGTATAAAGGATTTTCTTTTTGAGACTCAATGAACTCTGGAGCCATTGTTGCCCCCAGGCGAATTAAATCTGTCCCATCAAATTTAATTTGGTATGGAGTATCTTTATCCGCTACTGCAAAAATTCCTTCCAAGAAAATAATATTAATTTTCTTAATTTTTAAAGTGAGGTGATATTTCTGGAAAAGATCTTCGCAGATCTCAATTGTTCTTGGTCCACCAATTGTAAAGAAAGTAACTTCGGAGATTTGATGTTGTTTGCTGGCAGCATAATTAAAAACTACATCGAGCCCATGGTAAAGACTAGTTCCCGTTGCTACCACATCACCAAAAACTAATTGGTTAATAGGGTGTAAATCAATTTTCTTGTAACTATCTTCGGTAATAATCCAACTGTTGTCTTTAGCTTGTTGTCTTTGGGCACTGATAAAAATAGAGGAATGTTTATTAAAGCCTAAGGACTCATGGAGCGCATCGCGCAAACCAAAATTTAATCCACCACGAAGTATATTTAAAACTACAGTTTGACCTTCTTGGTAATTAGCTAATTTTAAATCAGTAAGCGTTTTAAAAGTCTTGGCGCAAGCTTTCTTTAACTTGTCAGTATATTCCATTCCAAAAACTAAGGGATTATTGCAAATCGCCTGACTCTCGGGAGTTGAGAAAATGTAAGTATTCAGAAAATCTTTAGAGTGCTCTAGAGATTGGTAGAGGCTAGCTTCGGGGGAAATAAATAGTTTCTTTAACATGTAGAATTTTTTAAACGAATTATATTCTTTAGAACTTTGCGTAATGCTTAATTACTATATGAAAAAATTTACAATTAGGAAACTTATCCAAAATAAAATCGTAGGTTAGGCATATATACTAGGCGATATTATTATCATTATAATTTAGCCGCCTAGCATCTTAAGCACATTGTGCTTGAAGCGACCCCATGGGGGTAGAAAGGTTAATTACTTGAGAAACTAAATATACTAAAACCAGCGTAAACTTAAAATGCAGTTTGCCAAGCAGTACACTAAGGCCCTAATTGGTTTTAATAGAACCGAGAAAATTGCTTATGCTAAATGTCATAATTATTGATTCTTCCGCCACAGAAAGACACTTTTGGCACCAAAAGGTCTCGACAAGTTTGCAAGATGTTGAACTTGTAAATTCTCGGGAGAGCTTGATGATTCCAAATGTTAGTTTAAATACCTTAGCTCCCGAGGAGATAAATTACCATCAGCCAGCAAACTTATATCTGATAGGGGAGGAGTTAATCACACAACAGCCTGGATTGTTACACTGCCTTAAGGATAAAAATCCAAAGGCAGCAATTATTGTGGTAGTTGGCGCAAGTAAAATAACATCATTGCCTCAACTGGAAAACCTAATAAGAAATGGAGTGGATGATTTAATATCCCCGGAAATCAGATCGCTCGAGCTTGTTATAAAATTGATTGTACAATCGCAAAAAATTGATAGTGGATCTATTGGAAAAATAATTTTAATTGAAAGTGCTAAAGGTGGACAAGGTGCCACTACAATCTGTGGTGCTATTGGGGAAGCTTTGGCCTTAACTAATCAAAGAATACTCTTAATCGACTTAGATTGTGATAGTCAGGATCTCAGTCGTTACTTACAAGCGAGGCCATATTTTAATGAAAACTTAAGTGAAGTCTTAAGAGGTGATAAATTGCTGACAAAAGAAAGTTTTGCTGATTGCATAACAAGTATTAACCAGAACATCGCAGTGTCAGTATTGACTCCCGCAAACTTTGAAGATTATCAGAATCAGAAGATATTAACGCAGTTGATAAGCTTTGCAAGTCAGGAGTTTGATTATATCCTGATCGACGCTTCTTCCCAAAGAGTAAATGATTTAAATGTCTGGTATCGACTTTGTCGTGATCTAATTTTAATCGTTACCAATGACCCAGCTAGTTGCTTCTCTTCCATAATTAAACTGAAACAAATTTGTACAAAATTAACAAAAAAACAGCGAGTGCTATTACTAGAGAATCGACTAAATTCAAAAGGACTTAGTTCTAAGTCAGTTCGGCAACAAATCAGCTCTCAGATTATGTTAGAAGCTGACTGTTGGATTCAAAAAAATATTTCTTGGAGTTCAAGCGGCTATTGTTGGCCGGCCTCTGGTAAAACATTTTATGGATTAAGTGGCAGTCATAATCAGCAAGCGCTAAAGAACTGTGTTGAATTATTAATGTATCAAGCTGAACCGATCAGACTATTTAGTCGAGCTCCTTTAGTCTTTCCATTAGTATGGAATTACTTCAAGAATATTATTAATTCTTGTCAAAAACAGATTGTAGGGAAAAAAGTACTACTCGTTGAGCGGGGCCTTATTGAATTGCCACGAATTACTGATACGCCATGGGATGAGTCCTTACTAGATGACTCTCCTAGTGTGGGCATTAAAAATTTTAATTCTTAGAAATAAACTAGGAAAATTTATTGGAGAGAAAAATGAAATTAAAATTAAAAGACACGAAAGGTTATGCATTGTTAGAATATAGTGCCGGAGCTGCAATTGTAGCAACAGTTCTATGGATAGCGATGGGTAATTTAGGAAGCGGGGTAGGTGGAATGTTAAATAGTATTGGGACATGGGCTCAGGGGCAAGCAGTAATTATTGATGATCAATTAAATCCAGTAGAATAGTCATGCAAAGAATAAGTCAAATACCCAGAAAAAATAAAAGTAATCTTTTGCTAATATTGGGAATGTTGTTCCCATTGCTAGCGATCTTTGCAACTTTTATTCTTTACCAAAAGCAGCTGTTTCGCCCAGAAGTTATTACTCCGATATATGTCGCTGAGTATGACACAATTGAAGTCCCAGTTCCCGCTCAAATGGTTGCTGCGGGAACCCCTTTTCAAAAAATTATCTTAGAAAAAATTAAATATCCTAAACATCAACTTCCAAGGATGGCGGTTTTAAATTCGGTTGAACTTCAAGGATTAGAAACGCTTGTTAGTCTTCCCGCGAAGATGCCACTTTTTAAAGAAAACTTTACGACGGCTGGAAATAGTTTGAATCCAGTTATTGAAAGTATTCCAGCAGGAATGCGTGCAATGACAATCAAGGTGGATGCGACAAGCGCAGTCGAAGGTTGGGCTGGTTCTGGTTCCGTTGTCGATGTTCTATTGGTAGATAAAACACAGACTATTGTTATCGCAGAACATGTAAAAATTCTTTCTTCGGAAAGATCTGTTGCTCCCGTAGAAGGGCAAGTCGCTCCAAACGTTCCAAGTACTGTCACTTTGCTAGTTACGCAGGAACAATGTCTTAAAATTAACACTGCTATTCCTCGTGGTAAGATTGCTTTTGCACTACGAAGTTTTAGTGATCAAGATAGTTGGCAGGATCCAGTACTTACGGCTGCAAATTTAATGCAAATAAAAGGTGATGATTCTGAAGCTTCAGACGTTCAAGGTTATTTGGAAGTTGGTGACTCTGACGATCAAGATAAATACGTCTTTGTTAATGGAAAGTGGTTGAAAACTCCAGAGCGACCAAAGGGATTTTTTGTTGGAGGATCCTAATGAAATTTGAGCATGGTGTAGAACAGGCCAGACTAGCAAATAAAATTTTTGCTCCCGCTTTGATTCAAGTCTTACAAAGTGTTCAAAGAGATATCTCCATTGCGTCAAATTCTGAATCACTTGGATTTAAAGAACTAAAGGTATTTATTGAATCTGCCGCAATGCAAAATGGCCTTAGTTTAAGCAGTTTTGAACAGGATCAATTATTAGCCTATTTAGAGAATAATAACCGCCCCTTTGGGATTCTGCAAGAGTTGATTGAAGATTCAGAGATTAATGATCTGATCATTTCATCTTATGATAAAATTGAGATACAAAAAGGTAGGAAGAATTACAAAACAAATTTAAGTTTCCCTAGTCCAGAAAGCTATCATGCCTTTGTGGAAAAAATTCTTAATAAATGTGGCACAAGCTATTCTCATAAATTACCAATCGTCGATGCCATGTTTTCATCTTGGGTTAGAATACATGCTGTCCATTCTAGTCTTGCCGAACATGGCCCCTATTTAACAATTCGAATCAATCGCCATGCTCAAATTCTGGTGGAAGATTTAATCGATATGTCTTTAGCTCCAATCGAAGTCTTTGATTACCTAAAGTTGATGATTCGTTCTGGGCAGACAATAATGGTTGCTGGAGAAGTCGGAAGTGGTAAAACTACTTTGGCTCGGGCTTTAGCTGCAAGTATTCCTAGTGAAGAATCAATTTTAGTTATTGAAGATACCCCCGAAATTCAATTAGCTCACCCCCATGCTAGGTATATCAGAACGCGAACAATTAATGCTGAAGGAGAAGGTCGAATTACTCCTTCAGAATGCATCCGTGCAGGAATGCGAATGGCCATGAATCGAATTGTTTTTGGCGAAATTCGAGATGCCGAATCTGCTGAAGCTTTTGTGGATGTCTGTGCCTCAGGTCATCCAGGTTTATCAACGGTCCACGCAAAAAGTGCAGGAGATGCTTTAGCACGTTTAGAATTATTTTTAGGTCGAGTTCAAAGGGGAGCAACTAAAGAAGTAATTGCCAAGCAATTAGCTAATTCTATTCAAGCTATTGTTTATTTGAGCGTTTGTAAGTTTAGCGGAAAGCGCAGAATTGTTGAGGTTCGTGAAATCTGTGGTCATGCGGATCAAGCTATTCGTCAAACCACAATTTTCAAGTATCAAAACATTGCAAGTCGAGCAGTTTGGAAGGTTCAAAATCGAATTAGTAAGTATCAAGAACAAATTAGCGAAATTCTACCAACTTATAACTTAATAAATCTTCCGCAAGAAATCAGCCTTGGATCAGGATATAATTTAACGGGGGGTAATTGATGAGATTTTCAAATCTTGCAGCAGAGCATCGATGCCGCGTTCTATTAAATGCACAATCGACGATATCTTTCAGCAAAATAGCTAAGATTAATCGGGTTAATGATTTCAGCTTAATAAGTCTCGTCGTAGCTAGCATCATACTGGCATTAGTTCTTCAGCAGTTTATAATTTTATCTTTGCCAGTAATTTATTATTTATTTAAAAAGCAAATTAAATATTTTGCAAGACGCTCTAACGATTCTCTGTTCGAAAGAGATTATCCAATATTCTTAATTTCATTATCCTCCAGTATTAAATGTGGACTAGATCCACTGACAGCAATGATTCAAAGTAAAGACTTATTTGAAAGGAATACTCCAATTTTTAAGGAAATTGAAAAAGTTCATCAACAGCTCAGTACGGGGGTTAGTGAAAGTGAGGCAGTGTTAGACTTTGGCTCGGAGCTAAAAATTCCCGACTTAGCCTTATTTAAAGATGCATTTCTTTTATCTAGGCAGCAAGGCGCGTCGCTCTCACATTGCCTACATCGGATTGCAAGAGTAGTTAGAACACGGCAATCTTTTCGACGAAAAACTAAGGCGGCAATTGCTATGCAAAAACTATCAGGTGTTGGGATTGTGATAGCGGTTGGAGTTATATTTATAATCCAAACAACTACTGCTTATCAAACACTATTGAATGCCTGGCAAGACCCAATTGGAATGAAATTATTATTTTTAGCAGCTACTTTTGTAATTAGCGGCATGGTAGGAATGCTTAGGATCGGTAGTTCTGAATCATGGAGGACTTAAGATGTTGGCAATTTATTTGATCTTAATATTATTGGTGTTGTCGTTAATTTCCTCATTCCTTTTCATTTTACAACATAGAAGGAATTCGCAAGAGGTTTATCAAACTTTAATAGAAGATTTTAAATTTCAAACCCCTGAAACCAATAAACTAATCAAAAATAACTTTTTATATCTTAAGATAGGGACTGGAGTAGTTTTTATTGGCATGGCATTAATTCTCAGTATCTCGCTCCAGAATAAATTTATAGCTTTAGGGGTGCTTTTTTGCAGCGCGATAATTCTTCTAGGCAGAAAATATTATAACGCTATTCAGCAAGAGAGAATAAACTTAAGTTTCCAACAAAGTCTTCCGTTATTATTGGAACGCTTGGTGATGACGATTGAATCAGGGCATGACGTTGTTTCTGGATTAAAGTTAATTGTAAGTAACGAAAGTTCTAGAAAATCATCGAATTGCCCTTTAATTAAAATCTTTGGAAGAGCCATTGATTATACGGAGCAAGGTTTTACCTTTACTGAAAGTTTGCGTGAAATCAGTAAAAACTGTCCCGTAATCTCTGTTAAGCACGTATTAATTCACCTAGCCTTAGCTTATGAACAAGGAGGTGAACTGATTATACCCCTAAGAGAACTCTCAGATGCAACCCAAATACAATATCAGGAACTTGTAGATGAACGAATCGCTAAGCTTCCAGTTAAAGCAACCTTTCCACTATTACTATTATTTGCTGGATTGATCATTCTCTTTGTTACACCACCCATATTAGAAGTTTTAAAGCTAACTACAGGTGGCAAACTATGAATTCAGAACGAGGAAGCTTTAGTCTAGTATTAGTGACTCTCGTAACACCAATTATTATACTTGTTTCTTTGGTAACAATTGGGCTCTCACAGTTTTATTATCAGCAACAAATTGTACAGTCTCATTTGGATCAAGCATCTATTTTAGCAGTAAAAAGTTTACCAAATGTAGTCCAGGCTAAAGATGTCGTCGACCAATATTTAGAATCAAAAAATATTAAAGCTAGTCAAAGAATCACGCGCATCAATTCGAATCAGGTTAGTCTTAGTTATGAATCTGATTATCAATTAAAATTCTCAGATTATTTTAGTAACCTAAAAATTCCGCTAAAAGTATTTAGCTCTGCAGAGCCTAGTAGGCAGAAGATCCATTTAATTATTGATACTAGTAGTCAGGTTCCATTAATAAATGACGAATACTGGCCTACTGCCCAATTTATAGATGATAATTTTGACAATTATCAATGGGATAGATATGCGGTAAATCCCAACGAGCTTACCAGTAAATGTTTTAACCAAGAAATAAACTTAATAAAACTTGTTGCCCTGGAGTTGGTAGATTACTTTTATGTTCAGCAACAGGGGCACCTAACTGCTTGGACGCAAGATGACAAGAGTAAAGTCCCGATACAACTAAATCAAGGTATAGAAATTAATCACCTTGGAGTTGCTGATTACTGTTTAGCAGCAGCCTGGAATGAGACTTTTTTTATACCTTATCAATTCCCAGCTGAGAGCAACGCTTTTGATCAGCGAATTGACTTAAGTAATGGGGAAATAAAACCTGAATATCTTCAGCTGTTATCATTACAAGAAAGAATTTGGGGATTGTCGCAGATGCCTTTAGAATCATTTGATCTGAATAATCATTTAGAAGCAGTTTTGGCGAGCTTAGTTAATAATTCTTTTGTAGAGAAAAATCTGAAAATTATTATTCTGGCGAATCATGCCCCTCGGGGATTTAAGGAAAATAGTTTTCAAACTAAATTAGCGCAAATGCTTGGTCGATTTGCTAGTTTTTTTGATGAAAAAAAGGTTAGCTTTTATTATTTATTAATAAGCAATCAACACAGTCTTGATCATAAAAAGTGGCAGGAACAATTAGAAAATCTTGCTAGTGAGTTTGCCAACAGCCTCGCGGTAAAATTTATATTGACGGGAGACGAGAAGGAATTAAGTAGTTATGTAAATAGTTTGATTAACGATCAGCAAAGTTATGTCTTATTACGATAAAGGACTTGCGCTATTTGAGTTAGTTTTAGGAATCTCATTTCTTGTTGTTCTGGTTGGAGGGATAATTGGAACAGTTCATAAACTTAATCTATTTCATGAAATAGACAGTCGAATTGAAAGCAATCTGATAGATTTTCAAGCTGATTATCAGACATTAACATCCTCAGAATGTCTATCAAGGTTTATAAAAAACATTACAAGCCCTCTGGCGAAAACAATCAGAGGTCAGCATACAATCGGATTAAATTTAGTTGGGTATCAAGGTAGTGTTCGTTCTAATCAAGAACTAATTGTTGGCCAGATAAGTGATTTAGCCGATTCTCCCGCAAATAGCATTGAAAGTTTGATTGTTAGTCAGATTGTAAATACCAACCATATATTTAATGAGTTGGGCTATCAACAAAATAAATATCTAAATACCGGTCAGAATAATGTAATGGAAACAAAGTTTATGATCGTTCGATTATTAGTACAACCAGACAAAGGATTGATTAAAATCTTAGAAGCTTTAGGTCTTACGTCGAAGCTTTACTTTGAAAAAATAATAAAGATTTCCAAGTGAATAAATTTTTGAATTTCTTTTTTAGAGAATTAATAACAAAAAGCACCACTGATGTTCTTCCGTTAATGTTAAAAAAAAATGATTTAAAAGAATTAGCTAGCTCTTGCTGTGATCCGCGAGCTCTGGTTGATCGAGCAATTGAAATAACTAGACAGCAGCCGCAACAATTTCTTAAGCGACTATCAAATGAAGTTAGATTCCCGCTACTCATGCATCCGGAGTTGGAATTTTCAGAAAGTATAATGAAAGAACTTCCACTATCTAGATTAGAAAAGCTTGGTGCTTTTCCATTATTAAAAGATAAACAAATTAAGGCTCTATGGGCGGTGGATCCATTTGTTATTCAGCAGAGTCTTAGTGTAACTAAAGGTTTTCCAATCTACCTAGGTCTTTGGTCAGAGATTGGCAATTCTTGGGATAGATATGCAAACTATCTTTTGGATCAGGAAAAATCAGAGCGAATTTTGCAGAATGGATTTGAAGCACTGATGCTAAAAATCGCCGAGAGTTTTGAGCAAGGGGAAAATAGTTTTCTGACTATTCAAATTGAACAAATTAAACATTATTTAACTGAAGCTGAGCTTAAAATTGATGAAAATATTATTCATTATTATTGGAAAAGACTCTTAGCGATCGTAGCTAAGGAACCAGTAACGATCAGTTATTTCCTTGATCCAGTAGGGCAAGTAGATCTTTTTTATTCTTATCAACCCAGATCGGAGACTATTTTAGTTGAGCAAAGGAATAAAACAGAAATAATGATTGTTCCTGAGCAAGATAAAGGTATCAACCAAAAAATACGACCAAAAAATATTATCTTAATAGATGACAGCACTGTCTTCACTTCAGTATTAAAAAAATATTTAGAAAAAAGCGATTTTTGTTTTAGAGACTTTGTTTTGCCAAGTGAAGCAATTCGATATTTAAAACGGGTGAAAAAACCATTAGATTTAATTATTTGCGATTTGCACATGCCTGACATATCTGGCTCCCAAGTTCTACAAACTATTCGCCAGAATGATAAGTTATCAATGGTGCCATTTGTACTCTTAACTTCAGAGAAGTGTGTCGAGGAAAAAATTAAACTATTTGAACTTGGGGTAGATGCCTATATTGGAAAAGATGAAGATCCTCGTTTAATCGCCAGTCAGCTTCAGGCGCTTCTTGCAAGAAGAACACAATTTAATTCATGTTCCTAATTATGACCCAAGCACTGCTTATTCAACCTCTCCTAAATTACATGTTAATCTTTTTTATGATAATACTTTGTTTGTTGTATTATGTTAATCTGCAATATTATAGTTTGCTAAGAGAGCTTCAGTCCTGCTTGCGATATTTAGATCCAAAATCTAAAAGTAGTTATCTTAATATTAAAAATGGACAATTTTTTATTAGTTTAATTAATAAGTTATCTATATACATAGATTCCGAATTTGATAATGCGGCAAAAAATTCATTTCCTAAGAAGGTATTAAAAGGCAAATTAGAAGATATTGGTAATAATATTTCAGCACTAATAATAATTACAAAGCGGAATGGAAATCTTTTAGAATTAGTTAATTCTTTCGGATCTGCAAATCAAGCAGCAGTTAAAGTTTTATTACCTGAGCTAACTTTACTAGATCAGCATGGTCTTAATGATCATTGTCGATCATTAGAAAGTACTATTTATTCATGTTTTCATGAACATCAAGTCCGCTATCTGCTTAAGGAATCCTTTGATAAATATACCCACGAAGAAATCTTAAATTCTTATGCCTTGTGGTTTTGTTTTCCGAGCGCTGATTCCATTTCACTACAAGTACTTATGAAAATTAAAAAGTTTTCCAAAGAGTATATCTCAAGTTATTTTCAGAAACAGCAGATTAAGGGTTTAAATGGAAAGATTGCTAAAAGCCGTCATGATAATATTTTAAAAGGTAAGCTGATCTCCGGTTTGTCTCATGATCTCCGCTCGCCAATTAACAATCTCCAAGCGATTAATTCTTGTCTCCTAGATCATCAGCTGGTTAGTGAAGGTGGAAGCGATCTGCTTGACATGGCGAATGCTAACCTTCGAGTTTTAAATGAGCTAATTGAAGACTTTTTAAGTCTGGCCAAGTTTAGGGCGGGAAATCTCTTAGCTCAAACAGAGGATCTTAAATTGTTTGATTTATTTGAAGACTTGCATCAAATTTATCAGTTCGATGCTAAATTTAAAAATCTTAATTTGCAATTTGATTATCCAAGCATTGATTTTTTTATCCATGCGGATCGCTTACACTTCAAAAGAATTATTGGAAATCTATTAAGTAATGCAATCAAGTATACTCCGAAAGGAAAGGTTCGACTAAGTTGTACTTTTCAGGAGCAAGTTTGTCAGATTAGTGTTTTTGATACTGGTGTTGGATTATCCCCAGAGCAAATTAGTAGAATTTGTAGACCTTTTGTTAGATTTTCAGATCATGAGATTGAAGGAGTTGGACTTGGTCTTGCTATAACTAAGCTTTTAATTGAACTTAATTCAGGCAAGTTAGAGATAGTATCAGAAACTGGCAAGGGGAGTGAATTTAGGGTAATACTTCCAACGAACCAACTTCACTAAATACCTTGTTCTCAATCTATATCCACATTCCTTTTTGCAGTTATAAGTGTCCTTACTGTGACTTTAACACCTATGCACTCAGTCGTGTGCCAGAGCAGGAGTATCTGCAAGCCTTATTAAAAGAAATGGATCAGGGGTTAAGGTCAGAAAAACTTAAAGGTAAAAAGGTAACGAGTATTTATTTTGGTGGTGGAACTCCGGGCATCTTTTCAGGAGAGTCAATCACCTCAGTTCTTAGTCTGATTAGAAAATATTTTCCAATTGAATCAAATCTTGAAATTACAATTGAGGCTAATCCTAAAGAAATTCAACAGGAAAAGTTACAAGATTATTTCAAAGCTGGTATTAACCGTTTAAGCCTTGGCGCACAGTCATTAAATAATCAGACCCTAATTGCCTTAGGCCGAAAGCATCAAACAAGTGACATCTTACAAGCCCTGGAATTTGCGAAGCAGGCAGGCTTTCAAAATTATAGTTTAGATTTAATGTTTGCTGCGCCAAATCAAAGCTGTAATGATTTAGAAAAAGATCTGAGTGATTATTTAGAACTAAATCTTCCCCATATTTCATGTTACGAATTAACAATTGAAAAGGGCACTCCGTTTTTTACTGCTAATGAACGTGGAAACCTAAAGATCGTGGACGAGGATCAGAAGTTGCAAATGTTTCAATTAATTAGAGAGCGATTTAAAGAAGCTGGTTACCATCACTATGAGATTAGTAATTTTGGAAAACCTGGAATGGAATCTGTGCATAATCAAAACTATTGGCAGAATAATTCCTATTTAGGGTTTGGTGCTGGGGCACATGGCTGTTGGAGGGGTGGCGAAACTTCTGTTCGGTATTCTAACCTTGCTGATTATCAGAGTTATATTGATGCTGTAAAAAATGACAAGCCAGTTATTGCTTGGCAGGAGGAGCACGACGCCAAAGCTGTAGCCTTTGATTATATTATGCTAGGTTTAAGAACGAGTAGGGGGGTCGAATTCTCAAAACTTGCAGAATTAGGTATACTCCGTTCGGAAATTAACTTTCAAAGTTGGCTGAGCAGTTTAATCCAAGATGATTTATTAGAGCTGACTGAAATTGGATTTAGATTGACACTTCGAGGTCAAGAAATTGCGGATAGCGTTACTCAGAGTTTTTCCAAATTATTTTAAATAGAGCTGATATGTTTCCAAAGAAGATCTTATTAATTATCCCTGTATTAATAATTGCGGGCGGCGCTTATTATCTAGCACCGAAGTTTATCGGTAAGCCCCCAACCAAAGAATTCGTTCCAAAACATTCACCGGAAGTGAACCATAATTTTCCTGAATTAACAGATTTACGCGGAAAGGTAGAAACAAACCCAGAGGATGTGGTTGTTTTAGAGCAGTTAGCACAAACCCTAAAAGGGAAAGTAATAGCTACCCGCGATCGTAATTTAGTTTTTGAATTAATTGATACACTAACAAAGATTTTGAAAGTTGATTCTAAGAATAAATTTGCCCTGCTTGAGCTCGCAAATGTTTCCTTTGAAAGCAAGGTCTTTGAGAAAGCAGCGGATTATTACCAGCAGTACTTAAATCTTGCCCCCGATGATTTAGAAGTTAGAAGTCGTTATGCCAGTTGCATGATCTTTTTAGACAAGCATGATCTGGGCTTACAAGAATTAGAAACTGTTTTACAAAAAGATCCTAATAATTTTTCAGCATTAGCATATAAAGCAATCGCTTTCGCACAAACAAATAAAGTTGCCGAGGCGAAGGAAGTAGGAGCTCTGGCTCTTAAAAATGTTCCGGACGAAGAAGGACGAGAGCGTTTTATGGTTTTTTTAAATTCTTTAGATCGTCCAATTTCAGATAATGCTTTACTTGATTATTTACAAACCAACGAAATTACCGCAAGTAAGTTTCAAACTTTAAAGAAAGATGGCACTAATTTAGTTATTACTTTTAAAGACTTCCCAATGGAGATGATGCCTGAATTTGCTAAGCAAAAATTTATTGGAAGCCTGCGGGAGCAAACTGCTAGAGTTGCTGATTATCAGGATGTGGAAACAATTGAGATTTTAGACCAGGCGACTAGTAAGAGTATGCTAAAAATTGAGCAGCAGGAAAAATAGAGTAGTTCTCTAGTCTAGATATCCACTTTCGGCTTAACTGTATGAAATGCTTGGATAATTATCTCTCTAGGAACTTTCAAGCTAGTTTCTTATCCTATCAACAGAGGTTACTTTACAGAATTTTCGCTATGCTGCCGATTGTTTAGCAACGGCAAAGATCTTGTAAGAAGTGACTTTAGTATACTGAATGAAGAAATATCTCTTATTTCTCCTCCTTATCCCCCAACTGCTTTTTGCAGCACCTAATGCTGATATAGTTTTTGTTACTCAAGTTCCTAACCCGGATGATTTTGTTACTGTGAATTCGACATTCGGAAATCACATGGCGGGGATTGATCAGATCCGTCGTGGAGGGGATTTGTATATTAGGTATAAAGACGGAACATTAAAAAATCTGACTGCGGCTGCTGGGTTCGGAAATGTTGGTTTTCAAGGAGCGAACTCAATCGCGGTTCGAGATCCTGCCGTGCACTGGAATGGAGACAAAGTTATTTTTAGTATGGTAATTGGATCGGCTGCTAGCCAGTACCAAGTGAATAGTTACTATTGGCAGATTTATGAAATAACAGGACTTGGGAAAAACCAAACTCCAGTTGTTACTAAAGTTTCCAATCAGCCAAATGATTTTAACAATGTAATGCCGATTTACGGCAGTGATGATCAGATAATTTTTGTTTCTGATCGACCAAGAAATGGAGAGCGACATCTTTATCCACAACGTGATGAATACGAATCGGCTCCAACCAATACTGGGATTTGGAAGTTAAATCCAGCTACGGGCAGTTTATTTATAATGGATCATGCACCTTCCGGAGATTTTCATCCGACCTTAGATAGTTTTGGAAGAATTCTTTTCACACGCTGGGATCACTTGCAAAGAGATCAGCAAGCAGGTGGCTTAACTGATTATGGCGCCTTTAATTATTCTTCCGAGGCAAGTAATGCCACTAGGATTAATTCGCAGCATGAATTTTTCCCGGAAGCTAGAAATGAAGCGGAGCGAAATGCTGATGGAACTAGCAATCTAAACCTACATCGATTTAATCATTTTTTCCCGTGGATGATCAATCAAGATGGATCGGAGATGGAAACAATTAATCATCTGGGGCGACATGAACTCCATGATTATTTCCCCGAGTCCTTTAATGACGATCCGGAGTTAGAAGATTTTTCGGGACAGTCGGAAAGTAGATTTAATTTAAGTCCGATTGAAAACTTTTTTCAGATTAAAGAAGATCCAACTCAACCAGGAAGGTACTATGGAGTTGATTGTCCAGAGTTCAGTACCCATGCCAGTGGACAAATCGTTAGCTTTGAAGCACCTCCTAGTAAAAATCCAGATTTAATAAGTGTTAATTATGTTACGCATCGTAGCACGGCGAGTTATACGGATACTCCCTCTGTGGATCATTCTGGGTTATATCGTGATCCTGCTAAACTAACTGACGGAAGTCTAGTTAGTGCACATACCTCCGAAACTAGAGAAGACGATAATATTGGTACAGGAAATGCACCAGCATCACGCTATGATTATCGAATTAAATCTTTAGCACTTAGTGGGGGATATTTTAAGCCAGCAGAAGTTTTAACCGCAGGAATAGCAAAAAATATTTCTTGGTACAGTCCTGATGTGATGACAACTTTTAGCGGTAATCTTTGGGAATTACAGCCAGTAGAATTAGTTGCCAGAGCCAAGCCTCCAATGACGCAAACGATTTTGCCTGCTATTGAAGGGCAAGTTTTTGCAGATGAAAATGTTGCCCTAGAAGAATTTCGTAACTACCTAATTGATCAAGAGCTGGCATTAATTATTGTTCGTAATGTGACAACTAGAGATAAAGGAGATGAGCAACAGCCGTATAATTTAAAAGTTCCAAATGGTGTGCAGACAGTTGCTAATAGTGGTAAGTCCTATGAAGTTAGTGAGATGCAAATTTTTCAGGGTGACCAAATTAGAGGTTATGCCAATAATGACGAACCAACTGCAGGTCGACGGGTACTGGCACAACCAATGCGGGATTCAAATTTAGCTAATTTGATTGGGGAGCAAACTGGCAGTGTTAAAATTTCTGCTGATGGATCCGTCGCGGCAATAGTTCCAGCAAGTCGAGCACTCAGCTGGCATTTAACAGATCAAGATAACA
Source organism: Bdellovibrionota bacterium (assembly GCA_041740355.1). Taxonomy (GTDB): domain Bacteria; phylum Bdellovibrionota_C; class UBA2361; order UBA2361; family CALJRW01; genus JANNBC01. The sequence continues at coordinate 106,367 of JBGSMD010000046.1, forward strand.
AATCAGTAATTAAAGAACGCTACTGGTTAACTTTTCGAGCCGGAGAAATTAGAGTTTGTGGTTCATGCCATGGGGTTAATCAATTAGATCAGCAAGGTAATCCACCACCGGAGAATTCACCTGAGGCATTAAGGGAATTGTTAAGTCGTTGGAAGGGGATTCCTTATACCCCACTTGCAAGATATCAAGTATCAGCACACTCAAAAAGTAAAAAGAAAATTATTGGTAATAAGTTTCGTGCCGGCCACAGAGCTTTTTTAAATATTCTACCGTTAAACTCTAGTAGTCATAACACTGAGCTAAGTTATCGAGTTACGAGTGGAGAAAAACCTTGTGCTAAGACACGAAATATTAATGTTGCCGAAGAAGTAAAAAGTTTTGGTAAGTTGATACCAGAAATTACTGGACGATATCCAATAAAATATCAGTTCTTTCTAGGCGAGCGAAAAGTTGGGGAGATTGACCTTGTACTTAAAGGGCTACGCGGAGCAAAAGAATCTCATCGCCGGATTTGTAAAATCTTGCCTTAAATTACTTTTTTAAACTTAGGAATTGAATTTCATTTTGCTCATAAAGTTCATGTAGACTTCCGTGCTCTTTTAGAAAATTGATCGTGCTATTCAAGCGCTTTAAGAAATCTGGCCAGTCCGGGCGGACAGCAATTGAAAGGTCATAACCGGAGGGAAGAGTCTTCTCGGCAAATAATAATTTTACCGAAGCTGGAAAATCACTTTTAATTGAACTAGCAGTAAGCAAATCACAGAAGGCGAAGTGGGCTGATCTTTTTAAGCCATTGAGCGTTACTCTTTCCACGATTTCCTCAGTATTGTCGCAGATAATAATATTTTCTGGAAGAATACTCAGAATGTTACGCACAAAATCATGGCTGCAACTCTCCGCAAGTACAGCAATCTTGTAGGGATTTTTTTTAATATCCTTTAGGTTTAAAGGTTCGGGTAGTTCTTCGATAAATTTACTTGGTGCTGTTCTCCAGAAAACACTCATAGGTGAATATCCTAATGGTTCTGAGAAAACGTACTCTCCAATTCTTGTTGCAGTAATATATAAAGGTCCATAAATATCTATTCTTCCTGCCTTTAACATCTCTAGTGCTTGCCGGTGATCTACTGGTACGAACTCTAAGTTGGCGTGCATGCTAATTGTGATTAGCTTGAATAAATCCTGAAAAACAGGCTCCTTAGCTTTATTCTGAAAACCACTTTGAAGGGAGTTAATCCCAATTCGTAAAGGCATGTTGGGATTAAATTCTGGTAATCCTTGTGGGCGAATTTCGTCGCGAACAATTTCTCTAATTGCGCCTTGAAAACCACTCATGTCAATTTTGAAATTTATAAAACCGGGAGCTTCATCTTGGCTATCTTTAAGTTTAATATTTGGACGGTAAGGCCAGGGGGAGGGCATCTCCGCTAGTTTTAAAATCTCGGCTGGCTTTGATAACTTAAAATTAAAAGCGAGAAGGAGTAGTACCGGGAGTCCTGGGATGCGGCCATAGTTTTTAACTTGCCCAAGATAGGAAGAAGTCACTCCACAACGGTCTGCTAAATCCCGAAGATTTAGGTTATTTTCCATTGACCAGAGTTCAAACTGTTCGTTAAAGAAGGATTTAAAGGCCTTAGAGCGTTTTTCTGCCATAAACTTTGTAATAAAAATTGCAACTAAGATTCACATTTAATGAAAATGTAGTCCATAAATATTCACAAAGTCATACTTTATCATAGAAATTCAAATTATATAAGTATTTATTAGCATTTGGATTGATAAAGTTCATTTTTGATAAAAAGTGACATTACACATAGTTAGGATTAGCGACCATATCTCTTTGTAGCAGATAATCATTTTTACATGGAGTCGATATGGAAGTAATAGAAGTAAAAGAAGAAAAGCAAACAAAAGTAGTCAGGGAAGTAGCAAGCTTAGACTTTCAGTCTAGTAAGCTAATTGCTATGGGTTTAAGAGAGGCCTTTTTCGCCAAGCATTCGATCGAGTTACAACCAGCACTGGAATTACTAAGAAGTTTACCGGAAACTAAGACATTTCATAATTTGGATCATACCCACACGGTAGTTGAATCAATCATGATTCTTTGGGCCAAGGAGCACAATGTAGCCTTAAAGGATATTTTAAAAACTGAAAATAAGACTCTTTGTGAGTTATTACTCGCCGGTGTTTATCATGATACTGGACACTTAGAAGGTGCTAAAGATCACGAGTTACGAGGTGTAACTTTTATGAAAGCAAACCTTGCTAAGTTTTATGATGATTCAACTCTAGAAAATATTGCGGGAAGAATCATGGCAACTCGGATGGAATTAACTCCGGAAGGGAAGTTTTGCCAAGTCCCAGCTAGAGATAAATATGACGCAATCATTCAGGATGCGGATTTGTCTAATCTTGGGGGGGTCAATTTTAAAAAACAATACGAGGTAAGTTCTGGGTTGTTCCAAGAGATTATTGGGACCATTGATGGTGTTAAGTACTATAACTCCGCCGCGTTTATCGATGAACAGATAAAATTTTTCGCTGATCATGAGTATCGCACGGAATCTGGGAAAAAACTTTTAAATGATGGTAAGGCCAAAAATTTGGCAGGTTTAGAATTAGTAAGCTTAAGAAACATGCTAACGCTAGCTACGATCTAAAAAATTTTCAGCTGAGGAGTTAAGGTTGATAGTTAATTAGACCTAGTGGGCGATTTTGAATACTTTGCTAAGAACTCAATTAAAAAAAGGTATTTGGAATAGCTTGAGTCGTCTTCACAGTTAATGATCAACAAGCTAAGCATTACTTATCTAGTTTTAACGGCTCAAATCTGAAAGATTAGAATTTGTGCTCGTCGTAAATGCGGTATTCTTTTGAAATACTTATTCAAATTTACTATATCATCATGAACTGCTAGAAGTTGAGCACTCTTTTAGTTAGCCAATCATGAAAATAAGTGAACAAATTGCCCGGCGCAGAACCTTTGCGATTATTTCGCACCCTGATGCTGGTAAGACAACACTAACAGAAAAATTTCTACTATATGGCGGAGCCGTGCAGCTTGCTGGATCCGTTTCAGCAAAAAAGAATCAACGAGCTACAGCTTCTGACTGGATGGAGTTAGAAAAGAAACGTGGTATTTCGATTAGCTCTACGGTCTTGCAATTTGAGTATCGTGGATATGCCGTAAATTTATTAGATACTCCGGGACACAAAGATTTCTCTGAAGATACTTATCGCGTGCTAACAGCAGTGGATGCTGTAATCATGGTGATTGATGCCGGTAAGGGGATTGAAAATCAAACTCGTAAATTATTTGAAATATGTCGTCGGCGACAAATTCCGATTTTCACTTTTATGAATAAGTTAGATCGTCCCGCTAAAGATCCATTGGAATTGATGGATGAGTTAGAAAGCGTTTTAGGTATTAGTGCCTACGCTGTTAATTGGCCATTAGGAACAGGGAATGATTTTCGCGGAGTTTATGATCGGATGCGCGGGCAATTTCATTTATTTGAAAGAGTTGCAGGTGGGTCATACCGAGCACCAGAAGCAGTCGCGGATATTAGCGATCCGATAGTTCGCAAGCATTTAGCTCCAGATGTTTACGAAAGAGTAGTAGAAGAGTTAGAAGTGTTAGAAGGTGCTGGAGCCAGCTTTGATCATCAAGAAGTCTTAACAGGAAAACTTACTCCAGTATTTTTTGGAAGTGCCATTAATAATTTTGGGATTCAGTTTTTATTAGATCAGTTTCTTGATTATGCTGCCGAACCAAGAGCGAGAGAAGGTATTAATGGATTAGTACCAACAGATCATTCAAGTTTTTCAGGATTTGTTTTTAAAATTCAGGCAAACATGGATCCAAAGCATCGCGACCGAATTGCATTTATACGTGTTTGTTCAGGTGAGTTTTCTAGAGATATGAGTGTAACTCATACCAGAACTGGTAAAAGTTTAAGGCTTTCCAGTTCTCATAAACTCTTTGGTCAAGACCGAGAAACTGTAGAAGAAGCTTTTGCCGGAGATATCATTGGTGTAATTGGCCATTCTGACTTAAGAATTGGAGATACTGTTACACAAGATCCGACAATTTCCTATCAGGAAATTCCTAGATTTGCCCCTGAGTATTTTGCCTATCTGCATAATAACCAAACTGCTCAGTTTAAAAGATTTCATTTAGGCTTTGAACAATTACTACAGGAGGGTGTAGTGCAAGCACTCTATCTTCATGGTGGACAGCGGGAACCGATCCTTGCGGCGGTAGGACCACTGCAGTTTGAAGTTGTGCAGTATCGTTTGGAAAGTGAGTATGGCGCCGTCACTAGAATTGAAATGACTAACTGGAATAGTATTCGTTGGTTACCGAAAGAGTATGCTGATAAAATTAGTACTTTGAAAATTCCAATGGAAAGTGTTTTAGCAAAAGATGTTGACGGAAATAATGTAATTCTTTTTCCAGGCGATTGGGCGGAGAGATTATTTACATCGCAAAATGTTGATGTCGTTTTATCTAAAGATCCACTCTAACTCAAAATTTTTGCCTCAATAGCGGCATATAACACGGAAACAATTGCAAAACTTTTTATCTCATGTCCTTTCTTAAGTATTTTAGCAGTCAGGCAATAGTTTGCTAGTGATTCTTGATTTCTAGTTAAGGTGAATTGGGCATCACGTTTGTTCAGTACAAAGCCTTCTAACTGATTGCTATCTGGAAATGCTTCATTCTCTTCATTAGGAATTACTCTCCACCTCAAATCTTTTCGTGGAAGTGAGTTTAATACTTCTTGCACTATATGTTTTTGATCTCTGGTTAAACCGACAGCGAAATCAGAGCTTGCTTTAAACCGACTAATTGCTTCTGGATGTCGAAAAAGATTTTTGGTTTCTTGTGCTTCCATTACTATGTAATTTCTAAAAGTCCCCTCAGGTAACTTATAAGTTATGAAGTTTAATGGAGTAATGTGACTAGGCTAATCTTTAACTAGTTGAATATACAGAAAATTATTGTAATACTTAGTAATGAAAAATATTCACTTTAAAAGTGAAACCTGCAATTTGTAGTTAATTAAAAGTAGCAAAATATTAGATGAGGAGAAGTAGTTGTTTAGCCTAAAAAATCTGTTACTTTTAATTTGTGTCGTTCTCATTAACAGAAAACCTTCCAGTTCTTACCAATGCTCTTCAGTATAAAGACGCCTTGCCCGCAGCACTACAGCGAGATTTAAATCTCGCCTGTTTTGCAATCGTCTCAATTTTATTTGATGTAGATTTAAAAGCTAATCCAGATGAAGCTATTCGTGTTGTTAAGCAGCTAGATTTTAGTAAAGCAAAATTACCAACAATCACCGATCATACATCTCTCGAAATCGTACTTAGTTCCCTAACAAAGCTTCGCGTAAATCAAGGAACATTTTTGCCCGCTAGTGAAATCATTGCAGAGTTAGTTAATTGTTCTATAGTTCAACGCAAGTTAGATAAGATCGAAATACTAGGCGAAAGTTATGGGGTTCTTGAATATTATGGCAGTCAGTTTCCGCTGTTAAATAGAAGTCTGATCATTGATACTCCACTTGGTCGAATTAAAAATGTGCTGGAGATTAATTCTAGGTTTAATAAGGCGATTGTAGAAATTATTGAGAGTAGTCCAAATATTAAAGGAAAAGATCGCTTGTGTGTTATTGTTGGAGGTCGACCTGTATTATCTGTTGGGACAGTGATTCCTAATGAATTTAAATATATCACCTTTAACTCAGCAGGAATTACAGAAGGGATCTATCAATTGGGAGGAGAGGCTTATCTTTTTCAATCAAATAAAACATTAGATCTAGATTTAGAAGGTGATTTTGTTAAAGCTGAGTTTGTAAAAAACACCAGTAGACCAACCGGAATTATTGCCACCTCAAAATTTATCTATTTAGTGAATCACGGAGAGTTGCATGACAAAATCTCCATTCAGCATTACTCTGATTTTCAACTTAATGTCGCTTTAGTGGAAAGTGAAAAATCACGGCAGGTTGTATTTTGGGGCGTCGTAAAAGCAAAAGAATGGGAGATTCCTTTTTTGAATTACGATCTTAGTCGTCCTAATTTGAAAGATTTACCACGGGAACCATTAGAAGAAGGTATTCCCAAGGAAGAGAGCGTAGTAATGACGCTGAGTTCAGAACCTGTTTTCTATCGAGGACAACTATATTTTCAGGCTGAGATAGCAGATAGAGGTACTGCTTTCTGTATTGTCTCACTGGATTCAAATGGAACACCTAGTGTTAATTCAATCTTTTCTGTAAACAGTTGTGCCGTCGAATCATTTGAGCCGATGGATGATTTTAGTAGATTAGGAAATGCATTGGTTCGAGCTGCAGGAGAAACTTTTTGTTTGCTCAATGGTAATTTTTACCATCAGTCAAAAGATCTACAGTTTTTAAATGACTTACCTTGTCAGGTGTTGGGCGACTCAAAAGAAGTATTTTCCAAACTATTGTTTACCGAGACTGGTTGGAAAATTATTATTGATTCTGAAAATTCCTTTAATCTAAATTCAGTTATTTTTCCTTCAGCTACTGAATCCCCGATTGGCATCCATGTTAACTCTAATAATGAGTTGACCTGCTTGACGCAGCCTACTTTGGGAGACGCACTAGTATTATATTGTTCTAATCATCCAATCGGTTTGCTGGAAGTTGATGATTTTCAAAGCCTGCTTGGTGTTCATTATTATGATAACAAGCACATTTGCTGTTTGTTTAAAGCTAAAGATGCTTATGTCAGTCTGACCTTTGAGGAGATTGGAGATGATTTATTTCCAAGGAGTTCATTAACCTTAACGGATGCGCAGATAACACCAATGGGATTGATAGGTAACTTGGAATCGAAGGACCCAATAATGATTATTAATGATCAGACCCTTTCTGGATATCAGTATCAAAGTTACAATACGGTAAGACTGATATCCGGTGGTCGGTTGCACTGTATTCAAACAGATCGAGGAGTTGTTATCATGACCGATGATCAGCAAGAGAATGAGATTTATCATGATTATCAAATTACTAGGGACCTACAAGCCAATTTAATAATTGCAAAAAGTGATCCAACCGTTCAAATTAGTTTTCGATTTAATCAGATTCAAAATTAAAAAAATTCTCAATATTGTTTTATAATTTACCTCATTAGCAAAAATTTTATTTTTAGCAGGCAAAAAACTGAGTAACTTAGTTTTTTTATAGTTATATCTATAGTTTAGGTGTTTTATGAAAGTTTAATTGTTGTAATTAATTATAAAATTCTTTCTAATCCATTGTGTAAGAAATTTACCTCCTCTATAAGGTAGCATTCAAAAGGCTGAGAGTTTTTAACTTAGTCTTAAAGATAAACTCAGATCTACTCTTTTCAGAAGTTAGATCTTGAGCTTACTATAGTTCTTATCATAAGCCTTTGCTTGTTAATAAAACTCAGTTTGCATTTAATGCCTTCTATGTGTGGTTTGTTTCTACGGAAACTTTTTCTGGTACTTCTAGTCTTCTCTGGCTTTGTTCAGGTAGTCAGCGATATTCACAATTCATGTGATAGCTCAATCAATAAAACTTTAGAAATTAAAAAGTTAGAATCAAGAGACGATCTTGATGGTTTTCAATCATTGGACTTGCTGAAGTATCTAGCACGTGGCTCCAATTTTGAATTTGAAATTCAGCAAGTTTTAATTACTACTCTTACAGAACAGCAATATCATCCAATCTTTTCTCAAGAAATAAAGTTTACTTACTCTGGTCGAGCCCCTCCGGTAGTTGCTTAATCTCTCATCGAAAAGACTACTTACTTACAAACGGCAGTAGTTTTTAGTTTGACCCAATCGTTCCACAATAAGCAACTTTAACAAACATTCTGCTATATGCATTTCCCAAATTTGACCAAGTGTTGCTCACGCGACATGGTGAAAGATCTGAATTCAGGTTTTCTTGTATTTTTAATAACTCTACCATTATGTATGGCCATTGCTGTGGCTAGTGGTTGCCCACCAATCTCTGGGATTATCACTTCGATTCTTGGAGGCTTGCTTACAGGCTTAATTGGCGGAGCAAAGTTATCCATCAAAGGTGCTCCCGCTGGTTTAATTGTAATTGTTTTAGCAGCCGTTACTGAGCTAGGTGTTAATGGAGATCCACTATCTGGATATCGAGCGGCATTAGCAGTGGGTGTAATTGCTGGATTCTTCCAGATTTTACTAGGATACTTTAAGCTTGGAAAGTTTATTGATTATATTCCAGCTGCAGTTGTCCATGGAATGATTTCTGCTATTGGACTGATAGTGATGGCCAAACAGATTTATTTCTTGTTGGGGATGAAGGCTGTTGGTAAGTCACCAGTAGAGCTACTCAGTCATCTTTTTCAAAGTTTACATTTAGCAAATCCCTTGATTGCCATGATTGGACTCGTTAGTTTGGTAATCATGGTTTGTTCCCTACATCCAAAACTTAAAAGATATTTCAAATTGCCTGGGGCATTAGTTGTCCTGTTATTTGCAATCGGAGTAAGTTTTGTTTTTCAACTCGGAACTAGTACCTCCTACCAATTCATGGGTACTAATTACAAACTAGATGATTCATTTTTAATCCATCTTCCAAATTCACTAATTCAAGGATTAGTTATTCCTGATTGGAGCACTTTAGGAACTTTAACAGCTTGGAAGTTTATTTTTCTATTTGCTGTCATTGGTTGTATCGAGTCTTTGCTAACAGTTAAAGCTATTAATCAGACTCAAGGTCCAGACGAGCAAGCTAACTTAAATAAAGATTTGATCTCGATTGGAGTGGTAAATAGTCTCGCTGGAATGATTGGGGGAATTCCGATGATCTCGGAGATCGGTCGTAGTAAAGCAAATATTGATTTTGGTGCCACTAGTGCACGGAGTAACCTAATACACGGAGCATTGTTAGTTGTAGCAGTTGTATTTTTTGCAAGCCTTTTAAATCATGTTCCGATCGCGGCACTAGCAGCAATTTTAATCTTTATTGGATACCGACTTTTCTCGATTACGGAATGGAAGCATTCTTGGCAACAAGGTAAGGCGATATTCGCGGTGTTCTTTGTAACATTTGCCGTGACAGTTGCTGTTGATTTATTGGCCGGTGTGCTTATAGGTTTTATACTTTATTTAATTTGTGAAAGTTTTAAATGTCATTCTTTAAAAAGAGTTTTTTCTCCCAAATTTATAATTGAAGTTGAATCTGAGCAGGCAAGGATATCATTTACAGAGGGTTTGATTTTCACCAACTTTCCAAAGGTAAAAAAAGTAACGGAAAATGCTCTTACTCTTCATCAAACAGTATTAATTGACTGCCAGCAATGTTCGTTTATTGACGACGAATTTATGCAGGAACTTAATAATTATGTTGCCGCCACTACTAGAGTGCAAAAATTAAGTTAAGGTTATAGCTGGCGATCGCGTTTAACAAAATTGCTAAGTTCAGGCGTGGTCGCTAGCAGAGTGAATTGAAAGAGAGTATCTTATGTTAATGCCAATTAACGACGAAATAAAAGTTATTGATTCTGATTCAATTCACTTGATTTTGGAAGAGTTAGCGGAATTACTTCCGAGTCAAGGACCGATTGATGTCTTTATTCATCATAATACTTTACATGGCCTAGAACATTTAAGTTTTTTTGAAGCAATAGAAACTGGCGCAAAGATTTTTGATGCTAGGTCGTATCTTGAGGAGAATCAATATCTCGAATTTTATCATGAAAATCGAATTCAATCAGTAGATTTAGATTACATTTTAGAGAAATTAGAGATTGACTCAAAAAAATTTCCAATCATAAAACGAATCTTACTTAATGTTCCTTTTGCTAAAACCTTTCAGCAAATTAAATGGTTATTAAGGGAAAGTTTTTTAGAATTACCAGAGGATTCAGAAACATTAGCGGCGGCAGTCAGCTGGATTCAATCTAGCAAGTTGCAGGAGGAAATAAAATTCTTAGAAAAGATTAATCGTCAATCTGCAACAGGTTTAAGGTCCTTGTTACAGGCTACGATTAGTGAAGGCCAGCGACATGAAATCATTAAAGAAGCGCTTTGGTCTCGATGTTTACTTGCCGTTGTAGCTGAGAATATTCTTCCTGACCAAAATGTGGTTGAAAAAAATTCATTAATTATTGAAAAGGTTAATCCCTTTCTAATTAGATTTTGTGAGGAGTACTTAGATCTGGGACAAGCAACAGTTGCTATGCCGAATAGAGCCACCGGACTGCTAAACTCTTTTTACAACTTAGTTAAGAGCTCTGAGATTTATTTACCTGATTGGCTTAGTAGCGTCAGCTGCAGTATTGAGAAATACCAATCACAAAAGCCTGAGGATATTTTATTAGAGATTATCACAAAAAAAGGTTTAAATTCAGTTGAAGCTAAAGAATTAATTTTCAGTGAAGTCTTAGCACTAAAAGGATGGGCTGGTTTTATTAGTTCAGCGGAACAGAATCCACATTACTTGCACCACCTAGCAGGTGAAATAAAACCTAGCTTGATGGAGTTTGTTACACTAAGAATAATATTAGCAGATCTAGCGGAAGTGTTCTGTAGAAAAGAGTTATCCTTACAGCGCGAAATAGTGGATCGATCAACATTAAATAAATTCGATCACCTTTATCAGCTAGCATATCATTTATATTTAGTAGTGGTTGATGCCAGAGAAGTTAAAAAATCATTAACAGATTCTTTATATTTAGATCAGATTCTCGCCCAGCTTAATCTAGTTCCCCAATTAAAAAGGCAGAAAATTTGGCATTTGGCATACGAAGAAAATATTTACCGACGTGCTTTACAAGCGATTCAGTCTTGTGAGCCAGGTGATTCTTCTTCGCCTGAAATTATTGCTCAAATGGTTTTTTGTTTAGATGATCGGGAAGAGTCAATTAGAAGACATATTGAGAAGCAAAGCTCTAGTATTCAGACATTTGGAACGGCGGGTTTTTTTGGGGTTGATGCAATTTATCAGTCAATTAGTGGTGAGCAAGCGCCTTTTTGTCCGATTGTTATTAAGCCAACTCACATAATTCGTCAGAAACCAAAAGAGAGCTCTAATCAGCGACTGGTTAATCTGCAAAAAAGACAACAAGTAAATCTCCATTTTAATAATTACTTAAGTCGTTTTTCGGGATCTATTTTTCATGGTTGGTTAATGACAATCATTGGAATTTTCTCACTTTTCCCAATGCTCTTTAGTATTCTTTTTCCAAGACTGCGTAAGCCTTTTAGTAAGTTCTTTGATTTAGATGGAATGCTAACTACTGAATTATCAGATTTGGAAATGGTAATTCCTGTTACTTCCGAGGATCCTTCCGAAATTGCAGGGTATACTGAATTAGAGATGGCTGATCGAGTAGCTAATCTTTTGCAAACAATTGGCTTAACAAAAGAGTTTGGTAAATTAATCATTTTTTATGGACATGGTTCTTCTAGTCGTAATAATCCACTTAAGTCGGCATATGACTGTGGAGCATGCGGCGGCCGGCCAGGGCGAATGAATGCACGGGCGATTGCCATGATGGTTAATCGGGTTGGCGTGCGAGAACTTTTAAAAAATTATCATTCGATCGTGTTGCCGGAAGATACCTTTTGTATTGGTGCTTATCATAATACGTGTAACGATCAGGTACAGTATTACGATCTAGATTTATTGCCTGAGTCACACATAGTTTTTTTCGCTGGAATAAAAGAGTTAATGAATAAGGCCTGTAAAAGTAATTCTTTGGAGCGATGCCGTCGTTTTGGTCAAGTATCGGTGCAAACTCCGCTGGCAGCATATCGTGAAGTAAACTCAAGATCACAAACCTTAGCAGAACCTAGACCAGAATACGGGCATGCCGGGAATGCTCTATGTTTTGTTGGAAAAAGATCGGAGACTAAAAATCTATTTTTTGATCGACGAGCTTTTTTAGTTTCTTATGATTTTCAGGAAGATCCCAAGGCTCAGATATTAACAAACATTTTAAAAGCGATTGTTCCTGTTTGTGGAGGAATAAATTTAGAATATTTTTTCTCAGCGCTAGATAATGAAGTTTATGGGGCAGGCTCTAAACTCCCTCATAATATTGTTTCTATGTTGGGACTAATGAATGGAACTTGTAGTGATTTAAGAACTGGATTGCCACAGCAAATGATTGAAATCCACGAGCCAGTAAGATTATTAATGGTTGTAAGTTGCGAACTTTCACAATTACAGGAGGCAATCCTACAAGATCCTACTGTTACTAGGATGATACATGGGCAATGGATAAGATTAATTTGCTGGGATCAATCACAGAAACTATTTTTTGATTATGATAGCGACGGGCTTTTTAAAGTAAAATCAGTCGAGCAGATAGCTCTGCCAGTAACAGAGAACTATTTAACTAAGATTATTAAGCGCTCTGATAATTTAGACTTTCTTCGAATTAGATAATAACAAATGATTAAGTTACTCTCCCAACTAGCAGCTCAAATAATTTTCATTCTACCTGTAATATCTTTAATAATAATTATTGTAGATCGCCTAGTTCGGCGCAAGGTAAATGAAAAACTAGTCGTTAGCACAATTCTTTACTCACAGGCAATGTCTTTTATTGCCTTAAGCTTTATTTGGTTTTATTTTTTAATTGATGGAAGCTCTCCAATAAATTTTTTCAAAGTTGAATTATTAAACTTTGGAGAGCAATCAATTACTATTAGGTTTTTAATTGATCACTTGTCGTTGCCATTCATCAGCATCAATGTTCTTTTGGGTGCGATTGTTGGAATTTTTGCCTCACGATATTTGCATCGAGACTCTGGTTATTTTCGCTTCTTTGTTTTGTATCATTTCTTTCTATTTGGAATGAACTTAATTGTATTGGCAGGAAATTTAACGGGGGTTTTTATCGGTTGGGAAATTGTAGGATTAACTTCAGCCTTGCTAATTGCCTTCTTTGCCTTTCGTAAACAAACGGTAACAAATTCTCTGCGAGCATTCTGGGCTTATCGCGTAACTGATACTGGACTGCTGTTAGCTTCCTTAATTGTTTTGAACCTTGGGGCATTAAGTTTTTCTGAACTAAAACTTATTCAACAGCCAATGATGATTAATTTAATTTTAATCCTTTGTTTGGTTTCAGCGATGGGTAAATCCGCGCAATTCCCTTTTGGTCATTGGTTACCTAAGGCGATGGAAGGACCTACACCTTCAAGTGCAATTTTCTATGGTGGGTTATCAGTTCATGCTGGAGTTTATTTAATTTTAAGAATTACAGATAGCATTGGACAGCCATTATGGTTCTCTGTTTTGTTAGTTTTAGTGGGATTAACCACGGTTCTCTATGGTTCGATTTTAGCGAAAATTCAGAGTGATGCCAAAAGCTCGCTGGCTTTTTCAGCTATGACTCAAGTCGGGATTATCTTTATTGAGCTTGGATTCGGTTGGACGATGATTGTCATTGTCCACTTTGTTGGGCACGCACTTCTGCGAACGTATCAATTGTTAAATGCCGCATCGTTACTCCACGATCATCAAGCATTTCAACATTCGATTGGTCAATATCAGCCAAAGAAAAACTCTCCTGGAAATACTATTTGGACAAAGATCTATCCTTATGTTTTCTGGGAAAATTACTCTAGCTTCTCTGACAAATGGAGTGTCTTGAATTTATTAGAAAAGGCTTCTAGTGCACTCAGATTTTTTGATTACAAGTGTCACGATATATTGTTTCAATTGTTTGAGAAGACTTATCACTATTTTCTAAGATTTAAAATTAACCGCTAGCATGAAAACCAAGAATTTATATTTTATAGCAAGTGTTCTCTTCTTAGGGTTATTTCTTTTACTAATTACCGGATCCAGTACTCGACTTGCTAGCTATCTAGATTCTTCCGTTTTGCAAGTTTCGACATTGTTCTGTGGGGTGATCTTTAATTTAATGATGACACTTGTTTATTCTGCTTTCGGCCGACGGGTCTTTAAATTTTCATTTTCTGCTCTTTGGTTTTATTTACAAGTTATAATTAATTTTAGCTTACTAACTAATAGTATGCCGATATTTTTTATTTTAATTGCCTTAGCTTTGGTCGTCCATATTCGTGTTAGTAAACTTGACGTATTTCAAACAATAAAACATAGCCATCACTTTTTAGTATTTAGTGGTTTCTCTACAATTGCCCTAGTCTTGCTAGCAATCTTTGCCGGTAATGTCTTTTTTCTTAATGGCATTTATACAATTAGTCAGCTACAGGCCCAAACAGCCGAACTTAATCAATTCACTGTTTTATTAGGTGTTATTATTCTAGCATTAATGGTGGGAATCTTTCCTTTCCACTTTTGGGTTAAGCCGATTTTTTTAGCACCGACACGATATGGATTAGCAGCAATCATTCGTTTAAATATAGGTTTTGTTTTTTGGTGTAAGTTTGGATTCCTAATGAATGCTGCTTTCCAACAATATCCCAAACTTATCTTGCTGATGCTAACTTCAAACTTAGTATACTCTGCTCTAATACTATTTGGAGAAAGAAAGCTGAGCGGAATTGCGGCCTCACTCTATCAATGGCATGTGCCATTGTTTATTTTAAATGGTGTACTGGTACAACATGGGGCTGCTATTCATTCGGTGATGGATTTTTTTAATACGTCCATTTGTATCTCAAGCTTAGTGATAATAATTGCCATGCTCCGCGATCGAATTGGTCCCGAAAACTTAGATTCAGCTACAGGCCTAGCTATTTCCTTTCCGATATTTGGGCTTTCCTTCTTGTTTTGTGTCTTATCTTTGATCGGCTTCCCCGGAACTTTAGGGTTTATGAGTATCGAAATTTTATTACACAATCTAAGTCAAGATTATTGGCCAGTTGCTGGTTGCTTTGTACTGGCCTTAGCTTTAAATGGTTATTCGTGTTTTAGAATATTTGGAGACTCCTTTTATGGGAATCCGCTACAAATTTATAATAAAATTTTTCAACCAAAACCAAGAGAAAAAATTGCCTTACTGATCTTGATATTAATTGTATTGGTTAATGGACTTGGACCAGACTTACTGGTTAGAATCTATAATTATGTTATTTAAACTTTTTAATAGTTATCAAAGTCTAATTAATTTCTCCTAGAACATCAGACTAGAATAAAGTGCCCCAATTACAAAACCAAAGATCAGGTGTGCTACTAAGTAAATAATACTGATCGCGGGACTGTGATCTCGTACTTCCGAATTGGAAGCTTTTTCGTTAAGGCTATTAAAGATTAAAAACGAAACAACAAAACCATGACCAAAACCAATTGCCGTCGAAGCTAAAATCGACTGTAATGGTGGTAGCCCTAATTTAGATAGAAGTGCAAAGTAAATAACTCCCAGAAAACTACCAATTAATAGATGAACTGCGAGACTAGCTAAACCTGAATTGCGATAGCCTTTATCGCTTAGGGCATCACCAATTGCTCGAACTGGAGAAATGTTAAATCCGGAATTTTTCCAAATTAAATGAAAAGCATAGGTTACTATGCAAGTTATTATTAAACCAGAAACTGTTCCTGCTAACAAAATTTCTGTAAATGGCTTGACTGGATCCATAGTCTTATTAAAAACTTAAAATTACTCCTGGGGAGATTCTATAGTGATGACAAAAAATAAATTACGTAAAAAGTATATAGATTAATTTGCTTTCTTGTCATAACTATATAATTTTATTATCCCTCCGGGGGATAGAACGCCACAAAAAGTAATTTTCTTACGTAAATTACTTTTTGGACTTTCTATATGTAAAACCTTAGCAAAATACTGTTCAATCCTGAGAGTACTCGACATAGACTAAAGAGAATACAGAAAGATTACATTTTGCAGGCTATATATCGATATGATCTTGATCATGATCGAAGTTATAAGAAGAGACAAGATTGGTCTAACTACTTTGGAATGACTAGAATGCTATTGGATTTTGGAGTTTTTATTACAAAAACTTATGACATCACTTAATAATTTTGTTTTAGATCTAAGCGGGATGGAAAATGCGGCAATTGTTCCTATGTGGTTTAGGGAGTCGTAAAATTTTACTTCTAAGTTAAGCTTATGGAGCGTAGCTTGGGCTTGCATGCTGGTAATATTACTAAGTTCGATTACTTCATCATTTCTGCTGTGGATTAGTAAGACCGGAAGGTTGGGATTTTTAAAATACGATGCCGGCATGGCACTAGAAAGATTTTTTGCAACTGGCGAAAAGACTTCCACATAACTTTGCTTTACAGGGATAAAATCGTAGGCTCCAGATATTCCCACAAAGCCGCGAATTGATTCCGTTGGTACGGCAAGTTGCCTCAAATAATCTTCATTTGTTGCTAAAAGGCCAGCAAGGTGAGCTCCTGCCGAATGGCCGATTAGGATAATTCTTTCTGGGTCACCACCAAATTCCTTGATGTTTTTGAAAACCCAGGAAGTTGCCTGAGCTCCATCTTCTACGAAAGTTGGATATTTAAACTTGGGATATTTTGCATAGTCTGGAATCACGACCAAGTAATCACTAGAAATAAATGGTTCCGCTACAAATCTGTAGTCATCCTTTGATCCTGTTTCCCAACCACCGCCATAAAAAAATATGATTACTGGTTTTAAATCTTTAGACTTATTTTTAGGTGTGTAAATATTAAGTTTTTGTCGATCTAATTCGGAATAATGGATATCTTTATATACTGTTTGGCCCTGAGAATAAGCTAAAGCATTGACCGTTAACACTTTAGCTCGAGAGCAAGAGCTAGAAAGAATCAGTAATAAGGTAAGAGCAATTTTTACAGTTCGCTGCATTACAGAGTTAAGAACAAACTAAGGTTGAAGACCAAGTAAACGATCTCGAATCATTTTAATTTGGCGTAAGTGAACTTGAAGGTGCATTACGGCAAAAGTATTCCAGTCTTTTTGATTTAGTTCGCCGACCCAGGGATGAAGATGCTTCTTAGCAACATTTTTTTTAAAATCATTCTGAGCTATTGTGGTTTGATAGTTTTGAATATGATCGGTAAACATTTTCAGGGGATCCGCAATTTCGCCCTTAGGTTTAACTCGCGCCGGATCCGCTACAATCTCTGATTTACCATAATCATTTAATTGTTTGATGATCGCTAGAAAGCCTTCACCCACAATTGCCAGATGTTCTAGGGTCATTCCCAGTGACCAATTAGTAGAGACTTCTTCTAGTCCAAAAATTCTTTTGATTTTAACTTTTTGGTTTATTTTATCGGCATCAACAGAATTTACCAAGCGAATAATTATCTTTGTAAGTTTATCGTAGTCATTTCTAGCAAAAACCAAATCATACTTACTTAAGTAATAAGGTGTAACCAAGTATCTTAGAATAAAATTTTCAGGAAAAGGTAATTGGGCAATCGAGGCAGTATTATTAATGTTCATGAAGCATTCGTTAAAAAGATTGAAAAGTCAAAAAGACGTTTTTCTCAAAAATTAGTCTAGCAAATAACTACTCTGCTGACAAAATCTCTGTTTGATGAGAGAATTAAGAAATGCCATGTCCATTTGCCCCGCTATTATCTATTATTCCAGCACTGCCCTTTCTGCCCTGGATTATTGGGAAGTCAATGGAGCGGCTTGGGAAAAAAAATAAAATAAAGTTTTTGGTTGGTGAGTCAGCAAGTCAATCTAAAAATCTTGTACAGTTAGAGAATGATCAAGCTTTTTCCTTAGAGAATCCGCAATCCTGCATTAAGACCCTAGAGTTTTATCAGTCAGGTGCACCATATTTTCGCAAAACTAAAGCGCACCTAGTCCTTCTAGCTAGTGATTCTAGGAGTGAAACTTTATTGTTCACGAAATTAGAAGATTCTGAAATTGCTAAAAGTCTAACCGCTGTTTTTCTTAAACATCCACTTTCTCGGGTAGTGTTTAAGGATAACCGTATCATAGTAAAGTTGATTAATCCCGAATGTTACACTCCCGAGGCTCTTGATTTGCTGATTGGCAATCTGAGCTTAGATATTAAAGCTGTGCTTTGATTTTATCAGCGACTCGAAAGGAATTGGCATAGATTGTCCAAGTATATGGAACGCTACCACCTGTTGGCATAAAGCTAGCATCGGACACGAATAAATTACTGGCACTGTAGGCTCGACAATCGGGATCAAGAACATGTTGATCGGGATTATTTCCAAAGCGACATCCGCCAGCTACAAGATTCGGAGGTGGAGCACCACTAACACTGGAGGAAATATTTTTAAGTTTCATTTCTTCAAGTACCAGTTTTGCTTTGTCTCCCAGATATTTAGCAATTTTTAGATCATGTTGGTGATACCCGAGCCGTACTTTTGCAACAGGCGTATTCCACTGATCCTTATTTTGAGTATCGAGGCTAACAAAACAATTATCTGTGGGTAACCAATCATTGAAAACTTCAAAGTTTAGTTGTCTCTCGCTAGCAAAACCCTTTTTTAGTCTTTCCTGAAGTGACTGTCCCCAGATTAACTTTTCACCATCCCATTTTAAACTATTTGCCCGACGAATTGGGTTGGCATGATCAAACAGAAAATCAATTAATCCACCTTTGACTCGCCCTCCTAATGATTGTTCATTAAAAATATACCAATCTTGTAGTGAGCGGTTAACAAATAGTCCCGGAGCTTTGAGACGATATGCAATTTCTTCTGGATAATCAGAGTAGTCTATCGTTCCATTGCCAGTTGCGCCGGCGGAGAAGATTAAGTTCTTACCAACTTGGCCATTATGATTAGCCAAACCATTTGGATGCTTGCTACCTGTCGACATTAATAATATGCGACTAGTTTCAATTGCTTGGCAAGCAACGACAAATATTTTGGCAGTTACTTCTTGGGATAAACCTTCGCGGTTGTAATATTTAACTTTAGTAACATTGCCTTGCGGGTTACTTTCTAAATGATAAACAAAAGAGTGGGGACGAATTTCACAGCTTCCAGTTTTGAGAGCTAAATCTAGCAGTGCGGCCCTAGCACTTCCTTTCGCTCCACTATTACAACCATAGCTCCCACAAAAATTTGAGTAGTAACAACTGCTACGTTCGTTATGAGGAGTAGAGAGAATTGCCCGAGCCACTGGAATTGAATGGAAATTTAAATTTTTGCAGGCAGCATCAATTAATTCTACTACTTGATTTTCTTGTAGTGGTGGAAAAGGAAAATCTTTAGTTGATCTTGGTTCTTGAAAGGGATGATTAATAACTCGACCAGAAATGCCAACTATTTGTTCCACCTTAGTGTAATATGGTTCTAAGTCTTGATAAGTAATTGGCCAGTCTGAGATATTTGCGCCTTCGATTGGTCCAAATTCAGAAAGCAAATGAAAATCTTCTGGCTTTAGCCGATGGAAGTACCCACTCATAAAATTAGATGATCCGCCAACACAGTTTCCATTCCAGAAATTTCGACCAGATTCTGTTGTACTTTCTGATTCCCAAGAATTAACTTTGCCAGTTTCAAGTACATGATACTCCTTCTTTAAACTTGGAGTGTAAACATCTCTACGAACAGCAACTAGTTCATCTTTAGAAAAATCTTTTTCTTTAAACCAAGGACCTTTTTCTAGAACTAGTACAGAATGTCCAGCGCTTGCTAGTTCTAAAGCAATGGGAGAGCCACCGGCACCAGAGCCGATGATACATACATCATAATCAGTAATCATACTTTCAAGATTTTAGGGTAGGCATTAAGCTCGTTGGGACGGGGATATCCTGGTTGGATTCCTAACCACTCCCAGCCAATTGAGTTGGGATTACCACCATAGAGGGGATCGCTAAGTAAGGCCTCAAAAATATATTTTAACATTGCCGACAACCAATTTTCACCCCAGCTTTTTTGAGTAATAATTTGAAATATTTCTTCACGCTTTTCTTGATCTAGTTGATAGAAATTAAGCTGAAAATTTTCTTGACTTGTGTCGTTGATCCAATTAGCTCCTTTAATTAGGAATTCACGGTCATCCAAGTCAATTTGTTGATCATGTAAAACAAATTGTAAAAATTCCAAGGCATTAATTTGTTCAGCATCAAGATTATTTTTTGTCTCTGGAAAAAGGTGATTTTGCGTAGCACGAAGATTCCTAAGTTGTAGATCATTAACGGGAGATGATAACCCCGTCTCTTGGTAGAAATATGTTAAACAGCCACTCAAACTGAGGCATCCGGTAGTCGCAAGTAAGCCTTTTAAAAAGGAGCGACGATCGATTAGGCCTTCGGCAAAATTTACCAAGAGAGTCTTTTTATCTGTCACTTTCTTTGGAATTAAATTTTTTAAATATGAAATAATCGAGGCTAAATTTTCCTGGACCACTAATTATTAAGCTAACTAGCATGATTATAT
Organism: Bdellovibrionota bacterium; assembly: GCA_041740355.1. Taxonomy (GTDB): domain Bacteria; phylum Bdellovibrionota_C; class UBA2361; order UBA2361; family CALJRW01; genus JANNBC01. The sequence continues at coordinate 126,688 of JBGSMD010000046.1, forward strand.
AATATAAGGGGATTTCGAAGCCATTTTTGCCCGCTTCGAATCCATGCTCTAAGTGTACTGTAAAAATGGCGACTAGCATTACAAAAATTAATGGAAATGAGATTAGGCGTGTTGCTAAGCCTAAAGTTAAAAGGATTACACCAGTTATTTCAGTAATCGTTGCTAAGTAGGCATTCAGTAGTGGCAAGGGAATATTCATACTACTAAACCATTCAGCAATCGCGGAAATGTTTTTTACTTTAGCTAGTGCTGGGGAAAAAAATCCATAAGCTAGAATTAATCGAAAGAATAGCGGTGGTAGATCTTTTAATTTTGTTAGAAGGTTTAAGATCAAAGACATAGATTGTTTATTGGTAAGTATAAAGAAAGACGACATTCATTCGTTCTTTTAATCGAAGCATTCTGAATGTCGTCGGGTGTTGAATTAAAAAATTAACTCAATCTTTTATCCACATTTGCCAGTACCACATTTAGCTTCTTTATCTTTTCCATCATCACATTTTTTTGTTTCTTCTTCTTTACCACCATCGCATTTTCCAGTTTCTTCTTCTTTCCCACCATCGCATTTCGTTGTGTCATCAGCTTGAGTAGTTTGAAGATCGTTTGATGGTGTTAATGGAGCAGCACTTAATGAGCTGATACTTATAAATGTTGCGATCAAAGCAAGTAATAGTGTTTTCTTAATCATTATATTTCTCCGAGAATATTATATATATAGTTGTTAAAGTTTTAAGGAGTTAGAATGAAAATGCCATTCAATAATCCTTAGTGCATAAGTTAGTGATAGCATATTACAATTTATTACAGATTTTTTTAATAATTTAGATTGATTCTCGCATCTTGCCCTAAAGCTATAGAGTAACTATAGTTACTTTTGTTAACTCATTGTTTTTAATCAATATTAATATTCTGCTGTGAGCAAAAAATTAAATCAGATACCTCTAAATTCTTTATCAGAGGCGATAGCTAATAAAGAAACAGAGGTAATCGAACTGCTAGTACAAGAGTACACGCTTTGCCTGATGAAAGCTGGATTGGGGTTAGGCTTTTCAGTGGATCAGGCGGAAGACTTAGTGCAAAGTGTTTGGATAGTTTTCTTTGGGCAGCCTGAGAAATTCGAACAAAGATCGCAGCTTAAGACTTATCTCTTTGGTATTTTATATAATAAAGCTCGAGAGTTACGCCGGGCTAATCAAAAAAATATTCCCGAAGATCGGATTGAAGACTTGCTAAATGAATGTTTTAATTCCAAAGGGCATTGGTCTACTCATTTAGTCAGTCCTGATAAGATGCTCGAGTCTGTCGAGACTATTAGTTTCATAGAAAAGTGCCTTAGTAATTTACCAACATCGCAGCGCTTGGCATTTTATCTTCGTGAAATCGAAGAATATTCAAGTCAAGAAATCTGTAAGATTTTAGACGTTTCAATCACTAACTTAGGTGTGCTTTTATTTAGGGCAAAAGCAGGACTACGATACTGCTTGGAATTTAAAATTAAGACATAGTCACGATGCGTTCTTGTAGAGAAATTATTAGAATAGTTGATCAGCAGACAGAGCTAAGTTTTCTTCAAAGGTTAGAGGTGCGCTTTCATCTGATAATTTGTCGCCGCTGTCTACTCTTTGCTAAGCATCTTAGGATTATCAAGAAAAGCTATCGTCGGCTTCTTAATAGTCGGATTGTTAAGATTGAGCAGCTAAAAGATTTAGAGCAGAGGATTATTAAAGATTTGAAGAGCTAATTTCACTTTTCTGAAAAGTATATTTTTATTTCATCTTCTGAATTATCGTTGTTAAAGGAGATAAATGGAACGGGATCTTTCAGTAAATAAATTGGCGTAATTTTTACACAAGGTTCTGTTCGTAGTCCCTCGATATAATGAAATTTAGTGATAATTTCTCCTGATGATAATTCAGATAAATTAATTTGATTGATCGCATAATCAACTTTTCCTTGGCCTTTTATAAACCAGCTTGGGGCAACTTTAGTTTTGAAAATTGAGTATAGCTCTGAAGCAAAAATACTGGTCGAATCGATGAACGGTTCAAGTCGTACTTTGGTAATCAAATTAGTGGTTGCAATATGTGTGATGTTATAAAGATTTAAGTAGTTTTCAAAGTTACTATCTGGCAAATAAGGAATTTCTTGAAACGCAGTTAAATCATCCCCTTGATAAAAAATCTGGAAGTTGTTTTTGGTATGGCTAGACTTAGCCTCTTCGCCAATTTGAGCAATATTACTAGTGGCATTAATTATTGCCGGTAGATGAAAGGTAAGCTTGTCAGCGGTTTCCATTAATAGCCTACCATCCCTAGGAAGTTCTTTGGAAATAAAGTCTACTAAGTGTTGTTCTTCAGGTAATAAAATATTGAAGAATTTTTTATCCTTAGTTAGTGAGAAGAAATTAGAATAAGGAACTGTTTTATAGGGGGTCGATTGAGGGATACTATAAGTTGATTCAGAGTATTTATAAACAAACCCAGAAATAATTAGCCCCAGGTAGAAGGTCATCTTTACAAATCTATTTGTTTTCTGACTAAGCTGTAAGGCCGAAAAAATTAACACTACGATCCAAGCAGGGAGGATAAATCTTGTTGCTTGAATTTTATTTTCAAGGGTGAAAATGTCTGCAAACGAAGCAATTGTAATTAAATAAGCTAACCAATAAAGTAACAATTTTTTATGGCAAAAGGATTTTTGTAGGTTATTTTGCAGATACATTGCTCCCAAAAGCATTAGGCTACTACGAATTATTGCACTTAAAATATTGAAGGGATCTAGCCTCATTATTCCAAATAGTTCGTGGAAGATTCCTAAGTGATTGCTTCTTAAATAGTCTGCTCCGACGTACCAATCTTTAGTTTCAATCCAGAGTGCAAATAAGTTGTAATTGGCAAATATACAAGTTAAGAAAGTGAACGATAAGCCAAGTAAGTGTGCTCGTTTTTTTTGCCAAATTAAATTTAAAGTAATCAGTAATATGGGAAATGCCAGAAGGATCAATGAGGCAATGTGTAATTGGATAACTAGTACAAGTAATATTGTGAAAAGTAAGTAGCTTCTTTTTTTTGAGATTAAGGTCCAACGGTGGAGTACCAGCACTATATAAATGGAGATAAAGCTAGATGCCTCAAAGGTTAGAAGAGCACCATTTTGAATTCCAGGAGTGTTAGGTAAATGAAAACCATAAACGGTGGCAAGTAAAATGAGTGCTGGGATATAAACTTTAGAATTATTGTAGAGTATTTTGCAAATTGGAATTAATAAGAGTGGTGGTAGGATAATTAGCGACAATTCTAAATATAGAAGTGTTTCTTCTACGGAGAAAATAGGTTTTAAATAATAACAAATTTTGGTTAATAGTATGCACCCGATACTTAGGGTCGGGCTAATTATTCGACCAGCCCCCATATAGGGATCGTATCCAAGGAGCTGACCATTTTCCTCAAGTACTTTTACGCCTCGCAATACCCACAAATAGTAACTACTTAGATCAATATTCAATAGTGGAAACTTACTATTTAGATCGACACCGAAGAGTAGTTCGTGAATTTTAATCAGATAAAGGCTGATAGCTAGAATTAGGTATATTACCCAAGTCAGTTTCTTATTACCCCCAAAATATTTAAGAGCATAGGTGGTCAGATTATTTCGAATATTAATCATTATTAACTTGAACGGAAGATATGCTTGAACCCTAATATTTTCGAGTAGAGCATTTTACTAATTATAATTTCTTAAAGTTATTAAAATATTAAGTAGCAAAATGGACCAGCTTGTTATTATTCAGGTGTTTTAAATCATTCTTAAAGGATTAGATTTCTACAAGTAGCATAAATCAATAATTTCTCCCAAGCCAAATTGTAGTTGCAAGCTTGGTTATCCTTGTAATCTCATACCCATTATATTACTATATAAAATACCTATAATCAGGGATGTTTTCATATCCCCTTGTGAATTATTCAAATGAAGATTTCTAGAAAAAAAGGATTCACACTTATTGAGCTACTCACGACCATAGCAATTGTTGGAATCTTGGCGTCCATTTCCCTTGCTATGTATAATAGTTATCGTGAAGTAGTTTACGATCTTGAATCTGAGCTTATCAGTGATGGAATTAAGAAAGCTTTGTTTAGCTTAACGGGCTTAGTTGATCAGATGCCAACAAATGATGGAGGTAATACAACGCAAGTCGTGGGCGATAAGAGCTTCAATGGTAATAGTGTAAATTATACTTTAACTGGAGTTGGAGATCGGGATGCAAAGGTTAGGCAAGTTTTAAATTCTGCTATTTGGCCTATTGTTGCCAAGCCCTATATTTCTATTTTTTTTATCTATCAACCTTCCGGCGATATTACGCTAATCGATGTTCGTAATTGCAAGGGATCGGCGAGTAGTAGTGTTAGCATGTCCGGAGATGTAACAAATTCAAGATCGGGTTATTCATATTACCGAAATGGTACAGTCGAAACTTCTCAAAAAGCTTCCGGTGCTTCCATAGCTTACTGTCAAGCACAGGGGTTTTAGTGCTATTTGTTTTTAATTTGATCGGCTCTTAAGCTAAGTAAGTTCACGGCATCTTCTAAGGTTACTTCTTCAGGTGACTTATCTTTTGGAACTGAAGCATTTAACTTTCCATCAGTAACATAAGGTCCATACTTACCATTTTTGATTTGTATTTTTTTATTACTTACAGGATGTGCGCCTAATTCTTTGAGAACACTAGCAACTGTTTGTCGACCCCGAGTTTTTGGAGTTCTTAGAATTTCAATAGCTTCGTCTAAACTGACTGTAACCGGAGAGTGATTAGCTAAGTTTAAACTGCGAGTCTCTGTTCCAGCTTTTAAGTATGGTCCAAAGCGACCATTGGCGGCAACAATTTCTTCGTTGTTATCAGGAAAAGTTCCAATCTTACGAGGCAAACTTAAAAGTCCAATGGCGTTATCTAAGGTAAGTTCTGCCGGAACTTGGTTTGTTAATAGTGAAGCCATCTTCGGTTTCGGATAGTCTTCTGTTTTTTCACCTAATTGAACATAAGGTCCGTAACGACCAGTTTTTAGAAAAACGGGTAAACCTGAATCAGGCTCTATTCCCAGAGACTCCGGTCCACGCTCGGCGGTAGCAATTAACTCTAAGGCTCTTTCCATTGTTAACTCATCAGGAGCTAATTCTTCCGGAAGGGCGGCGCGAGTTTCGCCATTAGTTAAGAATGGTCCATAGCGTCCGATACGAACTTCTAATTTAACTCCATTGGTGTCATGGCCAATCTCAAGTCCACAGACAATTCTTGGGTCAATTGTTTCTTCCCCTTTTTCAACTAAGGCTTTTAATCCTAAGTGGCCATTGCCATGGTAGAAATTTGTGAGGTAAGTTAAACGATTACTTTTACCTAATGAGATTTCATCTAGATCGTCTTCTAGCTGGGCAGTAAAAGAATAATCAACTAAGTTTGTAAAATAATTTTCCAACAATCCAACTAATGCTTGAGCTAGAAAACTTGGAACTAAAGCAGTTCCTTTTTTAAAAGCATAAGTTCTAGTTAGTACTAGATTCACAACACTTGCCCAAGTACTTGGACGTCCAATACCACGTTTTTCTAATTCTTTGATTAAACTACCTTCTGTGTATCTAGCAGGAGACTGAGTTTTATGCTCAAAAGTATCAAGTTTTTTTGTACTAAGTTGTTCGGCAACTTTAACTACTGGTAAGATTTTTTCCTGATCGGCAATTTCTGCTTCGGGATCATCACTGCCTTCAACGTAAGCTCTTAGGAATCCTGGAAAAGTGATAGTTTTACCGGAAGCTTTAAAAAGAGCATCGCCAAGTTTAACACTAACTGATTGTCTGTCGCCTTCGGCATCCTTCATTTGGCAAGCAAGCATCCGTTTCCAAATCATTTCATAAAGTTTGAACTCGTCTTCTCCCAAGGCCTTTTTAACATCTTGAGGATCAGCAAAGTTTGAGCCGGCGGGACGTATTGCTTCGTGAGCTTCCTGAGCATTTTTAACTTTAGTTTTGTATTCGCGAGGTGCCGTTGGTAAATATTCTTTACCAAATTCACTGGCTATGATTTTTCTGGCACCATCAATTGCTTCCGCAGATAAACTCGTAGAATCAGTTCTCATGTAAGTAATGTAACCATTCTCGTACAAAGTTTGCGCCAGTCGCATTGTGCGTTGCGCAGAAAACCTTAGTTTACGGTTAGCTTCCTGTTGAATAGTGCTAGTTGTAAATGGAGCGTAAGGTTTAGAAGTGTAAGGTTTGGTATCAACTTCACTAACTTCAGCAGTTTGTTTTTTTAATTCTACTTTTAATTTATCTGATTCTGCAGCATCTAATAAAAGAACTTTAGAGTTAGCTGCTAATTTACCATTGCCGGCATCAAAATCTTTCCCACTGGCAATTCGCTGACCTTTAAAGCTAAAAAGTTCAGCATCAAATTCTTGTTTGTCTTTAGCGAAAGTAGCTTTTAGATCCCAGTATGTTCCACTGCGGAAACTAATTCTTTCCCTTTCTCTCTCGACTAATAATCTTAAAACTACACTCTGGACTCGACCGGCACTAAGTCGCGGCGCCATTTTCTTCCAAAGTAGGGGGCTAACAGTGTATCCATAGAGACGATCCACTACTCGTCGAGTTTCTTGTGCTTCGACAAGATGCATATCAACATCTCTTGGGGAATTAATAGCTGCTTGAATGGCGTCTTTGGTAATCTCGTGGAAAACCATCCGTTTAACAGGAACTTTAGGTTTAAGAACCTCAAGTAGGTGCCAGCTGATTGATTCTCCCTCGCGGTCTTCATCCGTTGCTAGGTAAATTTCATCCGCGTTCTTAAGTAGGTCTTTTAATTCTTTAACGCGCTTCTTTTTTTCAGAGGAAACAATGTATAAGGGCTCGAAATCCTTATCTATATTGATGCCAAGTCGTGCCCAAGGCTCTTTTTTAACACTGGCCGGAATCTCCTTAGCGCTATCTGGTAAGTCTCTGATGTGCCCATAAGAAGAGCAGACATCATAGCCTTTCCCCAGAAATTTACTGATAGTTTTAGCTTTGGTTGGAGATTCTACAATTATAAGTTTCTTGGACATAAGGCTAGGATCTATATCACGAATTCAAGATTATTCAATAAACTAAAAAAATGAGTATTTTAAAGCTATTCTTGGGAGTTAATGAATTGTTCAGAGCCTAGATCGGAAAAAACAAAATTTAGTTTCCCTAAAACTGTAATTATTCCTGAATTTTTGCTACAAAAGGAGAGTCCGATAAGTAATCTTATCGCAGACCTATATATACTGTATAAATCTTTCAACAGGTTTCAGGACCAAGCAAATTATGAAATTTAAAATAATATCCTTAGGAGCTCTTTTCCTAGCCTTTTTTGGTTTGTTAATAGTCCAAGGATTTAATGATGGAACTTCTTCTGTATATTTACCTTCAGAGTTAATGGCTAAAACCCAAGAGATGAAGAGGGTACGGGTTGCTGGTCGAGTAGCAGAAGGGGATGTTAATTATCAAGTTCAGCCACTATTTAAGCTTGATTTTCAAATTAAAGATCCTGATGGAAAAAGTGCGGTAATTTTGCCTGTTTCCTATGCTGGGATTAAACCCGACATGTTTGCAGTAGGTCGAGATGTGATTATTGACGGTCAATATGTAAATGGTGTTTTAATAGCGCAGCAATTATTAACTCAATGCCCATCTAAGTATGAACCACCTAAGCCAAAAGAAGCTGGTACTGCGACTTCTTCTCCTCTAACCCAAGCACAACAATATTAGTAATGAATATTCTAGGACAAATTTTACTTTTCTCGGCATGGGCCTTAGCGCTACTTTGTTTTTTAGCAGGTGGTTTTTTTGGATTCAAGCAAAATTATCAGAACAATACCTTACTACGAATGGGAACCATTTTGGTGGGGATCGTGGGCTTAGCATCTTTAGTGGTTCTTGGTGATTTATTCTTAACTGATGATTACACTAACCAGTATGTCTGGCAGCACTCTAACGCCGAGATGCCAAGTATCTATAAAATCACTGCAATTTGGGGAGGAATGGATGGGTCGATGTTACTTTGGGCTGTCCTAATTACTTTTTTCTCAGCAATGGTTGGACTTACTTCTTCTAATTATTCTCCACAGCTAATTCCCTATTTAGTTTGTGTTTTAAATTCTTCTGGTTTGTTTTTCTTAACAGTAGTTCTTTATTTCACAAATCCATTTAGATTTTTACAGGCTGGATTTATTCCCACTGTTGGTAATGGGCTTAATCCCTTGCTTCAAAATCCTTACATGGCAATTCACCCCCCAACGCTATATTTAGGTTTTACTGCTTTTGCTGTGCCTTATGCTTTTGCTTTAGCAAGTTTGCTAAGTGGCAAAATGGATAAAGAGTGGATTAAATATAGTTGTCGTTGGACATTAATCGCTTGGGGGTTTTTAACAGCAGGTATTACTCTTGGTGGTCATTGGGCATACTTAGAATTAGGTTGGGGCGGATTTTGGGCATGGGATCCCGTAGAAAATTCTTCATTTTTGCCTTGGTTGTTTGGCACAGCATATTTACACTCCGTTATAGTTCAGGAAAAAAGAGGATTACTAAAAGTATGGAATGTATTTTTAATCACTGGAACTTACGGTTTAACAGTTTTTGGAACATTCTTAACTCGCTCTGGAATCGTACAAAGCGTTCACTCCTTTGCTAAGACAAACATTGGACCAATCTTTTTAATATACCTAGGTCTTTTGCTTGCTGTCGCTGTTGTCTTAGTTATCTGGCGGCGTAAGGAATTACAACCTGAGAAGAAATTAGAAAGTATTTTTTCAAGAGAAGTTGTTTTTTTAATTAACAATTTAATCTTTGTCAGTATATGTTTCGCGACTTTTTGGGGAGTGATGTTCCCTGTGTTCTCCGAAGCATTAACTGGAACTAAACAAGCTATTGGCATTCCTTTTTTTAATGCGATAAATGTTCCTTTGTTCCTTTTGATGATGTTTTTTATGGCACTGGGACCTTTGGTTGCTTGGAAAAAAGGAAATATTAAAAATTTTATTAGACAAGCACAATTACCAATTATCTCAGCATTAGTACTGGCCATTATTCTTACTTGGGCGGGAGTGCCTAGCCCAACTGCGATATTGTCATACTCCCTATCACTTTTAATTATCATGGCAATTATTAGTGAATATCACAAAACGGGTCGGCAATTTCAAAAATCAAAAAACACTAGTTATGTTCAAGGTGTGGCAACAGGATGGGCGGCTCATCGTCGCAAGTCGGCCGGCTATTTGGTGCATATTGGCGTTGCTGTAGTTGCTATTGGGATTACTGCTTCGATGTCGGGAAAGATTGAGAAAGAATTTAGTTTGGCAATCGGAGAAAGTTTTCAGGTAGGTGGTTATCAATTAGAGCTTAATGAGCTAAAGGAAATCGACAACTCGAATTTTATTGGATTAAAGGGGATCGTAACGGCATATCGATCAGGAATGAAGTTACATGCAACTCTGCACCCTGAGCTTCGCCGCTATAAAAGAAATGGTGAAAGTACCACAGAAGTAGCTTTGAAAATGAGTTTAAAGAATGACCTCTACTTAATTCTAGCTGGTCTTAATGAAGCAGGAGATCGTGCTAGTTTTAAAGTTTACATTAATCCCTTGCAAGTTTGGCTGTGGTTTGGTGTACTGATTATGCTTTTTGGCACCTTAATAATCATTACCGATAAGAAACTAGCAATTAATGACTGAACAATTAATTCACTGCAGGAATCTTGGCTATCAAATTGATCAGCATAAAATTCTTAATAATATTAATTACGAAATTCCAGTTGGAAAGTTCCAGATTATCCTCGGAGCAAATGGTGTTGGAAAAACGACACTATTAAAAGTCCTGGCCGGATTGCTCACAAAGACATCTGGGCAAGTCGAAAAACAAACAGACTTAGTTACTTCTTATCTTGGACATCAGTCACAACTGTACATGGATTTGAGTGTGCGACAGAATCTTAATTTCATAAGTGAATTTTTTGAAATAACTTTTAAGCAAGACGAATTGTTGCGTAAATGGGGATTGTTAGATCAGGCAAAGTTACGACTGCGACACTTGTCTCAAGGTCAACTTAAACGACTTTCCTTGTTAGTAGCTTTAGAGATGAAAGCAAATCTTTACATACTTGATGAGCCCAGTAGCAATTTAGATCGGCTTGGTAAAGATTTGTTAGCGCAGGAAATAGCAAGGCTTAACAAGAATCCTAACATTAGTCTGATAATAATTACTCATGAGCTGGGAGAGTATTTTGAGTTAGCTGATCAAATTTACTATCTGTCAGCAGATAGTTTTCAAATGATTTACAATAAATCAGCTGGTTTTCAGGAGCTTAGTGTGATTAATAATTTATATCTAAATCTTTTAAGATCATGAAACAGGTTCTAGCCTTAATTAAAAAGGATTGGCTGTTATTAATTAACAACCCTAAGGATTTAATCCTGCATCTTTTACTTTCATTTATGCTGACAGTGATGATTGCCTTTGGAATTAATAGCTATATCCTTGATCGCAATATTTACCCCGAGCTAAGCTTAATATTCACAATGGTTGTGTTTGTTCTAACGGGAAGCATTCTGCTTAGTAAAAACTTGGAGGCGGAGATTGAGCAAGGGTCATTAAATAATTTTATTGTAAGAAAAGTAGATTTAAGCCTGCTCTATTTATCAAAAGTGATTGTAAATTTCTTAACTTTAACTTTAGGCTTACTATTAAGCTTCTTGATTCTTAGCTTATTGTTAAGTGTAACATTCATCAATCAGGCACATTTTTTATTATTGATAGCTTTGCTGGTTAGCTTTGCATACTCTGCCTTGTCAACTCTACTTTCCGCGCTAACTTGTGGCTCAAAGTACCAAGCGCTATTGTTGCCATTGCTTTTAATCCCCTTAGTCTTTCCGATTTTTTTTGCTGGAATGGAATTAACTTTTAATTTAATTCTAAACCAAGAATTCAGTTTTTTGAATAATTGGTTCACACTTTTATGTTTTTTAAATATTTTATACCTAGTTCTAGGTATAAATTTATATAGTGCTGCCCTAAAAAGCTAGAGCTTTAGCTGAAAGCCTTAGAACTTCTCTTTCCATTGGATTCGGTAAACATCCTGACGTCGATCCAATAGATTTTTCACGCTACCATTGTTATGTAAGTCTTTAAGTAAGGTTAAATCAAGATCAGCAATGATCATTGATTCTGTATTGGGAGTTGCCTCGGCAATAATTGCGTCCGTTGGAAAAGCGAAATCGGAAGGTGAAAAAACTGCGGATGAGGCATAGTTAATATCCATGTTGGCAACTTTTGGAATATTACCAACACATCCGGCGATTGCCACATAGCACTCGTTCTCAATGGCTCTAGCTTGAGAGCAATTTCTAACTCTTAGATAGCCATTTTTTGTATCTGTTTGAAAAGGTACAAAAATAATTTGAACTCCTTGTTCCGCTAAAATCCGACTCAGCTCGGGAAATTCGATGTCATAACAAATCTGAATGGCGATTCGCCCAGCATCCGTATCAAAAACTGGAATTGAATTTCCACCAACCATTCCCCAAGCCGATTTTTCCGAAGGAGTAATGTGAATTTTACGATAACTAGCAACTCGTCCATCGCGTCGACACAGATAAGAAACATTATAAAGTTTGCCACGTTCCACAAGTGGAAGTGTGCCAGTAATAATATTTACATTATAGCTAATTGCTAGTTCCGACATCTTCTCTTTGAATCTTGGGGTGTATGTCGCTAGCTTTCGAATCGCCTCGGCGTCATTTAGATGGTTATACTTGGCCATTAAGGGAGTATTGAAAAACTCGGGAAAGAGCAGAAAATCTGATTTGTAGGAAGCAACTGCATCAGTAAAGAATTCAATTTGATCGAATATTTCCTGAATATCGTTAATCGGTCTAACCTGCCATTGCACTATTCCTAAACGAATTTTAGATTTAATTGTGAATAGGTTGGAATCTTGAGATTCATAATCTTGATTCTCCCATTTAAGTAGAACCGCTGTTCCGGCTGACTGGCGATCTTCTGGTAAATAGTTTTTAAGAACTTTTACAGGAATAAAACCATTGGAAAGTTGAAAGTTAAGAACGGTATCTTTTAGTTCTTTATTATTTACTTTATCTACATAATCAAAAACAGACATTTGACTAGCATAAGGTTCGTAGTTTGGAATTCTTCCACCGAACATTATACTTTTTAAGTTATTCTGTTTACAAAGTTTTCTTCTCGCTTCGTAAAGCCGATGACCTAAGCGTAAATTACGATAATTAGGATGAACAAAAACTTCAATTCCGTAAAGCACATCTCCGTAATCGTTATGGCTATCAAGTCTTTCGTTGTTAGTTATCTGGCGATAGGTGTGATCATCAGAAAATTCAGAATAATTAACAATTAGAGAAAGTGCTACGGCGATAGTCTTGCCCTCATAGTCAATACAAAGTTGCCCTTCAGGAAAGTCACGAAGTAAGCGGCGAATTGCTTTCTCTGTCCAAAAAGTTGTTCCTGAACTTCGGTAGGATTCTTTCCAAGACTCTTTCAAAGCAGTAAAATCAGCAACAGTAAGATTTCGTAGGGTAATTTTTAATGACATGCAAAAGTAGCATACATCAAAGATGCTAGTACTTCAAAGTCTAACTTCAAAAGCCCATTAGCATACTCCCTTTGCATCCTGTTGCGCGAAAGCTTCGGCAGACAAGAAATGCGCCGATAGTTTTTATGAGACTTATACGATTAAAGAGGCAATGAGCTAAATAATGAGTTAATTAAAATCTTGCTGGGTAACTCCAATAATATCTCTTTTTCCGGTATAAATTTTGCTTGAGTCAAGGATGTAATATTCTACGCGAATAATTGAGCCATCTTTAACTTCAATTTCAAATTTCTTATCAAGCTCATTTAATAGTCTAGCATTCTTAAGTTGTAGGGGCTTTGTTTCTTCACGCTCTGATAGTTCAATCAGATCTTCTAGGCAATAGTCTCCTAGGTCTGCTAAATTGTTCTCATCAATTCTTCCTGCCTTAGCTCCACTACTACGAACTTTTGAGGCAAAGCGCGATCGGGTCAAAGCTTTTTTGATTGCTAGTTCAACAGCTTCTGAAATCCCTTTTATTAGTCCTTCCTTAAACCCTTTGGCAGCACTCTCGGCGAGCTTGCTCATGAACTCGGAAGAGCTAATGCCAGCAGCTTTAGCAATTGCCTCAAAAGATTCTTTAAATGCTAAATTGCTGATCATTGCCGAGGCAAGACTTTTCTCAAAACTCTTTAAGAAATGCTTGGTAGCATTTTCTTCTACTTCTTTAGCAATATGTTTACTTGCTTCGGAAGTCAAAATTTCAACTATTTCTTTTTTGGTGGCATTGCTGCGGAATAGTCCTGAAGCAGTATGTGTCATTGCTTTGGCTTGAGCTTTAGAGATTCCATTTTCAATTAATTGCTTGGTTAAATCTTTGCTTCCATGCTGCAGTTGGCTAAATAGCATTTCAGCACTTTCTGTTAATGCTTTAGAAAGCCCAGACTTTTCAATAATCTCTCTACCGGCAATTTGTCCTAATTCCGCAGCGCGAATGCCAACATTTTTAACAATAATCTCAGCTGTGTCTTTAGTGATTTCTGCGGAGCTTGTCTTCGCAATGATCTCGATCGTTTCTTTTGCTAGTGTTTCACCAGCTTCACGGGAAGCTTTTTCTGTAGCTTCCTCTAGAACAGTCTTTGGAACTTTACTGAGAGCAGTCTCGGCCAGTTCCTTTCCGAAAGCCTTAAAGGCATGCTTACCAACTCGTTCAATACCTTCACTTAAACTTAATCGACCTGTAGCTACTAGTGCGACTGTGCCACTCGCTGCACCAAGTGTGGACACTGTAGCAATAATACTACTAGCTGAGGCAACGGCAAATGCTAAGTGCATCACTGCTTGCCCAGCTTCTAATGCTGCTTCTAGATTTCTTCCTTGTCCATAAAGGATTAATGCTTTACTGCCATGTTTAAGAGTATAGTAACAGTCAGCTAAACCTGTAATTTCACAGACACATTTTAAGCCTCCAATTACTCCATCCTTAACTGCTATTAAATTATTTTTTAAATTTTCATTAGCATATGCAAATCCCCCACCTGGCCTTACAAGATCGATACAATATTGATAAGGAGCTTTAACAGCACACCAGGCACCATTAATTAATTGAGAAAGCCCCATCGAGCTAGACATTTGTTTTACGAATTTCCAAGTTCCTTCGAGTGCTCCAATCGGATCTGTAATAATATTTACGATAGCCGTGCCAACTTGTTTCAATACCCAGAGCGTGGCTTTACCCGTGCCTTCTAAAACTTTTAGATAAAAGTTTGGATCACTTAAGGCCTCACCACAGTTGGAAAGCATCGTCCAGCTAGTCTCTTTAATTTTATCCCAGTCTAGGTTGGCTACTAACTTGCATGCACCACTTACGAGTTTGGTGATTCCTTTGCAGACAGCAGTGCTTGTATCTACAATTCCAATAGTTAAATCTTTTAGTGTATTTAATTTTTCGGAAACCCAGCCTGTTGCTTGGTAATATTTTTGTTTGATCCAACTCATTTCACCATAGAGTTTATCGCGCTCCGCTACATAAGCACGAAGAAACTCCTCTTGAATTTGATTCACTAAAGTTTGATCGGAATTAATTAAACTTGTAATTTTTTGGAGTTTTGTTTGAAATTCTTCTGTGGTGATAATTTGATTTGGATTTACTTGAAAGTGTTCTCTGGCGCTTTGCACAGCTAGCAGTGTTGTTGTTTTAAAAGCTGTTTCTTTTCTACTAATAAGAACTTCCCGTTCTCGCTGTTGTTCAGCAAGAAGTAGATCAAACTGTTTACTTGCAATATCTGAGGGATCTCTTAAAGCATTACCACCAGAATTAATTACCAAATCTCCAGTCTTGCTTCGTCCTTCTAGGTTTTTAAAAGTTTCTCGCTCTTCATTTACAATCGATGATTTACTGACAGTTAGGCCAGAAGTTTGAGAAGTTTTATCTTCGCTGGAATCCAATTCAGTTAAAGAAGTATCGGGGGTGCTCCTAAAATTATTTAACTCTTTTAATCCGGATTCTCGAAGTTTCTTCTTGCGAATACTCGCAAATGGATTTTGAGCGGCAGTGAAGTCATTTCGAGTTCGTTCTTCGGTATGGGTAGTTTTACTTGCCTTGGTCTCAGTTTGGGTAGGAGAGCTAGAATTATTGCTAGACGTTTCTGCCGGCTTGTTAGGTGATAATTGTAGATCGGCTTTGCTCATAGAATTAAATTACTGACCAATACTAGTTCACATCGCTCTTTATTAGGGTACTGCTTCAATCTCTAAAATAATCATTATAGTCAGTAAAAATAAGTACTTATGACTATAGATTTATTATCTGAGATACTAATTTCTACAATAAGTAATTTTAAAAATATCGAGTCAGCAGGATAAGGGTCACATTCTTATGTCTGTTAGTATCCAATTCCTATTTTTACTCAGACTAGTAAAAAGTGCCTGCCCTTGGTATACAGTAGGACTGTTACTCTAACTATAGAACCAACAGACCTTATCCTACCCTCGTACTGTTGGATAAGGTAAATTGTCGACTTGGATTTAAAGTCTGAGGACAGAATTGATTAGTACCAGATTTCTAATGAACCAAATTCAAAAAATTGAAAAACTACTTAATCGTTGGGAGCCGATACTGTGGATCTTATCTCTGCTAATGATTGTTGTGGCAAACTACTTAATCTTCATGGTTGTGCCTAACGAAAGAACAATGGGTGCAGTACAGCGAATTCTCTATTTTCATGTTGGGAGTGCCATCGCTTGTTATTTAGCGTTTGCTTTAGTCTTTATTTCTAGCGTTTTATATCTTGTTAAGAAAAACCATTTTTTTGATGCTTTAAATGTTTCGGCAGGTGAAGTCGGGTTTTTATTTTGCTCAATAGTGTTAGCAACAGGAATGATTTGGGGTAAGGCTAGTTGGGGTACTTGGTTTCAAATGGAACCTCGACTGATTACATTTCTTTTTCTTTGGATGATTTTCCTGGCTTTTAATATCCTCAGAGCTTTTGATGATAAATTAACTAAAGCAAATCACTCTGCTGTTTTAGGAATAGTGGGAGCAATTACAGTTCCGATAATGGTGTATTCTATTAAATTGTTACCAGCATCTAAGCAGCTTCATCCCGAAGTAATTGAGAAAGCGGGTTTGCCACCGGTGATGTTATACACCATGTGTTTTTCAATCCTAACTGTAATTGTTTTACAGTTCTTATTAATTTCAATGCGGTTTAGAATAGAACTTAGGAGTAAAAATTAAAATGGAAAACCCTGATACCTTTCAAGCACTTTTTTGGGGATATAGCGTAATCTGGTTATTGATTGCTTCTTATCTGCTAATTCTTAGAAAAAAAATTAATAATCTTCAACCGCCCGTTAATAAAGAAAAATCAAATGACTTGGAAAATTAAGAATGCTGAGTTTTTAATCTCAGCGGCAAATACTGTGCAGTTGCCAGTTGATCAACTTCCGGAGTTCGCGATAATTGGTCGCTCCAATGCTGGGAAATCAACCCTGCTAAATCGTATTTGTGGGAGAAGAGCACTGGCTCGAGTAAGCTCTCGCCCAGGGAAAACTCAGCAAATTAATCTTTACTTGGTGACCCTTAGTAATGGTGTTGAAGATCGACAGATTTATATTAGCGATCTTCCTGGTTATGGCTATGCCAAGGTCTCAAAATCACTGCGATTAAATATTGCCAAGTTAGTAGTTAAGTATTTTGAGGAAAGAGAGCAACTAAAACTTGTCTTTTTGCTTTCAGATATTAAAAGAAATGCCGATCAAACCGATGTTGATTTGCGTAACTTTGTTTATAATACGGAAACTTCAGTACAGGTCGTTTTAACTAAAGCTGACAAAGTAAATCAAAAAGAAAAAGCGGCTTCGGTGAAATTTAATTCCAGTAAGTTTGGCTTAGAGCCTGGGGATTTGATTTTTTCTTCCATGGATAAAGATCCAGTCGATATTTTTAAGCGGATTGCACTTGCTTTGGAATCTGAGACAGCATGGGACGCTACGACCAAGACTTCCTTTGTTAAGCCAATTCTAAGTAAATAATTTAAAAAAATATAAAATTGTTAACACTGCTAAGGTTGCTCTAATTGAGTTAATTAAAGATTTTTTATAAATTCTTTTAGCTTTGGTTGCGGGCGTAACTTCCTGATAGGAAATACTAATCATAATCTCATTTTCAAATTGCTTTAAGAAAATAAAAATTTGAACTAGTAGAGCAAAAGCTAATATTGAATAAACAAGTTCTGGGAGATTATAGAGAAAGTAGTAGCAACTAAATGAAATGCTTTGAATTAAGCTTGTCATAAAACCTATTTAAAAAATACCTGAACCTTTAATCTGAGCAGTCGAATAAACAAAAAACTAACTTATTAGACTCTTAATAAATATTATGAAGGATTTTGCTGACTAGTGACATTGCGGCAAAGCGAGGGTTATTCGTGCCAATTTTGAACTTTTGCAACGGCTTTCCTCCAAAGCTTGCGATGCTCGGAAAGATTATTTTGGTTGATTTTCGGTGAAAACTTAATCGGGGGCTCTGCTAATATTGAATCCTTAAAAGGGTTAAATAAATTTGCCCCATAACCAGCAATTAAAAAAGCTCCGTAAGCAGTTGTTTCGCAACTCGCATTAACTAGAATTGTTGTTTGAGTTAGGTTGGCTAGAATTTGGTTAAAGAGATTATTTTTAATCATACCACCATCAATCTTTATTGCCTGAGAATTTTTTAATTCGGAAATTGCTAAAAGATCGGCAACTTGATCAGCCACAGCTTCTAATGAAGCGTACGCAATTTCAGATCTAGAAGTATCCGCTGATATTCCAAACATTGCCCCACAGGCCTTGGGATCCCAGATTGGTGCGCCTAGTCCCGAGAATGCTGGAATAATAACTAATCCCTTACTGCTATCTGATTGTAAGGCTAATTGCTCAACTTGATCGGCAGAAGAAATTATTTGTAATTTATCTCTTAGCCACTTAATTAAAGATCCAGCAATAAAAATACTTCCTTCTAGGGCATATGTAGTTTCTAGTTTGTCTGCTATTTTTAATTGCCAAGCGATTGTTGAGAGCAGTCCATGATCCGAATAGCGTAATTTATTACCAGTGTTTTTTAAGAGAAAGGCTCCTGTTCCAAAGGTACACTTTAAATCATTATTGTGAACTCCCTGATGTCCTAATAAGGAGCTTTGCTGATCGCCGAGGAC
This sequence comes from Bdellovibrionota bacterium, assembly GCA_041740355.1. Taxonomy (GTDB): domain Bacteria; phylum Bdellovibrionota_C; class UBA2361; order UBA2361; family CALJRW01; genus JANNBC01. The sequence goes on from JBGSMD010000046.1 coordinate 144,991, forward strand.
TCCCGTAATCGGAGCATCTAAGCCTAATAGCTTGGTTCTTCCAAAATTAGAATTAGATGGCAGGACTTGGCAAAGACTAGACTGCTTTACTTCAAAGTGCCCGAGGAGCTCTGCGTCCCACTTAAGACTTTCAATGTTGTAGAGCATAGTACGCGAAGCATTGCTAGCATCGGTTAGAAAATGAGGGTCTGAATCTTTGGTTAGTTGATAAATTAACCAAGAATCAACTGTTCCAAAGATACATTGGTCCTCTTTGTAAGCTGCTTGAACTTTCGGATTGTTTTGAATCAGCCAACGAATCTTAGTGGCAGAGAAATAAGGATCAATTGTGAGTCCTGTTTTTAGTTTGATCTTTTCAACCCATGAGGTTGATTTTAATTCTGAGCAATAATTAGCGGTTCGCTTGCATTGCCAAACAATTGCTGGCACAAGGGGTTCTCCTGTTATCTTATTCCAGGCAATAATGGTTTCTCTTTGATTAGTGATTCCTATAGCGAGAACCTTGCTTGGATCGATTTCGCAGAGCACATCTTTTAGAGATTGAAGTTGCGTGCTCCAAATTTCTAGTGGATCTTGTTCGACCCAATTTGGTTTGGGGTGAGATATTGAATACTCATAAGCAGAACTTGCAATTACCTTTCCTGACAAATCATATAGTAATGATCTGGAAGAAGTAGTACCCTGATCTAAAGCTAGAATGTAGTTCATACAGTTATTATGATACCAGTAAAAAGATCAGAAATCATTAATCAAATTAACTCCGGGGATGTTTTTGATTTACTAATTATTGGGGGTGGAATTCACGGAGCAGTAACTGCACGCTTAGCAAGTCAGTATGGGTTGAAAACTGCTCTGCTTGAAAAATCTGATTATGCTTCAGGCACATCCAGTCGAAGTTCTAAGATGGCTCATGGAGGTCTTCGGTATTTAGAATTATTTGATTTTGAACAGGTATTAGAAGGCGTTAAGGCTCGAGAAAAACTTTATCAAGATTTTCCAGGACAAGTGGTGCCGCATCCCTTTTATATTCCAGTTTATAAAAAGGATTGGTTTTTTAAATTTAAGCTTGGGCTAGGGTTAAAACTTTATGACTTTTTTAATCGCAGTAAGACGCATCGTCATTACTGGGTTAATTCCAAGGAACTTGCTGAAAGCTTGCCGGAATTAAAGTCACAAAATTTAATGGGATGTTACTGCTATTATGATGGGCTGATGTGTGATTATCGTTTAGTTATTGATAATATTACCGCAGCTAGAAAAAATGCGTCATGTCTAAATTATGCTGAAGTTAAATCTATTAAACAACAAAATGATTTTGTAGAAATTACCTTTCTTGATACTTACAAGGGAGTTGAATATCAGCTAAAAGCTAAAACAATCATAAATACCTCCGGCAATAAAGTTGATGATTTTGGTAAAAATCAAGATGTAACTTTAAAATTTAGCCGAGGTTCCCATTTGTTATTTAATCGCACGTGGAATGGTCCGGCGCTTTTTTTGCCACTTGCTGGTAAAGCACGCTATTATTTTGTCTGGCCGCACTTTGCAGGCACTTTAGTTGGAACTACAGAGAGAGAGATCGATTTCTTGGTCGATGATCCGAAACCAAGTGCGGATGAAATTTCAGAAATCATAGAACGCTTAAAAAAAGACTTGCCGAATACTGACCTTAATGAAAACACTTTACACTATTCCTTTGCCGGCATTCGAGCGCTGCCAGTAAAACAAGGTGAAAATAAAAACACTGCACAAATTTCAAGGAAGCATCATTGGATTCAAAGTGATCGAGTCATTTCATTGTATGGTGGTAAGTATACAACCAGCGAGTGGACAGCCAGTGAGGGTTTGAAGTTAGCATTAATAAAATTAGAGAATTTCTCGGCGCAAGAATTTAAAAAACTTGGACAGATGGAAGCCCCAAGTGCTAATTTAATGAATGTCAGACAGCAATATCTTGCTAACAAAAGATTACAGTTCAATTTACCTCGCGCCAGTGAAGTTTTTGTAGATTATAAAACACAAACTATTCTAGCAGGCGAGTGCTTACAAGGTGAGATTGAAAATGCCTTTCTCTATGAACAAGCAATGACTCTTGAGGATTTTATGTTTAGAAGATCGGGGATAGGCTATTTAAATAACTCTGATAAGATTTTAGCAGAGTTAAAGCCCGAGATTGATAAATTCATAACTAAAATCTAGTTATTTTATGCGTTTAGCTATTAAAATTTACCTTAACTTCTAATTTTATTAGTCGATATCAATATAGCGGATATATACTAAGCGACTACTTGGGGCAAATGCCGCGCCATGTGATTTCATTTATGATTGTTGCACTTAGACGTTATCCTATGTTTTTAAATTAATTAATTAGCATGTTACCATCACCAGAACCAAAACAAGTAAACTCAAGAATCGATTTAGCTAACGAACAAACAGGATTAAAGATTCATCCAAATTTTTATATTGGAGCAGCATTTGCATTAACAGCAATCCTTTCATTTGATGTGGGGAAGTCAGTTGGAATTAAAGAGGGTAAGGCTATGCTACCTGAGCCAACTTATGTGGAGCTTCCATCCCCTGAAAAATTGGATTTAAAATCTATTCCTATAAAGGATTGAGCGAGTCTTTAAGCAGAAATACTCTGATTAGGAATAAAGTTTTTCACACATAGAGAGGACATCGTCTAATCTTTTGGTTCCCCATATATATTTAATCCGCCTTATATAGTGATGACAAAAAATAAATTACTTAAAAATTTAATAGATCAATTTGTTTTTTTGTCATAACTATATGATTTTATTATCCCACCGGGGGATAGAAAGCCCCAAAAAGTAATTTCCTTACGTAAATTACTTTTTGGACTTTCTATATTAGTAAAGTTTTAAGCGCTTAAGTCTCCTTATTAAAATAGATTGCAATTTATAAGCCCAGTAAGTATATTCTACACTTCTTAAAATATTGAATTTTCCTGAGATTTGTGTTGGGAAATTTCCGTCTAGTAGCTAGTTTTATTCATTTACTGAGGTCACATGACTTATAGATTTTTACTCGCCTTACTCGTTCCAACTTTACTAATTAACTCCTTCGCTTTTGCCGCTCCAGTCAAATCTTTAGGTGATTTAAATAAGCTTAAGTCAATGCAGAGTCTCCCTTTTAATGTTCAATCAGGATCGAAGATATTTTTTACCAGAACGACAGAGACTGAAGGTTCAGAACTATGGGTAACAGATGGTACGGCCGGGGGTACAGTATTGGTTAAGGATATTGAGCCTGGGGCAGATGGATCAGATCCATTGGGTTTTACCCCAACAAAAATTGGACTTACTTCTGGGGTATATTTTTTTGCCACTACAGCTGTTCATGGACGTGAATTATGGATCTCAGATGGGACTCCAGCAGGTACAAAATTAGTTAAAGATATTTATCCCGGCAATGGATCTTCCTTAACTAATTCTCTGATTAGTGGAAGTACCTTTGTAGCAATCCCTGATACACAGTATGCATTCTTTGCCGCTAATGATGGCGTTAATGGTGAAGAGCTATGGACTACTGATGGGACTACTCTAGGTACAAAAATGGTTGCGGATATTGATCCAGGATCTGCTTCTTCCTCACCGTCGGAACTAAGATACCTTCCGATTAGTCCGTTCTTACCATATATATATTTTTCAGCAGACAACGGGACAGACGGTAGAGAGCCTTATGCCGCCAACGGCACTTCGGCACTCATGATACATGATTTAAATGCAGGATCTGCCTCTTCAAATCCGATGGATATCCATCTTACCGACAACTCGATTGTTTTTGCTGCAAATGAAATTACATCAGGTAGGGAATTATGGTCGACAGATTTAGCAACACCGACGCTATTAGCGGATGCTGTCCCAGGTTCTGATAGTAGTTATACTTCAAATTTAATGCAGCTTTCCAGTAGTCAAATTTTATATAGTAGCCTTGCTAGTATTTTAGATGTGTATAACTCTAAATTGATGACAACTAACGGAACTCCGGCTGGTACAACAACGCTAGCAAACTTAGATTGTCTCCCTGGTGGAATATTATCTTTAATTACTGAAAGTACTTTGAAGACTTCTAAAATAATTAATGGGAAGGCCGTTTTTTCTTGTTACAATTTTTTAAGCACACTTTCAAGTCTTTGGGTCTCAGATGGAACTGCACCTAATACAAAAATCCTAGAAGACTTCTTATTCTCTCCGAGTGATTTTTATGGTACCGATTTCACTCTTTTGCAGGGCAACAACAAGATCATCTTAATGGCCAATGATGGTCAAGGCGGAATGGAGCCTTGGTCAACTGATGGTACGACAGAAGGAACGAGCTTACTAGTAAATCTAAACCCAGGAGAAGCTAGCTCTATAGATCCTACCTTCGCATTTCTAAGTAGTATCGGTAATCAGCTAAATAAATCTGCAAGTATTTTTCCAGCAACTATTGGAACAGAAAGAAAAGTTTATTACTCAGATGGAAGTGTTGCAAATACTCGAGAGATTTTTGATGATAGTGGAGTGAATACGATTGATAGTTATCCGGAAAACTTTTTTGCGTTGGGCAAAAAGGTGCTGTTCTCAGCAAATGATACAAAAAAGGGAGTTGAGTTATTTGAGACAAATGGCAAACCTGCGGGAACTAAATTACTAAAGAACATTTTTAAAGCTGGAAATTCGAGTCCTGAAAATTTTGAGAAGCTTAATGAAACTACAGGCTTGTTCGTTGCTACTAGTCAAGGTGCGGGGCGAGAGCTTTGGAGGACTGATGGTAAAAAATCAGGAACAAAGCTTGTGAAGAATATTAAAGCTGGAAAGGATGGTAGTAATCCTGAAATTTTTAAAGGCAAACTTAGAAAGAAAATGTTTTTTCAGGCTAATAATGGTCTTATCGGAGACGAACTTTGGGTTACAGAAGGAACTAAAAGGTCTACTAAATTACTTAAAGATATTAATGTTGGAACAGAAGGAACTTACATTAATGAATTAGTATTACTTAGAAATAAAGCTATTTTCTCAGCGGAAGATGCCACTAATGGTGAGGAGTTATGGGTTAGTAATGGCAGAACGGCAGGTACCGTATTGCTAAAGGATATTGAAGTAACTGGAGGTAGTAACCCATCGGAGTTGACTGTAGTTGGGGATAAAGTTTTCTTTACAGCATATACAAATGCTAACGGAACAGAGCTGTGGGTTACAGATGGAACTTTAGCTGGAACGGCCTTAGTTAAAGACATTGTTGTTGGTGCGGGCTCATCAAATCTTGTAGATCTGACAGCAGTGGGGAATAACTTATTCTTTGTCGCTAATGATGGTGTCAACGGTTCTGAATTATGGCGAAGTGATGGAACTAGCGCTGGAACATTTATGGTGGAAGATATTTATGTTGGTGCTACTAGTTCAAACCCTTCATATCTAACCGCAATCTCCCCAACTCAAGTTGCTTTTGCCGCACAAGACGTTGCGGGTGGTATTGAGTTGTGGATTGCAACAGCTGACTTAGGTTCTGCAAGCTTGGTAAAAGATATTAGTATTGGCGCACCAAGCTCAAGCCCTAGATATCTTTATGCGGTACCAGGGAAAAATAAAATTGTTTTTTCGGCTACTACACCAACCGAAGGAGAGGAGTTGTGGTTATCTGATGGAACTTTAACTGGAACATCCTTGTTAGCTGATATTGAAGTCGGCTCCGAAAGCAGTTATCCATTTGGTTTTCTTGCCAAAGGAAGAAAATTATATTTTACAGCTGCTACAGAAGCTACAGGCAATGAACCTTATACGATTAAATTACCTTAACAATATAAATTACTCCCTTTAGACACACCGCTTTTCATTTTTGAAAAAAAATGAAAAGAAAGGTGTTCCGAAGGGGGGGCGAGTGTAGCGAGTACTGGCGAGCAAAATCCGGTCAGCTTGTCCGCCCTATAGTAAACCAAAAAAAGGATTTCCGAAAAATAGACTAACTAGGACGAATGTTGGTTTTTATATTTTTTACACTGAAGTAATTTCAGGATCTAAGTTTATAGATAAACCTTTGGCTTAACTCTGTTTTTTCAAGTTGGGTTTACTTTTTGTCTTTTGGCTCCCGCTGGTCGCTTCTATAGTCATGATGTGTTTTATAATTTCCTATCGGAAATTATTTATTGGGATGACTATAAATAGCACCACGAATCCCTAAGTAAGTCAGCGGTGAGTATTGGTTCTGTCTTTTGCAGCGTGACTTCCCTAGCGCCAAGTTCCACAAAATTCATTTACGAAGGGTTTATAATAGGGGACGTTTAGGTGTGAATATTTGATCGGGGAATTCTTCTCTTAGTAATTCAATCTCTGCTCTTGATAATTTAATTTTTAAGGCACCAAGATTCTCTTTTAAGTGAACTGGGTTGCTACATTTAAAAATAGTGCCAACATTATCTTGAGCAATTAACCAAGCTAAGGCAATCTGCGCTGGTGTTGCCGAGTGTTCTTTAGCAATTTGTACTAACACGCCCGATTCGTTTTGACTGAGTGCTCCAAGTGCTAATGGTCGCCAAGCAATTAGGGCGACATCGTTCTCTTGGCAATACTTCAAGACTCCACGCGCTTCTGCTTCTCTAACTTGCAAACTATATTGAACTTGATTAACAACAATTTTATTATTGGAATAACTTTGTGCTTCAGCTAATCTTTCTGGTGAAAAATTACTGACACCGATATTTCTAATTAGACCTTGCTCGAGTAGTCTATCTAAGGCCATCATAGTTTCAGCAATTGGAATATCGAGGCTTGGTCCGTGAAGTAGATATAAATCTAGGTAGGTTGTTCCCAGTCTTTTGAGTGATCCTTCAGCCGATGCAAGTAATTTCTCGAAACTGGCATTAACTGGAAGAACTTTGCTTGTTAAGAATATTTTTTCTCTTGGAAAATCGACAATCGCCTGGCCTACTAATTCTTCAGTGTGCCCTGATCCATAAAATTCTGCTAAGTCTAGATGTTTTAATCCTTGACTAAAGGCATGTTGGAGGGATTTGATCTGGTCCAAGTCATTAGTGCGATCTGCTTCTGCCAGACCTCCAATCCCCCAAGTGCCAAGGCCAATCTTAGGAATCTCAAAACCTGATTTCAAGCGAAGGTTTGGAATAGTAGGGTTTAATATTGGTGAGAATGTCATTATCTAAGATTGTAGCAGGAAAATTTTCTTAGGAAATAGCATCTTACTTTAGGCATTTCTAGCTTGGACTATTTTATCTATTATATTTTGCTACAATAATACCATTATGACATCTACGAGTATGCCTATAGCCATTTCTAGGAAATTTGAGGTGAATTCTCTGGTTCCACAACGATTACCCTTTGCAAATATTGAGCCAACTGGATTTCACATTGCCTTTCAAGCTAATCCAGACGAACGTATTCAGGCAATTCGAGATGTTACCAATTCAAATCTTAGTTTTGCTGGCAGAGTTAATCAGGAGCTTGCTAGACTATCTCCATACTATCAAGCCGTTGGCCAGTGGGCAAATTATGAACGCCGTAGTTTTGTTTTAGCTGAGCATTTAGGAATGTCTGAGCTAGATTTCAAAAAACATTTAGGTAAACATAATCACATTACAACAGAAGCTTTTCGTGAGCTATGTGGAATGGCAACGGCTAAAGGTGTTGATGTCGGGGAAATCCTTGGGCTTTTTAAAGAAATTAAAGCAATCCAACCGAAGGCCTATGCTCGTCAGCGAATGCTCATGATGCGAACGCTGATGAATTCCACTCCAATTATTGTAGCAGATTTGCTAGAAGGAAAAATTTCGGGGAATTATGGTTTTGGTGATCTAACAAAAACTCAAGTTTTTAACGGTAAGGCTCAGATTGGCAACTTACAAATTAGTGCTACCGCCTCACCACGATTATTTAAAACTGAAGGGGATAAGAATTCTGGTTATGTTTTTAGATTCTGCGTTGGCAAGTGTTTGTTTGATACCTTTGAAGAGGATCACCCCCTTTATATGTTAGATAATAAAGTTGTTGAGAGTTTAAGTGCTTGGCATCAGGCACGTTCTCCGGGAGAGCCGCTGAGTGCGAATCCTTTGTTACAATCAATGGTTTATTTACTAACTGTTCCAACTCATGATTGGGGACATTCTTGGCTGCTTTATGATCTAGGTGCGAGAACTGAAGAGTTTCAAAAATGGGGGAATAGTATTTATAACGTCGAGCATACCGTCGCCAATAAGTTATTAATTAATTATGAGTTAATAACTGCTTCGATGCATAATTACACATGGAGAATGTTGTTTGATGCGAATCCTAGTTTAAAAGACTCGATCGCTAATGAATTAACAGCCTATCATGCTTACGTAAAAGATTTTTCTGAGTTTGTTAAAACTACTTATGGTCCAGAGCGAGCATTTCAAGAAGAAAATTACTTAATGTATGTAGCACTATCAACCTTACCTTGTGTCTTAGATCGTAGTGAGCCTGTCCTTTCAAGATTGCGAGCAGAGTATCCAATTGTACAAGAACAGACCGATCGTATTTTGGGGGATTTTTTTAAGATATTATCTTCAAATGAAGATGGAGTCCCTTCTAGTGGAAAGTCGGGAGACTTTGTCGGAACTGGTGAGTATGTTTCCATGTATCCATTACAGAGTGAGATGGAAGCTAGACTGCTAGAAGAAAGAAAGCGAGCATTGATTAATAGTAATGGAACAGTCCGAGCTGAGTATTTACATGCTTTTAGAGCTTTACCAGAATCAATTGTCAAGCAGTTTCCTAGTGAGATTCCAGATCTTACTGTACTACCTACATTAGTCAGTTTAATGGAAACTTTCAAAACTAATGTTGCAGACTTGCCAGATGCTAAAGAAATTTTTACTAAGTTTGTTCGGAGTATTGTTGTTGCTGAAAGTGGGCACTTCTTTTTTAGATTAGAACGACAAGATATTGACTATGAGAATCTCCAGATTTGTTTGCAAGACAAGCGGGTGATGTTAGTCGAAGTTCCAGAAGGGGAAGAAGTTGATCTGCGAACGCGAATCATGACGAGTCTTAAGGAAGAAGTAACTAAGCAAAGAACTAAAGCTACAGATCAGGATGTCATTGCTTTTAATGTGCAAAGTCCAGATCACGCTAAGATTATCTTGGATGCTGGTGAAGGTTTAGCTGGGACTGAGAAAATACAGCGAATGATCGCTGTTGCTAAAGATTTAGCATTACTTTCTTCAATTGAAGGTGCGCAGGATATCTACCCCCTTCGATTGTCAGTGGCTAAAGATTTATATAAATTTCAAAAGGATGGATATTACGAATCTCTAAATCGCGAAAGACTTGCCTGTTCAACAGTTGGTCCATTAGAGTTGAGTTTACATGATGGAAGTCAGCAAAAGACTTTAGCTGGAGCATTGGTATACTTAGAGAATAAAGATGCACTAAGCAGGAAGAATCAAGATAAAGATCCAGACATTCATGGAATTGAACAAGGTGTCTTTGATCAAACATATCTTTCTACCGCCGACTCTTTAGTTCCATTTACATTACGACAAAATTCAACTCTTTCCTGTGGTTCAAATTGTGAACTAGTCACGAAAGCCTTACATCAAGCACTAACAACTCTGCGTGAAATTAACCTTCAAATTGATCATGGCGAATCGGCATCATTGGCCAGCGGTCTTTTCGGTCGGCAGTAATTAATTTGGTTCTTGCAATCGCAACATTTAACCACTTCCAGCTACTCAACTCTAAAAATTAACAGATAGCTAAGGTTTTATTGTTAATAATTATATTCATTTCTTAATTAGTCTAAAAATCATTATCTTTCAAATATAGCCAATATTTGGAGGAGAAAAGATGAAAGTACTACTGTTAGTTGATATTCAAAATGATTTTTGCCCAGGTGGAAATTTAGCAGTTGCAGAAGGAGATCAAATTGTCGCCATTGCAAATCAGTTAATCAGTTCTGATTTATACGATCTAATTATTGCAAGCAAAGATTGGCATCCAAGTAATCATTCCAGTTTTCTTTCTAATAGCTCAACTGGCATATGGCCAGACCATTGTATTCAAGGAACTATCGGGGCGGAATTCCACCCAGATTTAAATACTAAAAAAATTGATCAAATAATTCTTAAAGGCACCAAAGTAGAAATTGATAGTTACAGTGCCTTTTTTGATAACCAAAAACTAAATCAAACAGAACTAGATTCATATTTAAAAGCAGTTGCTAAGAGATTACAAATTTCCCCGCGAGATATTGAAATTTCAGTTTGTGGATTAGCACTTGATTATTGTGTGAAGGCATCTGCAATTGATGCTGTGGAGCTTGGGTATAAGACTGAGCTGGTTCTAGACGCAACTAGAGCTGTGAACATTAGTCCCAATGATGATTTAAAAGCGCTTCGCGAGTTAAAGGCAAAGGGTGTGGAGATTGTTGAAAGTAGAGGAATCTTGGCCGGTATCCAGAGAGAGCAAGTTCAAGCAATTAACTTAGAAGCATAGTCGATTAATTTTAAACGGAGAATTATATGTTAGCAGCAGAATTATTACCAAAAGCAGCAGTCCAAGAGGTAAAACAGGAAGTCATTGCAGAACAAATTTCAGTTCCTAAAGAATGGCAGTTAACTAAAAAGCATGATCAGCGTAGCTATTTAGTTAATGGAGAAATTCGAAGTTGGTTTGGAGGGCAAGAGAAAGTTTATTCTCCTTTAACTTCCAATAAAGAGCAAAATTTAATTGGTTCTTATCCTCTATTAACAGCTAAAGAATCATTGGAAATACTTGGAGCAGCAAAGGAGGCTTATGGCAAAGGCTTGGGTGCTTGGCCCAGCGCAACTGAGGAACAAAGAATTTCAGCGACTGAGATTTTTCTAGATGAACTTAAAAAGTCTAAGCAGGAAATTGTAAAGCTAATTGTTTGGGAGATTGGAAAGTCTGTTCCTGATGCCACTAAGGAATTTGATCGAACAGTTCAGTATGTTGAAGAAACAATTTCTTACCTCAGAGCTACCGCCAATAAAACAGAAACTGTTGGTGGTATGGATGTCACTTACAAAAGAGAAGCAATTGGAACTGTGCTTTGCATGGGCCCATTTAATTATCCTTTAAACGAAACCTTAACAACAGTCCTGCCAGCCTTACTAACTGGAAATAGCGTGATTCTAAAACCAGCTAAACAAGGAGTGTTACTTTACGAACCAATTGCTAAAGCATTTCAAAAAGCATTCCCGGCTGGAACAATTAATTTAATTTATGGAGATGGGCCAGAAGTTATTACTCCGCTGATGAAGTCTGGAGATATTGATGCGTTAGTATTTATCGGGAGTACAAAAGTTGCTGACATTCTTAGTAAACAACACCCAGCACCGCATAGACTAAAAATGGTTTTAGGACTTGGAGCTAAGAATCCTGCAATTGTTACAGAGAATGCTGATTTAGTAGAAGCCGTTGATGCGGTGATTAAAGGATCACTTAGTTTCAATGGGCAAAGATGCACTGCTCTTAAAAATATTTTTGTACATCAATCTGTTTATCCTAATTTTGCCAAGTTATTAGCTTACAAGATTGATCAATTACAAGCTGGAGAACCATGGGAGGAAGGGGTTTTTATTACTCCAGTAGCTGAGCCAAACAAGGCTGAGTCGATGAATGATTTTGTAGCTGATGCTGTTTCAAAAGGAGCTAAGATTTTAACCGAAAATGGTGGGGCTAGTGATAATAATATTTTTCGTCCAGTTCTGCTAGGAGATGTTAATTCTAGCATGAAGATATTTCATGAAGAACAGTTTGGTCCAGTTGTTCCACTAATTCCTTATCAGGATACAAGCGAAATATTACAGTCTCTAGCTGATTCACCTTTTGGCCAACAGGCAAGTATTTTTAGCAAAGATGAAAGCCAAATTGGTCAGCTTGCAAGCTCGCTGGTTAGACTAACAGCTCGTGTAAATATTAATCAGGTTTGTGAGCGAGGACCAGATTACTTGCCATTCTCTGGAAGAAAGAGTTCAGCAATGGGAACAATCTCAATCCCGGATGCAATTAAAGAATTCTCGCTAGAAACTTTAATAGTGAGAAAGGCTGCTTAGATGAACACGCAAGTTCTAGATAGTGATACTAAGTTATTTAGTGAGATTAGAAGAAAAGCTCACTCCATTGAGCCACAGAAAATTCAGCTAGATGAGATCCTAGTTGTTAGCAAAGAATCAAAGCTCGAGTATGACGAAAGGCGTTTAAAAATTAGTCGTGGAGAGATTCTTGCGCAGTATCAAGAGCAGGGGCTTAGTGTAGAACGAATTCTTGGTAGTCATCAGAGACAACAAGAAAGTCTAGTTAGTTTAGCTCGGATTCTATCCAAAGATCAGATCATTAATCGCAATGATCTTAGTTATGAAAAAATTAATCAAGCAAAATTAGTAATTGCACTTGGAGGAGATAATCACTTTCAGTATGTAGCACAATTTATGGAAAAAGGGTTTTTGGTAGGAGTTAATTCTGATCCACAACTTAGTGAAGGAGCACTAACTTATTACAACAGTGATCAATTTGAACAAATCCTTAAGGCGGCCATTGCAGGTGAATATTTAATTGAGGAATGGACCAGGTTAGAAGCTAAGCTTTCTGATGGCAGAAAGATTCGCTGTAGTGGTGATTTCTTTATCGGAGAACTTGAACGACCAAACATGTCCCGACATCTTTTAGAGTATCAAGGAACAGTAGAAGAACAGAAGGGTTCCGGCTTATTAATTACAACTGGAGCAAATTCTACCGGCTGGTATCACTCCGAAAATTCATTTGTATATCCTGAAGGTCATATCTTTTCAAAAACTAGTCAATCAGCTGCTTTTGTTCTGACTTCTCCTTATCGAGGAAAAATTGTTAGTGCCAAAATGATTTTTGGAGAAATTAAACAAGGTGAAAAAATAACGGTTACTTCTTTAAATGATTCAGCAGGAGTTATCTCCGCTGATTCCTTAGTAAAGATTGATCTCAAAATGGGCACAAAGCTAGAAATCAGCATAGCTGAACAGCCACTTAAAATTTTAATTTTAACCTGAGTTTTGGATATGCCAGCTATTACGAAAGTCTAATTGCTTGAAATTGCGTCGTAAAGGAAAAATTTCAGTCTCGCTGATGTGCTACATCAGCTGCGAATAAAATGTTTCCTTATACTTAGCAATTTACACTTATTGAAATAGGAAGCTTATTTCAATAAATTCAAGCACTTCGACTTTCTCATTACGCTTTCATATTCAAAACTCAGGTTTATGGAGGAAATAGCAATGTCAGTACTGGGAGATGAAGTCGATGTTATGTTGGAAATTACTAATCGGACTGTGCCGGAGAATACTAGTTTGCCAGCTCCAACTACAACGAAGGATATTGCCGGAGTTGGTGCTAAGTTAATAAAGGGCATCAACTTAAAAGTTACCATGGCTCAGATTACAACCGACCCTGGTTGCTTTGAGGCAAATACCAAAAAGATTATTGATCAAATTGGAATAGCCAGAGATGCAGGATCTAACTTAATTGTTTTTCCTGAATTAGTTTTGCCTGGTTATGCTCATTTAGATTTGGTGAAGAACCCAGACTTTGTCCAGTTAAACCTTGATCATCTACAACAGATTTGTAAACAGTGTCACGGTATTACTGCTTTAGTTGGTTTTATTGAGCCTGATTCAGATAAGATCGGACCAGATGGCACTCAAATTCTTTATAACTCCGTTGCTGTAATTCAAAACGGCGAAGTAGTCGAAGTTATCCGTAAACAATTACTCCCTACATACGATATTTTTGATGAAAAAAGATATTACACTCCTGGTGGAACTTCTAAGTTAGTAGAGATTGATGGAGTCAAGGTTGGAGTTGGAGTTTGTGAAGATCTTTGGGATAAGGGATATGAGACAAAAGTTTATCAAGGATTAATAGATCAAGGAGCAGAACTCCTAGTTAATCTCTCAGCCTCACCTTTTGAGCCGGGTAAAGTCCAAAAACGTGCGGAACTAATCGAGCATCTTTTGCAAGATCGGGAAATTCCTTTTCTTTATAATAATCTAGTCGGAGCTTTTGATTCTTATCATGGGGAAATCCCATTTGATGGGCAGAGCATTGCTAGAGGAAGTAATGGAAAATATTATCAAACAGGACAATTCGGCAAAGAAGAATCATATCAAGTTGATTTAAGTAAACCGGCAAGTCTTGTACTTGAGCCAGCTCAAGAAATACATGAAGTGTTTGATGCTTTAGTTTTAGGAACTAGAGAATATTTCCGCAGATCGGGAATGAAGCATGCCTACATTCCTGTTAGTGGTGGGATTGATTCAGCAGTCGGATTAATAATTGCAACAGAAGCGCTAGGTGCTGAGAATGTAACTGCAGTCACCATGCCTTCACATGTAACTTCAGATGAAACTTTGGATGATGCCATAACCTTAGCCAATAATTTAGGAGTAAAAATCGATGTGCGTCCAATTGCTCAACTCTATCAAGATTGGCTCACGGGTTTTCGTGAAGCAAACGGACACGAGCCAGAAAATTTAACAAAACAAAATGTTCAGGCAAGATTTCGTGGAATCATTATCATGGAATACACTAATGAAGATCGAACTGGCTTAGTAATAAGTTGTGGAAATAAAACAGAAACTGCTCTTGGGTACTGCACTATGTATGGAGATATGTGTGGTGGACTTGCTGTGATTAGCGATCTTAATAAGCTAAGAGTTTACGAGGTAGCTAAGTTTTATAATTTATTAAAGCGAAAGGAAATTGTTCCAGAGACAACTATTGTTCGTTTACCATCAGCAGAATTAGAAGTTGGTCAAACTGACGTACAAAATCTGCCTGCTGATTATGATGTTTTATCTCCATTAGTTGATGATATTATCGATCGTCAATTAACCAGAGGAGAACTTCATCAAAAATATCAGCCAGAGGTAGTAGACGGAACTCTACGTTTAATTAAGATTAATGAATTTAAACGTCGGCAAGCAGCACCTGGAATTCGAGTGACACCCAAAGCTTTTGGTTTTGGTCGCAGAATTCCGATTAGTCATGGGATGTATTAATGTTAATTCTATTACTCACAACTTTAATCTGGGCGGCATTTGATGCTTATCGCAAGATGCTAGGAAAGATTTTTTCTATTCCTAGTATCTTGTTTTACACATTTTTGAGTCAGACAATTGTCTTTGCATTCCTATTCCAATCACTTGAGTGGCCACTTAATTACTTACCTTTATTAATTGCTTCTGGTCTAGTTCAGGCCCTGGGAAGTTATTATTTTATTTTAGCTCTGACAAACAATCGTTTCTCAGATGTTATTCCGCTATTAGGGCTCTCACCATTTATTACTGTCCTTACTGATTTTTGTTTTGGCATCTCACCAAGCTCAAATTTTTTAGTTGGAATGTTATTAATTGTTCTGGGAATGATTTTGCTAGTTCGTAAAAAATCTTTTCCAATGATTTATGCTGCTGTTTTTTGGGGAATAGGAGTGGCTCTAGATCATCAAGCATTAAAATATATTCCTTTGGCGACTCATGGACTATTAATCTCAATAATTATTCTAACTATGATTAGCCTAGTATTTTTCAGAGAAATAACTGGCACTTTTAGTTTTAAGTTTAGCAAAGAAATTTTAATTATTTTTAGTTTAGGTTCAATTGCTTACTTAGCAGAATTATATTGCTTGCAAACATTTACCTCCGGGTACTTTGCGGTTTTAAATAAAGGAATCTGTTTTTTAATTAGCATGTTGATTGGAGCGTTTGTCTTTAAGGAAAGAATTTATCGAACGCAAGCATTCTCAGTGATCAGTATTTGTTTGGGAACATTAGTTATTGCTAGTTAAATTATTAAGTTTGATCTTTCTAAGTATATTGGAACGAGTGCTCTTAATAATTGCATAGTTCTTATTTAAGAGAGGAAGTTGTGATAAGTTGTAAAAACTCAAATATGTCGAGTAGAATTGTTAGTTCGTTTTCCACTGTTAACTCACTAAAATCATTCAGGATAATTCCGTTTTCAAGCTCTCTCCAATTACAATTTAGATTATCATTTCAAAAGATAATCCTAAGTAATTACAGCCTACTAACCGAGATCTTACCCCAAGAATTAAATTTATTAAGAATTAATCAATTGTCTTTGAATGGGAATAATTTGTTTCCTTTAAATTCAGTTTTCAATAACTAAATATTTTATGGGACCTGAACTACCAAAGGGAGCCTTAACACTTGAAGATCTAACGGGTGCTAGTTTTACTAGTGGTGGTCGAGAGTTGCCGTCAGATACTAACATCAATTTTACAGGCTCAAATGGAGCGACAGTTACGGCACCTGGATTTAAAGGACAGGTTTCATTGCGTCAGTTCTTAACTTCTAGAGATGCGATGGAGTTAGTATGGAAAAATGAAACCGAGCGTTCTGAAAAATTAATTTTTGAATTTGCACAGAGAGGAGTTCCGGAGCAAGTAATTAGATGGACTGGTTGGTCAGCACGCATTGGCGAGTTTCAAGAAAAACTACCAGAAGTTTTAAATGCCTTTGTTGGCGTAAAGGGTTTTCATATGTTTGGTGGAACTCAGGTTCACGATCTAGAAACTGGAAAAGTGAGAGCAACTATCTGCGATCTGCCTTTAGCCTTAAAGCGAAACGATCAAGATTTAATTTTAATTGGTATTATACCTAAAGTAGATCTTTCTACGCGCTATGTCCAAGATATCGGCTTATTACTAGAAGTAAAAGATCATTCATCACCTGAATTAAAAGATGGACATTTTACGCGGATAAATCCAGATCTTAATATTGGTATTTTGATGCAACCAGATACCAATGGAAAATTCACCTGGCTTGATGAAGCTAGAGAAAGCTTAAGGCTTTGTGCCAATTTAGCTCAAAAATCATGGAAAACAAATTTAGTAGTTTTTGGCGGCACTGTTTCCACCCAAGCCTTTAGTCTTTGGACTGTAGAGCAGGAAGTTGTGGATTGGAGTATCGCTGCTAGGAAAGACGAAAAGGATCAAACTAGAATTATCCTAATCAAAGGTAGTGGCGGTGTCGCCGACAAATTTGCAAATGACGCGAAATGGCTGAGTGAGAATCCTTGTGCTGTTGTGGTGGACCTTGACCAGAAGTCAATTCGCGATGCAATTAACAAGCTAGGTTTAGTCACTGACTGGACATAGCAATGTGAGCCCTCAAATTAGATAAGTTAAATTATTAACGATCTATTTGGGGATCTCTAATCATGTTTTAAGCTATGCAAACTTGGATACTTGTCCGCCGTAGCTTTAGCGAAGGTGGGAAACCAAGATTTGCATTAGCCGTAATGACTCTATTCAATTTACTTATGTAAATTACTTTTTGTCATTACTTTTAAAAAGGAAAAAAATGAGCGCAGGAATGGATAGTGGACCAAAGGTTTTAGAAGGTTTAGCAGCAGGTGCTTTGGGAGCATTACCAAAACCACCAACGGTCTTTCAGCTTCCTCCAGACTCTGAATTGGCGTTTGCAGATATTGTTAAAAGACCCTTGGTAATTCCGAGACTTGAAAAGCATTCGTATCTTGATGTTGTAAGTCCTTCTGACTATGCCGCAGCTACTGATGCCTTGCTTACTCTAGGAAAACAAGCACCCGCAAATGTTATTATTCGATTTGCTGGTGGGTGTAAGGGGTTTGAGCCAAAGGATGTTGATGAGCTAATGAAGTTTTTACTCAAAGGATTTGTGTCATCAGATGGTTTAAGACACTTCCAAGGGTCTGTTGGCTCTGGTGGAACGCAAGACTTTAACAAAGATGGGATTGAATCTGTCATGATCACACAAGTTCCGATTGTCTTTGCTAAAATTTTTGATGCTGTTGCCTGGGGCTCTACTCCACAAACTCATCGATTGAGAATTAGTGAAGAAGGAGGTGTGCTTGTTTCAAAGTATGGCGCGCAGTTAGATGCCAGGGGACATTTAAATATTGTTACTCATGAAAGTGCCTATGGAAATCAAGGTTGGAATGGTGATGTTCGTTGGTACTTGAGTGCAATGGCGAAAATGATCAACGAAGGGCACAAGGGCGGTGTTCCTGTTGTAAATGGTGGTGATGTTACTTTGGATGAAGCTTTGTTGGCTCTCAGTTTGAAGATTCCAGTTATTCTTGTTGATGGAACAGGAAGAGCAGCGGAGCAGTTAGTTAAAGCTTCACAGGATGGTCAAATTAGAGAGCTATACAACAACGATACCTTAGCGCGAGGGACGTTACGTTCTACAGATCCAATTCCAACACAAGCGGATCTAGATCGACTATTGAGTATTGTTCATATTAAGGATCCTGCTGGCTTATCTGTTGTGACAGACAGATTAGGACTGTTAACGGCGGCATAGCAGTTTCCAAATGTCATCTTTTAGAAAACGTAGATAGTACTGAGACTCTCACTAGGGTCTGGTGGAGGTTGAGATTTTCAGCCTCCACCTAATAGCTTTTATTTTATCATGTTAAGAAATCCTAATTTGATCAAAGAACGAAATATTAAAAAACTTCTGTTACACGTCCATAATATCGCTTGGTTCAATATAGAAAGTCCCAAAAGTAATTTACGTAAGGAAATTACTTTTGGGAGCTTTATATCCCCCGGAGGGATAATAAAATCATATAGTTATTTCAAAAAAACAACTTGTTCAATTCAAATTATACGTAATTTATTTTTTGGAATAACTATAAATAAAGTTGTGTGGCACAGGATTGAAATTGAATTGAATGCTACTCAATACTTGTATTAATACTGAGAAGGCCTAAATTGAAAATATGAAAATCAAAGTAGCTATTAAAACTAATGCCAAGCAAGAAGTTGTTCAGGAGTTAGAGGATGGGAGTTTTCTCGTTAAGGTGAATGCCAGTCCTGTGGAAGGTAAAGCAAATAAGCGTGCCATTGAATTATTAGCAGACTATTTCGATCGACCCAAAACTTCAATTGCTCTTGTCGGTGGTCAAAAAAGTAAAAATAAGATTTTCGAAATTTGAAGATTGAAATTATTTTTCGTCAGGCGTTAGGCTATCAATAAGCTTTTCACTAATATCCCCCGAGATGATCCGAACGTGTTCCTGAATGCCCATCATTAATCTCGTCTCTAAGCCCGCATTGACAGGAGATATCTCAATTCCAAATCTTAATAAATCTGCTTGTCGGCAAAGGTCTCTAACCTAAATTTATTTTTTCTTGATTGCTAAGCAAAATTTATTTTATTTATATTCCCTAAAAGTAATTCTAGCGTTTGATTAACAGAAATAATGAAAATTTTTACTACTTCTAAGTAGTTAATAGGTCTATGATTTTTTCAGTGAAATGTTATGATTGTTTTTTAAATAATCTTGGTGTGGAAAAAGATCAAATTTTAGATCCTTAAATTTCGGAATTGCTTTGATGCTCTGAATTTGATTGCCAAAGTTACTGTAAATCTTTTGTGTTAAATTCATAACTTGTTCGGCAAGCTCAACTTCCACGTTAAACTCATAGTCCCAGTTTCCTAAGCATTCATAAAAAGCTGTAATTGTTTGCTCGCCCTGTGCAAATTCTAGTAATTGTTGACGAAGGCTGGCATCAATTCCTTTAGCGAATAATAATAATTTGTAAGATTGCAGGCCGAACTTCTCCGAAGCTACGCTATAAACATAACCAGAGATGACTCCTTTTTCTTCCATTTTCTTAATGCGCAATTCAAAAGTCGAAAGTGGAACATCAAGTTCGGCTGCCATTTGCCTCCTAGAAGCGCTTCCGGCACGAGCCATGATCGATAGGATTTTTTCATCAAGTTGATCGATCGTAATACTATTAGCAATTTTTTCAATGCTGAGCTTTTGATCTTTTTTAAAGTTAGATCCTAAATATTTTCTAGGTAAGAAAGTGGCAGAGAATTGAGCAGATATAGTTTTCTGAAAAAAAACATTACCAGTTTTTTTTGTCATCGAGTAAAGAAGTTCATGGACATCATGAATGCTCTTGGCGCAAATCCCTAAACAGTATTGATACTCCGATCCCATTTCAGCAACCCATAAGATTTCTGAAGTTGCTTGTAATTCTTTCATTAAAGATTGTTTAGTCTTGGCACTTTCCGACATGATTGAAAAGAAAATGTTGTACATCGTGTACCCCAAGGCAGTGACATTGATAAAGGGCATCATTTGAATAATTTGCTTGTCTTCCAGGGATTTTAATGAATAACGAATTGAGTGTTCGCGAAGTTTGGTGGCTTTACGAATTTTTTCAATTGGAAGATCTGCTTGTAGCTCGACACATTGCAATACCCGACGATCTTTATCTGATAGTTTCATATTTATTATAAATTAGCATGTAAACTGTTAATTCTAACAATTAATAGCATAGTTTTATTAAAATTGCCAAACTCTAAATTAAGTTAACGGACTTGATTTGGAGAATAAATATGGAAGCAGGAAAAGAAGGGATTGGAAATAACGGATTAGCTGGGGCATCTTTTACACCGGTAATAGAAAAGGCTGTGGTGCAAATTCCAGTTCATAGTCGAGAGGCAATTGAGCTCTATAAGAAACACTTGCCGCTCACACATGAAATGTATGCCGATAAATATTTTTTAAGAACTGCCGAGATTTTAAAAGCTGAAGGATTAAATCCCTGGGTTAAGGCTCAGGTCTTTGTACGACAAGGACCAGGAGAGGTTGCTGGAGTTCACGAAGCAATTGCCGTCATTGAGAATTATAGCAAGCTCAGAGAACATGGTGGAGTAATAAAAGCTGTTGCCGAAGGTTCCACTTACAAAGCTAAAGATGCCTTAATTACTTTAGAGGGTCCAATTCAGGATATGGTTGAACTTGAGACAATGTACCTAGGAGTTTTAACAAAGCAAATTACAAAAGTTAATGATGGAGTTGGGCAAGTAGATTTAAAGCAGGCCGAAGAGCGCATGAGAAAAGTAGTGGAAGCAGCAGGGGGTCGCCCCGTATCATATTTTGGTGCCAGACATTGGCATTACGGAGAGGACAGAGCTATTAGTTATGCGGCGCACTTAGCTGGAGCAAAAAGTTGTTCCACTGATTTTGGAGCATCTGCTTTTGATAGTTTAGGTGTTGGAACAATCCCTCATGCTTTAGAAAACATCTATGCTTGGAAATATGGAAAAGTGAATGCTGTAGTAGAAGCAACAAAAGCATTTGATCGAGTAATTGATCCAGCAGTGCCAAGAATTGCCCTAATTGATTATAACAATAAAGAGATTACTGATTCTATTGCAGTAGCCAAAGCACTTGGTAATAGATTAGAAGCAGTACGTGTTGATACTTGTGGTGAGAATGTGGCGCAAGGAGGCCTTACCGGACCGGACGATCCAGCAGCACAAGCTTGGAGAGCAAAGGGTTTAAAGCTTCCGGCAAAATCAGATCCGGATGCTAAGTATTGGTATGGAACAGGAGTTACGGTCACTGGCGTATACGCTTTACGAACAGCACTTGATGCAGCAGGCTATACTAATGTTAAGATTATTTTGACTAGTGGCTTTGGATCTGTAGATAAAGTGAATGCCTTTGTAAAAGCGGAAGAAGCTTTAAAAGTGAGACTTTTCGATAGCTTAGG
>JBGSMD010000047.1:0-39506 GCA_041740355.1 Bdellovibrionota bacterium
TATAGAGAGTCCAAAAAATAAATTACGTAAGTAAATTACTTTTTGGAGCTATCTATCCCCCGGAGGGATAATAAAATTATATAGTTATGACAAAAAACAAGTAACTTTATTTTAACTATACGTAATTTATTTTTTGTCATAACTATATTAACTGCCAAGAATACTTGGCAGTTAACTACAATGTTCATGGAAAACCATAAAAATCTTCTAAGTTTACTAGTCATGGATCTGCCTTGCGTTGGTTAGTAAGAATATTCCTCATTCTGTTTCTAGTACTCGCCTTGGCGTTATTTTTTTCAAACCAGATATTAGCTAAGTACGCTGAGAACCATAAGCTCCTAGTTGAAAAAAAATTAAGCGAGTTACTGCAAACAAAAGTTCAAATTGAAGAACTAACTCCAGAGCTACTGCCCCTCCCCAAATTAATTGCAAAAAACATTAGAGTTAGTTTTAGCTCAGAACAGCAAAAAGATTTAATGATTAAACAAATTACATTAAATCCAAAACTAAAGTCACTAGTTACCGATCGACTAATATTTAGTGGTATAAAGATAGAGATTGCTGAACTTGTTCATCAATTAAACAATCAAGAAATTAAACTAAAAAATCTGCACTTAAAATCTAAGTTAAGTTTAGGAACTAGCAAAACTTCCCTCCAAGACTGGCAACTGGACTATCAACTAAACGAGCAAACTTTTCAGTTAACAGGCGAAAATTTGGACTTTGATTCCAAAAATAAGCTGCTAGAAATTAGCGATACTCAGATAAATTCTGGGCAAAGTAAAATCAACCTTAGTCTTAAACTAGATTCCGTAAATAATCTTTTAAATGTTAGACTCTCTAACTTTCAAATTCAATTATCAGATTTCCATCAACTAGCTAAGATACTAATGCCAACAAGTGCCGAGAGCCTTCGAAATTACTTTTTTAAAGATCAAGCTTTTCAGATAACTGGCGGGGATTTAGCTTATAATTCAAAAAACAAGCTGCTAGAAATTAACAATACTCAGATCAATACTTTGCAAAGCAAAATCAACCTCAGTCTCAAGGTAGATTCCGTAAATAATCTTTTAAAGATTGGACTCTCTAACTTCCAAATTCAATTATCAGATTTCTATCAACTAGCTAAAGTATTAATGCCAACAACTACCGAGTGGCTCAGGCAGGGCCAGGCTAATGGCAATCTAGAATATCAAGGTTCCATCTTAACTAACTATCAAGTTACTGGAAATTTAAATTTATCAGATATTAAACAGCTAACTAACTATCAATTTAAGTCCATAAAATTTGAAAACTTAATTTTAGAAAATCTCGCCCAAACGAACCTTAAAGCTTCAGCCAAAACAACCGCTACAGGATTACAAATTGCCAATCGCTACAGCTCAGATCAACTCCTTGGTGATCTGACCTTAACCCATAACAAAACGAAGGGTATAATTATAACTGGTAAACCAAATTTTAAGAACTTTGGTTATCGCAATCAAGATCTAAAACTAACGAATATTAATGCCAACATTAATCCACTAGAATTTCAAATAGATCCTCAAGGCAATATCGAATCAAAGCTTAATTTAGTTGGCAGTAGCATAAAAATGACCTCCCCTACTTTCCAAATTCATTCCGCCAGCAAAGTAACTATACCAATGACTATTAAGGTTCCTAAAAAGGGTGCTTATAATGTTTCGGGAATAGTTAGTGTTGTAAATGGAGATGTTCAATATACTAAATACAACTTAAAGAAATTATCTGGTAATGTTAAGGTCTACTTATCAAGCGCTAAACAAAGTTACGAAAGCGATTACATTACATTTGAAGAAAATGGAACTAATTCCAAGCTTCAAACTAATCTTCAAATATTACCAAATGAATTTCAAGTCACAAATCTGCAAACAGATTATTTTAGTGGTAATACAATTGTTAACGGAATACTTGGTCGTAAAAAAAATCAAACTTTTCAGCTAAAAGTTTTAGCAAACAAATTGCAAGCCTCACGCATGAAAGCCTTATTTATCCCAGATCACAAAGAACCAATCGAGGGAGAAATGACAGATTTGACTTTTGATGTTCATGGCCTCCAAAACACCATACCAAAGGGAATTCTTGGAAATGGTGAATTTAAGTTTGTTCAACCACAGGCCAGTCGCACTGGAATAGCTAAACGAATTGTTAGTGGGCTGCGTTCCGTTCCCGTTGTTGGGCAGATCTTTGGCTCTAACAAAATAAACGAAGTTACTGAGTCACAAACATTACAGTCGAAGTTGAAGTTTGCTGATAATAATTGTTATTTTGAAACAATCAATTTATCGCGACCTTCCTATGATCTGATTGGAAAAGGTCAATTATCCCATGATTATCAATTAAACATAAAAGCTGATCTGATTATGCTACAAGAATCAGCCAGTAAGTTTGGCCTTGGGGTTGCCCCTTTGGAAAAACTCTTTGGACGAGCCGGTCGAGTTGTAATTCCCATCTATATTCAAGGAAAGCTACCTGACTATAAAGTGGAAGCAAATATGAACGCCCTTGTTCAAAATAATACTGGAATTACCTTGGGGAAGAAGATTTTTAAGGGTATTGGTAATACTATTTTTGGTAAAGATTGAGTTGGCAATTCTTAAGTAAATTGCCTATAGTACTGAACGTACAATATTTGTTTATCGAAAATTTACATATGAAAAAAATCTTTCTATCCTTAATTTTCTTAATCACTTTAATCTCCTGTTCTGCGAAAGATGCCAATTTATTAGACTCTTCTAATATCCCTGCCAATTTCAAAAAAACTGCTAATGGTGTTTACCTCCAAGCAGAAGATCCAAATGTCTTTAAGAAATATCGCGCATTTCATGTAAATCCAATTAATATTTATCAAAATGATAAAGGTCGTTTAGTTATACCAACGGATATTGAAGTGACGCGACTTGCTATGAAATTTCGTGAACAAATAATTCGTGACTTAGGATCTAGGTACACGCCATTTGATCAACCTGCTCGTGATGTGGCAATTATTGACATTAAAGTCGTTGATATCTGGTCATCTAGAACAATTGAAGCAATTCGTCCGGGCATAATCTTCCCAAATAATCTTGGAGGTGGAGCAACAATGGAAGCTAGCTTTTATGATACAGTTTCCAAAGCAAAAGTTGCGACAGTTTGGGATTCACGCCCTGGTAAGCGACAAGGATTTTTTAGTGGATTAACTAAATGGGGCAATACAGAAGAAGCCTTTAAGGAATGGTCTATTTTACTTAAAAAAAGCATTAGAAGTAGCGCTTACTAAATATTGCCGATAAGAATCTTTATTAAGCAATTATCTTCTTTTAGTTGCTTGCTACAAAAAATAAATTGAGACCTGCGAAGAACCTCTAATTTTTTAGAGCCCAGCAATTTTTCAAAATGCAAGTATTTAATATTACTTAAGTTGTATTTTGAAAAATTGCTAAGCTTCCAACAAAAACTAGGTTATTCGCAGGTCTTAAATTGGTTAAGTTTTTATAATTCTCACTTGAAAAGATTATATAGTTTCCTATACAACCTTAGAATACTGGTTATTTTACTTGGTACTCCGCTATGTTTACTAGCTCAAGACATGGAACCTCGAGCTTACTCCAACGCGCCAATCGGAACAAATTTTCTTGGTAGTGGCTTTACAAATTCCAGTGGTGGGGTTTCGCTAGATCCATCCGCTCCAGTTACCGATGTCGAAGCTGATATTAACATAACAACTCTGGGGATCTCACGATTTTTTTCGCTCCAAAATCGCTTAGCAAATGCTTCAATCATACTTCCACGCGTTGATGCTGATTTAAGTGGTAATATTGGGGAAGAAAAAAGATCAATTAACAGAACAGGACTAGGAGATTTACGTTTCCGATTAGCAATGAATTTAATTGGATCTGAACCAAAAACTCCTGAAGAATTTACTAAGTATTCTCAAAAGACAACAACAGTTGGAATTAGCAGTGTAATTGTTGCTCCTACTGGCGAATATAATCCCGAATATTTGATTAATATTGGAACAAATCGCTGGGCCTTTAAACCTGAAATCGGAGTCTCCCACTCAATTAACAATTGGTTTATGGAGGGAACTTACGGTCTCTGGCTTTATACAGACAACGATAATTTCTATGGTGGTAAAGAACGGGAGCAAAAACCGATTAATAGTTTTCAATTACATACTGGCTATACATTCAGCCCAGGTCTTTGGTTGTCAGCGGATGCTACCTATTGGAGCGGTGGTCAAACAAAGGTTGAAGGAGTAGAAAAAAATGATACTCAAAGTAGCTCTAGATATGGGCTGACACTATCGGTTCCGCTTTCTAAAAAATTTTCTATAAAGCTTGCTTGTTCAAAAGGCTTGAGCGCCCGAATTGGTAATGATTTTACTACCTATACTGCCGCTCTTCAATATCTTTGGTTTGATCCTGTAAGTGAAATAACTGCGAATAAAGTTCCTTAAGCAAACTAAGCCTTAATATAATCTGAAAAACGTTCCCAAGAATCTTCATTCAATTTTAAGTTCATTCTGTTAATACAACTAAAAATAAAGTAATCTTAAAACCTGCATTTATTATTAATACACGTTAGTGACATCACGTCTTGCAATCTTAATTTCTTTCTTACTAATCCAAGGTGTTCTTGCCTGTAAATCCGACCTACCAGTGGCAAGGAAAGAAACCCCGGCTATTGTAAAAAAAATTATACCTAAAGTAATTACAGAAGATTTAATTGTTAAATCAAAATTCCCAGATGAGACTTCACAAAAATGCCAAAGTTGTCACCTAGAACAATTTACCGACTGGTCTCATTCCCAACATGCGGTTGCTAATCGACTAGTTACAAAGGAAACGGATTTAAAACCCTTCTCAACAGACCAAGTTAGAGAGTATGGAAAACTAAAGACTAGCTTTGAAACTGAGACAGAACATCTAATAATAAAACAAACAGATCCAGACAATAAGTCGCAGATTTATTATCCGGAAGCTGTAATCGGAATCACTCCAGAAATCCAATATTTAATCCCTTTTCCAGATGGTCGATTACAAGTTTTTGATGAAGCTTACGATCCCCATAAAAATGAATGGTTTAATGTTTTTGGATCAGAAGTAAGAGACCCAAAGGAATGGGGCTCTTGGCAAAATCGTGGTAACAACTGGAATTCACAGTGTGCCTATTGTCACATGAGTGATTATAAAAAAAATTATTCTGTAGAGACTGATACTTATAAAAGTACTTGGGCTGCGATGGGTGTCAACTGTTCACAGTGTCATGGAGATCCAACTGATCACTTAAAAGATCCAAAAACCTCACTAAGTACTAAAGAAAATACTCCGACCCTAACTATGGATAACTGTGCTGCCTGCCATTCTAGACGGGAAGAATTAACCGCTGATTTTAAAGCCGGAGAAAAGTTTGTAGATCATTACCGATTAATGCTTGCTGATGATCCACTGTATTACCATCCCGATGGACAGCAAAATGACGAGGTCTTTGTCTATGGTTCATTTATGAATAGCCGGATGGGACACAAAGGAATTACCTGCCAAGATTGTCATAATCCCCATAGTGGAAAATTAATTATTCCCACAGAAAAAAATGCTCTTTGCTTAAGTTGTCATGCGAGCCCTGGAAGAAAAGATGCGGTAATTATCGATCCCCTAACTCATAGCCACCATGATGATAATTCTGGTAATTCCTGCGTGGAGTGCCACATGCCAGAAAAAACATACATGCAAAGAGATCCAAGAAGAGATCACTACTTTGGAATTCCAGATCCATTATTATCTAAAGAACTAAATACCCCAAACGCCTGTGCTAAATGCCATGCCGATCAAGATTTAGATTGGGCAATTAAGTGGACAGATAAATGGTATGGTAAAAAAATGGATCGGCCAACTCGGACTCGAGCTCGCGTTATCGCTCGTGCCCAACAAGGAGACCAAACAGTAATACCTGAGCTACTAAAGCTTGCAAAGACTGAAGAAATTGCCTTCTGGCGCGCGACTCTTACCGCCCTGTTAAGACCTTGGGCTAATGAGTCTAAAGAAATTACCGATTTCTTAAAAACTAAATTAAAAGATTCCGATCCAACAGTTCGTGCTATTGCGGTGCAAGCCCTTGAACCTATTCCGGAAATGCTAACTGATATTGAACCCCTTAAAAAAGATTCAAGTCGACTAGTACGCCTTGATGCCGTCTTTGCTTTACCAAAAACTGAGCGACAAGACTCCCCTGCTTACCAAGAACTTTTAGCATACCTCGATAATCAATCCGATCAACCAGCTGGATTGCTTAAACGTGCTCAACTAAAAATGAAAGAAGGTGAAAACCTTGAGGCTGAACAACTGCTAAAAAAGATTATTGAATGGGACACTTCGGCAGTTAATTATCATTTCCTAGCTCAGTTTTATTACAGTAATGGAAAGTCACAGGATGCGATTCGAAATTATCAGCAAGCAATCAAAATGGATCCTAATAACTTTGAATATACCTACAACCTTTCCTTACTTTATGCTGAAAATGCCATGTTAACAGAGGCAGTTAGAATGCTTGAAAAGACTGTGGAGTTAAATATTAATTTTGGTAGAGCTTGGTATAACTTAGGGCTGGCCTATTCCGAACAAGGAAAAATAGACTCGGCCATCAAGAGTTTAATTTTAGCCGAGAAGTCACTACCGACTTCAGCAGAGGTGCCTTATGCTCTAGCAACTATCTATTTAAACAAATCAGACTTTACTAATGCCGAGAGAGCAACTCTTAAAAGTTTAGAAATTGATTCCAGTTATTTACCAGCAAGAGAATTACTAGATCACTTAAATAGTTACCGAGCTAAATAAACCCGTATAAAACTGCTATTATTTCTCGAAAGCATAGATCTTCTTCCAATCTTTTTTCATATCAATAACTATCCAAGAATTTTCTTTAGCAAGATCCAATGCCTTGTCCAACTTACCAATAGATGATTTTCGATCATAAGCCCACTCTCGTTGCTCGTCGGTATGATGAACAATCATAGCTAAGCTTGGTTTAGTAGATCCAGTCGTCCATTGTAACATTTGTAAATCTCCGTCAGAATTTCCAAAACTAGCTACTGGTCGACGACCAATATGTTGTTGAATCGCAACCGGCTTGCCCTCTTTATCATCAACAAAATTTATTTCTGGCAAACGAAGGAGAACCGGCTTACCATCTTTAATTTCAAATTTAGTTTTAATGCTTGAACCAATCACCTGCTCTGGGGGTATGCCATAGACTTGCTCCGTCCATGGGCGCATAAACTCAATTCCACCACCTGAAACAATATAAGTTTTAAAACCATTAGCACGTAAGTAGCTTAACAACTCCAGCATCGGCTGATATACCATTTCCGTAAACGGTTTTTTTGTCACAGGATGTTTAGCAACTAAGAGCCAATCTTTAACTATTTTTTCAAATTCTTCTGAAGTTGTATTGGCATGTGTGGCCATCATTATTTCCAGCAATCCACGCTCCCCACTAGCTAAAGCTCCTTTAACATCACCCTTAAGTAAAGACGCAAAAGGTTCTTTGGTTTTCCATTCAGGATGCTGTGACGCTAGTGCCTTAACTCGATCAATTGCAAAAAATAGCTGAAAATACATTGGTTGCTCAGCCCAAAGAGTTCCATCATTATCAAAAGTCGCAATTCGTTCAGAAACTGGAATAAAATCGGAAGAACCAGCAGTTGTAGTTTTTTTAACGTAATCAATTATTGACTGCTGGGTATTACCCTTATTCCAAGATGATAATACTTCACTTTGAGCAAATGAATTATTCAAAGGAACGATTACTAAAAGTATCGCAACATAAAACCAAAGGAGCTTGTAGGGTAAAAACCGATTCATATTAATTTTTTCTAATTTTAAGAAAACAAAAGTCTTCTGACTAATTTCTAATAAGTCAGAAAACTTTTAACTATAGGAAGAGGATATTGTTGGTGATACCAACAATACTCTCTGTTGACTACTGAACCCCACCTTCTAAAGTCATTCCCTTGATCTGTTTTTCTAGCGTATCAAGGCTCCAATCGCCTGGAACTTGACTTGGCGGAAACTGCTTCATAGTTGTTAGGAATTTAATAGCAATTGCCTGAAGCGGTCCCAAAACAAATGCTCTATCGATCATCCAATCATGATATGTATTAGAGTTTTCCTGAGATTTCTCAAACGGATCCCGACGTAAATTGAAAAGCAAAGGCAGACGTAAGTGAATAAAAGGTTCACGCCATACTTGTAACTGATGAGCACGATTCTCTAAGTATACTGCCTTCCAATCGTTATAGCGCAAAGCTACTATATCTCCAGCATCGTTTACATAGATAAATTCATTACGAGGCGAATCCTTTACTTTACCACTTAGGTAATCAGTTAGATCATAACCATCAACATGGTTTTTGTAATTGCGACCGTTAATATTAGTCCCTTTTAATAATCTTTCTTTTACATCGGTATCACCAGCAACCGCAGCAAAAGTTGGCAGCCAATCTTCGTGAGAAACAATTCCATTTAGAGTTGTTCCCGCAGGAAAATGATTTGGCCATTTAATAAATGCAGGGACGCGATAAGCTCCTTCCCAGTTTGAGTTTTTCTCGCCACGAAATGGAGTGGTTCCCGCGTCAGGCCAAGTATTGTAATGCGGGCCATTATCAGTTGAGTATTGCACTATAGTATCATCAGTTAATCCCAAATCATCAATTAACTTAAGTAACTCACCAACATGCATATCATGCTCGACCATACCGTCACTATATTCATCTTGTCCTGAAAGACCAATATGTTCAGGCTTTACGTGAGTACGAAAATGCATTCGAGTACCATTCCACCAACAGAAAAATGGCTGACCGGCTTTAGCTTGTCGAGTAATGAAATCTTTGGCCGCAGTAACTGTTTCATCATCAATAGTTTCCATTCTTTTCTTAGTAAGCGGTCCTAAGCTTTCAATTGTCTGCCCGCCCTTACCATCTGATTTAGATTTGATAACACCTCTTGGTCCAAACTGTTCCAAGAAAGTTTTGCCATTGGCTAGCTTCATATCTCTTGGATAGTCACGTTGTTCTGGTTCTTCCTCCGCGTTGAGGTGATAAAGACTTCCCATAAATTCATCAAAACCATGAACTGTTGGAAGATGTTCATCACGATCCCCTTGGTGGTTTTTACCAAACTGACCTGTAGCATAACCTTGTCCTTTTAAAACAGTTGCCATTGTAACGTCAGTTTTCTGCCATCCCTCTTTCGCACCAGGCATACCAACTTTTGTCATCCCAGATCGTACTGGAACACTACCGCTAATAAAGGCTGCGCGACCAGCAGTACAGCTCTGTTGAGCATAGTAATCTGTAAAAGCAACACCTTCTTTGGCAATACGATCGATACTCGGTGTTTTGTAGCCCATCATCCCCCCAGATGACCAGAATGTTTGGCTTTTTATCTGCTGCCAATATCGGTGACGTTACGCCAAGTATAACAGTTGCAAAAGTAAGCAATGTGACACAAAGTCTAGTTAAATAATGTGCGGAATTCTGATTGATTTTTGGGGCGAGAGATTTTCTTGTCTCAGAAAGGTCTTTTGTGCGAATGAATATTCCCATGAAGATTAACCTAAATATTAAAAATTTACGCTAATATTTATAACGTATTAATGTACATTATGACAAGGATTAATTTACTACACGATCAGAACTTAGCTCACTATCTTTTCCCTCCGCACCCCCCAAGATAAATTCATAAAAACAACAAATTAGCTTAAATTTACGATTAGCTTAAATATTAATCGTAAAATTTTTAATGGAATACATAATGATTTTCAGTTAATTAAGTAAAACTTAGTTTAGTTACTTACTAATTATCTTAGGTTAAATTGTTTATCTAATAAGCATTATAACTGGAAAAAACAAACATACTAAAACCCGAAATGCGTTAAAAGCTATCTGCTTTTTTTCAAGTCGTTCAGTAGAACCACATTGGTTTTAGTATAAGCAGCACTTAGTTAACTGATCACACTAGCTAGGATTTTATTTCTCTAGTAACTTTAGTTGAACAATATAATTAAGCTGAAATGAGGCGAATTTACATTTTATCAATTATTTTTTTGCCAATACTTGTTCAGGCCAATGAACAAGATATAAATGCGCCTATTCCCGAATCTGTGGAAAATCTGCAACATTCAATGGCCTCACAATTTGAAGATGCTTCTAAGGAGCCACCCCACCATCAATTTTTGGAAGATTCCAAAGTTCAGCTTAACCTACGAAATTATTATTTAGAAAAAAAAGCACAAGAATTTAATAATGATAATGCCGCTTGGTCTCAAGGAGGATCGCTTGCCTATCAATCAGGAAAGTTTCAAGAACTCGTCAGCGTTAAAGCCGAATATTTTATGTCCACCAATCTGTATAATCCTAGCGACTCAACTGAGAGCCAATCTTCAACTGCCGAACAAGAAAACTATGGAGTTCTTGGAGTTTTAAATCCCATAGTAGATTTGCCAGAATCACGCCTCTCGCTTTATCGACAAAGATATAACTATGCTTACTTAAACGATCAATTCTCACGAATGACACCTAACACCTTCGAAGGCTATTCAATCTCCACTAGTCCGATAGATAACGACCACAAAGTGCAATATATCTTTGGTTATATTGATAAAATAAAACAAAGAAATGCTCAGGATTTTATTTCTATGTCCGAAGCTGCTGGAGTAGTTGATGGTAATAAGGGTAGTGTCATTGGGGGACTTCTATATACTCCAGATGATCGTCACTCCACTGGTATTGGTAATTTCTATACAGAAGATGCATTAAATATTTTTTATACAGAGTCTCAGTATCGCCGAAGTATTACTAAGGAAGTTTCTTATAGCCTGTCTGGACAATTTTCAGAACAACGTAGCATTGGCGATAACCTACTAACTGATGAAGACTTCAGGACATATATGTGGGGGATCAGAAATGCCCTTAGCTATAATAATTTCATCCTCAAACTTTCCTTTAACTCTAACTCAAGTGATCAAAACCTACGATCTCCTTTTGGTTCTTACCCTAGCTATACTTCCACCATAATTGACGACTTTAATCGTGCTGGCGAAAGTTCCTGGCAAACAGCTTTGTCCTATAATTTTTCACGGATAGGATTTGATGGAGCGAGTATTTCTACCAGCTATACTAAAGGACATAACGCAATCTCTGAGGAAACAGGAGAAGATCTTCCGAACATTCAGGAATTAGACTTAACCATCGACCTCAAACCTGAATCTGGATTTTTAAAAGATTTCTGGTTCAGGATTAGGGGGGCCCATCGCAGCGAGATAAATGCAGAATCATCTGATGAACTAAGACTAATTATTAATTATGAAATTCCCCTATTTGGTTTCTAAAACATATGTCTATCAAATACTAGAACTTATCTCGTATTGTCGAAAAGAGCCTGTAAGAAAGGAAAGAAGTTTGGTTTCAGTTTGGACTAATAAAGAATAGTGAGACGAAGCCTAGCGTGGATTCTTTGTTCAAAATAAAGCTAAAATCCTTACCTGCATTAGGGCATCTCCATTGATAAACTGTAATTTTCCAAAGCATTCGAGAGTCATCGTGATCTTGTTGGATAAGACCCTAATAATTCGAACTGCCACCCTCCTTTAAAAGATCAATTTTGAGTAGCAATTTTATATATACTTGCCTATAAAAAATTGCTAAAGTTCCAAAGGCACGAATGCCTTCTAACTCTAAACCTCAGGTTTAGATATTGTATTTTAGCATCAATAAAATTTTAATCCGTATTTCTGTTATGAAAATTCATCTTACAATGTCGACCTACCGCAAATCCCCCCTATTGTTTGCATTACTCTTGATTACCCTCTTTGCCAATGGTTGTGCCTTACAGTATATCACCGAAAAGATTAACTTAACGGAAAAATTTCAAACTTCTAAAAATAATGTCTTAACAACTGGAGAGCTAAGCTCCGAGACTATCCAAGAACTACGCATACTATCTCTTAATAAACGGTTTGATAAAGATCCTGAAGCAACGTTAGCAACAATGGAAGCAAGCCCGATTGAAGGTCGTCTTACCGAACAAGCCTTAGCTTTAGCAGAACTAGCCTATTACCATGCGGAAGAGTTATACAATGATGGCGATAAAAAGAAATCAGCAAGGTATTATTTAATGTCAGCTGCTAATGCCTATGATTTTCTATTTCATTATGACGAGAAGTTAACACATTCTTTTGTTTCTCCATTTGGAAGAACAATGACGGAACTATACAACGCGTCTTTATCTAAAATAGTTGATATTCATCAAACAGAAAAAACTTCTTGGCTCCTTCCAATGGAAACCCAAATTGGTAATACTAACTATAAAATTTCCGCAACAGCAGACGCCCAAGAGGTAATGCCCCTATTTCAAACTAACAAGTTTTTTCCAGCCTATGAAATCCAAGTTAAAGGCTTAGAAAATTTCTATAAGAGCCAAGGAATTGGAGCTCCAATAGTTAGAAAAATCAACAATGAAAAGGGCAAACCAAACTACAATGAGTTTTTCCCTGAAGTCCTATCAGTTCCACTAACAATACTTTTAGATTTCTCACCAAGAACACAGTCCTCTGGTTCATCAACTCGAGACGTAACGGTGTCTTTTCTTGATCCTTATAAAGTAGATACTACAAAAATCGGCGAACAAGACTACCCTCTGGAAGCTGACTTCTCTACTTCCTTTGGAGCGATGCTAGCGGATCTAAAACCAGGTAAATTAGATTTAGATAAACTCCTCAACCCTGAAAAGTATATTAACAAGATTGGCTTAAAATTTATCCAAGCTTATGATCCTGAAAAAATCCCTGTAGTTTTTGTTCATGGACTTTATTCTTCCCCTTCTACTTATATCCAAATGGCTAACGATCTAATGGGGATTGATGCTATTAGAAAAAAATATCAATTTTGGGTCTTTGGATATCCAACAGGCTTACCAATCTTAAACTCTAGCACTAGACTTCGTGCCTCATTGCTAGAGGCTGCAAAATTATTCAACCCGAATGGTGACAATCCAAATTTTAACAATATGGTAATTGTAGGTCACAGTATGGGTGGAATCCTAAGTCGCTCGATGATCTTAGAAAACAGTAAACATTTTTACGAGTCTTTTGCTACTGTTCCAATTGACCAATTAGACTTAACAAAACAGGAGTATGCTGAAGTCAAAGCAAGTTTATTGTTTGAACCACTTCCATTTATTAAACGTGCTGTCTTTATTGCTGCCCCGCTAAGAGGTAGTGAAGTCGCTCAAGGCTCATTAGTAATGCAATTATCCAAATGGTTTATTTCATTGCCAAAGAAAATTGTTTCCAGTCGTCAATCAATACTTCGAAAAAATGAGCAATATCTAAATCCAAATTTAAGATCAGCAGATTTTATAAAAACTCCAGCAAGTAGCGTTGACAATCTAAGAACAGACTCCCCGGTACTAAGAGCTTATATTGAGACACCGACTGTCCCTGGCTTGCCATATCATACTATTATTGGAATTCAAGATGCGACAGATCCATTAACAAGCAGTGATGGTATTGTAGCTTATGGAAGTTCTCACTTAGATGATGCAGAATCTGAACTGCTGGTTCCTTGGGGACATTCTTGCTTAACTCAACCTCAAACAATTGCCGAAGTCCGACGCATATTATTACTGCACCTTGGACAAACGACTGATGTAAATGCCAAACCGAAAGTGCTTAAGACCAAATAATGAGAAGTTCTTTCCTAAAAAAAACTGGAAAGCTTCTTGGTCTTGGCCTGTTCTATTTAATTCTAGCCATAGCCATTGCGTGGTCAACCATGGCGATACTTATTGATGGCCCACAAAACGATCTGGGACTGGCACTCGCTGGTTTTTTTCTTGTCGGTCAAATTTGTGCTTTATTTTTCATACCTAAAAAGACACGCTTATTATCCTCACTCGTACTAATCTTCTTCGTTATCGCTTGGTGGACTCAAATTAAACCTTCTAACAATCGCTACTGGACAGCAGATGTTGCTCAACTACCCTCTGCTCACTTTGATGGCGACTTAGTAACAATTAAGAATCTTAGAAATTTTAAATATACTTCTGAAACTGATTTTACAGAAAACTGGGAAGAACGAACTTATGACTTAAGCAAAGTAAAAAGCTTTAATGTCTTCCTCTCATACTGGGGTCCCAAATGGATGGCTCATGCCATCTCTAGTTGGGAATTTGAAGATGGTCAGCATTTAGCAATCTCGATTGAAACTAGAAAAGAAGTTGGAGAAAGTTATTCTGCCCTGCTCGGATTTTTTAGGCAGTTTGAACTTTATTATGTTGTTGCAGATGAAGAAGATGTGATTAAACTTCGAACTAACTTTAGAAATGAAGACGTTTATCTCTACCAGATGAAAACTAGTCCGGAAGTTGCTCGTGCATTACTAGAAGACTACCTAAAAGAAGTGAACCACTTTCAAACTCACCCACGCTGGTACAATGCTATAACTACTAATTGCTCCACCGTCATTCGCGAACAGATCAGTCATGTTGATAAAATCAAACCTTGGAACTGGAAGATGTTAGCTAATGGCTATTTAGATGAGCTAGCCTACTCTCGGGGGCAAATTGATAATTCAATCCCCTTTTCTGAAGTGAAACGTCAAGCTTATATTAACGATCGGGCAAAGAATGCTACTGGGAATTTTTCACAGGCGATTCGGGAGAAACTGGTAATAAGTAGAAACTAACAGTAAGCTCTGCTCGATCAGCGCTAGGAAACTGTAATTAATCACTTAACGTACATGAGTTCAAGAATTAAAGCGTTATACTTATGCCAAGATGGATTTAGTAGCTGAGAAATGGCAGGGACTGGGTTCTTGTTTCCCAAAAATCGAACCTAGTGTAGAAACTAAGGTTGCCATCACCGCAATATTTAAACATTTATTACATGAAAACTAGAACCCATAATTTATATGACCAGCTTGTTACTGAATTTGAAATCCAAGCTGAACAAGTAGCATTCTTAGCTAATTTCCTTGATGAATTAAATAAAATCTCCGAGACTCCTGGGCGTATCTCTCCTGCTAGCTTCTCAGAAATCACTAGACAGAAAAAGTTCTTTTTAGTTAGTAAGCTTGGTAAGATTATTGAGGATCGCCTTCGACTGGAAAGCTACTTAGCAGAGCCTTCTCCTGCTGGAAATGAACCGTATTCGATTTCCCGACTAGCGCATATTCCACCGGATTTTTGTACAGGTAATTATTTTGGTAAATTACAGATGATGCATGAGCGGCATATTATTCGCGTTCAAAGGTTTTTTGAGTCGCAACAGAACCAAGTCAGGATTTAATCACTTACTTCTCTATAATTTTATGTTATATAATGTTATATGGTAAAATCTCGTAAAAAATGGCAGCTTGTTTACCAAGGAGACATCGAAAACTTCGACAATGCTGAATCACTAGAATATTGGAAAGATAAATCTGCCAATGAAAAATTCGCAGAAGTTACTAGATTAATCAAACAAGCCTTAGCAATTCAAGGAAAGACCCACGATGGATCCGGACTACTTAGAACTACTGCAGTTATTAAATTTCCATAAAGTTAGATATCTAATTATTGGTGGATATGCTGTAATTAATTATACTGAGCCAAGATATACAAAAGACTTAGATCTTTGGATAGACTGCTCAATTAACAATGCTAAAAAAACTCTTAAAGCTTTAAGTGAGTTCGGGGCTCCCGTTGCAAATCTTCAAGTAGACGATTTAGCTAAACCTGGATTGATTTATGTTTTTGGTGCTCCACCACTTAGAGTCGATATCCTAAACCGAGTGTCTGGAGCAACTTTTAAAAATGCTTGGGATAATAAAAAAGTAATTAAGCTAGATAAAGTCAAAGCAAATTTTGTTAGTCTTGCAGTACTAAAAAGACTAAAAAAATCAGCAAGCCGTCCAAATGACTTAGCAGATCTTGAGAAGCTAAATAAGATCTAAAAATAATCTTTGAAATATTACGATACTTATACTGGACAGAATTACTTCAAGGCCTTAAACCCAATAAACCTTTCCAAGCTAGCCTTCTGACTCCCTTGATTAATTGCAATTTGAATTAATTCATCAAGTAAGTCGGTGTATAAAACTTCCGGAGTTGTTTCCGCCCATAAATAAAAAGCTAAAGATCCTGGTAAAGCATTAAGTTCGTTTAAATAAATATTGCCGGTATTATTATCGTGCATAAAATCAATTCGCACATTTCCTGAAGCATTTAATGCTTTAAAAGCAGTTTTTGCAATCTGTTTAACTTTCTCAGTAACTGCAGGGTCTAAGTCTTGAGGATTAATTACGCGAGTCAAGCTTGCCATGCCTTGAGAGTCAGGATTTTTCTTGGTGCCGGAGCGCATATACTTATCTTCATAAGATAATACTCCCGAATCAGATTGAGGAATTTCCACCACTGATGTTTTTACATCACTTCCACTACCACAAACAGCGATGTTAATTTCAAACATTTTACCCATAAATGGTTCGATCAGTGCTTGCAGATCATATTTAAAAACATTAAGTAGTGCTCGGAGTAAAGAGTCCCGATCTTCTGCCTTGGCTATACCAACGCTAGATCCTCGATTACAAGGCTTCACAAAAATTGGAAAATTTTGCAGTTCAGCATTAGCAAGAATCTGATCTAAAACAGCATCAGGATTATTAATAAAATCAAATTTCCAGACGCACTCACCACCAAGTACTGGAACACCAGCAGAACGAAGCACCATTTTACAAATGTGTTTGTTCATACAAAGAGCAGCGGATAATAATCCAAAACCGGTATAATTAACTTCGGCCATTTCGAAAAGTCCCTGCAAGTTGCCATCTTCTCCATTCTCTCCGTGAAAGACTGGAAAATAAACATCTATTGGGATGTATTCTGCTCTAGTCTTGGAAAGTTTGCGAAGTCCAGGAAGTCTTGGTTGTGGAAGAAGTGTAACTTCTTCTACGATATCTCGGAATGAATTAAATTTTGGATAAATTGATTTCTCAAGAAGTTTTAGACCAGTGTACCACTTACCATCAGGCGCAATGTAAACTGGGATTACATTATACTTGGAATCATCCAAAGCCTTTATCATTTGAAGAGCAGAGATAATCGAAATCTCATGCTCCACAGATCTTCCGCCAAACATCACAGCCAGATTAAGTTTAGAATTTACTTTTGCTTCTTGCATCTTAAAATTTTCTGTTAAAACCTATAGCTCGCTTCATGATAATCACTCAAATCATTTTCAATTAAGATTATTGTTTCTGGAATTGTAAGTTCAAATAATTTTT
Organism: Bdellovibrionota bacterium; assembly: GCA_041740355.1. Classification (GTDB taxonomy): domain Bacteria; phylum Bdellovibrionota_C; class UBA2361; order UBA2361; family CALJRW01; genus JANNBC01. The sequence goes on from JBGSMD010000047.1 coordinate 17,318, forward strand.
GGAAAGCTATTTCACGAGTTGCTGCAATTATAAGTTTTCCCGAATCAACGCCAGCTTGAAATGCAGCTTTATTTACTGGTCCAACTACAATCACATAGTCACAAACTTCTGCTGCTTTTGTAGCTAGAAATTGATTAATCTCCGCTTCTTCCGCTCCTAGTTCAATCACTCCTGGGGTCATAATAATTCTGCGACTAGCAGGCAATTGTTGCATTACTTCCAAAGCCGACTGGAACCCTTCTTCATTAGAATTATACCCATCATGAAGATAATATACGTAACCACCTTCGACTTTTGTTTTTTCAAAAGCTAAGCGATTGTTCACTGGTTGGATATTAGCAAAACTTCCGATAATCAATTCTGGCTTTGCACCTAAGGTAAGTGCCGTTGCAAATACACAAGTTAAGTTACTAACGGCTGCACGTCCTAATAGTTTGGTTTGAATTGAATAAGTGTTTCCTTGGTGCTCAATGTCGAACTTACTACCTTCAAAAGTATAAAAAATATTCTTGGCTAAGAAATTAATATGAGGCTGAGGTTCTAAGCCATAAAAAATATTTATTCTTCGCTGATGCTCTAGACCTGCTTTATTAGCTAAAACATTATCGGCATTTACCACTAAAATTCCATCCTGATGTACTGCTCGGGCAAGCTCTGTTTTAGCTTGATAAGTAACATCTTGCGAACCAAAACGCTCTAAGTGTTGTTTACCAATTGCAGTTATAATTCCCACAGTTGGAGGAGTTAATTCACAAAGTTTTGCAATTGACCCCAAGCGATATGCTGCCATTTCAATTACTGCAAATTTATAACTAGCAGAAAGTCGTTCTCTAATTTCACGAGTAATACCCATGCGTGTATTAACTCCTGCTGGTGGCCAGAAAGTACTACCGAGAGTTAACTGTAAAACTTCAGCCAAGGCATTTTTCACACTAGTCTTACCAAAGCTACCGGTAATTCCAATCACCTGAGGGTTAGCTTTCTTAACAATTTCTTGTGCTTCATTAAAAAACTTACTTTGTAGATTCTTTTCCCCGGGCTCTAAAATTTTAAGGGTAAGAATTAATATCGCTGGTAATACTTGCACAAAAAGAATTGCCAAAACTACCTTAACTGAAAGTGTTAAGCAAAGCATAGCCAAAGTTGTCAGGATTACTAAACATAAGATTTTGTAGAGCTGAAAAATCTTCTTTGCACGAGCTGTAAAATTTAATTTTAATTTTGCCTGATATCTAGGATCGATTGTTGTAAAAGCAATCAGAGCAATAACTGCGGAAGAGAGAATAATTGGTAGAAACCAACACTGGCAATATAAACCAATTAGCAAAGCAACAATTAATAGAAGCGTAACTTTTTTATCAAAAGCTTTATTATCAATAAACCATTTGATTAATCGCTCAGGTGCATATTCATCCTGCTGAGCAATTTGCAAAAATATTAATCCCCGACGAAAAGCAAGAAAGCCAAGACTTACAACTAAAATGAAACCTAAAATACAATTTATCATTTGAGAAACTCTCTAATAATTTTGGCACAGTAGTGTGCACCAACATCGGCAAATGGTTCATGGCCTTGGTAAGCTAAAACGCGTAATTCAGAGTTATCAATTGCTTCGTTATAAGCCTTAGCCTGTTCCATTCCGGCTTGAGTATCATTTGCTCCCCAAAGTAGTAATGTCTTTTGCTTAATCTTCACAGCATATTCGGAAAGATTTTCATTAACAGTTTTTACTAGGAGCTTTCGCAACTCCCCTGCTCTTTGATAATCACTAGATCCAAATTTAGGTACAAAATAATTTTTGAATAGACTAGTTCTAAAAACCTGATCAATTAATTTTAAAGTCTTGGAGAAATACTTTAAAACTTTAAGTCTTGTTGCTTGCCAAGGAGTTTTGCGCTGAGGAAATCCTGGCGTTCCGATCAAAATTAATTTCTCAGCAAGGATTTCTGGATATAGTGCTGCAAGTTTTACTGCAATGCGCCCACCAAAAGAATGTCCAATTAAAATTGGGTTAATATTTTCTTGTTCAATTAATCGCCTAACGAATTGAACATAGTCGGCCGTGGAGGCCTCTTCGCTTAAGCTTGGAGTTATTCCAAAACCTGGTAAATCAAGCAGATAAACTTGGTAATCTTTGGATAAGAACTTGGCCAAATCTAATAAATTAGCCTGTGAATGTTGCCAACCATGGAGCATCAATAGCGTTGCACCAGTTGTTCCTAATTTTTTAAATAGTATGGGATTTTCCGACATTGGCAAAGTAATCTAGACATTGAGTAGACTAACCCATTAACTTAAATCCATCAATAAAATCATTGTTATTTTTATGCTAACTCGCATTATTCATTAGTGCACATAGCGAAGAGAAGATCCGTCTTCGCTAAAGCTTTGGCGTGATAAGAATGGAGCCAAAATTCTTCGCAGTAGTGCTAATCCAATGACACACTGTAATCCTAATAAACTCAAAATTCCTCATAAGTCATCGGGATTAGATGAATTATTCGAGTTAACTTGGCTTATAACTTTTATTGAGTAAGCTGACAGCCCCTTCAATATTAATCTTAATAGATTTTGTAGCTCGACTAGGCAGACCTAAAACATTTTCTAAAAACTGATTGCAAACCCTAAGTCCCAACTCCCTACTTGCCTCCAGTCCCATACCGGATTTTCGAATATTCTGAACTAATCTATGACCCAAAGTCCCTAATACTAATTCATCTCCACACAAACTTTTCTCTAGGGGCAACTTGGTAATTAAATCGCAAGCAAGAATTATAAATTTTTGGCTGCGTTCATTAACTCTTTGATACTTAGGCAAATAATCAATGACATTAAGAAAATATTTAACCAAAGGGCTTTCTTCTTCTGGATACCGTCCTGCGATTTTTGATTCTAGTAAAATTCCTGCTACGTTAGACAAAAAAGACATATCACCCCAACTACTTTTGCTATTTCTTAGTAAAGACTTAAAATCTTTAACGACAGCTTCTTCAATATCCTGATAACGGTAACCACGAAATGATTGAAAAATAACCTGCCTACATTGTAGGGGAAGATTACAGTCTGCTAAATAATCAATTACACGCGATCGAACATCTGGGTTATCTAAACAGCCACTAAGAAGTCGAATTCCTTGCATGAATTCTGTCTTATCCTGACCTTTAAGCGGTTCATTAGTGTTTAATCTAGCCAAACGATCTAATTTACTAAAAACTACATCTCTATGGTTAATTTGTATTTCACGAAAGTCTTTTCTAAACTTCGGAGCTAACTCTTCTCTAGATTTAATACTCAGAGCATCTGCCAAAGTATCAACTTTTAAAAGTCCTCCTCGCAAATACTGTTCTGTTAAATTTGCAATTAGTTCCTTTTTCTTTTCATAGTTTGCTGAATTTAATAAGTCTTTTTCTAGATCGCGAAGATTCTGCATCTCTTCAGGGAACTGACGATTTAAAAGAAAATCTGTTACTTTTTGAACTATCCAATTTGGCCTGTGACAATCACGCATCTTGTAAATTTACCAAACATAGACTGCCTAATCAATTGCAATTTAATTCCAGCCCATAAAAAAATCCCCTAAATCAATTAAGACTTAGAGGACTTTTTTGTAGCTAACCTTAGCCCGATTAGGAATGAAAACTTACTTTCTTAAAAAAGTAGGAATTTCAAATTTGTCATCAGAGCCTGAAAGAACTGAAAACTTTTTAAGCTTCATTACGTCATTGCTATCTTTAGATGGCTCAGCAGATGATGGAGTTGAAGTAACTTCAAGTTTAGCTGAGTTAGACATCATTGGCTTACTGCTTGCCATAATACGACTAGAAGTATCACGGGTATGATCTTCAAAACCAGTTGCAATAACAGTTACACGAACTAAATCTTCAATCGCTGGGTCAATCACCATACCCCAAATGATGTTAGCATCAGGGTGAGCTTCAGAATGAATTAATTCAGCAGCTTCATTAATCTCGGGAAGAGTTACATCCATTGAAGAAGTGATGTTGATCAAAACACCTTTAGCACCGCGAATAGAAACGTCTTCTAAGAGTGGGCTAGAAACAGCTTTTTCAGCAGCTTCTAAAGCGCGGTTTTCACCACGGCTTTCACCAGTTCCCATCATCGCCATACCCATTCCGGACATAACTGCACGAACATCCGAGAAGTCAACGTTAACTAAACCTTCACAGATGATTAGATCAGAAATACCTTTAACAGCTTGGAACAAGACATCATCAGCTTTTTTGAAAGCTTCGATTAATGTTGTGTTGCGACCAGCGATAGAAAGTAATCTTTGGTTAGGAATTGTGATTAATGTATCAACATGTTTCTTAAGTTCCTCAAGACCTCTTTCGGCGTTAGACATACGACGACGTCCTTCGAATAAGAAAGGCTTAGTAACTACACCAACAGTTAAGCAACCTAAGTTACGAGCGCATTCTGCAACAACTGCCGAGGCAAATGTTCCAGTTCCACCACCCATGCCAGCAGTTACAAACACCATGTCGGCACCTTCTAAAGCTGCACGAATTTCTTCGTAGCTTTCTTTAGCAGAAGCGTATCCAACATCTGGATCTGCACCAGCACCAAGACCACGAGTGATTTCAGCACCTAATTGAATTTTGTTTACAGCCTTAGCAGAAGCTAATGCCTGAGCATCCGTGTTAGCAGCGTAGAATTCAACGCCCATCAACCCTGATTCGATCATGTTGTTAACAGCGTTAACACCAGCACCACCGCAACCAAAAACTTTAATGATTGCTTTATTATCTCTTAACTTATTGCGGATACTATCGTCAGACATGTGTTACCTCTCCAAAATTGATAAATTTGTTTAATTGCGATTAGATTTGGGGTCTTGCCAACCGAAATTTAAGAAAAGATAACTTTTTCAGTTACCTTTAAACTGTAGGCGAATGTACACGAATCTGTGTAGCTAGTAAACATTTTTGGATAATAATATGTTTTTTTTAGTTAAATCAGGGAAGTATAAGTGTAAGAAGGACAGAACTTAGATTAGTATTGCAACATTCCAAACAAGTCTGTCTACACATTCTCCTCCGCTGAAGCTTCGGAGGATAAAAAGGCTTCGACGTGACAAGATCATTTTTAGTGTCCTATGGACACTAAAAATGATCTTGAAACCAATTTGTGATTCGGTGGTAAGACCTTGATATTACGTTCTGATTAGAAACATAAACAGACTTCGGCTCCCGCACATAGTTTTGAATGAGTCCAACAACATTGGCGAACTCAGGATTATCAACAAAGTCAGCTAATCCATTGATATTTAAAGGGCGACCGACTCTTACTGGCATATTAAAAATATCTTCAGCTAATGTAGTAATTGCCTTCAAATTAGCAGTACCACCAGTCAGAACGATTCCCGCTGTTAAGAAATGTTTCAAGTTGGATTTTTCAATTTCATCTAATAAGCACTCAAAAATTTCAGTAACTCTAAATTTAATAATTCCAGAAATTTCTCCAGTACTTACAATCTTACTAACTTGATTGCTAATCGATTTTACTTCAACACGTTTTTCGCCAACAATGGCTGCAGGAGTAGCAAACCCATGTTCACATTTTAATTTCTCAGCATTAAGCACCCCAGTTCTTAATCCAGAAGCTAGATCACGAGTAATTAATCCTCCACCCAATGGTAGCACTTTGGAATAACGAAGTTCTCCATTACTATAGATCACCATATCCGCGGTCCCAGCTCCAATATCAATCACACATACTCCCTGCGATCTTTCCTCCGGCGAAGTTACAGCCTGAGCCGAAGCGATACCGTTAAAGGTTAAATCTTTAGCTCTAAAACCACAGCGATTCATACACTTCAAACTATTCTGAATTGCATTGCGAGAGGCTGTCACAATATGAACAGAACTTTCTAAACGTACAGCCGAAATGCCTAATGGATCTTGAATTCCTGCTTGCCCATCAACAGTATAACTTTGGGGAAGAACATGAATAATCTCTCGATCGTGGGGAACTGCAATTGCCTTAGCAGCTTCCAAAACTGCTTGAGTATCAGCAGAGCTGACTTCATTATACTTAACTTTTACAACACCATTACTGGAGAATCCTTCCAGATGTGCCCCACTAATTCCTAAAATGATTTGAGAAAGATTGGTCAAAGCTAAGGCCTCAGCTTGGCGAATAACTTCTCGTATATTCTGGGCAGTATAATCAATGTTAATGACTACACCTTTGCGAATCCCCTTACTTTCAGTTTGACCAACGGAAGATATGTAGAATTTATCAGTTTGTTCATTTGCTGATAGGTCAATCACAACAGCCTTAATTGAACTAGTACCAAGGTCGAGTGCGGCTATAATATTTTTGGAATTACTACTGTTAGACATGTGAAAATATTGTAACAGAGTTTGATTTTTGACAATAGCAAATCGTTAAACCTTAACTTTAGTTAATAATTCTTATTAATGAAGCTTAACTAAGCCCAAGAGTTAGATTTTTTTTAACTTTTCGCTAGTCTTGGCAACTTCTACAACTTTGAGGACTGGATGCTTTGGTCGTAAATCTAAAGTCCATTCAGTAGATTCAGGGACGTTTTGAGATTTAAAGAAACTCTTTAAATTCTGTATGTCGGCATTAAACTTTTCTGGATAGAGATCCGCATTAGAAAAAATGATCTCACCAGAACGATCTCTAAGATGCAATTTTAACTCATTACTTGGCTGAAGCTGAAGAATGACAGGATAAATGCTTTGGCTAACTAGCAAATCGTTTAGTGCAACTAAATAACGTAACCTTGCTCCCAATAATTCATTATTATTGGCGGCAAACATTAGATCGTCTAGTTGTGGCAGATTAGAGAAATACTTTTCAGCATTAGCCTGACTAACAGGCATTAAAAAATCCCCACCTTTAGTTACCAGCCACCAATGACTTGCTACTCTGTATAGATAATCTGGATGATATTCATAAATCTCAACTTGATAGCAATTAAGCGACCAAGGCGTACAAGATGTGACTTCGGCCTTTTCTACTAATGCTTCACCTTCTAAGGCTTTTTCAATTTGATCTGGCATTAGAAACCAAGACAGATTCGTTACAGCTGGCAATCGCTTCATCAGCTGATCTTTGGAAACTAAGCTATTACCATTGAAGTGAATATCTCTTCGCGAGAATTCAACCGGGAAATATTTATTAGCAAGTGGCGTTAGACGATAAGTCTGGACGATCGTAAGCGATACGACCAGAAATACAATGAAAAAAGTCCAAAACTTCATATGTTAACTATTAGCAGGATTTATTTAATACAACCAGATAGCAATCGACTAGATTTTGTCTAGCAAAAAATCTACCACTGGTTAGTATTTGGAAGATCAAGTATAATCAATCAATGCTTAGACTTCTATTAATCACATCATTAATCATCTTATGTTCCTGCCAAAATGCTGGTAAACAAAGTTCCAGAAGCTCTACAAAAAAAACCCAGACAGCTCCGGCAGGTAATCCAATGTTAAAGGACTATGTAAAAATCCCACTTGATAAAGCAAAGCTTGCTAGTAAGATTAATGATAAGCATAATCGTAAGATAGAAGAGCAAGTCAAAGAACTTGATCAATAGCTAATCTCAGGGAAAGCATTACACATATTTTCAACAATTTAACTAACTCTAATTATCTAGCTGACAAATTGTCAATTATTGTTTAATCACGCTGGCTATTAAGAAAGTTTAATTATTAGAAAGTTGGCTGTAAACTACGAATCAAGCAAGCATTTATCCAAAAATCAGCTGTCAAGAAAAAAACAAGCACCTAGAACAAGAATTCAGATATCATTCTAGCATATACCTAAAGATCTTAACTTTTCTGGCATTTTGACTAGGCACTTTATTTTTATAAATCGCCATGTCAGTTATCAACATACAAAACAATCAAGAATCCGCACGCGACTTATTTGAAAAGTATTATCGGCTTATCCCCTTCTTAGTCGGTCGAATGACATATAAATCAACTTTAATTTCCGAAGTTGACCAGGAAGATATTATCTCTAAAACCTACCTGATTCTCTGGGAAATTTGTATTAAACAAAGCCAAATCCAAGCACAAGCATTTAAGTCCTATGTTTATATCCGAATTAAAGGATCCATCATTGACGAATTAAGAAAGAAAAAGAAGATTCACGATCAAGCAATTTACTATGCCGACTACTTAAGTAAAATCTTAGAAGATGAAGGCTACCAGCCAAGTGATGTTTACGATTCCTCCTGCTCAATTGAAAGAGGGGAACTACAAAAACTACTATTAACGGCACTAGATAAACTTAACCCCAAAGAACAAACAGTAATTTCCGAATTTTATCTACAAGAAAAAAAATTTTGCCAGATTGTTAATGACCATCATGGCCTTAGTAAATCTTGGGTCTCAAAAATCCACCGCCAAGCCCTTAAAAAGCTAAAAGAACTAATAACATCCCCCAGTAACTAGAGATTGCAGGACATGACTGCTTAAAAGTGACTTCTCCTAATATTTTTGCTAATTTGATTGTGCGTTTTAAACCCACTGTTTTGTTGTAGTGGTGTTGTGGTGCAATGTTTGTACCGACAATTATTTTGAAATTTACTGTAAATCCATGCCAATCGTAAACAAAGAACAATATTTAAAATTAATTCAAAAAGCTAAAACAGAAAAATATGCTTACCCAGCAATTAATGTCGTAAACATTGAAGGAATTCTTGCAGCACTGGAAGCTTTCACTGAAGCCAAGTCAGATGGGTTCATTCAATTTTCACTGGGAGCTGGTGCTCATGTAACGGGTAGTCTTAAAGACTCAGTATTAGGTGCTAAAATTCTTGCTGAAGCTACGCACCAACTTGCTGCTAGGTATCCAGTAAATGTCATCTTGCACACCGATCATTGTATCCCTGAAAAAGCTACCGGCTTCTTAGATCCATTATTCGCACTCAGCCAAGAAAGAGTTAGCAATGGCTTCGCTCCTCTATTTAATAGCCATATGTTTGATGGTTCGGAATTAAATTTAACGGACAATATTAAAACTGCAAAAAAATATTTAGAAATGGCAAACTCTGCAAACATGCTGCTTGAAGTGGAATCAGGTGTAGTTGGTGGAGAAGAAGATGGAATTGATAATTCGGATACTCCTGCTGAAAAACTCTACACTAGTCCCGAAGATATGATTTCTTTCTACAAAGAATTAAAAGACATTGGTGAATTCTTATATGCCGCAACGTTTGGAAATGTTCACGGAGTATACAAACCGGGAAATGTTAAATTGAGCCCAAAAATTCTTCGTGACGGTCAAGCTGCTGTTGCTAATGCCTATAAATTATCCGCCAACCCACTTAATTTAGTATTCCATGGTGGTTCTGGTTCAGACTTATCAGATATTCATGAAACACTTGGTTATGGTGTAGTTAAGATGAACGTTGATACTGACACACAATACGCTTTCACTAAACCAATCTTTGATCACATGCTTAAAAACTATGATGGTATATTAAGAATTGATGGTGAAGTTGGTGATAAGAAAACTTACGACCCTCGTGCTTACATGAAGAAAGGCGTTGCAGGAATGAAAACAAGAATTATCCGAGCTGCGGAAGAGTTAAAGTCCGCCGGAAAGTCGCTAGGTCAATAAATATTATTTTTATATTAACAGACAAAGCGTTTGTGAATAGTTATAGTTGAAGAACTTGCCTTATTTAAAAGCCGCTTATTTTTATCGCATAGCATTACATTGAGCTTTGGTAGTGTTATCTTCGACAAAACCATGGTCATATCTCCCGTTAAAACTAGGCAAAGTAGCATGCTTTTTTACTTTTCGATAACGCCAACCCATGTGATGGTTCTTCGCTGGGCCGGACTCAATCTTTGTTGAACATACAAATGTGCTAAACCATTCATTTGTTGCTGTCTTGGCAAATCTCATATATAGTGATGACAAAAAATAAATTACGTAAAAATCAAATAGATTGAGTTGTTTTTTGTCATAACTATATAATTTTATTATCCCTCCGGGGGATAGACATACCTGGGACATTGGCATGAACTCTGGCCCGAGTGTCATAGTCATTGCCTGTGTTGGCTACTCCTGTCCAGACTATATCTCCGCCTCTAATTCGATCTAAATAAAAAGCTTCCACTCCAAGTGGCAATTGCCCCCCAACTACAGCTAATTCAGCCATATAAGCGTGTCGTTTAAATTCGTTAAAACTTGTCACCGACATGGAGGAGAGTACCCCCACAACCGACATAGTAACTAACAATTCCATTAAGGTGAAAGCTTTCATTTCTTCTTTATTAAACTATAAGATATGGTAATTCGACTTATTTTGTTAAAAACTTTAATAGATAATATGCAAATTTAGCTAAATTTCTCAAAATTCTTAAGATTTAATTTAAATATCCCTGGAATCGATCACAAAGTAAACAAACTAAATCTTCTAAGGATTTAATATCTTAACCATAGTCTCTTGCATTTTTTCATCAATGCACCAAAGTAACTCTGGTATAGTTGCTGCTGGATGAGAGCTAAAGGTTGCTATTGGCCTGCCAGCAAAATCTGACATCAAACCACCAGCTTCCATTGCAATAAAAGCCGAAGCAGTGTTATCAATTAACTGGGCATCACACCTAATACTGGCATGGATTTCCCCACTCATTAACCTGCTAGCAGTAACAAGTGGATGGTGCAAATCGGCAGATTTAATATCTGGCAATAAGTTAGATTTCAAATCAGTCTTTAGAAAACGTTCTCTAATTTTCTCATTCCAAGAAGCATCAATCCAGAAGTGTTCTTGCTTAGTAATCTTAAATGATTGCCCACGTTGATTATTCAAAAGCTGCAAATCTGTTATCATCCATGCTCCCTCCCCACGAACGGCATAATAAGCTAATTCTTCGCAGGGAACATAAATGATTGAAGCTTCAATAATTCCTGCTTTAATTACAGTAATAATAATTGAAAACCTTGGAGAGTTTTCCTGATAAGGAAGAGTTCCATCAATTGGATCAATAAATATCTGATATTCAGAATTACGATTAAAATATTTGTCATTATAAGAGCTAAGATATTCCTCTCCAGCAAACATAACACTTGGATTGACCGCTAAAGAAATTACTTCAAAGAAAGTTTGAATCGACAAGTCCGCATCAGTTAAGGCTGCCGCAAAGATATTGGCCATATTATCTTTCTTTTTCTTATCAACATTCTTCTGAATTGCTTTGGCATATTTTCCAGCGATTGGAAGATACGGAAAATAATGTTGGAGGAGGGTTAAAGCCATGGAATTAATTATCAATCAATAAATTTGTATTTAAATTAGCAGTTAACGAACTACCCAACAATCAGTGATTACTTGCTTTTAAAATACAAAACTCTTCAAGTCTCTAAATTTACTAAGTTTTTTAATATAAATAAGAAATTTGATTTCAGCATCCAAAACATTGGACAATGCATCTAAATATTTGATTTGTCTGGATTATTCTCTATTTTCAAGGATTTTCCAAAAAAAATTTTAATAATTGATGCCAACTTAAATTGCCTTACTAAATGTTTCCTAAAGAACCCTCTCCTACTTTGGCATCAGAAGCAACTAAGCACGCTCAGAGCTACGCTCAAAATTTAGTAAACAATGCCCGTGCAATTGTAGAAAACCTTTCCCTAATTCCGATGATCGGGGGAGGTCCAACAATTGATTATTTATTAAATGAATTAGATCGGAAAGATCGCAAGCATCTTATCATACTTGATCAAAAAGTTCCCGGAATTGAAAGACTTGGCACAAGAACTAGCTATGGTTATGAGTATCAAGTGGCAGATAAAAAAATAACTGTAATTGATCATCTTGTCAGCGATTCTGAATTTTCAAAACTTTCCACTGGCAATCTTGTTTTAGAATACTTTAAAAAGTTCCCAGAGGGTCCACCTAAAGATGCGTTGATTTCAATTACACATGGTGATGCCGACAGCGTAATTTCTGCACTGATGATGCGAAAACAAATTCCTGCTCTCCCTGAATTTGGAGTAGCAGTGATGGCAGCCGATCATACTTTTCAATTAAATCCAATTGCAGACTTACTACAAGCCTTAGAAGCAACACCTAGCGTTAATGAAACAGTTCACTCTTTGATTAAAACTCAACAAGAAATTCTAGCTGCTGATCCCTTGCATGAATTTCGAAATGATTTACCTGATAATCCATTTCATCCCTCACTAGAAAAATCAATTAGAAATCTGGGATTACTTTTGCAAGGAAAAGAATTAGATCAAGACGCTCAAGCTAAAGTTCAAGAAAGAGCTAACGCTCGTAGTAAATGGATTTCGCGAATTGACTCGGGACAAGTAGTTGCCTTAGATAATGGTACAACATACTGCCTGATTCCTGAAACAATTATCCACGATCCCTGCCCCGAATTTTTACAAGCACTTTTACCACAATCTAAAATCATTTTAGTATTTCATAATCCCCCAGAAGATCCTCAGTTTGTTCAAGTAAGAGCAATTCTTGGTAATGCTGCCCCTGATTATATTGCCTTAAATGATGGGATCCTCATTACTGAAGAAATTATTCCTGGATTTGGCGGCCGACGTGATGCTGGTTCGAATCGACGTAACAAAATTTCATTATCAGCAGATCCAAAACTTGTAGCCGAGTTGATTGATTCTAATCTTTGGAAACAGTTGCAAAAGCCCAGTTCTTAATTAAAAATAATGGAATTATTTCTAATAACATCATTATCTATTTGTTTATTTCTCGGCACCTTTCTTACGCTAAGTACTATTGAAAATAAACACTTGGGACTAAAATTTTACGTTGGCATAATTCTTTTAATTATTCCATTAACTTTTTATCTCACAACTGATAATGTTAATTACAATCCAATCATTACATCGGATAATGAAATTATTGGAATTTATACGACCGGTCTAACTTCCTTGAATCTAAAAAAGAATGGAACGTATGAGTTTAAAGAAAACAATAAAATTACTGTTGGTAATTGGACAAGGTTTGATTGGAACTTAACTTTTAATCAAGGCCCAGCTGAAAAAAATCGAATTATCATTGAAAACGGGCGACATGTTATCATTCTAGATGATAAAGGTCCTGATTTGCAACACGGACTGAAGTTGTATAAAAACGAATAATCAATAATTAGAATGAAGCTTTGTTTGAAAGAAGAGTCCGACTTTGCTTCCTACGTTGCTAAGGCTTTTGTGGATAAAAAAGCTACGTCGTGTGACCACCACGTCCTGTTTATTCTTAAGTTTCCCAAAGGTAAACCTCAAAACAAACAGAGACGGGTGGAGCGGGTGAAGGGATTCGAACCCTCGACCTCCTCCTTGGCAAGGAGGCGCTCTAGCCAGCTGAGCTACACCCGCAGGTCGATTAGATTATCTTAATTATAGTAATGATAATTTATTGTCAATAATTGGCGTTTAGGTTAAATTTTCAATTAGATAAGTGATTTTATCAAAGTTATTGGGAATAAAAAATCTTAAAATATAGCTCCCAAGAATAAAACCTTTATAAAAGTATTTAAAATGACAGACGAAATACACAAACGTGGCAAATCTCTAGAAGAAGGTTATTTTGCTCAGAAAGATCAAGAAATTTTGAGTAAACTAAAGACCAAGGCAAGCGCCAGACACTGCCCGGCAGATCAGATGAAGTTAACTACCATCATGCAAGATGGTGTTGAAATTGATGTTTGTGAACAATGTGGTGGTCTATGGTTGGATAATGGTGAGCTTGAAAAAATTATCGCCCACTCTAAAGAGCAAAATAAAAGTTGGTTGGATGATTTGATTTCGAAAATTGTGTAAAAGTAGCAAGGAATGTTAGTAAAATTACAATTAACTTTTGCTAACTTTTTCTTTCCAAGATCAAAAAAAGTCAAGAGAAAGATTCTTACAATTAGAAGATCAACTAAATCAGTTTGTGATCCAGAACTTTTTAAAATCTGGAGCAAACTGCACCTAGAATATTTTCCTCACAACCTAACATTAAGTAATTATCGAATTAACTGGAGTACTCGAGGTCAAAAAAGAACTTTGGCTTCCTGTAATATTCAATACCAACGTGTTGTAGTGGCCCGCGAGCTGAACTACGAACATTATCAACAATGGCTGGAGCCCTTAATCTACCATGAAATGTGTCATGCCGTAATTGGATTCAATGTTAAAAAAACTCGTAATCGTCGTTCTTGGCATGGGGCAGAATTCAAGCATTTAGAAAAGCAACATCCACAAATGGCTGAGTTTGATTTATGGGCTAAATCTGGAGGTTGGATGACAGCAGTACGAAGTGACCGTGCTCGGAGGGCTGCAGCCAGAAGACTTAAGACAAAGGTAAGATCAATCTTGTGATAAGCCGTCGTGATTTCATTAAGGGCCTTTCAGCCAGCATTTTATTAAGCAGTACTTGGGCTTCTGCTGCCGAGTTGAGTAAACAAACCGTTTTACTTAATCAACAAACAATTCGCATTAATAACTTACGACCAAGCTTTCATGATTATCGAATTTTGTTTATCAGTGACTTACACCACGGTCCATTTCTGCCAGAATCTTGGTTTGCCGAGACAATCAATTACATTAAAACTTTAGATTATGATGTACTAGTATTAGGTGGTGATTATCTCTGTGTTCCCGACAGCTTTCTGAAACAAAATATTTATCCTTGGCATAATCCAAACTACAAACAATCCTTTCCACTGAGTAAGATTAAAAGCATGATCTTTAAATCATTACGCGGAGAGTTAGAAGATCTTAAAATTAATGATGGAATTATTGCTACTTATGGTAATCATGATCGCTGGTCAGCACAGGAATATTGCTATCCAGCTTTTAAAAAAATTGGGGCATCCTTTTTAGTAAATCAAACAAAAGTGATAACTCGTGGAGATGACCAATTATTATTTCTGGGAGTTGATGATTTCTGGACTGGATTTCCCCGAGTAAATATAAAAGAATTTAATAATCCAAAATTTAATCATCGAATTATTATTAGCCATAATCCAGATTTTATTAGTAATCATTTGAAAAATGAAAAGATTCCCTTTGATTTAGCACTTTGTGGTCATACTCACGGTGGACAAATAAGAATTCCGGGACTAGGTGGGCTTTATTATAATATTAAAGATGTGCGCTTAGCGTCGGGGCTATTCACCGAAAATAATCGCCAAGTGCTTACAAGTAATGGGGTTGGAACAGTGGAACTACCCTATCGATTTAATTGCCCCCCGGAGGTTTGCTTACTTAAATTAAGTAACTAGTATAATTTTGAAGATCTCGACCAATATTTGCTTAGCTTCCTCATTTAGCTATAAAGATATTGCCTAAATTATAATAATCCATGACTTTAGCAAATCATATTCAAAAGAGTAAATACGACAACTTTCATCAAGGTGGAAATATAAGCAGTGGTAGAAGTCAAATACTAAACAGCTTAGAAAGGTTAGAACAAGGTCAGGAAAGTGCTATCTGGACTAGCTCACAGTTAGCTAGTGTGCTTGAGAAATACCAAGGACATTATTTAGAAAATAGCGGATATATTATTACAGCTTTTAATCGCAGGAATCCATATGGAACTTATGCTTTAGGATATCTTAATAACTCCCAAGAAATTCCCCAAGATACAACTTTTAGAATCTCTAAATGTCCATCTGCCTCACTAGGACTTAAAACAATTGCTCCGACTATTCTAAGTACAGATGAACTCTGCTCCGCACCGTTTAAGTACATTCCAACTTCTGCTCAGGTAGTAAGCGTTTTCACAAATGGTGCTTGGCACAAAAATGATGTCATCCCGGCCTCTCATTACACTGTAAATGGTATGACCTCTACTACACAGTATGGTCAGAGTGCCTTTGAAGGTCTTGTTGCTACTAAGACAATTGATGGAGATGCGAGTATTTTTAGACCGATGATGAATGCCGATCGCTTTAATCGCTCTCTTACACGTCTTGGTATTCCTCCATTACCGGAAGGGCTTTTTCTTAGTGCCGTGGAGCAAGCTGTGCGCGCTAACTACGATTACCTTCCCCCTTATAATGCCCCAGCAAGATTATATCTTCGTCCCTATGTCATCGCCCTAAATGGTGGAACCAAAGTAGCCCCAGCAACAGAATATGTTTTTACGGTTCAAGCTTTTCCATTTTGTTCTTATAGCGATCCTAATAGTCCGGGACTTAATTTAGTGACGATTGCCGGAACAGAAAGAGCACTACCAGGAATTGGAGATCTGAAATTAGCTGGTAATTATGCGACTACCCTAGCGCACAGTACTCAGGCTCATCAAGGTTTAATTAAAGACTTTGATGGAAAAAAATTCGATGGGGTGTTTTATACCTACAAAGTACCAGGCAATCCCGAAACTTTTGTAGATGAATTTTCCGCTGCAAATTTATTTTTTGCAAAAAATACTAATCAAGGTTTGGAGGTCTATACCCCAACCTTAAAACACAATCGCATCCTTCCTGGAGTTACTAGAGATAGTATCATTGCGTTGCTAAATATTAGCGGAATCAAAGTTATCGAGACTGATATTGATAGTAAGCTAATCAGAACTATGGATTCTGCTTTTTTAACTGGATCCGCGGCTGGTATCACAGAAATTTCTTCTATGGCTTTTAGCCCAGAAGTGACAGCAATTTTTGGGGCAACTGCGGAATCTACTAGCTTAATTAAGTCCCTCAAAACTTCTTTATCCGAGTTAAGAGCCGGAAAAACTGATAGCTTTGAAAATTCCCCAGCTGCCGACTGGCCTCACATTGTAAAGCTTTAGAAACGATCTGTTTTTACTACTTCCTCAATTGGCAACACTCCTCCTCGCTCTCTTGCAGGCTGAGTACCTTTCCCAATCACGACAAACATCGAAATTATGTGATCTTTTGGTAAATTAATAATCTTCCCTACTTGCTCAAAGTCAAAGCCATCCATCGGGCAAGACTCGTAGCCTAAACCTTGCGCTGATAACATTAAATTTTGAGCAACTAGCCCACAAGATCTCATTGCTTCATCACGCTGGACCTCTTCCTTCCCAGAATAATATCCGCCGATCGCTGGTACCATAAAGTCTTTAACTGCTTGCGGTGCTTTCTCCCAATATCTTTCTGGTTGTTTTTCCCAAGCTTTTAGATCCGCACAAATGATAATCAAAAGTGAGGCGTCTGTAATTTGTGCCTGTCCCCAACTCACTTCACGAATTTGCTGCCGAATCGTGGGATCTTTTACTAAAAGCAAACGCCAATTTTGGATATTAAAAGCTGTTGGAGATAACTGTGCTAAGGCTAATAATTGGCTCTCTTCCTCCTTGGTTAAAAAATGATTGGCATCAAAATGTTTAACTGCACGGCGGGTCTTAATTGCATCAAATATATTCATGATTTTATTCTCTTAAAAAAATATTGAAAAATGTTTACTCTGGAACCTCTGCTCCAATGTATAAAAATAAGGCAACAAAACTTAAGACAAGATTTCCCATCCAAGCTGACAAAAATGGTGAAACTAATTCTGCTCGACCTAAAGCTAAACTAAAAGAATGTACAGCAAAATAAGCAAAACAAATTAAGACTCCAAAAATAAAACTGGCTGCCATACTCCCACTTCTTGCCGGTCTGATTGCTAATGGCAAAACCGCTAATGAACATATTAAAATTACAAATGGAAAAGAAAGTTTAGAATATAGATCTGGAAGCAAATCGTCAGTTTTTTGACCGTTTTCCTTTTGCTCTTTGATGTAGTTTTGAAGCTGATCAAAAGTCATTGCTAATGGCTCAGTGTCATCAAGAAAGAAATCTGCTGGCTGATTATCAATTAGGAGTGGTAAGCGGTCAAAGTAAATTGTGTTAGCAATCTTGTTTTGCTTAAAATCGAGCTTTTGCACATCTTGCATATTCCAACCAAGAGCTGGATTAATCCAATCAACTCGGGGAGAATTCTCACGACGCTTCACTTGGTAATTCGGGTCAATATTAAACATACTAAAGGTATGCAGACTAGAATCCCTAGAATCAAAAGCCTCAATTGAATAAAAATTACTATCTTCCCGCCACCAAATATTATTCTGACTGTAGGTTCCTTGTAAATCTTTCTGCAAGATATCAATATTGTAAATCTCTTTTACGCGGCGCACACTTGCAGGTACAATTACTTCACTGCAAAACAAGTTAAAGATGCTAAAAAGAAAGGCTGTTAAAATTAATGGCCTAGCTAACCAAGAAATTCTTAGTCCGCTGGCACGCATTGCTGTCATTTCAGAATTCTTAGACAGTAAGCCATAAGTAAAGAGTGTGGCGATAACAAAAGCTATTGGCAAGGATAGTACAAAGAATTGAGGAATTTTAAAAATAAAATATTGCAGCACAACTATAAAATCTGGATCCTTTGGCAAAATGTTGTCAATTCGATCAAAAAAATCAAACACTAGAAATAGGAGTACTAACGAAATATTCGATAACAGAACATTTCGAATCAAGCTTTTCCAAATATATTTATGTAATATCTTAAAACTCATTTTCGACGAAAAAAACTAGTAATCGGATTTAACATATCAGAAAATGATTGCCATTTTTCAGAATTCACTTTGTAGATTGAATAAATGCAAAATATAGCTAAAACAAAATTAGGAATCCATACTGCTAAATGTGGATTAACTATACCCGACTCTCCTAAGGCGATTCCAACTGTTAACAAGCCGAAATAAACGATAAAACTGAGTAGACCAAAAGACAAGGAAAAACTAGCACCCCAAGTTTTTTGAGAACGCGGAGGCATAATACCTAAGGGGATTGCTAAAATTGCCATGAAGAGACATGCCCATGGTGTAGAAAAACGTTGCGCTAATTCAATTTTTAAACGAATAAGCCGTTTTTGAAGATTCTTTAAATTTGATTGATCAATCTCGGACTCTTGTGAATTCTGACTTTCCGCAATTTCCATTTGTAAAACTTCTTGCTCATCAAGAATTTCGTTCAGTTTGAATTCACGGCCTTTTTTATCTTGCCGCAGAGAGGAATCTCCATATACATCTGCGGTACTAAGAAGCATTCTGTTTTGATCAAATTCTGTAACCTGATAGTTATTATTTACCTGCTCATGAACTGTACCTATCTCCAAATCAATCATAATCATCTGTGCTTTGGGGTTAGAACCAATTTTCCCTAACTTTGAAAAAATTGTTTTGCGTTGTTCCAAATCACGCCTGTCATCAATCATCACGTTTTTTAGCTTTCCCGTTTCATAATCAATTTGCTCGGCATAAATTGTCAGGTTCCCCATTTTATTAAACAATCCTGGACTAATTCCAGCAATTGTTCGGGAACGGGCAATCTCAAAAAGCGTCTGGTTTAACGTTTGATAACCCCAAGGGCGTAGCTCGAAGGATAAATAAAATGCGAAGGAAACTGTAATTAAACCATAGATAATAATTGGGCTTAACAACTGCAGAATCTTAATGCCACTGGCACGAATTACGATAATTTCGGAATCACCGGAAAGCCTAGAGAATGCTAACATTCCCCCAAGTAAGACCGAAAGTGGTAAAGCAATTTCTAAGAAGGTCGGAATAATTGCCAAAAATACTTTGAGCACTTGGGTCGAATCGACTCCCTTGTTAACAATCAGATCCGTAAATTTAAGAATCCTGGCAGAGAGAATTAATGCTGTAAAAGTTAGCAAACAGATCAAGAAGTATGAAAAAACTTCTCTAAAAATGTAGCGGGAAAGGATTTGCAAAATTTATCCTAAATGTAGCACCTAAAAATTCTAGATTACGCACAAATCACTTGATAGTTAGTCACAAGTCTGAGACCTGGGGAACAAGGAATCCGAAGAATACTACTGCACCTTTTCCAAACAAAGAAAAAGTACTTCTTACTATTCGAGCCTACTAATGAGCAATCTCGAATAGCACTAATGCAAGCTTAGGCAACTGGGTGAAGAAGCTTCTTCTGTTCCTTTCGGATACGTTTACTAGCTTCTTTCTTCTTACGCTTTTTAGCTTCAGATGGCTTTTCAAAATACTTACGTTGTTTCACGATTTTGTAGAAACCTTCGCGGATTAACTTTCTTTTAAGCAATTTAATCGCTCTTTCCACGTTGTTACTATCAACATGCACTTCGAAATCTGACGCAAACTTTGTGTTTTTGATAGCGTCTTTATTGATCTTTAAGGAATTATTTTCAGTCATTAAAATTTAAACAGATAGTAAAATCACTGGGTTAATAGCATTTTAAAGGTGGGATTGTCAAAAACTAGTCGCCTGACTATTGTAATTTACAATGAGTAAGAAGCACGGGCTCCATAATACTTGCATAACTAATTGAATTTATTGATTAAACAAATGTTTTTACGAATCTTGATAATAATTTTAATCCTTCCAATCTTCTTGTTGGCAGAAGAAACCGAAAGCCAGGTCGCCAGTCCCCCGCCAATTGTGGAAAGCTTAAGCCAAATTGCTAAATCACTGGAAAATCTTTCCAACGAACGTCAACTAGAAAAAAATCCGGAGCAATTAAAAATTATTAAATCGGAACAAGCAGATTTAGAATATGATTTCATTGAAGTTGCTACAGGACTAAATTTAGCTGAAAGCAATACTCTGGAAAACAAAGACAGTTTCTCTTGGAGCAATGAACTCTATGTTTTGCTAAGTCCATTAATTAATGAACTAAAAGCAATTTCCAGTCGACCAAGAGAAATTGAAGCGATCAAAGAAGAACTGGCTAAACACGAAAAAGACTTTACTAACTCCAATCAGTTAATTACCGGCTTTAAAAAAATTGAGAAACAAACAAGTGATCCATTGCTTGAAAAATATCTGACTAGCTTTCAAGAGAAATGGATCGAACGTCGCAATAAAACTGAAACCGAAATTACAATTCTCAGTCAACGACTCGCGGCAAGACTAGCTGAAAAAAAATCGATTACTGAATCATTAAGTGACATCTTTGATTTATTCTTTAAAAATCGCGGTAAAAATTTTATTATCGCCATTTTTATCTGTTTATCATTTCTCCTTATTTTAAAATTTATTAATCATTTTATCTATCAAAGACTACTTCATTCTCATCGCAAGAAGAAAGAAGCTTACCTGAAACTACTTAAAGTCTGTTACGCTATTCTGACTATTCTAGGAACAACAATTGTTTTTATTGGAGCACTATTTTACTTGGAAGATTGGCTATTACTTGTTGTGACGGGCCTAATCTTATTAACAATTTTTTGGTCAACTAAACAAATCATTCCTCGTTTCTGGATGCAAGCAGTATTAATTATGAACTCTGGACCAGTTCGAGAAAATGAACGGGTCAGCTACCAAGGAATTCCCTACAAAATCCGAAAGATTAACTTCCACTCTTTTTTAGTTAATCCGGACTTAGAAGGTGGTATTATCCGATTACCAATTAATGATTTAGAAGATCTTCGCTCACGTCCGATTACAGCTACTGAACCATGGTTTCCAACACAAAAAGGTGATTGGATCTTATTCGGAGATAATAAATTTCATTCTCAAGTCATCTTCCAGTCTCCCGATAATGTAATCTTGCAGTCCCTCGGCGGAAGCAAAATGCAAGTTAAATCTGCAGACTTTTGCATCAGCAGATTGATAAATCTTTCCAGTGGATTTCGAATTAACTTAAATTTTGGTTTGGATTATAAGCATCAAGCTGAAATCATCGAAACTATTCCACAAATATTTAAAACTTCTTTGGAAGCAAAGTTGGCTTTCTTACATCTTGATTTTACAATCAATAAATTAAGCATCGAGCTAGCAAGGGCTGGTTCTTCTTCTTTGGATTTAGCAATTATTCTTGACTGTGATGGCAAGGTCGCAAAAGAATATCAGAAATTAGAAAGAATTCTGAGTCGACTCTGCGTTGAGGTTTGTAATGAAAACGAATTTGTTATTGCTTTTGATCAAATGCGCATTCACTTAGCAGAGCCAGAAAGATCTCCCAATATATAGAAAGTCTAAAAAGTAATTTACGTAAGGAAACTTCTTTTTTGGGTTTACTATCCCCCGAAGGGATATATAGTGAGTCCAAAAAATTAATTACTTTAAAAACTAACGATTTTGCTTGGACTCACTATTTATGTTGTTTTTAGCTATGCAAACTTGGATAAATCCAAGATTTGCATTAGCCGTAATGACTCTTTTTAATTTACTAACGTAAATTATTTTTTGTCATTACTATA
>JBGSMD010000048.1:0-87911 GCA_041740355.1 Bdellovibrionota bacterium
CGATACCAATAATTCCTTATGGCTCGCTACTTCCTTATTGATTTCTAACTTTCGGGACACATGTCACTTATGACATATCTTCAAGACTATAGATATAGAAAATCATACTTCTTACGTAATTTATTTATTGGACTTACTATAGTAGCAGTAATAAGGATTTTATTAATGGAATTACTCCAATTTTGACTAATTAGGAGTTTTTAGCCTCTATTAGGTATATAAATCTATTTCTTGTCCATACTAGTCTACTATAAGTCTAATTTTTAACTTACATGCTAATTTGCAAATTTATAGCCTATATATAGTCTACATTTCTTTATATATGCTCATCTAATTTAAATAAAGCCTTTATTCAGGCTATAAAATAGGATATGCTGAAAATTAATTAAGAAAACTCGATTTTTTGCTAAGAAGATGGAAGACATATTTACTCAACAAGTAGCAGAAGAATTCAAAAAAAGAAGAAAGCAAAGAGGCCTTACTCAACAAGAGATTGCTGAAGCAAATGGTGTTGGCCTCAACTTTATTAAATCAATAGAGTCTGGAAAAAATAATATGCAGTTAAACAAATTACTTCCAGTCTTAGGTTTCTTAGGCATAAAATTAAAAATTGAACTATGACTCAACTGAAAGTCTATTATCAAGATAAACTAGCAGGATATCTGTCTGAGAAAAAAAGTAATCAGAATGAAATTTATGAATTTATTTACGATCAAAGTTATTTAGCACAGCCAACAGCACGACCAATCTCAGTAAATCTTCCACTCCAGGCCGACAAATATATTTCCAAACAACTATTCCCATTTTTTGATAACTTACTAGCAGAAGGTTGGTTATTAGATGCACAACTAAAAACTCATAAATTAAATTCGGAAGATCGGTTTGCACTAATTGCAATTTGTGGTTTAGAAACTATTGGCGCAGTAAGCTTGAAGGGAATAGATGAATAAAACTTGTTTAGCCTGCCTTGCACCCCTAGTAAATTTAGAAAATGAGCTACATGTTAAATGTCGTAGGTCACTATTTGGGTCAAGTAAGGTCGCTCTAAAGCTTCCTTTTAGCCGAGTACAGATTATTATCGAGGCTACTCAAAAAGCTCTAAGAATGTCGCTGGGTGGGGCTCAGCCAAAAGCCTTAGTCGCAATTAAAAAAGGAGAACTTGCAATTGTAGAAAGTAATGGCCTATTTATTTTAAAGCCTTCCACCGAGGGTCATCCCCACATAAGTGAGAATGAACATTATTGTATGAATGTTGTCCGAAGTTTTTCACTACCTGTGCCTCCATTCTGTTTAATTAAGTTAGAGGGCAATGAATACGCTTATTTAATAAAAAGATTTGATCGAGAAAAAGAGAAAAAAATCCATGTGGAAGATTTTGCCTCAGTCTTATCTCAAAAATCTAGTGAGAAATATGAAAAAAGTTATTTAGCTGTTGCCGTGGCCTTAAGCAAACATAGTCGTGACTATGGACTAGAGAGATACCGTTTATTTCAACTAATCATCCTTAGTTACGTTATGGGCAATAATGATCTGCATTTAAAGAATTTTAGCTTAATTGATCAAACCTCTCACTACGAACTTAGCCCTTGTTATGATTTCGTCTGTTCCAAATATTACTATCCAAGTGCCCCTGAAATGGCGATTGAACTAATGCCTGATTACTTAGGCGGATTAGAAACTACTGGATATTATCAAAGAGCAGATTTTGAGTTATTAGCCAAAGAACTTAAATTAACGACAGCGCAAACTAATAAATCATTCGAAAAATTATTAGATCATAAAACTAAGATTTTTGGATTACTGAATAGTTCATTTATACCAAAAGTAGAACAAGAAAAAATTAAGGAGATTATTGAAAATGGTTATCAGAGAATGTTTGGAAGAATGACTTAACAGAACATCTTATAAACAGGATTATCGGTCTCTTCAATGCAACTAAAACCAGATTTTTTGGCAAGTTCAAGTAGCGGTTGATCCTTGCCATCGGGTATTTGTAGCCCAACTAAAACTCGTCCGCGATCACTTCCATGAGATCGATAGTGAAAGAGACTTATGTTCCAATTTGATCCGACATAGTCTAAGAAATCGCCCAGTGCCCCTGAACGTTCAGGAAACTCCATGCGAAAAAGGCGCTCATTTTGAAGGTAAGCTGACTTTCCACCAACCATATGCCGGATATGTAATTTGGCTAATTCATTTTTAGAAATATCAGAAAAGACAATTCCTTTACTCGATAAGCTTTCAAATAATTTATCACGATCCTCCGGTTTAGGAATACTGACTCCTAAAAAAAGAATTGCCTTGTCCGGATTATTATAACGATAATTAAATTCCGTAATACTGTACTTTCCTAGAATCTGGCAAAAGCGTTTTAAGCTCCTTGGTTTTTCGGGAATCTCCACTGCCAGTAGCACTTCCTTTTTCTCCCCAAGCAGAACACGTTCTGCCACATAGCCTAGGCGATCAAAATTCATGTTGGCACCACAAGCAATCCCAACAACATTCTTCCCTTCAATCTTATTAAGTGAAAGATATTTTTTCATTCCGGCAACAGTTAGTGCTCCGGCAGGCTCTACTACTACTCGAGTGTCTTCAAAAATATCTTTAATTGCGGCACAAATTTTATCTGTAGAGACTAGAATAATTTCATCTAATAATTCACGACAAAGCCTAAATGTTTCTACTCCTACTTGCTTTACAGCTACCCCATCAGCAAAACCACCGACCCAATCAAGTGTTACAATTTTACCAGCTCTGATCGAGTCGTGCATGCTTGCCGCCTCAAATGGCTCCACACCAATTAACTTAACATTGGGCCTATGATGTTTTACGTAAAGAGCTATTCCAGCAGCTATTCCACCACCTCCAATAGGTAGAAATAAGTAATCAAACTCATTTAATTGTTCACAGATTTCTTTGCCAATCGTACCTTGTCCCGCTATTACATCCGGATCATCAAAGGGATGGATGGAGATATAATTATGTTTTTCAATTAATTCTTGGGCATGTAAAAATGCTTCATGAACAGAATCTCCGTGTAAAACAACTTCTGCCCCATAGGCTTTTACAGGTCTAATCTTAATTTCTGGAGCTGAGAGTGGCATGACAATAATAGTGCGGCAGTCGAAGTACTGACCCGCAAAGGCTACTCCTTGGGCATGATTTCCCGCAGACACAGCAATTAATCCTCTTTTGCGTTCTTCTGATGTTAACTGCGCAATCTTGTTAAAAGCGCCACGAATTTTAAAAGAAAAAACTTCCTGATGATCTTCTCTTTTTAGATATACATGATTTTTTGTTTTACGGGTTAAGTTCACACAAGGAGTAAGGGCTGTAACAATTGCAGCTTCATAGACATGAGAGTTTTCTATTTTATCTAGATATTCCTGATGACTAAGCATTTTCAATTAATTTTAATAGATCGGAGTGGATGATACTATTACTAGCAACATAAGATGTTGCCTGTAAAGACTCTCCTTGATAAGCGAGCTTCTCTCCCAGTTGGTTACTAACAGTTCCACCACTTTCGGTGATAATCAGATCAAAAGGAGCAAAATCCCAAACTTTTGGCGTTCCTCTGTGTCCAAGTCCATAGATACAACCTGCAAGCTGTCCTGTAGCAATTAGGTATTGCGAAGCGCCCGTGTGGTATTTATTAAGAAATTCCCCTGATGGAATCGGCATGTCGCGTAAGTTAATCGCAGATGGCTGGTAACTGTCGGCATTAACTTGAACTTTCCCAAGTTTGCTAGTGTAGGCCCCCTGCCCTTTAACAGCTAAACATAATTCTGCTTGGGCGGGAAAATACGCGATCGAAAAATCAACTTCCTGATTAACAACTAAACAGATTAAAATTAAGAAATCATCCATTCCAGCGGCAAAGTTCTTTGTCCCATCTAAAGGATCAAGATACCAAACTCGATTCGTGTTTTTTGCTTGCTGACTACTCTCTCCGGTTTCTTCGGAAATAATTAAATCTTCTGGGAAATATGCTCTTAAGGCGGAAAGTAGAATTTCATTAGTAGCAATATCAGCTTCTGTCACCAATGTTCCATCATCCTTACTACTCTGTTGCAAATTCTTGCTCTCAGGATTCCCAGGCCAATAAGACAATAAAGTTTCTCCCGCCATTAAGACGCTTTCCACTAATTTTTGCTGCTGTTCGCTGAGGTTTAAGTTAATTTTAGAAATATCCACTGTTGTTACTTTGAATGTAGAAGGAAATACAAGTTATCATTACCATTTAAAATGTCAAAATAGCTATAAATTTCAATATTTTATAGTTACTATCTAATTTTTGCTTCAGTCTAATTCAGGTTATTTTATTTACATATATAGGAACAAGAAGAACAAAAACTTGCTGGCTTAACTTTTCTGATTATTAACTTCTCTGGGGTAATGCTATGATCCATAGCAAACTATTCCCTCCTCTTTTTTCAAGTTTTTTTAGTCTAAGGAACGAATTCCTATCAGTTTCAGCCGTAACTTAAGGCCTTATTGCTGGGTTAAGAATAGATCATTTTAGGGGGAATCTACCTAAATGAGCATTTGTATTGCAAGCAGACTGCAGAATCAAATTATAAATGAATCCGCAGTCTTTATATTTATGTCACTTAACTATTTATTTCCGAGGAGAACAAACCTCTGTGTTGCTACAGTCTTTAATTAGGCTGTTTAACTCTTTTTTACTTTGACTAACAACATCTTGAACATAACCAGATTTAACATCACGTTTAACTTGTTTAAGATCGTAACAAGCTTTCACTTTATTTGCTAAGCTAGTTGCAAGCTTAGAAAGCTTATTCAGTTTTTTCTGATGTTTTTTTACTTCTTCGGCAAAGGATAAAGTAACACAACTATCCCCGCAAACAGTAATACCTTTGGTGAAGATAGTTAAAGCTGCCTGGTTAAGTTCTGTGATAATTGTTTTTGCTTCTTTAATCGTCTTGGCTGACTTAACTCCACATGAGTATTGAGCATCACGCTTACCATCGTCCTTGATTCGTTTAAACAATCCCTTGGAAAGCTTTTGAAATCTCTTTTCAAAAGCCAAGATTTCTGGTGTTGGCTCCACAATGATACAATTATTTACTGAAATACACTGAGTTGCATCTAAAATGCTTCCACCACATACTCCACAAGCATCAGTTTGCTTATTACTAAAGCAAATATTATCGCAACCTCGATCCGAGTTATTTCCACCACAGACCTTACATTCATCCAATGTCATTCCACTAAAGCAAACATTATCACACCCTTTTGCTTCATTCTTACCATTACAGATTCCACAATCATCAATCACTGCCTTTCCGCCCATTACTCCATTACAATCTGGAACTGGACACTTTGTTGGATCTGTAATTCCACCACCGCAAACATTACATGAATCAATAGTTTTTCCACTATTACAAACATTGTCGCAACCTTTGCTAGCATTTTTTCCATCGCATACTCCACAGTCATCAACCACGGATTTGCCACCCATTACTCCGGCACAATCCTTCTGCTCTGCACAACGAATTTCAATCCCAGAAATATTAGCATCTCCTCCCGAAGCAGTAATATTTAAAGAACCATCAATTACATTTCTTAAGTATGGTCCATGCTTGAACCATTGACCCGAATTACCACTAGATTGGTTTTGTAAAGCATTGCTTCCTTCAATTTTTAGTGAAAAGTTATCTTTAATATTATCTTCCCATGTCCAGACATAAATATTGTAATCATCGGGCAGGATCCCATTCACATTCATGTATAGTTCTTTATTGTTACGTGATCCATGATAGATTGAAGAACGAAGCATGCTATCCGTTCCGGGGTCACTTAGGGCAGGATTAAGTGGTACTAAATTATTAGTAAAGCTAGTTCCGCTATGGCTAAAATCAACACTACCATTATCCCAAGACTCTGTTCCAACTAGGCCTGCGACTCCAGCAGTATCTATACCTCGAATCAACTTATTTCCATCTCCAGGCAAACATGCAACTTTTAGTTGATCCTCAATGGAAATTGCAAGAAAATTCCAAACTAGAGATGCTGGATCAAGGCTAAGTCTTTTAAAATCATCTCTCGAGAAAAGCTGCGTGGAAACTGAAGTTATACCTGCGGGAATCACAATTGGAATATCTAATGTATCCCACTCTTGACCAGAATGACTATTAAGGCAGTCACTGCATTTTGTGGTCGTACCACCAATAGTTACTTCAATTGAGTTTGGTCGAACTCCACCACCCGAATGACTACCCTCAACACTGGAAATTAAATAATGTAAAGTGGCACTTCTATCTTTTATGCTTGCTGGAAATGAAAGTGTTTTTGGATTTGTAGTCTTAAGCGTTCCAGGACTTTTATGATAAGCAAAATCATGTCCATCAAGTATTCCAATGCTCCCCTTAGCTGTACCATCATCGTATATAACAATCATACCAGCACCATTACTTGCTTTGCTAAAAGTTAATCCAGAAACTGTGAAATTATTAGTTCCATTAGTTACTAAGTTATGATTTGTTATATCAGCTCTGAAGGTTGCCGAGTAATAAGGAAAATTACCTGGGCAATTAGTTTTATCTGGGCAGATATCTCCGATCTTTTCACCTGTGATAGTGACTTCGCTTCCACCTTGTTTTTTTAAGATAATAGTTTCATCAACTGGAGTTCCAGTTGTCATGAATCCTTGCCAATACAAAAGGACTTGTTTGATGGTATGATTTGGCACATCAATTTTCAAATTACCCGGCTGTGTTAAAAGCCCCACCCCAGCGGTTACCATTCCTGTACCAGAAGCTACTTGAAAAGTTGCAGGGCCTAAGTTTTCATCATTTGTTTGAATTAGATAGCTACTTGGAATCCCAAGTGTAATTAACAACGCCAGACTCACAATTAATACAAATAGAATTAGTTTTTTCATTTATGCTTTAGTTATTATTATTCAATGAATTATTTTCATTAAGATGAGGGGATAAGCTTCTCAGTTGCAACTCAATTTTAACAAGTTTTCCTGCCTCCTAAGTGCTTGATTTTAAGTCTAAATTAAGACTGATAGCTTAAAAAATATCCCACCGCAGATCTGAAAGGTCTCCAGATCCCTCAACCCTAGCCACTAGTATGGACATAAATACTTTTGACAACTCCAGAGGATTCTTCTTAACCTAACTAATTTTAAATGATGTATTCAAACTCCGATCAATTAGAAGACTTCAAAATCAATCTGTGATTATAACTAACTCCAATCCAAATCATCACTTTCTTGTAGATATAATTTATGAAAAACTATCTCTAGAAGATCAGTAAGTTATGTTATATAAATACAACATGAATAAAGTCTTGTCTGATGATTTTATATTTAAAGCCATTGCTCATGAAACTCGTCGTCAAATTTTGGATCTGCTGCAAAAGAAAGGAAAAACTACTGGTCAACTTTGCCTTGACTTGCCTAAGTTAGACCGGTGCACCGTGATGCAACACTTACGCTACTTGGAAAAGGCTAAGTTAGTTATTGTTAAAAAGCATGGGAGAGAGCGTTGGAACTATCTGAATGCCTTGCCGATAAAGCGAATCCACGAAAGTTGGATTAATCAATATTCCAGTATCCCCTTGGATTCACTTATTAAATTACAAAGCAGACTTCAAGGCTAAATGCTCAAAAAACTGTTGGAACTCTGCTAAATATTTAAGTATATTTGTGGATAGCTCTTTTTTTTAATAATAAAATTCATGTACAGCAAATTGAAGAGAACGACTAATAAACAAATTGTTACCCAAATCGAAGATCTACCTAACTCCGATTTCACCAAAGCCTGTTACCATATCATTGCCAGAATCCCGCGCGGTAAAATTTTAACTTATCAAGCGATCGCTGACCACTTGGGTACAAAAGCTTACCGTGCAGTAGGAACAGCCATGGCTAAAAACCCATTAGCACCAACGGTACCTTGTCACCGAGTGGTTAATTCTTCTGGATGCATTGGACAATATGCCTTTGGACAGATTGAAAAAATTAGGCTTTTACAAAGTGAGGGAGTAGAAATCAAAGACGGCAAGGTGATTGATCTGGAAAAATACTTATACCAGCTTTAATAAACTTCTCATTACTAGCTAGCTCCAAAATTTTTGTTTGCCTAGTTAGTGCAATCTCGTATACTTAGCTAAGTTCTATGTTGTCTGCTGTAAGATGTCCCTAAATCAACTATTAGTCAGTTCATTTCAAGACTTAGCTGGAGAAATTCCTTCCGGTGTTGTTGGTGCCTTTCTAGAACATCATCTCAACCCAGAATTAAGACATATTTTTGAAGATAGTGACCTTCCCGATTTCTGTAAATTTCTTTTAGATAATCTTAAAACTCCTGCTCCATTTGCAGGATTAGCACTTGCCCTAAAGAACCTGAATGACGATCTTTCACTGCACTCAGGTCAATTTTTGCCCGAATCAGAAATTGAGGCA
The DNA here is from genome assembly GCA_041740355.1 of Bdellovibrionota bacterium. Classification (GTDB taxonomy): domain Bacteria; phylum Bdellovibrionota_C; class UBA2361; order UBA2361; family CALJRW01; genus JANNBC01. Next base: position 8,441 of record JBGSMD010000048.1, read on the forward strand.
ATCCTCTTACAGTTTAATGTCCTTTGTAAATCAGAGACGGGTGAACTGCTAACGGCGGAAGGATCAGCTCAAGCCTTGGTTCACTTTGGAAAATCCAGTTTCCTACTTTATGGTGGTAAGATTATCACTGGTTTTGAAGATCAAAGATTTAGCAGTTGTCATTCGGTAGAAAGCAACTCGGAGGGGCTTTTTAGTGGTGTATTTCAATTTAATGAAGAGTTATTACCTGTCATAAGTTCCAAGATAATTACGGCAATTGGACCAAAGCAGATTGATTGTTTTTATGGCCGAGTCCTTGAGGAAGAATGCTTTGGTTGTATCAGATCCGGTGAAGATTTTTACATAGTCGATCGAGGAGAAATAAAAAATAAATTAAATTTCATTGTAGAGAAATGTGAAGTTTGTCTAGATCTAGAAGGATTAATGCAGGCAATTATTTATGGACTAACACTAGAGGATCAGGAGCCAATCCACTACGCTATAGTGAATGGGAAACTACAAAAAGGCATGGGAGGCAGTGAACCTGAAAATGTGAAAAGTCTTTGGGCGGATCCGAAAAGCGGTAACATTTATTCCATGGTCGTTAACACCAAAATTCCCGGAAAAAGGCTTGGCGAAATTCTAGATGATGATGGCGTACTCCAAACGGCAGAATTAGATTACTTGCTTCCTATGATTAATGGTCAAGTTATTGATAATATTAACTATAAACCTATAGATTACATTTTACAGGTAGGCTTTTTTGAAGAACAAATCTTTGGAAAGGTAATCAGTGCTGGACAGCAAAGTTTCGCTTTGGGGAATAGTATACAGCAAAAAATCAGACACTCTAAAATCACTGAATTTAATTTTAGTAATGATTTTATCCGAAGTGGTAATGCTACACTTACTCTGGAAGATGGTCGCTGTGTTCAACTTTATCATGGTGAAATCGTAAGATCGATTGAAGAACAAACTGTGATCGATTATCGCCCAATTAATATCGCCAGCGATCAACTGATGACTGGGCCAACTGGGTTTTTTAAATTTAAATTAGGCTGGATGTTAGTGGTCAATGGTGTGATCGATCAGGATTTAGCAGAACTCGGTAGCTTGCAACTTGATACCTGGGAGTACCAAGCGGACCTTAGTCCTAACTTAAAACTAAGCTTTAGTGGAGTTGCTTTTAGTCAAGAAAATGCTCATTCTGCCCATAATTTTATTGATTTGTTAGTGATTGATGGCCAGAAATATACAAGTATCAAGGATGAAATGAATGTCTCGCAGAGATTACTTGGCTATGCAAAAATGAATTTTTTAAATTCTGGTGAGGCTATTTGCCAAGTGATGCTGGGAGATGGAACCTTTGTCTATTACGAGAATGAAAGTTTCTATTCACCAAAAGATTTTTTTCTACTTAGTACTACTTGTTTAGCAAAGGAACAATTTAATGTTTATTTAAATCAATTTGATTATTTTGTGGATCCCAGTGCTTTAAATATTACAGCTTTGGACAACGTTAGAATTGGCTATGATGGGAAGTGTTTCTGCTCATTTAATATTAATGATGTACCCTATTTACTCTTAGGGGGAGTGTTGCTCCAACAAAATAGTTCAATTCAAGATTTAGAGCTGAATGTAGAAACAGCAGGGAAAATGTACCTTAGCTTTACTCGTGATTTAACCATAGAAAGTTATGGATACGAACATTTTTAATTTATAGTTTATAGGTAGGCACCTGCATAATTGAAGACTGGTGACGTACGTTAAAATTAGAAGTTCTCTTAAATTACAGTGAGTCCATCGGAGTAGCACTACTGCAGGTTAACCTACAGTGCGTATACTTGGCTATGACTCTGCTTGAAAAATTGAATTTACGATTTGAGCCAAATTTAGAAACGGTTGCTTAAATTCTACTTTCAACAAATCAAAATTCTTATTCCAAATCAAGATTTTTTCCTCTAAGTACTTTTTAGCATCTTGGGAGTTTGAAAACTTATTTATTAAAGTTTGTTTATTATTTTTACTATCACTGGAATCCCTTCTCCCCGTTGACTCTGGGGATAAAAAGCAATCTTGATAATCATTAATTAATTGGAAAATTAATCCAAACTCCTCCCCTAGTTTTCTTAATTCTTCAATTTGGAACTCAGTGCATTTCGCTTGAATTCCAGCCATCTGAAAACCACAAGAAAATAATGACGCTGTTTTCAAACGATTAATGAAACTTAAGTCCGGTTCAGAAGTTTGAGTGATGTCTAAAATCTGACCTAAGCAAACATGCAAATATCCATTCGTCAAAACTTTACTCAGCGCTCTTAAGTCTTCTCCCCGTGCATTTTCAACAACAACTTGGATTGCTAAGGTTTGTAAGTAATCACCTAATAAAATAGCTAGCGGTTCGGAATATTTTTTATGACAACTTAATTTACCTCGTCGGTAATCATCATTATCTAGAGCGGGAAGATCGTCATGAATTAAGCTAGCTGTGTGTAAAATCTCCAGACTTAGTGCTGTAAAGTAATGCTCTCTCTGTAGCAATTTTAGATCGTCTAAAAGTGCCACAATAATCATCGGGCGTAATCTTTTGCCCTGATTAAAAAGCATATACCGAGCAGACTCTTGTAAATTTCCATTATCGGGAATCTTATTTAAGATTTGCTCTAAACATTCATCTAAATTTACCAAATATACATTTTTCATAATAATATTAACTAGTTAACTTTACCAATAATTTTTTGGGGATCTCTGAAGCAGTGATTTTACACCTCCAATCATATACATCGACCCAGCTACAATAGTTTCATTTGTTGAGTTATGGCAAGCTTGGGTAATGGCCTCGCCATAATCATTACCATATTGACGGTAACTATTTACACCATGACATTCTAAATAAATTGCAATTTCTTCAGTTATAACTGCAACCTCACTATCAGCTAAAACTATATGCCAAAGCACGATAAAATCTTTTAATTTATCAACGAAGTATTTCCAGTTTTTTGTTTGTAAGGCTGCAAAAATAATTTGGAAGTCTTTTTTGTATGGATAATTTATTCGTAAATATTCAACTAAAGCATCAATTGATGCTGGGTTATGAGCAGCGTCAACTATAAAAGTATTATTTTGATACACGATAGTTTCGTATCTTCCCGGCCAGTAATAATTAGTAATTCCAGTAGAGATATGCTCATTTAAACCAAGCAAAAGGCATGTCTCTATTGCTAGGCAATCGTTAATAGCTTTAGTATGATTTTGATAATGATAATTAAATAATTGAATTGTTAACTTAGAAGATTGAAATTCCATCCCCCTTTCTAGTCTTCTATATGTAAATTCCTTTCCAAACTGAAAAGATAAAGCTTCTTTGCTTTCTGCAATGACTGCTCTAATTACATTATTTGCTTCTTCAGGCAATTCTCCAAGTAATATCCTATTACAGTCTTTAATTATCCCTGCCTTCTCCATAGCAATCTTAGAAATTGTATCTCCTAAGATTAGTTCATGATCTAAACTAATTGAAGTAATAATAACTGCTTCTGGCTTACTTATAACATTGCTAGCATCTAAACGACCACCTAATCCTACTTCAATTACAATCCAATCCAATGCTTGAAACATAACAAATGCAGTTGCTGTTATCGCCTCATGATAACTTAGATGGACCTCCTCATTCTCCATAGCACGTTTAACTCTTAGTGCCGCTTCAGAAATTTCCAACTCTGTAGCTTCTTTGCCATTAATAATAAATCTTTCGTTAAGCCTGATTAAATGTGGGGAAGTATTTAATCCAACATTAAATCCAGCAGCTCCAAGAATTGAGGCAATAGCAATGGAAGTTGTTCCTTTTCCATTTGTTCCTCCCACGTGGATAGATTTAGGACGATCTTGTGGGTTTCCTAGCTTTTTTAGGACCTTTTTAATACTATCTAAGCCAAATAGAGATTTATTATCCCATTTAGTGAGAGAATTTAAGAAATCAATACCTTTCATAAATTGTTGTCCCGCCGTGGGACAAATGAGTTATTCAGAAATTTAAGGAACTGTCCCGCCGTGGGACACTAATATATTAAGAAATTAGTTTTCTAAAAACATGTTGAAGATCCGAGTCATTATGAAAGCTAATCTTCAAAGATCCAGCAGGAGACTTAGGTGATTTTCTAGTTAATACAATCTTAAGACCTAGAGATCTTCGAATCTCGTCTGAAATACGTAAATCCTCTGCAGAAAGTGTTGTTTTACTTGCTTTTCCCGTTTTTTTGTTAATCTTTTGAGACAAGTCGCTTCTGGTTAAGATGTCAACTTGATTTAAATAGTTAGCACGTTCTTTCGGATCCTCTATCTTGGCAAGAAGTAAAATCTTAGATTCCGAAGCCCCTTGCCTCAGAGCATTTAGTAGGTCATCAGGCAAATCAAGTAAATCCAAAGATCTCTGTACTGAACTTTTAGATATTCCTAACTTGTCAGCAATATCTCTAACACTTAATTTATTAGATTCTTTAAGCGTAGATATAGCATAAGATTTTTCTAATGGTGTTAATTCTGATCGTTGTAAGTTTTCTACTAATTGAATTGCTAGTGTCCTCTCTCCAGTTTGATCATCGGTTGAATCAACAATAGCAGGAATAGATTTTAATCCAGCTAGCATACTAGCTCTTAACCTTCTTTCCCCAGCGATTAATGTAAATCTAGAGTTCTTATTAGGTTTTACTAGAATAGGAGAGATAACACCGTATGTCTTAATAGATGTAGTAAGCTCTGCTAGCTGGGCTTCATCAAAGTTTACCCTTGGTTGATTTGGATCTTTTTCTATTTGATCTAAGGGTATTAGCTTGTAAGGAAGACTGCCAACAAGCTCTCTTTCTTTTAAGCTTGGGCCTGAAAATAGGGGATTATTGGAAAAAGTAATATTCTTAACCATTGATAACTTCCTTTGCTAAAGCTTCATAATCATCTGCTCCTGAAGATTTTGGAGCATGCTCGAAAATTGATTGTCCATTAGCAGGGGCTTCTGCCAAAGCAACATTTGTTCTTATTACAGTATCAAAAACCAATTGTCCAAAGAAGTCACGAATAGTCTTAGCAACTGCTCTGGCCAGTTTTTTACGATTATCATGGAGACATATTAATACTCCACCAACCTTTAATTCGGGATTATAAATACTTCGAACTTGATCAATTGTATCTAATAACTGACGAACTCCATGAAGTGCCAAATATTCACTTTGTACAGGTACGATAACTTTATCCACAGCCGCCAAAGCATTTAAACTAAGCAACCCCAAGGCAGGAGGACAATCAATTACAATATAATCATATTGATCTTTAATTTTTGATAAGGCACGTTTAAGTAAAAGTTCACGTCCTACCATACCTCCAAGTTCTAAGTCCGCAGCACTTAATAATAAACTTGATGGAACAACATCTACATTCTCAGAGCGGCTAATTACTACATCTTTAATATCCTTAGATCCTTTAAGAACATCATAAATGGTATATTTTGGAGCGAATTCAGCATCTGGATCATTGGCAATTTCATCAGTGTTACTTAAACCTAAATGTGTGGTTAAATTACTTTGAGCATCCATATCTACTAAGAGAGTCTTCTTCCCCAAGTTTGCAATTGCAGCACCTAAATTTACACTGGTGGTAGTTTTACCAACTCCACCTTTTTGATTTAGAATTCCTATAATCTCGGCCACTTCTTATCCCCTTTAAAAAACTTATCTAAGATCACTATATCTAATCCTCATGAGATCGCGAATAAGATCAAAACAGATCACGGCAATAATAGATCAACTACCTAGAATCATAAGATGCTGATATCATTGATCTTTTTTATTTATTGTTTGACTCTAGTTAATATACTCATATCGTGATTTGAAGTAAAATACTATTTACTAGTGTTTAGAAATAAATTCTTCATGAATATCGTGCTCTTAGATAAGTAAAGATTGTGCTTGGAGATTAGTATTATCGGGAATTGGCATAAGACTTATCGTTTTTCGAAATAATCTTTATCGTTCTTGGAAGTAAGCTTCATCGTGATTTGAAGTAAGAAATATCGTGCCTACAAATAAATATTTTGATTTAAGTATTTAATAAGATTAAGATTCTCTACCGCTCACTTATTACAAGTAACTTAAAATAACATTTGTAAACTACTATAAAAGTTAGTAGATCTAATTTAATAAATATTAGTTTAAAAACATTTTAAATTTTCTTGAATGACAGCACTACCTAAAAAATTATCTGATAACACTGGGGGAGTGTCATTAATCTCACGCGATGAGATGAACTTAGCGGAATTTCCACTAACAATGTTATCAAATAGAGCTGATCCAAAAATTAAAACTCTTGAATTCAAAGATATAATAAAAAATAAAAATGGGCGAGAGGTCAACCGCGAGTGGGTAATTACGGGCACGGATAAATTTGGATTACCTACTGCCTCTGATGACGAAGTCTTACTTGGACTTTTAAAATTATCATTTGAGGATCAATTATTTAAAAATAAAAAAGTTACTTTTACGCGCTATGAATTATTAAAGATTTTACGTTGGCCAACAGAAGGGAAAAACTATAAACGCCTACTCGGAGCCCTTGATCGCCTAAGTGGTGTTAGAATCAAAGCTACAAATGCTTTTTTTGATAATGAAACAAAAGCCTATAGTACCAAAAACTTTGGAATTTTGGATGCTTATGAACTAAATGATGGTCGAGAGAATCGAACGAAACCTAGTTATTTTATTTGGAGTGATGAAATTTTCCATTCTTTCCAGTCAGGCTTTATCAAAAAGTTAGATTTAGATTTTTATTTGGATCTAAACAGTTCAATTTCTAAAAGACTTTATCGCTTTTTAGATAAAAATTTCTGGTATCGGGCACAACTAAAAATTAATCTTTTTAATTTATGTCACGAAAAAATTGGCATCTCTAGAAATTTTAAATACGCCAGCTCCTTAAAGCAGCAATTGGAACCAGCCCTAGAGGAGCTATTAAAAGTCAATTTTATTTCTTCTGTAGAATACTTGGGAAAAGGGGCCAAGACTGAAATTATCCTTTCAGGGGCGAGCCTAGTTCCACGCTCACAACAACAGCAAGGCAATAATAAGGCTGAAGTTATTCCTGTGACCAGTCCTACTAAAATTGTTAGCCAGGCTAAACCTACAGTTGATCTTGCACTTAGTCCCTCAGCGAGGGTCCGTAAATCATTAGAGGAGCGGGGCATTGCGCCGAACCAGTCTGAGATTTTGCTAAAGGCACGAACAGATTATCATCTTCGAAAGATGGAGATGGTTATTAAATATTTTGATTATTTAATCTCGAGCCATAGTAATCTTGTTAGTACTAGTCCTGTCGGATTCTTGTATAATGCTATCAAGAAAATTGAAGATTTCGCATTACCTAAATCCTTTAGTATGGAACCGCAAAAACCAATAAATACTAATTATGCGAAGAAACAGCCATCAAAGGATAGCCACTTAGGTGAAGAGTATAATAAGTTTTTAGATGTTGAGATAGAAAAGGCTAGGAAAGAGGTTGCCCCAGAAATTCTAGCTAAAATTCAAGCCGAAGTTACAGTTCAATATGAAAGATTTCGTAATCTAGTTGCGGAGGAAAGATTTAACGACAGTATTAGGCACAGTATAGATCAGAAGTTAATGAAACTTTATGTTATTCCTGAGTTTGATGAGTGGAAGAGGGGATTAAAAGCAAAATAGCAGACTGCTTTCTCTCTAATTATTGAAATCTTTGCGTTGGCCCTGAAATGAAAATCATTTTATTTGTTGCCAGAAGCTCCTCTAGAAGTGCTAATTTTAGGAATCTTTCCGGTTGAGCCATTCCTGACTATTTATCGATTGACTAATAGTTGGTCCTTAAAATAGTAAGTAATATAGGACTATTAACAAAAAAATAGCATACAAGTGTCAATTGTTTACTAATCAGAAACCCCATTTTTTGAATAAATTTATCTCTTAGAAATTCCAATAGCTTCCCGAACCTTTCTAAGTATTGGATTAGCGATGGCCTCAGCCTTCACTTTGCCCTCTGCTAGAACTTCATCTAAAAACTTTTGATCTCCACGAATTTCTTCGTACTTAAGCCGCGAGTCATAGACCTCCCGATTAATTGCTTGGAACAGATCTTCTTTGGCGTTTCCCCAACCAAGTCCACCTGCGGCAAGTCGTTTTTCTAAATCGGCAAACTCACTGTTTGTAGCAAAAAGTTTGTAAAGATTCCCTAACAACGATCCTGCTAATACTTTTGGCTCCTCTAAAGGTGTTGAGTCTGTGGTTAAAGACATAATCTTTTTCCGTAGTTGTTTTTCAGGAAGCATCAGCTCAATGGTGTTATTGTAACTTTTTGACATCTTCTGGCCATCAAGACCTGGAATCAGCATTACATCTTCGGCAATCATCACTTCGGGTTGCTTTAAGATTACTTCTCCAGCTCCATAAATGGCGTTAAACGAGCCTGCAATATTACGCGCCATTTCCACGTGTTGCTTCTGATCTTTACCAACAGGGACAACGTCTGGCGCATAAAGCAAGATATCTGCTGCCATTAGGATTGGATAGTAAAATACTCCTACATTTACTTCATTATTTTTAGCGCGTGCGTCCTTGTAGGCATGACCCTTTTCTAATAAACCTATCCCAGTAACACAGGAGAGATACCAAGAGAGTTCCACATTAGGTAAATCGGATTGGCGATAGAGCAAATGTTTCTTATAATCCAGCCCAACAGCTATCCATAAAGCTACTTGATGGTAGATACTTTCTTGCTGTTTTACTGGGTCTTTCTGCTTAGTCAAAGAATGTAAATCTGCTAAGAAATAGAGGCACTGATAATCATTTTGAAGTTTAAGGGCAGGTTTTATAGCACCTAAATAATTACCGATATGGATTTCTCCAGAAGTTGTAATGCCTGTTAATGCTCTTTTCATACTAAATAATTGATAATAATTGATTTCTGACACTATCAGAAATCTTAATTTCTTAATAGACTCGAACTCCGAATGTCACTAAAAAATCTCTTATTCCATAAATCACGAAACCTCAATTTATATCAAGGAAATTGCTTAGATGTGCTTGCCAAAATTCCAGAGGAGTCGATTGATTTAATTTTTGCCGATCCACCATATAATCTCTCTAACAATGGCTTCACAGTAAAATCCGGCAAGCGCGTCTCAGTGAATAAGGGACAATGGGATGAGAGCCAAGGAGTGGAAGCTGATTTTGAATTCCATCGATCGTGGATTAATGCTTGTCAGAGAGTGTTAAAACCAAATGGTACAATCTGGATTAGTGGAACTTATCATTCCATTTATCAATGTGCCTTTGCTTTGCAATTAAGTAATTTCCAGATCTTAAATGATATTAGTTGGTATAAACCTAATGCTTCACCTAACATTAGCTGTCGTTACTTCACTGCAAGCCATGAAACCCTTGTCTGGGCTAAGAAAGATCCTAAAGCTAAACATACTTTTAATTATCAAGTAATGAAGAAAGGGGATTGGCATGAAAAAGATTTGCTTAAGAATCAAGATAAACAAATGCGCAGTGTTTGGTCGATTCCAGTTACTAAGAAATCAGAAAAAATTAATGGTTATCATCCCACCCAAAAACCTTTAGAATTATTGACTAGGATTGTATTATCAAGTTCAAATGCCGGGGACACGGTATTAGATCCTTTCTGTGGCAGTGGTACAACGGGAGTTGTGGCAATTAGAGAAAAAAGAAAGTTTATCGGTATAGACTTAAGTAAGCAGTATTTGGAACTCAGCCAGCAAAGGATTTTAATTAAGTAATTTGTGCATAATCATTAATTACAGTTAGACTCAGTAAGAGCTTTTCCTAAAACGTTTTTGATTTACTGCTTAAATTAAAAAGTTAATCTCTTTTTTTATTTATTATCAGTTGAAAGCAACAATCATCATACCAACTTTTGATCACTGTGAGTTAATTCAATTTCCAATTGAAAGTATCTTACGTCAAACTCATCAAGACTTTGAATTGTTTATCATTGGAGATGGAGCGCCAGAAAAAACTGAACAAATTGTTGCCAAGTACGAAAAGCAAGACTCTCGAGTTAAATACTTCAAGCATTCAAAGGGTCCGCGCTTAGGAGAAGCCTATCGCCATCCAATTTTGCAACAGGCGACCGGTGATTTTGTTTGTTATTTAGCTGATGATGATTTGTATCTAGAAAATCATTTAGAAGTTATTGCTAAGGAGTTAACGAATGTTGATTTTACCCACTCTCTCCCAGTAAAAATATTACCCGAGGGGAGTATTTATGTTTGGCAAATTGATCTATCCCAAAAGTGGTATCAAGATTTATTGCTCCGAGGTACAAATCGGATACCCTTAGGAATGGGAGCTCATCGAATGGATTTATATCAGAAGTTGCCTTTTGGATGGCGAACTACGCCAGTCGGAATCCCTACCGATTTATACATGTGGCAACAAATTTTAAACTATCAAAATGTTTGTGTTAGCAGTTTATTTGAGCCTACAGTACTCCACTTCGCAAGCCTTGATCGACGTGAAAGTTCACCCGCAGAACGGTTTAAAGAGTTGGAGTCATACTTTCAACTAATTCAAATTCCCAGCGAACTTGCTAAACTAAAAACTAATATTTCCCAAGCCCAGCAAGAAATTGGATATCAGTTTGAAATTGAAATAACAGAATACTCCCGTAATTTGGAACAAAAACTATCTGAGTACATTCAGGTATCTAAACGCGAAGAAAATCATTTGTTAGAAGTAATCACAGAGTTAAAATTACATCTGGCTAAGCAAGATCTGGAAATAAGAGAAAGAGAAACTAGCTTGGAACATTATGTTATAGTAAATAAACAGGAAGAAAATCGTTTATTAGATGTAATTGCCGAGTTAAAATCTCATCTGGTAAAGCAAGATTTGGAAATCATTGAAAGTGAATCGAATTGGCAACAAAAACTAAATGATTACATTACTGCTTCAAACCAAGAAGAAAATCATCTGCTGGGAGTAATTTCTGAGTTGAAGAATCATCTGGAAAAGCAAGATCTTGAAATTAAGGAAATAGAATCAAGCTGGAAACAAAAACTAAATGATTATATTACTGCTTCTAAGCGAGAAGAAAATCATTTGTTGGGAGTAATTACTGAGCTGAAGAATCATCTGGCCACACAAGACCTAGAACTGGCAAGGTTAAGAACTATTCATAAAGCAGAGCAAAAAAATGACTAGTATGATTGAAAAGCAAACTACTAAAATTAAAGACGTTTATTTATCACAGCTTAAGATGCACCAAGATGAGCGTGGCATTTTTACTGAAATATTTAGAGAAAATTGGTTTGAAGGAAAAGTTCCTGTTCAGTGGAATATTGTTAGCTCGGAGGCAGGAGTTTTTCGTGGCTTTCATGTTCATAAGCTACATGCAGATTATTTAACTGTAGTGCAAGGACAAGGAGTTTTTTTTCTAAAAGATTTAAGAAAGAATTCGGCAACTTTTTTGGTTGAAGAAACAATAGTTTTAACAGCGAAAGCCATGCAGGGTTTAAGTATTCCGACTGGTGTGGCACATGCCTTTTATTTCCCCGAACAATCGATGCACGTCTATTCAGTAACTGAGTATTGGAATCCGGAGGATGAATTAGGATTTCATTATCTGGATCCAGAAACAGGATTTGATTTTTGTAATTTAACATTTAGTGTTTCTGCCCGAGATTGCGAGCTAGGTAGCCTGAGTTCGCTTCTGGAGCAGCTAGCTAATACTACTTTTGGCTAATTTCATTAACTCCTCTATCCTCTCAACAACAAGGACGCCATCTTTCAAAGAACTCTTTGGTTTTTCACCTTTATTATTAAGGTAATTTACGAAAGCTTCGAGTTCCGCAAGTAAGGGCATTTCTTCTTTAAAACTAATAAATTCTACATTAGGATTAATGCTTTGCTCCTTTGGATCCCAAGTATAGACTTCAATCTGATTAGCATAGCCATCTGTTAGCACTAGGATATGCTGTTCAAAACGGAGCTCCATTCTTCTTTCTCTTTTAGTAGATCTGGCACTTACATCAATCTGAACCCAAGGCTTGTCTCCTAACTGACAACTTAATGATTCAAATTGATCCTGATAAATTATTGCCTGCGCGGAACGAGCTGGTGGAATAAATCCTAAAATCTCATTTAAAATACTTAGATCATGCGGCAGTAAAACCCAGACAGGATCATCACCCATATGAGGATTACTCATTGAAAGGCGAGTAGTATAAATAGCCTTGAGTGCACCGTATTCACCACTTTGATATAAATCTCGAAGAGCAATAACTCCCTGGTGATATCTCCATTTATCCATAACAAAAATATTGTTAGGGTATTGTGCCAACAACTTTTTTGCTTCGGCGTATGAATTCGTTAAAGGCTTTTCACAAAAAATTGGTATATTAGGAAAGTACTCTGCTACTTCTTCAATCACGGAATAATGAGAACTAATAGTTGTTGCCACAATAATCCCTTGGGGATAAGTAAGTTCAGAAATCGTGCTAACAATATCTGTTATTCCTAGTTCCCTGGCATTGTTTATACTAGATTCGGAGCGCGCTACGACTTGCACCTCCGCTCCTAGGGTAAGCAAATCCCTTAAAATAAACTTGCCCCAATTTCCACAACCAATAAGTGCAATTTTCATATCAAAATATTAATAATTTCAAGGTCTTATAAGCTAAATTAAGTTGAAAAATAAATCCTTAGACAGTCATCATAAAGTCAGTATAGGATTACGAATATTAAATTCAGTATAATATAATTTTATTTATTTTAAAGATATGCAAGAAGACTCAAGATACATCAAAATCCATTTCCTTAATGATAAAACAATGACTTTTACATTTCCACAACAAGTCGAAGCAACATACATGGCGGGAGCCTTGAGGAATATGCAAAATGCACCGCAGCTATTAATCAAAACAGACGAAAGATTCTATATGTTTCCTTGGACCAGTATTAAATTTATTGAGGCTATTCCTGTACCAGAAGTCGATATCCAAAATTGTGTACAAGGCGCGGAATTACTAGCTAGCACTGATTAATATCAGAAGTATTTAAACTGCAGACTTTAAGTCATTTGATTTGCAGTAGTTGAAAATAATTTTTAAAGAGGATCAAGTTCTTTTGAAATGTTAAGCTAAGTCCATTAAGGCGACTGAGCCTAGACCAAGTACAATCCCTAGCATTTCTTGGTAAGAAATTTTTTCTCCGTATAGAAAGTATCCCGCAATCAGCAAGGTAATTGTATTAAAGATGATGAAGATCATTGAGGCGACAGCAATACTCTTATACTTGAACGATAATGCTAAGAAGTTAAGTCCAACAATCCAAATTAATAGCCCAATTACATAATAAGCTCGCAGATCAGTAACGATCCATTTTTTCATGACTAAGTCACCGAGTGTTAAAATTACTCCACCAGTTGCTAAAAGGCATAGCGCCCAGTGTTTATTTATAAATTCAAGGAATGCTGGAGTCATAAAGCTTTTCTAAATGCTTTCTATCCCTCGGTGGAATAGGAAAATCATATAGTTATAATAAAAAAACAATAAACTAACATTTAATTATTCGGAAATTACTTTTTGTCATAACTATAACTGGGATAATAAAGTATGTTGAATCAGACAGAAAGGGGTAGTTCGAGTCTACAAAGTATCAAATACAATTATTAAATCTTAATTTACTTTGTGGGAGCTACCTTAAAAATAATACCTGAGTAAAAGTAATGATGTTTCTTCGAAAAATTGGAAAGTGGTCTAAGCAAACAAAAGGAGACTTAATAACTCTGTATTATGCTATCCAAGACCAAGGGACGCCCCTATATTTAAAAATAGCTAGTTTTATTGTTGTTAGCTACGCCTTAAGTCCAATAGATTTTATTCCAGACTTTATTCCGATAATTGGGCTTCTTGATGATCTAGTCATTGTAACGTTTGGAATTTATATAATTGTAAAATTATTGCCACGCATCGTTTTAGATCGATCAAGGGAAAAATCATTAAAATTAAATTCGCGCCCTGTAAGTTTAATTGGAGCAGGAATTGTTTTCATGCTTTGGGTAGGCTTAACATTTCTGTTGTTCCTATTACTTAAGAAATCTTATTAATAATCTTGTCAGTAATATTTAATCTGTGAACATCTAGGATCTGCTTATAGATTCACATATATAGTCTTAGACTTGAAGGATGCCGTGATTTTCAAACAGTGTTTCAATAAAGAACAATGATACATTTAAATATCTTATTTTCTAATAAATCTAACAATATAAATATTTTTGACTACTTAGAGATAATAAATATTAGTTTTAATTGGTTATTGTTTACCAAGATTTATCATAAAATCAGAAAATAAAATTTCAAAATCTGCTAAATGCAATGCTTTGGATATTTTTTTCATATTTCTTAAAACTTCTCGATCGAAGATAACCTTAAACTGAATCGATCTTTCCTCACTCTAATCATAAGAACAGAAAATTGATTCTTAAGTAGAACACATATTGATTTTTATTTTGTGATTTCTAACGTTTTTTTAAACATGAGCCGAACAGAGACTGATTCTAGCTGTATGGTTTGTAAGGTTTTGGCTCAAATAATAATTTTTTTTCGGCATTAATTATTATTTAGATAGTTATTTAAGGTATTTATGCAAATTACTCCTTGTAATTCTAGGGTAAACTCGTCTGGCCCAGATTCAAATCTCAAGTCTCCGTTTTCTAGTTTAAAATTAGCTTATCATTTTGGACTATTTCTACTTCTTAGCATTCCCCAGTTAGTTTTCGCGCAACCTTATGATGCAACTCTATCAGCAACTCCTGGAGCGGAAGGTGGATCAAATGTAATTTTTACGGTCACACTAGATGCGATTAACTCCTCAGGATTTCCAATAACGTTTGAATTAAATCCTAATGGAGGCACCGCAAGTGCTGGAGACTTCACGGATTTTACAGCAGAGACGATTTCTATTCCAAATGGTTCTGATACAGGAACTTTTAATGTTGTGCTTAATGATGATGCTCTTTTTGAAAATACGGAGACACTTGGTGGAATAATATCTAATCCATCAGATGGGACAGTCACAATTGTAGGAGCATCTACGGTCACTAATATTACAGACAATGATAACGGCGCAGGAACTGTTACGGCTAATTTAAGTGTAACTGATGGGACTGAAGGTTCGACTGATGTTATTTTTACAGCGACTCTTAGTAAAACAAATAATACCGGAAGTCCTATAACTCTCAGTATTAATCCAAACGGTTTAGGAACCGCCGTTTCGGGGACAGATTATCCAGATTTTACTGGAGGGATAATTACAATTGCTGATGGTTCTGCCACAGGCACTTATCAAGTGACTCCAGCTTTAGATGGAGAGTTCGAAAATGTAGAAGATTTCGGTGCAATAATTTCTGCGCCAAGTGATCCTGCTGTAGTTGTTGGAACAGCAACTGCCACTGGGAATATTAATGATGGCGATACTGCTAATTTAGTACTTAGCGTTACAACGCAAGGAAATGAAGCTGGGCCAGTTAGTATCGTCTACACTGCGACACTTTCTAGCATTAACAGTAAGTCTGTTCCAATTACTGTTCAAATTAATCCAGATGGTGGAACAGCAACTGCCAGTAGTGATTATTCCAATTTCTCAGGTCGAATAATCACAATATTACCTGGAAGTAACAGTGGAACTGTTAATGTTTCTGTTGCAGATGATAATTTCTTTGAAAGTACAGAAACAGTTACTGGAACACTATCAGCGGTCTCCGATCCCGGTGTAACAATCACTGGCCCTTCAGCGACAGCCAATATCACTGATAACGATAATACTGCTGCTAGTGTTAACTCTCTTTTAACACTTAGTGGTTTAGGTAGCGAAGCAGGTGCTACTACCATGACTTTGACAGTTTCCTTATCCAAGAAGAACTTTACCGGAAGTCCAATTGTTTTTGATTTGAGTCAAACCGCTGGAACAGCAACTGATGGTGCGGATTATACAGATTTAACAGGTGCAACTATCTCAGTTGCCAATGGATCAGACATTGGGACCTTCTCATTTAGTGTGGTGGATGATGCCTTATTTGAAAATGATGAAACTTTTACCATTTCACTTTCCAATCCGAGTAATCCCGCAATTAATCTATTTTCTCCAAATGCATCTGGGGTAATTGTTGATAATGATAATGTGACTGCTACAACTAATGCCGTATTAAGCGTTAATAATGGAACGGAGGGAGGATCTGATTTAATTTTCAACGTAACCTTAAGTCAAACTAATAACACGGGCGTTCCAATCACATTTGAAATATATCGGAATGGTGGATCAGCTACTGTAACCACTGATTATAGCGATTATGCAGGATTAATTTCTGTACCGAATGGTTCAAATGTTGGAACTTTGAATGTTACTATTGTTGATGACGCTTTTTTTGAAAATTCGGAAACAGTAGCAGCTGGGATATATAATCCTTCAGATCCAGCCATTCAAATTACAGTTCCAAAAGTTACTGGAAATATTATTGATAATGATAATGTTACTATTGGGGCTGATTTAACAGCAGAAGTGAATGGAAATGAAGCTGGGAGAGTAAGCATTGTTTATCGCGTAACTTTAACAAATGCTAATAATACAGGTAGCGATATTTTCTTTGACATTGATCCAATCGGTGGAACAGCAACTCCAGGAATTGATTATGTAGATTTTACCGGTCGAACAATCCGAGTTGGAAGTGGTAGTAGCATTGGGGAAATTTCAGTTGAAGTTACCGATGACTCATTAATTGAAAATGATCAAACAGCAGAAGCTGTAATTACTAATAGTAGCGATCCGGCTGTAACTATTGGAACAGCAAACGCTACAGCTTCTATAATTGATAATGACAATAGTATTGGATCAATTACGGCAGACTTAGTTCGTTTAGTTGATGGACATGAGTCTGGACTGATTAATATAATCTATCAAGTTGAGCTATCAGAAGTTAACTATACTGACTCTGCTATAACTTTTAATATTGATCCGATTGGTGGGACTGGGACTGCTGGGGTAGATTATGTTGATTTTACAGGGGCACAAATTGTTGTTCCCTCCGGATCTCGTTTTGGACAATTTACAGTTGCCGTGCTTAATGATCCCGATTTAACTAGCGATACCGTAGTTGCCCAAATTTCTAGTCCTTCCGATACTAGTATCAATTTAGGTACTGATACAGCAACAGCTACTATTAACGATGATGATGCTCCAACTGGAACTTACAACGCTAGTATTAGGGATGCTGTTATTCAAGGTAACGAAACTGGTGTTGTAAACGTTAGTTTTGTTGTTGAATTATCTGAACCTAACACTACTGGCTCTGCAATAACATTTGATATCAATCCATTAGTTGGTGGAACTGCAACTCTTACTTCCGATTATACCAACTTTACCGGTCAAACTGTAAGTATTCCCAACGGTGCTTCGCAAGCTACATTTAATGTGACAGTCGTTAATGATACTCTTTATGAAAGTACGGAATCACTCTTTGCAGAAATTTCCAATCCAAGTTCAGGTGCAGTTACGATTATTGACTCTGATGCAGTAGGGTATATTTATGACAATGATCAAATTCACTCTGCAGTAATTACTGGAACTGTTAATGGTGCTGAAGCTGGACTTGTCGCGATGGAGTACACAATCACTATTCCAGTCATTAATAACACTCAAAATCCAATCCAATTTAATATAGCTTCTGCCGGAGGTAGAGCATCTTCAGGAGTCGATTATGATTCACTAGTTAGTAGTACTATTTCTATACCAGTTGGAGCCAATTCAGTTTCATTCACTGTTGATGTATTAGATGATCTTCTATTTGAGAATACTGAAAATGCTATAATTAGTATGTTGAATCCATCTGATCCTGGTATCTATTTGAACTTTGGAAATACCAGAGGTTCGGCTAGTATTATTGACAATGATAACATTGGAGTTAATGCTGTTTTAGATGTCCTCCAAGATGGTTCTGAAGCAGGACCGACAAGCATGATTTATCGTGTTACATTATCAGAGCCTAATAACACAGGTGGGACAATATTTTTTGACATTGATCCGATTGGAGGGTCTGCTCTTCCAGGGGATGCGGTTGAAAATAATGACTATATTGATTTCACAGGATCTCGAATTGGTGTTCCAAGTGGATCAAGCACGGGAACATTCTCAGTTTCAATTTCCAATGATACTCGTTTTGAAAATATTGAGACGATTGAGACTGAAATTTCAAATCCAAGCGATCCCGCCGCGGTATCAATTATTACTGCAGTTGCAACTGGAAATATTAACGATAACGATAATGCTCCAGCAGATGTTACAGCTTCGATATCAACCTTTGGAATCGGAAATGAAGATGGACCGACATCTGTTACATTTTTAGTAACTCTTTCTAATATTAACTTTACTGACCAAGACGTAACATTTGATATTAATCCAACAGGTGGAACTGCGACTGTCGGAAGCGATTATGTTGATTTCTCTGCAATCCAAGTTGCAATTCCTTATGGACAAGACAGAGCTCTTTACACGATTACAGTCTTAGATGATGCGTTATTTGAAAATACGGAAACGATAGAAGCAACACTCAGCAATCCTTCTGATCCAGCAATTGATATTACCACAGCAACGGCAACAGGACTATTATTAGATAACGATAACGTTACAAATACAATTAATGCAAATCTTTCTGTTACAACTCAAGGCGAAGAAAATCTAACTAATATTGTTTACACAGTAACCCTTGACGAAGTTAATGATACGCCATTCCCAATTGATTTCACGCTATATGTTGATGGTGGAACTGCTGTTGCTGGCACAGACTACACAAATTTTAACGGAGTAACGATTAGTGTTCCTGTTGGATCTAACCAAGGTACCTATACAGTTAATGTTACTAACGACTTATTATTTGAAAATTTAGAAACAGCTATTGCTGAACTTGCTAATCCTTCTGATGCTGCAATTGTAATTGGGACAGCAATTGCAACTGCAAATATTACTGATGACGATGTTACAGTTGCTAATATTGCAGTAACAACTAATGGGGATGAAGATGGTCCAGTAGATTTAGTTTATACAATAAGCATTTCTAATACTAATGGTACTGGTAGTGATATCGAAATTGATGTTGATCCAGATGGTGGCACAGCTACAATTGGATCAGATTATACAACATTTGCGGGAAGTACTGTAATTATACCAGATGGAAGTAGCTCGGTAACACTAACAGTTCCAGTGCTTGATGATTCATTATTTGAAAACACAGAAACCGTAGGTGCTGAAATCTCAAACCTATCGCATCCAAGTTTAAGTTTAGCTACAGCAACAGCCACAGGAGACATTCTTGATGATGAGAATGGAGTTGGTGCAGTAAATGCAGTTCTCTCGACAATTACTAACGGCACAGAATCAGGAACTCAAATTCGCTATCGTGTAACTTTAGCGACTATCAACAATACTGGCTCTCCAATTACTTTTGATATTGATCCAACTGCTGGAACAGCGATTGCTAATACTGATTACACAACGTTTGCGGGTGCTACAATTACAGTTGCTAATGGTGCAAGTACTGGAGACTTATTAGTAACTGTTACTGATGATACTCTATTTGAAAATACCGAAACTGCCACAGCAACTATTACTAACGCTAGTGATCCAGCAATTAATATTTCTACAGGCAGTGCCACAGCAAATATTATCGATAATGATAATACAGCTTCCAGCATTAGCGCAGTTCTTACTACAACTCAGAACGGCAATGAAACCGGACCAGTTGATATAAGTTTATTGTTAACAATTGGGAAAATTAACAACACCGGAGCACCGATTGTTTTTACAATTACTCCGAGTGGTGAAGCAGTTTCTGGAAGTGATTATACAGGATTAACAACGATCTCAATTCCAGATGGCTCAGATACGGGGACATTAATTTTAACTGTAGTTGATGATCTTTTATTTGAGAATGAAGAGGATGCAACTTTCACTGTAACTGCAGCCACAGATCCAGCGATCACTACAGGTTCAAATACAACGCCAACAATTACAGATAACGATAATACTGCGACTAGTATCACAGCAAACTTATCTAAAACAACTGATGGTTTAGAAGGAACAACAAATATTGTCTTTACTGTTACTTTAGATAAGGTCAACAATACTCATGCACCAATCTTAATAGATATCGATCCAACAGGTGGAACAGCAATTGCTGGCACAGATTATACTAACTTTGCTGGTGCTCAGATTTCCATTCCTGATGGTTCAAGCAGTGGAACATATACTGTTATAGTTACCAACGACGCTCTATTTGAGAATACGGAAACAGTTCAAGCAACAATCACGAATCCATATGATCCTGCTGTTACTTTAGGTACAACATTAGCCACAGCAGATATTGTTGATAGCTCACCACAAGCAACTATCACTGCAACTACTAGCGGTAATGAGACCGGACCAGTATCAATTGTTTATTCAGTTAACTTAGGCAAAACAAATGACACAGGAGCCACAATAACTTTTGATGTTGATCGTAATACTACTGAAGATGGATCTGCTGATGTAGGTACTGATTATACAAATTTTGATGGAACAACTGTAGATATTATTAATGGCGCCAGCTCTGCTACTGTTACAGTTCCCGTCGATGATGATGCTTTGTTTGAGAATAACGAAACAGTTATTGCAACTCTTTCCAATGTTACAGATCCACGCGTAACAATTGCAACAGCCAACGCTACAGGAACAATTATTGATAATGATAATCCAACTAATGGAATTCCAATAAACTTAAGTGTTACTCAAGATGGTAATGAAACTGGCCCTGTGTCGATCATCTATACGGTTACATTAGGTACTGTAAACAATACTCATGCAGCTTTAGTTTATAATTTAAGAAGTACTGGTGGAAATGCCTCAGTTGGAACTGACTATACTGCACTAAATACAACAACATCGACAATCACAATTCCAGATGGTTCAAATGTTGGAACATTAACTGTTCCAGTTACAAATGATGCCTTATTTGAAAATAATGAAACTGTTCAAGCAACCCTTACGAGACAAGCTGTCTTTGATCCCGCTGTCGCTATTGGAACTGGCGTGGCAACAGCAAATATTGTTGACAATGACAATGGCGCAACGACTGTTAATGCCTCTTTAAGCACTGTTACTAATGGTACTGAAGCTGGAACTGCAATCCGCTACCGAGTAACTTTGGCCGTTGCTAACAACACGCACGCCCCAATTACTTTTGCAATTAACCCAACAAGTGGAACTGCTACTGCTGTTAGTGACTATACTTTTGGTACAACTACAATTACTGTCGCAGATGGCGCATCCACTGGGGACAAAACTGTTGCTACCGTAAATGATATACTTTTTGAAAATACAGAAACAGTTGTCTCTACAATTTCAACACCATCTGATCCAGCAATCAATATTGTAACTGCAAGTTCCAGTGCTAACATCACTGATAATGACTCGCCATCTGCTAGTATTGCAACAACAACTCAAGGGAATGAAACTGGTCCAGTGTCCATAGTTTATACTGTTAGTATTTCTAGGCAAAATGCTACAGGAGTTCCAATTACATTTAACGTAAATCCAACAGGTGGAAATGCTGATGCCACAGATGACTATACAAATTTTGCCGCAACAGTTGCCTCAATTGCGGATGGAGCATCTTCGACAACAGTAACGGTTCCAGTTGTAGATGATTCCTTATTTGAAAATACCGAAACAGTTCAAGCAACTATTTCTAGTCCAAGCAATGGTTCCGTGACCATTGGAACTGCTGCTGCGACTGCAAATATTACTGATAATGATAATCCTGTAAATGGAATCAATATTGATCTTGCAGTAACTCAGGATGGTAATGAAACAGGTCCAGTAAATATTATCTATACAGCTACATTAGCAACTGTAAATAATACTCATCAACCACTTATATATAATCTTTTCCGCAGTGGTGGCAACGCATCTATGGGAACAGATTATACTAACTTAGATGCAACAACTACCACGATTTCAATTCCTCATGGTTCAAATACTGGTACAAGAATAATTACCGTTGTAAATGATAGTCTGTTTGAAAATGATGAAACTGTTACCGCGACTATGAGTCGACAAGGTACTTTTGATCCTGCAGTTCGCATTAATACAGCTTCTGATACAGCTGATATTATTGATAATGATAACGGAGCGGGAACAGTCGATGCAGTGTTAGATGTTCAGACTCAAGGTATTGAAGGAAGTGTCAACGTGGTATTCCGAGTAACTCTCGAGAATACAAATAACACCCATCTACCAATTAACTTTAATATAGATCCAAATGGTGGAACAGCAATTACTGGTACTGATTATACTACTTTTGCTGGTGGAACAATTACAGTTGCCGATGGTTCTAACACTGGGACTTTAACAGTTACATTAACTAACGATGCTCTATTTGAAAATCTAGAAACAATTATCGCCTTGATAACTAGTTCGATTGGTATTGACCCAGCTATTAACATATTAACTTCAGGTGCGACTGCCAATATTACAGATAATGATACCACTACCGCAAATATTGCTGTTACAACTGATGGTGATGAAACTGGTCCGGTATCCGCTGTTTACACAATTAGTCTTACAAATGTTAACGGAACAGGAGTTCCAATTACAATTGATGTAAATCCAAATGGTGGAACAGCAACGGTAGCTGGGCTTGATTACACTGATTTTACTGGAAGCACAGTTAGTATTGCTGATGGTGCAAGTAGCACAACTCTCACTGTTCCAGTAGCAGACGATCTATTACTTGAAAATGATGAAACAATAATTGCTAGAATCACTAATCCAAGTAATGGAGCTTTAACGATTGGAACTGCTAATGCTACAGCAGATTTAATTGATAATGATAATACGCCTGGAAGTGTCAATGCCGATCTAAGTGTAACCACAAATGGAGTAGAAGGTGGGGCGAATATAGTTTACCGAGTGGATATTGGTGCAACAAATAATACACATGCCCCAATAAGTTTTACAATTAACCCAACAGGAGGTGATGCCACAGCAGGTTCTGACTATACAACATTTGCCAGTGGTACAATATCAGTACCTGATGGAGCAAACTTTGGAACACTAACAGTCAACGTTACAGATGATGCACTTTTTGAGAACTTAGAAGAAGTTGAAGCAACAATTACTAGCCCTAGTGATCCAGTAATAGATATTAATACTGCAAGTGCAACAGCCAGCATCACTGATAATGATAATGGAATTACTGCTGTTGATGCCGACTTAAGTGTTACGACTCAAGGTGTCGAAGGAAGCATTAATATTGTTTACACAGTAACATTAGCTAATGCTAACAACACGGGAGTACCAATCACTTTTGCCTTTAATCCAACAGGTGGAACAGCAATTACCGGAACTGACTATACAGACTTTACTGGTGGAGTAATCTCAATTCCTAATGGATCAGCAACAGGCACATTCACCGTTGTTATTACAAATGATAATTTATTTGAAAATCTAGAAACAGTAATTGGTACAATTAGTGCTGCGTCTGATCCAGCAATTAATATTGTTACAGCAACTGCCACCGCAGATATTACGAATGACGACACTACAACTGCGAGTATTGTTGCTACAACAGATGGGGATGAAGATGGGCCAATTTCAATTGTTTACACAGTAAGCATTTCGAACACTAACGGAACAGGTCAACCAATTACAATTGATGTTGATCCAAATGGAGGTAACGCCACAGTTACCAGTGACTTTGCTGATTTTGCAGGAACAACAGTTACAATTCCAGATGGTTCAAGCTCTGATACAGTAACAGTTGTAGTTGTTGATGACGCAATCCTAGAACATTTAGAAACAGTAGAAGCTACAATCTCTAACTTAAGTGATGGAGATTTAAGCATTGCAACTGCAAGTGCCACAGCTGATATCGTGGATAATGATGATGCCGTTGGTGCTGTCAATGCTGACTTAACTGTTACAACGCAAGGGGTAGAGGGTGGAACAAACATTGTTTATACAGTCACTCTTGCTAATGTTAATGGAACTCATAGTCCGATCACCTTTGATATTAATCCATCAGGTGGAACTGCTATCGATGGAACAGATTACACGACATTTATTAATGGATTAGTTTCAATTGCTGATGGGGCAAGTACAGGCACATATACTGTATTTGTTACTAACGATACGCTATTTGAAAACTTAGAAACTCTGGAATCTACAATTAGTAATGTTTCAGATACTTCCGTTAATATTAATACAGCAAGTGCTACTGCAAATATCACTGATAATGATAACGCGGTTGGAAGTATTGACGCTGACTTATCTGTAACTACTCAAGGTGTCGAAGGAAGTATTAATGTTGTTTACACAGTAACTCTAGGAACAGTAAATAATACAGGTGGACCAATTACATTTGCCTTTAATCCATCAGGTGGAACAGCAATTGCTGGGACTGATTATACAGACTTTACTGGAGGAGTAATTACAATTCTAGATGGTGAAAGCACAGGAACATACACTGTAGTAATTACTGATGATAGTTTGTTTGAAGATTTGGAAACAATAATTGGTACAATTTCAGCGGCTTCCGATCCAGCGATAAATATAGCTACTGCTTCTGCCACAGCTGATATTAGTAACGATGACACAACTACTGCCAGCATCTCTGCCACAATAAATGGTAATGAAACCGGACCGATCTCAATTGTTTACACTGTAACGTTAACAAATGAGAATGGAACAGGAACTGCAATTACCTTTGAAGTCAATCCGAATGGTGGAACCGCTATTGCCGGGATTGACTATACTGACTTTACTGCTGGTAGTGTAAGTATTGCCGATGGTGATACAACGGGAACACTAACAGTTCCAGTTGTTGACGATAATATTCTAGAAAATCTAGAAACAGCGATTGCTGAAATTTCTAATCCAAGTAACGGAGCAATCACAATTGCTACAGCTAGTGATACTGCGGATATCCTTGATAATGATAACGTAGCTGGCACTGTAGATGCTGATTTATCTGTAACGACTCAAGGTGTCGAAGGTGGATTTAATATCGTTTACACAATAACTCTTGCAAATCCAAATGGAACTGGCGCTCCTCTTACCTTTAGTATCAATCCAACAGGTGGAACAGCAACTATTACTGATGACTTTACTGACTTTACTGGAGGAACAATTAGCGTTGCAGATGGTGCAAGTACTGGAACATTCACGGTCTTTGTTGCCAACGATACATTATTTGAAAATTTAGAAACAGTTGAAGCTACTGTTAGTAGTCCATCAGATCCTGCTATTAATCTTAATACTCCAACAGCTACAGCTAATATTACAGATAATGATAACGTTGTCGGAAGTATTGATGCTGATCTAAGTGTCACAACGCAAGGTGTGGAAGGAAGTGTGAATGTTGTTTACACAGTAACATTAGGCACAGTTAATAATACTGGTGGACCAATTACTTTTGCATTTAACCCGACAGGTGGAACAGCAATAACTGGAACTGATTACACTGACTTTACTAATGGTGTAATAACAATTCTGGATGGGGAAAGTACAGGGACCTATACAGTAGTAATTACTGATGATAGTTTGTTTGAAAATCTAGAAACAATAATTGGTACAATCACTGCAGCTTCTGATGCAGCTATTAATATTGTAACTGCTAGTGCTACAGCAGATATTACAAATGACGACACTACTACTGCTAGTATCGTTGCAACTACAAATGGTGATGAAGATGGACCAGTATCAATTGTTTATACAGTAAGCATTTCTAATCCTAACGGTACAGGTCAACCAATTACAATTGATGTTGATCCAAGTGGAGGAAATGCTACAGCCGGTACTGATTATACTGATTTTGCCGGAGCTTCTGTCTCAATTGCCGACGGAGAAAGTTCCGATACGATAACGTTAGTTGTTGATGATGATGCCATTCTAGAACATTTGGAAACGGTTGAAGCAACAATTTCTAACTTAAGCGATGGAGATTTAAGTATTGCGACTGCCAGTGCTACTGCTGATATTCTAGACAATGATGACGCTGCAGGTTCTGTTGATGCCGATTTATCTGTTACAACTCAAGGTGTTGAAGGTGGAACAAACATTCTTTACACAGTAACTCTTGCCAATGTTAACGGAACTCATACTCCAATTACATTTGATATTAATCCAACAGGTGGAACAGCAACTGATGGTTCTGATTATACGACATTTAGTAATGGCCTAATTACAATTGCTGATGGTGCAAGCACTGGAACGTATACAGTATTTGTTACAGATGATTCACTGTTTGAAAATTTAGAGACATTAGAATCTACTATTAGTAATGCTTCTGATGCATCAATTAATATTAATACAGCAAGTGCCACTGCCGATATTACCGATAATGATAATGGTGCTGGAACAATTAATGCCAGTTTAGCAATTACAACTAATGGTAGTGAAAATAATCTGGGAAGTGTAACTGATATTGTAGTTACACTAACTTTAGCAACAATTAACAATACTGGTGCTGATATTACTTTTGACTTGGATTTAAATAATGGCACAGCTACTGCTTGGCAAGATTTTAATGTTAGTGGTGCCGGTTTTGCTACTGTTGTAGTTCCAAATGGATCAAACACTGCAACTATTATAATCCCAGTGATTGAAGATTCTAATAACGAAGGAACTGAAGACCTAGATGTAGTGATTTTTAATCCATCCGATACAGCGATCAATATAGTAACTGGCACAGTTACACCATTTATTGTTGATGATGAGGCTAATAATTGTGGATCTGGCACGCTTGATTTATTTGAACAATGTGATGACAGTAATACTGATAATGCTGATGGCTGTGACAGCTTCTGCCAAATTGAAACTGGATACACTTGTGAAGGCGAACCAAGCGTTTGTCATGAAACTTGTGGTAATGGTGTTATTACTGGAAGAGAAACTTGTGATGATGGTAATGAAGTAGATGGAGATGGATGTTCTGATATCTGTCGCATTGAAACAGGCTTTAGTTGTTTTGGTGATACAAGTCTTTGTGCCAGCGGTTGTGGTAATGGAACAGTTGCTGGGTTGGAAGAATGTGACGATGCCGATAATGTCGATGGCGATGGCTGCTCAGCAACATGTACACTAGAACCTGTTTGGTCATGTAGTGGCGCAGCACCAAGTATTTGTACTAATACTTGTGGAGATAGCACGCTTGATGCTGGTGAAGCTTGCGACGATGGTAATGTCACCGAAGGTGATGGCTGTACGGCAAGTTGTGTAATTGAAACTGCCTATAGTTGTACAGGGACTCCTAGTACTTGTAGCTCAACTTGTGGCGATGCTGAAATTGCTTCTGATGAACAGTGTGATGATGGCAATACCACAACTGGAGATGGTTGTGATGCTAGTTGTTCAATTGAATCTACATTTACATGTGTTGGTGTGCCTAGTATTTGTTTAGCAACATGCGGTAACAATATTATTACTGATGGCGAAGTTTGTGATGATGGAAATCTAGTTAATGGTGATGGCTGTTCTAATACTTGTGAAATTGAAATTGGATCAAGTTGTGTAGGGGAACCAAGTGCTTGTACAGCTACTTGTGGTGATAACACAGTTGACGTTGGTGAAGCTTGTGATGATGGAGATAATACTAACTTTGATGGTTGTAGTGAAGTTTGCCAAATTGAAATTGGTTATGAGTGTAACGGTAATCCAAGTGGCTGCTTAGCAACTTGTGGTAACGGCACAATGGAAGGTGGCGAATCTTGTGATGATAAAAATTTCGTAAATGGTGATGGTTGTTCCGCAGCTTGCCGTGTTGAGGTTGGATTCTCTTGCTTAGGAGAACCTAGTACTTGTGATACAAGTTGTGGTGATGGAATTATTACAGGAACTGAAACATGCGATGATAGTAATGGCATCGGAGGCGATGGTTGTTCCGCAACATGTCAGATTGAAGATACTTTTGCTTGTACTGGTGAGCCAAGTAGCTGTTTAGCAACATGTAGTAATGGAACAATTGATGCCGGTGAAGCTTGTGATGACGGTAATGCGACTAATGGCGATGGTTGCTCGGCAATTTGTGAAGTTGAAACAGGAGAAAGTTGTTTAAATACATCAGGTGAGCCAAGTCTTTGCTATACAGCATGTGGTAATGGAACGATTGATGCCTTTGAACAATGTGATGATAGTAACAATACTAGTGATGATGGTTGTTCTGCAAGTTGCCTAATTGAGATCGGATATGTTTGTACTGGCACGCCAAGCGCATGTGTAGCAACTTGTGGAAATGGACATATTGCCTCACAAGAAGCTTGTGATGATGCTAACCAAGTAAGTGGAGACGGTTGTAGCAATGTCTGTCTAAACGAAGTTAATGCGACACTTAGCTTTGACCAAAATGGCACAGAAGCTGGACCAGATGCCGTGGAATTCTTGGTCACGTTAGATACTGCAAATGCTACGGGCGCAAATCTCAATTTCTTGATTAAGGAAAATGGTGGAGTCGCTAGCACTGGGGTTGATTACACTGGATTTAATAATCAGATTGTAACTGTCGCCAGTGGAGCAACAACAGGAACATTATCTGTTCCGGTAATTGATGACCTATTATTTGAAAACTCAGAAAGTGTTGATGTCCTGCTTAAAGATACTTCACACCCAGCAGTTCTAATTGGTACGGATACTGCTACTGGTGATATTATTGATAATGATAATGTGATTACTGCCACTCTTGCTGGAATCACGAATGGTAATGAAACTGGCCCAGTTAATGCTGTCTTCCAAGTAACATTATCAGCAATTAATAATACTGGCTCGCCAATAACATTTGTTTTAAATCCAAATGGAGGTACGGCAACATTAGGTGATGATTATGCTGATTTCACTGGAACGATAGTAACAATTCCAATTGGAAGTGATACTGCAACATTCACTGTGATCATTAATAATGATGCTTTCTTAGAAGCCACTACGGAAACATTAATTGCTGCATTATCGACTTCTAGTGATTCAAGTGTGACAATTGGAACTAGTACGGCCTCAATTACTATCAGTGATGATGAAGCCTTGTTAGATGATGATTTTGATACAATTCCTAACTATGTGGAATGTCCAACA
The DNA here is from genome assembly GCA_041740355.1 of Bdellovibrionota bacterium. GTDB lineage: Bacteria > Bdellovibrionota_C > UBA2361 > UBA2361 > CALJRW01 > JANNBC01. The sequence continues at coordinate 37,600 of JBGSMD010000048.1, forward strand.
GGTATTCCATGCGTGAATACAGATGGCGATCCAAATCCAAACTATTTAGATACAGATTCTGATAATGATGGTATTCTTGATGATCATGAAACTGTTACTGACACAGATGGTGACAATATTCCTAACTACATTGATGAAGATTCTGATAATGATGGTATTAAGGATGAAAACGAAAAGGAAACAGATTTTGATGGAGACTTAATTCCAAATTATCTTGATTTAGATTCTGATGGCGATTCAATTCCTGATGCCGAAGAAGGTGATAGCGATCAAGATGGTGATGGACAGCCAAATTATCTAGATCTTGATTCCGATAATGATGGAGTAACTGACACTCTAGAAAAAGGGAACACTAACGATGGTGATGGAATTCCTGATTATCTAGATATTGATGCTGATAACGATGGTATTACTGACATTATTGAAGCTGGTGGTGTTGATACAGATCAAGACGGAACAGTTGATGGTTTTGTTGATGCTGACCAAGATGGATTGAGTGATAATATTGCAATTACTTCATTAGCAATTCCTGATACCGATGGAGATGGATTACCTGATATGCTAGACATTGATGCTGATGGTGATGGAATTAATGATAATATTGAAGGACAAGTTAGCATTGGCTACATAGATCCTTCTGGACTTGATGCTAACAGTAATGGATTAGATGATGCTTACGATGCACTAGTTGGAGGCTTTTACATTATACCAGTAGATACTGATAGCGATGGCGATCCAGATTATCAAGATCTTGATTCCGATGGTGATGGATTAAGTGATTACATTGAAGCTTATGATTCTGATTATGACTTCATCGCCGATGTCCTACCACTTGGTGTTGATAGTGATAACGACGGGTTGGATGATGGATTTGATACCTTTGATCGATCACTTAGTACTAATTGGGTAGCTAACCTTCGTGGTTCTAACATCATTTTAAATGATTTGAACTTCGATGGGACTCCTGACTTCCGTGAATTCTGTTCAGGTAGTGATTGTGGTGGCTGTGAAGAAATATCACCAACTAAGAAAGTTAAGAAGAAAGCTAAGAATGCCAATAATGCAGCAAGTATTCTGCATAACCGAACAATTAGTTTTTCTCAGCGTGCCGAAGCCTGTGGCTCTCCAGACCTAAGTAAGTCAAGAGTTAAATCTAAGGAGCTTTTAGCACAGTTTAGGGATTTAGTTAATGCGAGCTTCAAAGATACTAAGCTAGATTGTGCACAGAATGATTGCCTAAATCAATCAAGTAAATCTGTAACTAATAAGCTAAATAGAATTGCTACGCGTTTATTTAAAATCGCTAAGAAATCTAAGCTGGAATACATTGATTATTGCAAACCTGTTCACGATCCTAATGACACTCGGAAGAGATCGGAAGATTACTTGGATGATTTAAATGCGGCAATTAAAGCATTGCCAAAAAGTCATTTGGTTTGTGATTAAGATCTGAAAGTTGCTAACATAAAATGTTAGCAACAATTTATTTGAATTACTGATTCAAAAGCAAAGTCTTTATTTTGCAAGCTGAGGCATTTTCCAATTAATATTTTCTTCGCTTGCCGCAGAAGCAAACAAAGGAAGTGCAGTGCTTGGATAATCAAATGAAAGTCGAAAAGTTCCAAAGTGAGAAGGTATTACCGTATCAACTTTTAAATCGATTGCAGCTTGTACAGCCTCCTTAGGACTAAGGTGATAATCTTTTAAAATAAATTCCGGACGAAAAGCACCAATTGGAAGAATCGCAATGTCTGGTTGATAGAGTTCGGCAATTTCATGGAATTGATTAGAATATCCCGTGTCACCCGAATAGTACAGCGTACTCTTACCATTAGTGATGATGTACCCTAAGGCCTGATACTTAGATTTAAAAGGATGATAACGTGAACCATTATGCATCGCTGATACTGCTGTAATTTTTAAGTTTCCAATTTGAATCTGTTCTTGAGGGTTTAAATCCGTAATTTGAGTTTTACTTGTTAAAGTTAGTGGTAAAAAATTTTGGCTGAGTTTTGGTAGAACGATTCTAGTAATCCTAGGAATTTCTTCCAGTGTCGGTATGTCTAAATGATCATAGTGCGCATGGGAAATAATAACTGCATCAAGCTCACCGAGTGCTTCAGATTTGATTGGTGCTGAAAAAGTACGACGACTAACTTTACAAAACTCAGAAAGATTAGGATCAAACGCTAAACGTTCATTTTCCCATTCAATTAGAAATCCGGCATGACCAAGCCAAGATATTTTTGGTTGGGTATTGTCGGGCTGATAAAAGTTAACCTGCAACTCCTTAGGAATTTTGTTCCAGCCAGTTGAAATCTGCCAAGATTTATTTGAATCAAACCAGTTTAATTGCCATAAACTTATTAGGATTACGAATAGTAAAAGTATTAAAATTTTTCTAATCATTTAAAGATTTTGTTCCAGAAATTTTTGATCTAACTTCAACAAGATAATTGGTGAGGCCAATTATTTCCGCATCACTAAAGTATTCATGTCCGGGCATTGTAGAACCTGGAATACCAAATTTTATAACTCTCATAATGTTTAAAGAATCGGTGTTTGTCTCATTATAAAATCTAAGCGGATCCTTAAACAAATTGGGAGCTTTTATAGTTAACTTATTTTTTAGGAGTGGCTCCTCGTTAGCTTCTGAGTAGTGACACTGGGTGCAAGATTTATCAAATAATATAGCAGCATTCTCAAAACCAATAGGAGTGAGGTCCTTTTTAGGCTCCCACTTAAAAGCATAATCAACTCTTTTTGCAAAAGTATCTGCACCAAGAGACATCAAATATTCAATTAAATCATCGCCCGCTGTATCCTTAAAGAGATGAGCATAAGACGGCATTTTACTACCAGGGGAAATTATTTGTGGCATCATAAAATGAAGCTTTAACCACTCCCGATTTCTTCGGTTGCCAATGTTTTGTAAGTCAGGTCCCACACGACGATTGCCAATTAGAGGTGGAATTTGTTTAGTGTGTAAATCTAGGCTCTCTGCAACAGGTCCCCATAGCTCTTCGTCCTCAGTACCTGGGCGTACAAATTGAGAATGGCAATTAATACAGCCTTCTTGTAAATATATTTGACGACCACGAATCTGGGCGTCATCAGCTACAAGATCAACGTTAGAAATAAAGAGGATACTAAATATGATTAGGTAACTAAGATTTTTTTTAAAGATTCTTACCGGAGTATAAAGAAAGAGAATTATAGTTCCGGCAATAATCATAAAAAACGCGGGAACATAATGAAGGTCCCCTGCCATGCCAATCCCCATCGCTGAGGCTAACCAGCCAGCAAAAGCATAAAGGCGTGCGGCTTTAATTTCGGTTGAAATTGTTGGAAGTTTTATACTTAAAAGAGGATAGGCAATTAGAGCAGTAGAGTAAATTGATACTCCCGCGCAGTAAAATACACTTGCGAATACTTCCAGTTGGAGTGATTTTTCTTGTAAGAAATAAACTGCAATTGCTAACAGTAGAAAGGCAGTGATGCCGAGCAGCTTTGCTTGTCTTAAATCAATTAGTTTTCCAGCAAGAAGAGCAAAGACTAAGTGCACCCCACCATTGGCCCAGAGTCGACCAAAAGATTGCCAAGTCAGAGATTTGTATTCAGTACTTTGTTGGATCACATAGAAGGCCGCGGAGTCTAACCAGACCAATACGGCAAAGAGCAAAATGCAACTAACTAGTCCTAGCTTGCGAAAGCTAAAATCCTGCGGAGCAAATTGATCAGAGTTCTTAACTCTTTTATGGAAGGGAGATAGCGCCAAAAAACCTAAAACAACTAAGCATAAGACTGCCGCAAAGATTGTTTGATTATATGGAGATGCTTGAAAAAGGATTGGTAAATTGCAACAGAAATAAGCTATTCCTGTGCCAAGACCAATTAATAATCCGGGAGATTTTGTATTTAGTAATGATTCTAATGATGAGATTGTACTAATCGAAACAAAAGCTATTCCGCAAGCAATTAATAAGGCGACTAGCGAAGCAAAAAACATAGATTCGATTCCCAAGCTAAGTAAACTTGCTAAAGAGCAAAGTCCTAGTCCGATTAATAAGGCAGTTTTTAGTGTGTAACGCTTAATGAAAGTAGGTACAAAGAAAGAACAAAGAAATCCTCCCACACCCATAAATCCCATGATAATTTTTAGATTATTATCTGATTTTAACTGAGTTTCTAAATTTTCCAAAAAGGCAAATTGAGCAAAGATTAAAAAATAAATATAAAGTGTTGCTATTAGTAATACGGCAAGAAAATTTTGAGATCTGGATTTTGAATTCATAAACGATGTTTTGAAATCAAGTAGAATTGTAAGATAGCAATACTTAAATCAGCAAGAGCAACTGTTAGCCAAAGAAAATGTAGCAGTCCGAGAGAAACAGTGATTACTAAAAACGACCCAATAGTTAATCTTATCAGCCCAGTGAAGGCCCAGAGGCCTTTAACATAAATTAAATAATTTGTGTCACGAAAGTAAAGTGCCGAGATTAGATATGTACTTCCTACAGCACAGACAAATGCACCAATAAATCTTAAGTAGATTGTTTCTATTGGAATCTCTGGAATAAATAATAGCTTCAGAACAATTACCGGGCTGATCATCAGCAAGATCCCCGTCAGGGTATCCATTAGCCCAATAACTGTATTAAGCAGTAAGATTTGTTTTGTTTTTAATCGCATATTTAATAGATGAAATAAACCAGTAGACAGAGCAGTAGGTCATTAAAAGACCAGCAATAATTCGCAACAAGTCAAAAGCTTGGCTGTTAAAGTCATTTCGAAATGAACTGGCTAACGAAGTATTTTCTATGTAACCTAATCCAATTAATGCTCCGAGGTGGATTGCGAGTGCCATATTCCAAAGATAAAAATAAAAATTTTGGATGAGATACTTGTGCTGAGTAACTTGCGAACTATTTTGATTTCCCAAGAGAAATAGTATTAGCATAGAAATGGCAGTTAGCATTCCCGCCATAGCTAGGTGACTATGGGCAACTAGTAGACTTGTAAATTTTACGTACTCCAACTTACCCGGCAAAAACATAAAAGTTGCCGAGATTGTTAGTAAACTTCCCCAGAAAGCGAAGGATATTAACCATAATCTACTCCCAGTGGGCCAATCAAATTTGCGATAATACCAAAAGATAATTGGAATCCAAAGGAGTAAGCTGCCTAGACCCAGGTATTGTTCTTGGGATAAATTAGTTACATGTCCATGATCCATTAGGCTAAATACTACTAAGTGAGTAATTAGTAATAAGGCAAAGACAAACATGCTCTTATGAAATTTTAAGGCTTTAGGTAAAAGGCCAGGTAAACAACCAAAAATTAAAATTAGGCCTAGAGTAGAACCGAGTAAGCTAGCTCCGGTAGGTCCTCCGCTCGTTGGATTTATTGCTGGGTAGACTTTTTGATTTAGGGCATAATGAAAAACAAATGGAAGGCTACCTAGTAAAACTAATAATGGTATTTTTAGTAAGAGTAATGACCAACTTTCCCTAGCCCGACAATTTTTAGTAAGATACGAGTAAGTCAATACTACCCAAAGACTAAAAAATGTGAATTCGAGTACGCTCGCGCTGACTCCGGTCCATTCTAAAAATATTTTTCCGCTACTATACCCGGCTAGCCAACTTGCCCCACCAATTATTAAAGAAATGGACCAGATCCACATGGCAGCTTCGGCAAGTCTCTTGGATGTATAAAACCAATGAAAGAGAAGTCCGAGGACTGGAAAGCTTAGCCAACCATAAAGATGGAAATTCAAGTGCAATGGGACTAGTCTACCGTAGGTTAAAGGAGAGAAGATTAAGCCAATTTCTGGAAAGAGCATTAAGCAACTCATTAGCAAACCAACTAAGTTAGCAAGCAATAACCAAAAGGTACTAAAGCCAATTACAGAATTTGAATTCTTCTTATTGTTATTACCTAAAGTCAATTGGTATCTCAAATGTTAATTAACCATGCATAAAAGCCGATTGCTATGTAGTGCAACTGGGAGAAGGAAAATTGCATTGTTGCTAGATTACATCTAAAGTAAAAAATAACAAAATATTTTAAAAAACTATTTCATGCACGCACTACTCAAATTTAGTATTAACTATCCAAAATTAATTATTGGACTTATTTTTTTGGTGACAGTTGGTATTTGTTTGAATTTAAGCGGACTTACAATTAAGTCTTCTAATTTGGATTTAATAGATCAAGAAAATCCAGAAGTTATCAAATTCATGGATTTTTCTCGAGATTTTGGAACTCCTAATAACTTAGTTGTTGCATTAGAGGGGGCGAACGATTCAACTCTCAGGGAAATCATACCGCAACTTCAGTCTAAAGTAGAAAAAATTTCAGGTGTTCGTAAAGTTATTTCTCAAACCTTAGATCCAGAATCTTTATCAGCGTCAGTCCCTATTTACAATTTCTTACATTCAAAAGACCAGAAAATATATTATTTATTTGTTCAACCAGAAGATATTCGAACGGATGTCACTCTAATGACACCATTAGTCCAAAAAGTAGAAGAAGTACTTTCTGAAATTAAAAACGTACATCCTAACTTATCAGTCGGACTTACTGGTATTCCTAAATATGCACTTGATGATCAGACTGTCATTTCTCATGATGTTAATTACCTATCATGGATTTCACTCGCTTTAGTGATGTTACTCTATGTGATTGCCTTTAAATCATTTTGGCATCCGATGTTAGCTACCTTAGTAGTATTAGTTGCCGTTATTTTAACCTTAGGTGTGGCAATGGTCTTCCCGGGTCATTTAACATTACTTTCTGCTCCTTTTGCAATGATGATTTTTGGGATTGGAACTGATTTTGGAATCCATCTAATCAACCGTTACGAAGAATTACTAGAAGAAAAACTAAGTAATTATGAAGCAATTTACCGAGCTGGGAAAGAACTGTCTAAGACACTTTTAGCTACCTGTGGAACAACAGCAGCTGGATTTTATGTTCTATGGTTTTCTGGGTTTCAAGGCTTTCAAGAGCTAGGAGTGATTGCTGGAACTGGGATGATCATTTCTCTAATTATGATGTACACTTTATTACCAGCTGCCATACTTTTTATTAAAGCTCCAAAACATCAAGAGCACGTTAAAGAAAGTAAAATTTCCCTTAGCCGCTTTTGTTCCACCAAATTTGCATGGTATCTGGCTGGGCTATTATTAATTTTATCAATTGTTAGTATTTTTACTCCAAAACCAGGCTTTAACTCTGACTACCTTTCTTTACAACCAAAAAATTCTGAGGCTGTGCGCTTAGAGCGTCAAATGGTTACTGGCTCAGATTTCTCTCCATACTTCGCAGCGTTTACTGCCAACTCACTAGCGGAATCTGTGGAGATTACTAATAAATTAAGGGAAAGTTCTACTGTTGGAAATATTAAATCTTTGAGCGACTTTCTGCCACCCAATACTCCGCCCGAAGCTCTTGCAACATTGCCTGCGGAGCTTCAGGAAATATTTATTTCTAAACAGCAAAAGTTTGCTATTTATGCTTACCCTTTAAATAATATTTGGGATCAAAAATTTGAAGCTGAATTTTTAAATGAAATGCGTTCGATTAGTCAGCAAGTTACGGGCATGCCTTTTCTGGGCAATACGATGATGGAACAAACTAAGGAAGCCCTACGCGTAACAACAATGCTGGCTATGCTTACTTTGTTAATTATTTTAATTATTGATTTAAAGCGGCCCTTATTAATTTTATTAGCTACTGCTGTTCCAATTATTTCCATGACAGGAACTCAAGCTTTTATGTTATATTTGGGAATTCGTTTTAATCCATTAAATATCATGGCCTTACCAATAATTGTGGGAGTTTCAATTGATCATGCTATTCACATCATACATCGCTTTCAAGAAGAAAATGGTAATCTTGCCAAAACTATGAGTGGGGCGGGAAGAAGTGTCGTCCTGACTAATTTAACAACTTTAGCGGCATTTGGGGCTTTAGCTTTTACTAGCCATGAAGGTTTAAAATCTTTTAGCTTGATGCTTTGTGCGGGGGTGGTAATTGCCTTAATTTTATCAATTCTTGTTTTGCCCCAAATTTTAAAAACATTTAAATCTAAATTTTTAATATTAAAATAAAAACTATGAAAAAAATAATTCTTATATTAATTTTATTTGTTCCAGTATTTGGTTTCGCACAAACGAATCCGACTTGGCAAATTCCGCTGAATCTTTCCAATTCAAATACCAAAGTTAGATTTGAGGTTGATACAACTTGGCACATGGTTCATGGAGAAGTTAAATCTGTAACAGGTAAGATCGCTCTGCAAGATCCAGCGGATCCCTTATCAATTTCTGCTGATATTAAAATTCCAGTTAAAAAAATTACTACAGGCTGGGGAATGCGTGACAGTAGTTTCATGGATTCAATGAAGGAAGAAGAGTTTCCAGAGATATCATTTAAATCAACAAGTTTCATTCCGAAGGGAGATTGTTCGGTGGAAGCAATCACTGCAAAAAATTGTTCGGGGGTGTTGAAGGGGAAATTAAAAATTCTTGATGTCGAAAGTGATGCTGACTTAGAAGTTAAGATTACAAAAAATAACGACATGTATCTTGTAAAGGGAAATATAACTTTTGCCTGGGCTAAATTTAATGTTAAAGATCCATCAATCATGATGGCTAAAGTTAAACCCGATGTGACTGTATTCTGCGAAGTATCCCTTCCGGCACTTACACAATAAGTTTTTATGTTTGAAGTGCAATCTACTAAATTACCAGCTTGGCGTGCATGGCTGTTAGCTATTCGTCTGAAGACACTAACAGCATCCATTGCTCCGGTAATATGCGGAGCAGTGATCTCTTGGGAGTTTTTTCCACTACAGATTTCTTTAACTGCAATTCTTTTATTATATGCGATAAGTTTACAAGTACTATCTAATCTATCGAATGATTACTGTGATCATTTTCGGGGAATAGATACTCCGAATCGAATTGGACCAGTGCGTGTTACTAATTCTGGATTAATAAGTCCGGAAAAAATGAAACTAGCAATGTGGCTAAATGTTATTTTCATTCTAATTTTAGGCGCATATCTAGGAACTATTTCCAGCTTCTGGATCTTTATTATTACTTTAATTGCAATCGCTAGCGCCTATCTTTACAGTGGTGGACCAAAGCCATATGGCTCAATGGGTTTAGGGGAACTATTTGTTTTCATTTTTTTTGGGCCAATAACGGTTATCGGAACTTATTATATTTTGACTAAACAATTTTCCTTAGATGCTTTAGTACTAGGTATCAGTCTTGGTTTTATTTCTAGTGCTTTGTTAGTGGTTAATAACATCAGAGATTATGAACAAGATAAATTTGCTAACAAGCGAACCTTAGTAGTTCGTTTTGGAAAATTTTTTGGTCAAATGGAGTATTTAATTTTAATTCTTTTGGCTGCAATTATTCCTTGGTTTGATGAGCATTTAGTAGAACTTCATCCCTATAGCTTGATCTCAACAACTATCTTGTTATTTGCAATTCCCAGTTTTCAGATTGTCTTTAAACATAAATCACCTGTCGAGTTAAACTCAGTAATGGCTAAGACAGCTGCTTATATCATTCTTTTCGGACTATTCTTTGGCGCTGGTTTTTTCTTTCACGACTGATGATTCTTCGCCATAAACTTTAGTAGCAACTTCTTTGATACTTTTTAAGTAAGAAATATTCTTAATCTTATTTTCTTGATCAAGTTGAATGACAGTTAGTTTTCCTTCCTTCTTTGGATATCTTAAATCAAAATCTTCATCCCGTGCCCAGATAATTGGAAAGTCATACCCGCGCATCTTTGGTCCAGCAAATAGGAAAGTTATAATATCAGGCATGTCACTTATATCAGCAACATATTCTGTTTGATGATTTTTCAAGTAGTCTTTATCTTTACTATCTAAAGCTTGATGGACTTTTTTAGAAAGACTCATTTCAAAAGAGAGCACAATTACTTTAGTCTCTGGTGACATCGTGTGGGGTTTCTTATGTTGTGTTTGTAATTTATATGGTTCAAACAGATCGCCAACTTTATACTCTAAAGGTTTGGCTGCTACTTGATCTTCTGCCTGAAGATTAATTGAAGATAACAGTAATAAGAAAATGCTTATAGTTTGTGGTAGTAATTTCATATCAAGCTATTAATAATTAAACGTAATAGTAAGACTAAAAAACAATTTACGTAAGTAAATTGTTTTTTTGAGCTTACTATCCCCCGGAGGGATAATAAAACCATATAGTTATTACAAAAAATAAGTTACTTTTTTTTACTTATACGTAATTTATTTTTTGGAATGACTATAATAGCTTTTACAATAATTACGAAATTAATACTAGCAAATCATTGTATCGTTAAGATTATAATATCCACTAAGGATGTTTAGACTCATTAAGAAATACCAAATAGCTTGAAAAAATGCTTTCCTTGTCCAGGAAAGGAGGAAACTTTGGCTAAAGTACTATTCACTTTTCAGGAAACTTTCTTAACAAAAGTTTAAAATTATTTTGCAATTTTAAGTCCGCAAGTTTCTTCTAAGGAGCTTAAGTTACTAGCGGAGAATCTAGTTAATCCATAGGCATTTACGTGTAAGTCAACAAACGATGTTGCTGATGTATACGTAGGATTGATGCCTTGATTATTTACACCTTGTAAATATTGATTTTCTACAACTTTAGTTGCTTTTTTACGTGCGGCAGAAACTTCTAAGCCACTTTTGACATATTGCTTAACTAAGGCTTTACGTAGTTTTGTTGCACGGCTAAGTCCAATAGTTTTAAGGTTATTAATTGCTGATTTAAATTTATCTAGTTCAGAACTTAGACTCGATGTTTGTAAGCCTGCGGCACAATTATCAATATTCGTACACTCAAAAAGGTAGACGCCTTGTCCAATAATAGCATTATATGATTCCCACCCTTTAGTATTTTCGGCAGCAGGATCGAAATCATCAACTTTAGCTTTTATACCTAGCTGTTTGTTGATTTTTTTAATTCTTTGCTCAATCTTAGATGAGATCAGATTTAGTTGAGCCATATCTTGATCTGCCTGAGTGATGGCTTTTAAATCCGCTTGCTTACATTCAGGTATAATGGAATTAACTTTTACTTTGACAGCAGTACATTCTGTTTGCAGATTATTAAGTCCATATTCTACTAAAAAGTCTGCGCCAATTGTGTAATCACCAGCTTGATCTTTAGTTGGTGTCCAATCAATTTTAATTGTTGCTTTTCCATTAGTAGCATCTTCTTCAAAAATTACTTCTTGACCATTTGGTACGTTTGGTTTTGCGCCAGCAGGTAATCCAGAATAACTGATAATCACAGGAGCTTTTTCTGTATCAAAATAATCTTCATTAATTACTTCAAATGTTAAAGTAGTTGATTGACCAATCTCGACGGGGTTAATTGTTACGTTAGATGCACCACAAAGTACTCTGGATTTAGTTTCTAACTCAGGATGAACGCATGTTGAGCAATCTGTTTTTTGAGTTAGTAAGCTACTGATATAGTTATCAGTGTAAGTCGGCACAGCATTGGCTGCTGCCCAGAACCAAACTCCCACACGTTCAGCAAACTTAATTCCTTCGTATGTATATGACTTATTGCGCAGTAATAAAGGTTCAACTTGGTGCTCATTAATTCCACTGACATCAAGTTCTAAATGAATAATTTTAGTAGTTGCTGTGTTGTCAATTGAAAAGCTTACTTTATCTGGTTGATCAACTGAACTGAAAATCTCTTCACGATAATATGGGGCAGTTCGAGCATAAAAACTTTCTTTTAAACTTGCTTTGTTAACGTATGGTCCCGTTCCATCACCCAGTGGAAATGTGCTATCAAAACCATTATGAGTTACATTTTGTTTTTCATGAATTTCTCCATTATTACAATAAAGATTTAAATGTCCGTTAAAGGCAAAAACATTAACTTTCGGATTAAGTTCATCCGTAAAATCAACATACAAATGACCAACACTGGCTTCACAATTTTTACGACTGATATCTAGATCGCCGCTTGTTAAAACTAAATGAAAGAAGTTAGTTGTTTTTCCAGTTGTGGTATCAATTTCTGCCTCTACTGTTAATCTTTTGGCATCTTGATTGTAATTAAGATCTAGGTAATTAACTTTAACTAAATTATTACGATCCTCAATATCTTGTTGGATTTGGGCATTAGTTTTGGCACAGCCAACGCCTTCACAAATTACATTTTCGCAGTAATTAATGTCATTAAAATCTGGTATGTGGACGTTATATTCTTTGGTCGTAAGCGAAGGTAAGCCGATTAAAAGTAGTAATGCTGATGCGGCAGTAATAATTAAAACCTTTCTTTTCATAACAACCCAAATCAAAATACATGTCTAACTAGGTTAAGATGTTATTAAACCATAATCAGATTCAAGTAACTAATTGGATTTTATCTAAATCATTGTTTATATTAGTAATTTATGGATCGTTCGATAGTCGAGATTGAATCACAGCAGTTTACAATGCCACCTAGCCTACTTAGTAACTAAGTTTTCCTCAGTGTATAGTAATGACAAAAAATAATTTACTGCCTGCCTAGCCGAAGCTTCAGCGAAGGCTGGTTAGTAAATTAAACAAAGTCATTACGGCTAATGCAAATCTTGGATTCCCACATTCGCTTCCTCCTTCGGCGGACAAGAAAGCTATGGCAGACAAGTATCCAAGTTTGCATAGCTAAAAACAACATAAATAGTGATTCCAAGCATAATCCTTGGTTTATTAAAGTAATTTATTTTTTGGACTCACTGTAAAGGGGCTCAAATTTACTAACTAATTCTGAAGTGCGATCAATCCCCACTAGTCCATAATCTCTCGGTAATGACCAAGCTAAAAAATTGGTGATATCTTGAATTTTAGCGGGCTCATGTTCTTCGATAAAGATATTAAAGACCAAATTCATGGAAGGACTTAAAGTCATATCAGTCATCAAGAACACTGCGGGTTCTATAACTCCAAATTTTTCGCGTAAGGTGTGATAAATATTTCGGCGAATATAAGTCGGCAGATAGGTCTGGCTTGGTTGGGCTAATAAAACTTCTCGTTCTGTGAGATTTGCCTTTTTCTCATCAGCATTTAAATTTTCCCAACGAGCTTGATCATGAATAAATATGTTTGTTTCTCGGAAGTTCCAAAGATCTCCCGCTGAAAATATCCAATCAGGCTGACTGTTAGTCTGAGGATTAACCACAATTCCTAATCCATTCTCAGTAACATAATCTAATAAATGTATGACTGAAAATGCTTCAAACGAGATCCCCGGAGTTGGTAAATTTAGCACAAAGTAAGGAAACTTATCAGGTCCAGTAATAATTTGAGGATCTCCGCAAGTCATACTAGCGGTCGGTATAAACTGAAAGAAAGAGTTTACCCAGTTGTCTTGTCGTTGTTCAAATGGAACTTTACAAAGATTGAAAATATTATTGGTATACTCAAGATTAAAAAAATTTAGATCTGTCATGATGTTAAAATAGTTAGTTTTAAATGCATTATTAATTAAAGAGCTTAATAATGTCCATGCAGTTTATTATTATTGATAATTATCATAGTCTGCCAACCTTATTCATTAATTCTAATAATCTTAAAGCACACTTTAGTATAGTTCTAGATGTTCAATTTCTTTCCTAACAAACTAATTTTATTAATAGGAGTCATTGGACTCTTGATAATTGTCTACTTTACAGACTTTGATATCAGTATTTTAGGCCTATTTCTTGATCAAAAATTTTGGATTTACGCGGTCGTCGGATTTTGTGCCCAAATGATAGATGGGGCCCTTGGTATGGCCTACGGAGTTAGCTCGACTACTTTTTTACTTAGCGCAGGAGTATCTCCAGCAATAGCAAGCGCAAGTGTGCATATTGCTGAAATTTTCACTTCTGGTGTTTCTGGATTAATGCACCATAAATTGGGGAATGTGAATAAAAAACTATTTCGCCGCTTAGTTTTGCCAGGTGTAATTGGCGGAATCTTTGGAGCCTACTTATCTACGATAATTGATGGTAAATGGCTAACTCCTTACATTGCTAGCTACTTGTTAATCATGGGTTTTGTAATTATTTTTAAGGCATTTAAAAAGAAAGTTCTAAATCCAAAACCAAAAAGATTATTTCCATTAGCTTTGTTCGGAGGATTTGCTGATGCTATTGGAGGTGGAGGGTGGGGGCCAATTGTAAATAGTACTTTATTAAGTTCGGGTTGGACTCCTCGTTATGCAATTGGGTCGGTTAATCTCGCGGAATTTTTTGTAGCATTTTTTACTGCACTATCTTTTATTGTTTTTTTAGGGCTTCATAATTGGGAGAACCTGAGTGGAATGGCAACAATTATTGCCGGATTAATTTTTGGCGGTGTATTTGCTGCCCCCTTTGCTGCCTTGCTCTGTAAAAAGCTTAAAGCAAAAACACTAATGATTATTGTTGGTCTATTAATTATTACTTTAAGTGCTAAGACATTATTCTTTTAGCCAGAGTATATTTGTGATGTTAAGATTAAAGCTTTTTTGCTAAAAATGATTAAGTCTTGATTACTCTAAATCTTAATTATTCATGAAAAAAATTAAAGTAGCCTTAATATACAGTACCAATGGTTTTGGTGGAATGGTTACAAATATAGCAAAAATAGTTAATTGCTTACATCGAGATGATTTCGAAGTAATACTAATTAGCATAGAAGCTAATAATCCAGTAGCACTTTTGATTGATCAAGAATTATCGACAAAAGTCATGGAACTGGGCTGTCGTGGTCGATTAGATTTTCAAACACTAAATAAACTTCGTAAAATTCTACTTGAGGAAGAGGTTGGCATACTCTCACTTCATGGTTATAAAGCAAATTTTTATGGATTATTTTCGAGTTTTAATCTGAAGTTAAAACGAATTAGTACTATTCATGGATGGGTTAGTCAGTCATTAAAATTAAAATGTTATCAGTATCTTGATAAACTTTTAGTATTTAAGTTCGACGAAATAATTGCTGTGTCTCCAGCGCAATTAATTAGACATCCTTATCTCAAGTTAATTCGTCATAGAATAACTGTCATTGAAAATGCAATTGATATTAATGAAATGAGTATTTCATTAGAGCAGCAGTTAGAAAAAGAAAAAAATGTAATAATTTTAGGAACAAGTTCCAGATTAGAAATTGAGAAGCGAGTTCATGTTTTAATTCTTGCTTGTAGTAAATTGAAAGTACGAAATTGGAAGTTCTTGATCTTGGGAGACGGTTCGGAACGTCAGAATTTAGAAAGACTTAGCCATTCTTTAGGTTTATCAGAGGAAATTATTTTTTTAGGTTATCAAAAGAATGTAAAACCTTTTTTGCATTATTTTGATATCTTTCTAAGTGCTTCCTCAATTGAAGGACTTCCTAATAGTTTATTAGAGGCTGGTGCATGTGATAATGCTGTGATTGTCAGTGATATCGTCGAACATAGTACGGTTGTCCAGGATAAAATTAACGGACTGCATTTCCCACTAGATAATGTTACTATTTTAGCGGAGCGAATCGCCGATTTAATAGAAAATCAAGATTTGCGAGATACTTTAGCGCTCAATCTAAAGCAGCACTTAATTGAACATTACTCATTAGGGCGAAGAGAGAAGATGTTTAACTCTTTGTTTCTAAAAGCAGGCACTAGTTAATAGATTAATTATGAAAGAATGTCTTAAAAATACTATTCAATTGATCACACGGATTTTTATTTTACCAGTATATTTTGTTTATCTTGTTAACTCTGCTTTATTTGGTAAAGAGCGAGCGTTCCCTGGATTCTCTCAATTTTTAGCACAGTTTCCGGGGTTAACGGGAATTTATTTGCGACGAGAGTTTTATCGTCTGGTATTAAATAACTGTGCCCGAGATTGCGTTATTGGTTATGGAAGTATTTTTGCTCATCACGAGGTTAGTCTTGGTGCAAAAGTTTCCATAGGAAGTTATTGTTGCTTTGGGGCAGTAAAAATTGCTGAAGGCACACAAATTGCCAGTCGAGTAAGTATTATTTCTGGTTTACATCAACATCAGCGTAATGATCAGCAAGAATTATGTGAGGGACAATTTATTCCAGTAAGCATTGGAAAACAAGTTTGGATAGGAGAGGGCGCAATTATTGCAAGGGACGTTGGAGATTATTCGAATATTGCAGCCGGTGCTGTTGTGCTAAAACCAGTAGCTTCGAATTCCACCGCGGTTGGTAATCCAGCAAAAACAATTAGTAATTAACTTAAGCTTTCTGGAACAAGCCAATCTATTCTATAATTTGCGGCGGCAATATCACCTAAATTGTTTGCTAGCCATGGAAGTGCTGAATTAATTTGGGAGTCAATTTGCCAAGGACAGTTAATAATAATCAACCCAGTTCCCGCGATCCCTAAGCCGTAGCGTTCTGCTCTAAAATTAATTTCCACCAAAAGAGTTTTTGGGATTTGTAGATCCTTAATCTGTCGGAGTAAGGTGATTTCATTCCCTCGTTCCACAACTGGATACCAGATTAAATATATTCCATGAGCAAATCGTTTCAGGCATTCGACTAGTAAAGTTGTAACATTTAGATAATCACTCCTTAATTCGTAGGGGGGATCAATTAAGATCACACCACGGGCGGCACGCGGAGGTAAGTGTGATTTGAAATCTTTAAAACTATCTTCTGGGAAAGTTTTAATTCGTTTATCTCGCGCTTTCCAATCACGCAGTTTTTGATACTCAATGGGATGTAATTCTAATAGAGTCGCCCTATCCTGTTCGCGCATCAGATGCTGAGCCCAATAAGGAGAACCAGGGTAAAGCTTAGTATCTTTTGCTTGAGTTTGAATTAAATCGAGAGTCTTTAGCCAAAGCGTGATTTCTGATGGTAACCCTGTTGAGCTTTGCTCGGCCAGCTGTAAAAGTTTTTTTATACCTGAATCAGCTTCTCCAGTTTTTAAACTTTCGCTGCTTTCTAAGCTATAAGCACCTGCTCCCGCATGGGTGTCATAGAAATGAAAAGGCGTATCCTTTTTTTTTAGAGACTGAAGTACTAAAAATAGGATGAAATGTTTAAGGACATCAGCCGCATTTCCAGCATGATAGCCATGTTGATAACTTAACATCGGTATTCTGGTCTCTCTCGAGGTGAGTTTTAAATAGTTCTGAAATGTAGCTCATATCTAAAAGACTGGACTACTGTGTTATTTGTTTTAATCCAAAACACTAAGTTTTTCAATGGCTTATAAGTAAGATAATTAGCACTTAAAGACTTAAGATTAACTTATTTAAATTCGATAATAAAAACGAACTAATTTATAGAGTGCCTGTCTAAAGTTGAATAAGTAACATATTTTAATTTTTATATTCTTTATATGCGACAAACAAAATCATTAAAAATAATTGATCAAATTACAATTAAGGAACCATGTCACGAGTCTTGGGATAAAATGAAAGGAAATCAGTCTGCCCGACATTGCGAC
Organism: Bdellovibrionota bacterium; assembly: GCA_041740355.1. Taxonomy (GTDB): domain Bacteria; phylum Bdellovibrionota_C; class UBA2361; order UBA2361; family CALJRW01; genus JANNBC01. The sequence continues at coordinate 55,081 of JBGSMD010000048.1, forward strand.
AGTTGTGTTCATACCGTCATAAACCTATCAGCTCTAACAAAGAAGCAAGCAGAAACGATATTAAAGAATCGAGGGAATAAGAGGCTTTGTGTACGCTATGAGATTAGTATTAGTGGATTAATTAAGTTTAAAAAAAGTTTCTGGGAGGAATTAAGGCAGATCTGCTCAGTCTTCCTTGCTATAGTTTGTACATTTTTAGGACTTAGCACTATGGCAATAGCGGAGGATCAGGTCAAAGCACCAGAGATAACACAAGTTCCAAGTGAATCAGTTAAAATGGGAGAGATGCCTATGAATAGTCCTAGCCCTAGTCCAATACCTAACAAGGAGTTAATGGGAGATGTGGCCATTCGACCAGTGCAGGCAGATGTTAAAATATCGCACGACGCCGTAATTAAAATGGGTAAAGTAGCTGCATCAGATTAACTACTTCAGTTAATAGGAGTATTCCAGCATAAAGAGAATAATTAATTTCGCTTAGATATTATAATTCTCAAAAACTAAAAATGCATTTTGCAATTTCCCCGGCCCTTCCGCACTTCCTAAAAAACCAAGCCTGTAAATATAATTTCCTTCAGGGAATTAAGTTTTGGAACGCACTATCTTTATTTTTATAATAATGAGGTCTTCGATTAGGAAAGGAACTCTTTATTTATGAACGTACTAATCAATATCTAAAAGGAGAACTTAAGCTTTTAAATCGTGATAGGGTAGCTAAAACTAATCTATATTTTGAAAGCCATGTTCAGTAACTTCTTTGAAAATCATTGGTCGCTCTGTTGAACCATCAGGCATAATTTTAAATTTACCAGAAGCACCCTCGCGCCAAGCTTCATTGCGAATCTTGGTGTTAAGACATCTTTCTAAATCCATCGCTTTTTCCGACTGACATATACTAGCTTCAGTTAATAACATTGAAAAACCATCATAGGAAAAAACAAAATCATCAGCGACATCTTCCCCAAGGAGTTTTTTTATTTTTGTTTGAATTTCAGTAAAGCGTTGTTGATTTACCGGAAACTTTTGTTGAATGCTCCCCAAGAATGCTTTCCGACCTTTGAGATCGTAAGTTTGTAGCATACTGGATTGAATAATAATGGAACCTTGATACCCAAAGCTCCGAAGTTGTCTAATGAAAAATACTGCAGTCGGTTCAGATGTCATGACAAAAACAACTTCTGGTTTAGTTCGAAGTAAAGCTTGAACCTCGGTAGCATTTGGTACGGCGTTGGTGCTTAGTTCGACCGATTTAAAATCAAAATCAAGGGGCTCCTTGTCAATTGCATTTTTAATTGCTGCGGCAAATTGCACTCCAAAGTATCCATCCCAGACTAAGGCTACACCTTTCTTCCATTTATTCTTTGCGACTAATTTACTAATAGCTAATCCTTCGTAATCTAGTAATGATAACCATGATAAGGCGTTGGGATTTTTTGCTTGAAAATCTGCGGAAGATCTTCCTGAAATGAAAAAAGGGATATTATCCTTTTTTGCTAACGGAGCTATTGCTTGAGCACCTTCTAAGCAAGAGGCTACAAGCATTTGTACCTTTTCCACATAAACTAAATATTGATAGGCACTTAAAGCTTTAGCTGGCGAACAGGTTTCTTCATCTTGGAAAAATAATTCAGCAGGGGTTTTCGATTCAAGATTTGCAATTTCGATAGCGGTACGGACACTTTTGCCCCAGACGGCCACTCCTCCAGTAAGTGGTGCAATTACACCTACTTTAAATTTTTCGTTTGTAGGTGTGAGGTCAATTGCCAGAAGTATTGTCGGGAAGATTAAAAAATAAAGACTGCAAAGAATTTTTGTCATAGTGGCGGGGATTGAGAAAATATAAAATTATACTAGGCAATTATCAAAATGACCATTTAAAACTCATCGACTCGTATCGATAGAATTTAAAAACAAGCCTTAGTAAGTAGTTTGCCAAGAATCTACAAAAATTAACAATGTTATGCCTGTTAAATCTTGATTTGTAATAATTTTGTAACAATATTGGTTGCCTAGAAGCATAGAGAATGATTCCTAAGATTGGTCAGTGAGATGTTAAATACAACTAGAAAATTGCCCGTATTAGCTCATATTGCTCCCTCCCAAGCTATAACTCTTGTTGATCGAATAGCTGAATTAAGTCCTGCGAGTCAACTTCGAAGTCTTTACGAATCATCGGTTATTCGTAAAGGCCATGCTCAGGGAGAGTCAGTTTTTGATGCACTAGTTCAGTATAAAGACTGGATTAGCAAAGATCCCAGTGTAGCAACTCGGTGCTCTAATCGACAGCTACTAACTAGAACAACACTGGTCGAAAACATGTCGAAAGTATTGTTTGCAAAGTTTTCAATTATGGAAGGAGTCACGTTTTTTGGCAGTGCGGTTCGTGGAAAAGAACGGCCAGGTAATCTAAATTTAATGATTCTAACTTCTCCCCAGGATTTGGACTTTAAGCATAACAGATATTCTCCCGAAGAGATTGCTAAAACTGAGGTTACTAAAATAGAAGATTTTATCAAAACCAATTTCCCAAGTATTGCAGGTATTAAGGTTAATTTCTTCGTAAACTATACCAATCAAGATCCCTACCTTTCCAATAGTATTTGCGAGACTGGACCTTATCTTGTTTTTGTTAAAGGCAGAAGTTCAAGAGAGATTTATCACTTTGCCAATACTAGTTGTGTTGATTATTTAAAGAATCGAGATGCTTAAATGCTTAACAAAACTTTAGAACATCAGATTATTAGTATTTAATGATCCGAAATGAAGATTTATATTGAAGGAAATTATATTCATTTTTTAAAGCATACAAGAATATGAATAATTTTTTTTGGAAGTTTAAGTCTCTGCTCAAATATTTGGGCCCTCTGAAAGAGATCCAAAATCAATTGATTTCTTAAGAAGCCAATCTGCTTTTTCTAGATCTCGGGGAACTCCTTTGCCTTCTCGGTAAAGCTCTGAAAGACGATGATAGGCACTAGGGTGATTACCTAAAATTGCCTTGTTGTAATAGTGCAGAGCTTTAGGGTAATTATTTTTTAGTCTCGGACTTTCATAGAAAACTCCTAATAAATAATACGAGTCGATATGTCCTTGAGAGGCCGATTTTTTTAGGTAATCAAGCGGAACTTCTAGACTATCCTCTTTACCTAATTTAGAAATTAAATAATTGGCATAGTGAAACAGAGCTCCTGGATGCTCAGATTCAGCCAAATATTTTAAGATTCGCAGTCCCTCTGATTGTGTAGGTTGATCAATCGATTTAATTAGCAGAAGTGCATAGTTTAATGAGGCATTTGGGTTGCCAGCTTGATAACCTTTTTGGTAATAACCATAGCTTTTGATTGGATCTTTTATACCATATTGAGTGGTTTGATAGATATCACCTAAAATAGAGTAAGCTTCAATAACATTTTTATTTCTGGCAATCTCAAGCAGCTTCAAAGCTTCTGGAATATCCTGTTTAACTCCAAAGCCATTTAGATAAATTAAGGCTAACATTAAATTGGCATTAGGATTGTTAAGTGCTTTTGCTTGTTTTAGTTCCGCCAATGCTTTTTGATAATTTTGAGGATAGATTTCACCTTTTAAATGCTCCACCCCACTATGTACTAGTGCGGCAGAGAGATTCGCGGCTCTAGCTTGATCTAGATGTTTAGCAGCACTAACTTCATCTTTTGTCTGGCCTAAGCCATAAAGATAAATTTGAAAGAGATCAAAATCAGCTAAAGGATTAGAGTTGGAAGCAGATTTTTGTAACCAAAAAAATGCTTTATTATAGTCGCGGACTAGTTCTTTTCCTTCTAGATACCGATGTCCTATTTGATATTGAATGTTGCTATCAGTATTAATTTTTTGAGGATTTAAAGACTGCATAAAAAACTTACCTTCGGCAGTTTGATCTTCCATAATACTAGCAAAATAAAACTCTCCAGTAGAATCAAAAATCTTACGATAAATTCCATCTAAATTTACCCCAAGTGGTAAAAGATAGTCCGTATTAGAATTGGAAATTATAATTGCTTGTTCCCCGAGCTTAAAAAAAATCTTAGCAGTTTCTATTTGCTTTGGATTGCTAACTTTGGCATGTCTTTTGATAAAAAGCCCTAATCCCTTTTCTAGACTTGCTTCACCACTAATTTCTGAGGCACTGACGTATCTAGCATTTCTTAAGATACTTAGTGTTAACCTAAAAGATGTTGCTTTCGCGGAATCAATAAATAGCGTGCCGCCAGATCCATCACTATAGACCCCCACTAGGGCTGAACTTAGTAAGGAAGTATTTTTTAACTTTGTTAAAAGTATATTTCTTTCGTTAATCTTATCAAATGAATTTTTCAAGACTAAATCATTGGAGTAACTTTCCCTTAGAAACTTTCCATCAAGTCCTAAATGCTCTTCCCAGTATTTATGATCCTTTTGAAAAGTTATTTTTTCACGTCCCGTGATCTTTTGTAAGTAAGACTGATAGTTGTTATTAAGACGAGTAGTTTTTTCAGCAATTTGAGTAGTTAGTAATTGTTTCTCTGCAGGAGTGTATTTTTTGGGTAGAAATTGCTGATCAAAGAAATAAAAGTCGTTAATGTTTTGGTTTGCAGAATTAAAGTGGGTAAGTCTTTCGATCTGAGCCTTTTGCTGTATAGAATCAATTGGCTTAGACTTTGTGCCAATCCCTTCATATTCGAGAAACTCTTCATTTTTTGTTACACTATTTGCTAATTTTGGAAGATTAAGTTTTGGTTCTAAATTACTTGTAGGATCTACAGGTAGTTCTAAGTATTTATTATCTTCGGAAATTTTTAAGGAATTAGGCGGAGCTGTTTTGGCAGCAGCATCGCTAATTGTTAAACCTAAGTCTTCGAGATTTGGAATATTAATATTACCTGATATCTCATTTGGTAAATTATTTTCATTTTTATTTATCGCCACTTCTCCTACATCTTCCCCTATGTTTAAATCTAAGTTAGGTTTAGCAGATATATTAGGAGCAGATTCCTTTGAAAAATCAGAAAAATTAAAACTAATTTTTGGTAAGCTTAGCTTGCTAGTAATTTTGCTAGAACTTACACCAATACTTTTTTCTAATTCTGAGCCAGAGAATAAAAGAGCAAGGATCAACGTCGTTAGGCAGCCTAATAAAAAAGGAATCGAAAGCTTATTGTTTAAAGTTCTCCAGTTCATTAAACAGTTTTCTTAACCTCTGCTTTGTTAACCTCTGCTTTGTTAACCTCTGTTTGTTCCCAATTTTGAAGTTGTGATTTAGCAACCTTTAACTGCGATTCATAAATCTGGTTAAGAATTTCTCGATTCAGTTTTAATTCCTGATCGGTTCTTTCTTGATTTTTAATTTTAGTAATTTCAATTTCATAATCAGCTTCAATTTTAGCCTTGGCCTCTAAAACGCGAGCAGCTTCTTTCTGTTGATTTTTGTAGCTATATAACCAATCTTCATAAGCACCAGATTCTGACATCATTTTAAAAAGCACTGGAGAAACTTCAATAAAAATAAATAGAATTGTAACTAACCATTTAATCCAAAAAGCTACCTGATCTCTCTCGGTTATTCGATGCAGGGCTTGAATCTTAGATAAAAGCTTGTCAGCTTTGCCATAAGTTTCATCTAGTGTCTGCTTTGTTTGTTCTTTATTATTGCTAATAGCTAGGATTTTATTACGTTTATCTTCAATCTCGAACTCACGCTCTTTCTTAAATGTTTCAAATTCCGATCTAAATTGATTAAATCTTTCTAATTTGTCTTGGTAGCGATACCCAATACCTACTTTTCCACTCCCGCCGCTACCATCCCCCTCTTTAATATAATCATCTCGGTAAGTATTGTATAACTTTCTTTGCTCAGCAATTTCTAAATTTAAATTTTCAATGTCATTTTTTAATTCACCGATTTTCTGATCATTAACATTTAACTTCTCAGTATTCTTTTCTAAGTTTCGACTTTTCTCCTCACTAATTTCGATTTCAATTTCGCTTTGAAAAATACGAAGCTCTAGAGGTGTAGAAATAATGAATCCCAGTAGAATCGCCATCATTAAACGAGGGAAAGCAGTGATCGCTTCAGAAAAAGTAATCTTGGGAGTTCCATCTCCTCTGCCGGTTGTACTAACGATGTATCGATCTAAGTTGAAAATTACTAGACCCCAAAACATACCAAATAAAATTGCTTTTTGATCATCTTCAAATACCGTATGAAATGCATAACCTCCGGCACCAAAAGCCATTAATGATGTAAGGAAGATAGTCAGGCCCATTCCAAAATACTTGGCATGATCGCTTGGATAGCGCTTTAAGATTTCTATATTTGCTCCAGCACACCACCACATAAAATGATTGATTAGGTACATTATTTTATTCCTCTAACGTTGTTTAAAATTTTTGTTGGATTAAGATCGACATCAACTTGACTGAAAAGTTGAGAAGTCTGAGTATTTAAATCTAATTTACTAATACTTGGAGGTAGAATCTTTAATTGCTGAGTGTGAATTGAATGTTCTAGCGTTGTCGGAGTATAAGCCAAATTAAAGGCTGGTAGGTTTGTATAATTTGGTTTGGCAAGTTGGCTTGCTATCGGATAAGTTTTTGGCTCAGTCATAATTGGAGCAGTAATATGTACATTTACAAATTGATTTTGCTTAATATCGGAATACTTAATCACAAGGTTTTTTTGAAAAATGCCCTGTTTGCTTTTAATTGTAAGCGTGTAGTTTGTATCAGCTGTTAATTGGACGGTTTGTTGGCCATTAGCTGGGACATTTCCAACACCACTTAGAGTATTCTCTGAGTCAAGTGGGCACTGCCAATAAAGCACTGCCTGGTTATCATTACAAAAAACTATTTGTCGATCAGCAAAAAATGAGATTGTCTCATTCGGTACAACACTGATTGGAATTACTCGAGTAAAGCAAAATTCATTTGGAGAATAGACGCGTAGTTTAAGTAATTGCTTATAGTTTACTTTAACTTTTCCAGTACCATTAAGTTCAGCTGGTTGATTATTAACCCATAAATAAACTTTTACTTTTGTGGGCAAGTCTTGTACTTGCCAGAAATAGTCAACTTCTGTTCCAGCAAAGACTTCAGAATTGGAGGTATAGAAACTTATTAGAGGGAATTTATAAAAATATTCCTTGGAAATTAATTCACTATTGCCCCTGATCAGATAAAATTGATCAGCCAGCAATTTAATTTTTTCTTGGTTTAACTCTGAGTAATTTATCGATAAATCATAAGTTTGCTGAAAATCGATAATTGCAAAGCTTGTAATTGATTTTGATATTAGATTCAAATCATTAAGATAATATACAAGGCTTCCTAATTTGATAATCGATTCCAGCAGCTTAATTTTGCGATCATTCGTGATTACTTCCCGGAAAATAATTTGAAGATCAAGCTGATAATGCTCACGATGAATTAATAGTTTCTGAAGCAATTCTATGGAAGGTTCTTTTGACAAGTATAAGTATAATGAGTGCTTTGATTTTAGAATTTCATCAATCAGCATTTTATCTCCTTAAGTGTTTAAAGATAAAAGCGCTTGTTACGGTGGCAATCATTAAATAAATAATTGCCGTGATAATTTCATTGCTAAATAATAAATATAGGCCAAGTATGAAGAGACTCATGAGTGATAGTCCCAGAAAATAGTGACAAATAATTTTCCAAATACCAAAGCTATTAGTTTTTATTTCACGGGGTACCCGAGAATAAGGCTGTTCCCGTTCCTTTCTAGCAATTGACTCTAAATAATATTCTAAAATTTTATTAGTTCTAGTTGTAAGGCTTGTTAATCTTTGATTGTTTTCTGTTTGACCTAGACTTAGTAGCACATCTTCAAGGGATGCATAGGCCAGGTCAGTTTTTCTTTGATAATCTTCTAAAACTGAAAAATGACTAGTTTTTTCAAGTTGTAAATTGGGAGTTAAGATGTTTTTATTAAGTTGGCTCAAAAAAACATGATCTTCTACAACTACTTCCGGATATAAATAAATTTGAAAAAGTTTATTAATATCTTCTATAAAATATTCACAGGAAAAGATTTGAGATTTAGGTTGATTAGTATCCAGATTGATTTGATGGTGAGCACGTTTAATAATTTGTTGATTAACCTTGTCATATAAAATCCAGGCTATCTCAGGACAAAGCTTGGATTTGTTTACTTGCTGCGCTGTGAGATCCGGCGTGAAATCAAGCACTAAGGCAAATGGATTAGAGTATTCGGCCATCGACAAAATATGGTAGTTTTACAAGTAAAAGTAATAAGTTAACTGATTTAAGATTACAACATAATTCTGATGCACAGAGACCTTAATAATTGGCAAATAATTAGTGTGCTATAGTTAGAATGTCTTGATTGCAAAGTTATTTAATAACCTTGTTTTATTCTAAAGTTAAAAGCTTTAGTTATTTTAACTTTATAAGATTGGTATTAGCCTTGATCAATAAGAAATCAAAAGTAATCATTATCGGAGCAGGTTTTGCCGGACTACAATTAGTCGAGAACCTATCAGAAGACTATTTTGAGATATTGTTAATTGATAAGTTAAATCATCATCAGTTTCAACCTCTTTTTTATCAAGTTGCTACATCTCAAATTGAACCAAGTAGTATTTCCTTTCCACTAAGGAAAATCTTCCAAAAAAGAAGTAATTTGCAAATTAGAATGGCAGAAGTTTCTGAAATCATCCCGACTTTAAAAAAGGTTTGCACAAATTTGGGCGATTTTGGATATGATTATCTAATTATTGCGACAGGCTGTCAGACTAATTATTTTGGCAATCCGCGTATCGAGCAATATTGCTATGGCCTCAAAACCACCTATGATGCTATTAAAATCAGAAATGCCCTATTACTAAATTTTGAAAAATGGATTTCAGCAAATCAGGAGGAACTAGAGCTGCTTTCTAATATAGTTATTGTCGGAGGTGGCCCAACCGGGGTAGAGCTTGCAGGCTCACTAGCTGAAATCAAGAAGAATATTTTACCGAAAGATTTTCCAAAGATAGATTTTAATTTGCTAAATATTCAGTTATTGGAAGGTAGTCCAGCAACACTAAATAACATGAGTGATTATGCAAAAGCTGCATCCCGAGAGTATTTATTAGAACTTGATGTTAAAATCAGGACTGGTATTTTTGTAAAAGATTATGATGGGACTACCGTAACCCTAAACACTAATGAAACAATAAAAAGCTCTTTTGTAATTTGGGCTGCTGGAGTTAAGGGAAACATAGTTAATGGTTTAGAGTCTGCCGTAATTAAGAATAACAGATATCAGGTAGATCGTTATAATCAGGTTAATGGTTTTGATCAGATTTATGCGGTAGGTGATATTGCCCAAATGGAAACTCCAAGATTTTCAAATGGCCATCCACAATTAGCAAATGTAGCTATAAATCAAGCAAAGAATTTAGCTAGAAACATGCAACGTGAAAAGCTTGGCAAGTCGCGTCGAGAATATGAATATACCAATTTAGGAACTATGGCGACGATAGGTAAGCATAAAGCGATTGTTGATTTACCCTTTCTGGAATTTAAAGGTTTTATTGCTTGGTTTTTTTGGATGTTTCTACACTTAATGTTAATTCTCAGTGTCCGCAACAAGTTAATTATCTTTATTCACTGGGCCTGGAACTACTTCTCCAAAGACACTTCTCTCAGGTTAATACTTAGAGATTATAATAAACATCCATAAGTAATTAAGAATAGTAGTTCTAACAAGCATACGTACAGTTTAATTCTTAAGAGAAATGATCTTTCATTACTATACTTCATGATTCTAATCATACTCGATGATGAGACCCGACTCTGATAAAGAGGAGCATGGCTATTTGATCTAGCCAGAAATATTTATAACTAATCAGTATGGTATAAATGTTGCGCAGACAAATAAAACAAGTGATTATCTTCAAAGTAATGAAGATTGGTGGACTAAGTCCAAAGACAATGGAAAATATCTTCGTACTGTAGCATTCGATGAAAGCTCAAACACTTATGCCCTCGATCTGAGCACAAGCATAATAGACTCAAAAGGAAATTTTCTAGGTGTTATTAAGGTATTAATCGATCTCAAAAGCCTAGGAGACAAACTGAAGTTTTTTGCTGTGAGAGCAAATCAGAAAATCAGTCTGCTTAATAGTGATGGAAAAGTTCTTTTCAGCACCGACCTTAAACGTAAAGTATTGGAAGACGGGAGTAGTCTACTTCATGGCACTACTATCATGAAATCCAATGAGTTTAAACATTACATTAATCATGTTGTTGTATCTGATACTAAATCATTTTCCGTTCTGAATAATTTTGAAATTAGTCGGGGGATCAGAGATCTTGGTTGGTTTCTAATTGTTCAATCTCCCGAAATCGAAGTCATGAAATCTGTTTTTCAAATTGATAAGTTGATTAAGTTTCTAATTATTTCACTATTTATAAGCCTTGTAATCCTGTTACTCTTTTTTTTCTTATCCCTAAAATGTTTATTTAGATCTAATCTTGCTATGCCTAGCGACTTAACAATTCTTGGCCTAGCGTAATTTCTATATAAAGATTCAAGGAATCGATTTCTGTTGGAAGAAAAAGTTTTTTGTCTTTCAACAACTTATTAAATCATTGCTCTTCATCTACTTAAAGCTCATAGTGTAGAAGTATCTGGTGGCTAATATCCTAAAAAAATAGTTTCAATAAACATCTGCTTATTACTGACCACTTCCTATTATAGAAGTGGTCAGATGTTAAAAGCTGATTTTATGATATCATAGTCATTTCTGCATGATCATCGGTGATTACATTAATTCTTAATGGGTCTTTCTGTCCAAGTTCAATTAATTTCTCTGCCAAATTTCTGTTTCTAGCAATTACAATTGGACCAGTACTATCTAGTTGATATGTATTGCCATTGGATTGTAGAATAACTCCACCTGCATTTTCCACAATTAATTTAATTGGAGCGATATCCCAAATCTCCTGTTTTATTTTTGCAGAGTTGTTATCGTGGATTACAGCAACAGGCCCATCAGCTAAAAGTATACGACAAGCAATCGAAGAATGAGGAGGTTCTACTGTAACCATCGCAGCTCCGTCCGTGGTTCTTAAGTTGCTTCGAAGATTATTAAAGAAGCTGGTTTCATACTGACAATCTCCATAATGGTTTAATGCCACCCAAGAAGTTTGCAAATCAACTGAAAGATTATTTGTCCGGAGATCTTCCATTTCATTCTTTGAATAGTAAAATGAGCCTTTACCAGCTACGGCAAAAAACCATTCTTCTGTAATCGGTAGATACACTATCGCTATTTCAATTTGTAGATTGTTCTGCATTGCGATCATTACTGCTGGATGTTTCGGATTAGTTTTAAAATGAAAGGCAGAAGTTCCATCTAATGGATCTACTATCCAAGAAGGTTGTTCCCTTCTAAAATTATGATCAAGATCTTCTTCAGAAATAATTATAATTTGCGGAGTCTCTTTTTTAAGAATTTCTAATATTACTTGATTTGACTGGAGGTCAATCTCTGTAACAAAGTCACCAATGCCTTTAGCTTGTAAGTTATTGCTTGAGCTGATCATTGCAAAAGCTTTGGCAATAATCTCTCCTGCTGCCGAGCAAGCCTCCGCTGCGGTTAGTCCATATTCATGAAGTGCCGCCAGATGACTGATTGCCAGTAAGTTATGATTGCATGGCATTCGAGCCGGTTTAAGTTCTGAAGTTTGTTGTTGATTTGGTCCCATCTTTTAGTTCCTAATAAAGTTAATCGAGTTATTAAAATTGATTTATGTCGATTAGCGCAAAACTTAGTGCATATGATCCGTTTTCATGCTAATAAACGGATCAATATGAAACTTTCCGATCAAGAAAAGAGAATTCTAGCTACAGTTGAATTATCAGCTGATCAAACTGTGCCAGAGATAGCTCGTAAGACTAGATTGCATAGCTCTACAGTTCAGCGTCATCTAACAAATCTAATTGCAAGTGGTGTCATCGTTGGAAGAACGACAATAATTGACCTTGCTAGGCTCGGCTTAGTCGAACATGGATTTTTTGTCTCACTAGAAGGTGAAGCAAAGTTAATCGAATCATTTCTTAATGAATTAATAAAACATGCTAAGGTTAGTTGGGTGGCAGAAGTTGGTGCCAAATATGACTTAATGTTTAACGTAGTAGCTAGTCACCCCCGAGAAGTAATTTCTTTTCTTGATAACTTGACTGCGAAATATTCCGGTATCTTTCGCGCGAAAGAAATTATTGTTCGAACGGAACGGTATCGTTACTGGCGAAGATATTTAGCTAGTAGCGTTAGAAAGACCGCCCAATTTGCTTTAGGGTCAGTGGGGGAGCAGATTACGATAGATCAGCGAGATCGAGTAATTCTAATCGAACTTAGTCGAACAAAATTAGAATCATTTCGGGAGCTAGCTTCACGTTGTGACTTACCTATTACTTCATTCCTAAGAAGAGTACAGGCTCTTCGTGACTCTGGTTTAATACTAGGATTTGGATATCGTTTAAATTTAGACTTACTTAGTGTTCAACAATACCGAGTCCTGATTTCTGTGCCTGATAGCTCAGCCAATTGTTTTCTTAAGCTAAAAAAGTATTGCGAAGATACTGGTAATATTAAGTTATTAACAAGATCTTTGGGGGCATTCGATTTTGATTTGGAAGTAGATATTCCCAGCGGAGAAGATATTCGCAGAATTGTACGAGATCTTAAAGATCTATTGCATAATATTCGGCCTGAAATCCAAACTATTCCCATTTTTAAACATCGTAAGTACATTGCTTTTCCAGTTGGAGAGAAGATTGGAGATAATAAATTTTGATTTCTTAAGCATTAATATTAATCGTAGCTGAATAAGGCCTGTAAATTCTCCTAATTGAGCAAAGCAGAATTTTCTTCTATTCTAGAATCAAATTCATACAAACTATTATTAATTATGTTAGCTTATAATCCACGAGATTGGTTTCATGCCACATTCTCCCTCCATCGTTCTGAAACTCTGCTCAAGTTATTTCCATTAATACTACTAGTCGCTGCTTACTCTTGGTTAATAGCATATTGGGAATTAGAATATCTAAAGCTATCGTCTGCCAGCCAAATTAAAAATCTACCTCAAATACATGGATTATTAGGATTCGTAATTTCAATCTTAATAGTTTTTAGAACCAACACTGCCTATGATCGTTGGTGGGAGGCCCGAAAGCTTTGGGGACAACTAGTTAATAACAGTCGGAGTCTGGCAATCAAGTTGCAAGCTATGCTTGGCGCCGAAGAAAAAATTTCACGTAATTTTTTTCAAGAGACTATTCCTTTATTTGCTGACACTTTGATGCATCATCTCCAGTCTAGTGAAACGCGCTTCATGCTAGATGAACAAGAGCATCCTGAATTTGATTCATTAGATAAAGAAAAGCACGGCCCAAATCAAATTGCTGCGCTTATTTTCAAGAGAATCAATTCTCTTTACCTAGAGAAAAAAATTACTGGTGATCAATTGATAGTTTTAAATCAAGAAGTTCATTCCTTTTCCGATATTTGTGGAGCCTGTGAGCGAATCAAAAATACTCCAATACCACATTCTTACAGTTCATTTATTAAGAAATTTATTTTTATTTATGTTCTTACACTCCCTTTCGGTTATGTCGTTTCATTAGGTTATCTAGTAATTCCTGCTGTTGCCTTCGTCTTCTATATTTTGGCTTCGATGGAATTAATCGCCGAAGAAATTGAAGATCCTTTTGGTACTGAAAATAATCATCTGCCACTGGGAAAAATTGCTGAGAATATTCATAAGCATGTGGATGAGATTTTTGTATAAGGTATAAATTGTTTTAGAAGGACTCTGATGAAAGAAAATCAGCAAAGATTACAAGAAGTTAAAGCCTTAAATGATCTGCGTAAGTTTTTAAAAAGTCCAGACAATGAAACAAAAAAGAAAAAGTTTCAAATCAGAATATTACAAATAGTCGGTTTTCTTATTCTATTTCTTTGTTTTTTATTCACCGTTTCTCTTAAAGAGTATCCTCTAATTTTGATTGGCTTAGCAATTATTTCTGGAATATCGTTTAGTGTTGCAACGCTAACAGCGATATCTTTAGAGCAGTGGCCAATACTTTCAAAGCATTTGAGTTTGGAAAGTATTGAACAACGACTTAGAGAACTAGTAATTGAAGATTAAGAGAAACTAATTATAGTTATGACATAAAGTAATTACCTACAAAAATTACTTTATGGACTTACTATATCAAACACTTTTAATTTATTCATTGAAATAATCAGAGAGTTTTTGCTAGTTTCTTTGCATATTCCATATTGCGGTCTTGGCACCCTTTGGGACCAACATGTAGGAGGTGAAGGTCTCTGCCTAATATTGTAAAGTAAATTCTATAGCCAGCTAAAAGATGAAGTTTTGATTCTAAGACAGAATCGCCAAGGTATCTAATGTGTCCGAAATGCCCTTTCTTCATCCGATCAATAGTTTTTTTTATTTTCTCAAAGACTATTTCTTCGAATTCCAATTTTAGATCAGAAAATTTAAAATGGAATTTTAGTTGATATGAGTTTATAGGTTTGCTAACAACTTTTTTGGAATCACTTTCACCAGCTGGGGCCTCCGATCCAAATTTGTTGGTCCTTTTGGATGCACTTAGTGAAGAAATGCGGGAATTAGATAAAATATCCACATAAGCTTGGTTATAGATTTGCTCGGGACTATTTCCAGCCTGAAGTCTTTCTAAGACATCAGTATATTCAATGCTAGTTTTTCTAACTGCTAGGAATAATTTCCTTGACCAATGCTTTATTTCCGAAGGTTTTAATTCGGAGAAATACTGAGTGACCGCAGCATTCAATCCACTTTTTAATTCAGCATAAATATCACTTTTAATTTCCGGATGTTCTTGAGGAGCCACAACATAGGTAGGAAAAAACTCTCTTAAAAACTTTGGTAGATCTTTTCGAAGAAAACATTCTTTGGCTAATTTCTTCAAGTCATCTGCTGTCACTGAAATTTTGTTATCTTGTATAAAAGATCGTAGGACTAAAATATTATTAAAACCCTTGGACTCACAAAACTTCCAAGGTCGGTTAGTAAATTCCTTTGCCCATGCTTTTAGATCCGCTGGTTCTAGCGTTAGATCTAAATTCTTAGTACAATCATTGATTAACTGAATAGTAAACATTAAGGGAACAGCTTCCTTAATTGTTTTTAAAGCGATTATTCCGAGTGGGCCATAATTGCCAATCGTGAATTCGGTTGCTTGTGGAATAAAATGTTGTCGAATAATTAATTCCGAGTAACGAAGACCTTCAGCTGCGGTAATAAATTTTTGAAAGTGAGGAAGGGTGGCAAAGGCTTCGAGCCCTAATGTACTGATATGTAGATCTTTTTCTGCTGATCGTTCAATGAGCTCTCGATTCCGATAGTCATTTATCTGCTGACGAAAAGCACTCACTATTCCTTGCTCCTGTTTTTTTAAGGTACTATGTAGTGTGGGATTATATTTTCGATCAAATGGATCAAAAGAGTTGTACCTGTCCCAGACTAATTCACGGATCATTTCTTGGCCCCAACTAGGTAAATGACTAAATTGAATACTCCGATTAGTTTGATATTCCTTAGCGGTGGAAGAATCTGCGGAATTAATATACGAAAGCAAAAGAGGTGCCGAAAGCACACGATTTCTTTCTTCAAAATTTCCTAGGTATCTAACAGAGTAGTACTTACTACTATCCTTTCTAAGCAGATCGACAAACTTGCTTGGGTCAAACGCTGCATGTTTTAGATCCCCTTCAGGATGAGGTTTAAATCCTATCTGACAAGCAGGGTTAAACAGAATGTTTGAAAAATGATTCCAGGCGATGCCTAGTTTTTTACTTAATTCCATATCAGTAATTTAAAATTTAGGAATTAAATGTTTGGATGAAAAGATTGTAGCAACGAAATCTTTTATGGCGAAACGACTGTTTGGAAAATATTCTATAAGGAAAAAATCCAACATTTGCCTAGCAACGTCCGCACAACTTAGAAGGATAATATTTAGTAATATTTTTTCGTAATTTAACATAATTAGTGCTTCAGAATTTGGATAAAGAATCTCATAATTTTAATCCTAAGCAATGGTTTTAGGTCCAGGTAAGACCTCCTGGTCCTTAGATTTGCCAAAATAGTTGGAAATTGATTAATTTATTTCGTAAAATTCGATATTTTCTCGAATATATTTGATTTATTGAAGTATTTTTGTAACAGCTTTGATTGTTTTTTCATAACAACTCTATGGACCCAATTAGCGATAATATTATTAACATCAGTACTGCGCCAAAAGATTTAGGCCGAACAAGGTGGCTCTTAAAATGCACGAATGCGATCATTGGAGATGAACGAGAAAGAATTGCTCTTCTAGAAACCCAAATCAAAGTACTTGAACGGACTCCGGCTGGAGGATTCTTCACTCCGGACATTCATTGTGTCCCCGGCAAGTGGAGTAGTTTGTCATGGAAAGATTCTAATGGAATCGAACACCGCGTAGAAGATGCCTCATTTTCTAAATGTCTGCTGAAGCATTTAGAATCTCAACCAAAAAAAATCTTAGGACTCGTTGCGGTTATTGCAGTGGGAGTTGCTTCGGCATCTATACTTGGCGAAGTTTATCAGAGAGCTGAATCAAATGGTACTTTAGATGCTATTGAGAAAACAGCTCAGCAAGGACTTTATCGCGTTCTTGAACAAGCATTGGAAATTCGTGACAAGCATTTCTAAGATTTCTTTGAATAAATTAAATTTTCATTCATCTACACTGCAAGATTTAATTTAAAATGAAGTAAATTCTATGAATATGTGGCCAAAAGAGCAAAATATTGGAAACTGCCGAATTCACCCTCGAGTAAACACGCTACTCGGAGATAAAAGTTCATACACATACACAAATTCTAAAAGTAAATTGACTGTTGGTGTGATCTACAAAGATGGCTTGGGCAAAATTATTATAAATAATAAAGAAGTTGCCACTAAAACTAGAAATAGTTGGACTGCAACTTCTGGTGATTATACTTTGGGTGAGATAGAAAATGTTTTGTACAAAATGCCAGTAAAGTCGGTTCGCTCATATGATATCACTTCTGCTCCGGACTTTTCTTCCTGTTATTTTAGAGGAATGTCTGGACTTTAGAAGTTTCAATAATGATTGTAATTAAAAGATTAATGCGGATAACAATCTCATGTCAGGAAAACCTTCAATAATTTTTGCAAACCAAAACAGACACAGCCTAATGCTTAGGCATTAAAACTATACTTGTAGGTTAACTAACAATTTATTTTAGTCTTTAAGTTCAACAACTTTTCCGCCCTTAATAACTTTTAATTGAACAGGGTACTTGTAGTAAGGTCCATCAGTCAGATTATTAATATAAGTAAATTTACCACCAACTCCGTTTTGTTCCGAAATGCTTTGTAATTTTTTCATGAGATCCTCGGCAGCAACTGGCATTGTTTGATCATTAAACAAATGTCCAATTAGAGTGGCCATGTCATAAGAATTTCCAGCAAAGGTAATTTGCGAATCATTTTTAAAGATCTCCTGATATCTGACTCTAAAAGCATCTGTTAGTCCAAGGTTTGGATAAACAGCATTCTCCATGCCACCATTTGCCATATCAATCTCTGATTTACTTTCAAAGAAATCTGCTCCGAAAGTTGGAATACTAACTGCTTGTGCTGCTAGTTGTTTATAAAAAGTACTGATTTGCCCGGAAATCAAAAAAACCCCAAGATAATCGTATTTCTTTGTTTTAATTTTACTAATCGTCGATCGGAAATCTTGATCGGACATTTGGTGACTATTAACAATTTCTAGGGAGATCTCCTTTGGTAGATTTTTTACTAAACCGTCATAGAGCCCTTGAACATAACTATTCTCAACAATTACAACACCTATTTTCTTGGCCTGCTTTTTGACTAGGTGAGGTACTAAAACCTTTGAAAAGTCTTCCACTGAGTTGATGGTTCTTATTATATACTTACGATCCTTAGTAATTTTAGGATCAGAGGACATGGCGATCATCGGTTGTTTGCGAGATTCAGCCAGCGAGGCTAAGGCTTCGCTAGTTGGATTTCCCCAGTTGTAAACCAAATCAACTTTTTTAATATTAACTAAATCATTAAAAATACTCACCGCCTTCCTAGGATCCCACTCGGAATCTTCCATGATAAATTCTATATTTGTGAATAATTCTGGCTGGTCTTTAATTGCCAGTTCTATGGAATTCTTGGTTGCCACGCCATATTCAGCTAATGCCCCTGAGAGAGGAGCTATTAGTCCTACTGTAAACTTCTTGTTTTCTTCGGCAATAACTGAAAGATGACAGCTAAAAAAAATAGAAAAAATTATTAG
Source organism: Bdellovibrionota bacterium (assembly GCA_041740355.1). Classification (GTDB taxonomy): domain Bacteria; phylum Bdellovibrionota_C; class UBA2361; order UBA2361; family CALJRW01; genus JANNBC01. The sequence goes on from JBGSMD010000048.1 coordinate 73,472, forward strand.
AATATTTTTAAGCATAGAATTTAATTTTAAATATTATTTAATTTGCTAAACATCATAGGCTCCCTTAGTACCCAACGCAATAAATTAATTATCTAGGAATAACATAAAAAAGCATCGCCAAAAAATGACTGATAGTTCCAGCCATTACAAAGCCATGCCAAATTCCGTGATACCATTTATTAATTTCACCTTTTAAGTAGAAATACACGCCAGCGGTATAAAATACTCCACCTCCGATTAGTAAGGCAATGCCACCTAAAGCTAGATTCTGAAAAAGAGTTTTAATTGCAATTACAACAATCCAACCCATCAACACGTAAAGCACTGTGCTAACAAGATCATATTTAGCACCATAAATTGATTTGAAAATAATTCCAAAGACCGCCATCCCCCAGACAAGTCCAAACATGATCCAACCGAGAGTACCTTTAATTATACACAGTGAAATGGGAGTATAGGTTCCGGCAATCAGTAGATAGATGGAAATATGATCAAACTTTTGAAATAAGGAATTTGCTCTGGTTCGAGATAGTGAGTGGTAGAGAGTTGAGAAAAGGTAAAGGATAAAAGAAGTCACTCCAAAGACTGTGACCGATACCACATGGACAGTCTCACCGTAAATCGAGGCATAGACGATAAGAACTATTGCGCCAACTAAACTTAGTAGTGCACCTACACCATGAGTAATAGCATTAAGACATTCCTCGCCGACTGTATAAAGAAAAGCTTTAATCTCGTTTTCTTCTGACACCTAATAGTAATTCATTAAAGGATAAAAACTTTTACAAAGCTGACTGAAAAGCTTAGTGCCATTACAGAATACATGAAGCTCATAAGTTGCGAAGGACTTAACTCAATCTTTAAAACTGTTTTCAAGATTCTCGCAACAAATCCTTCGGACTGTTCTTCAGATTCCTCAGGGACTGCAGGAACTAAGTAATGCTCCAAGTCAGTTAATAAACAACGTCCGTTATTAATTTTCCACTGTAAGATTACCAAGGGAATCATTACCATGTGAATAACTAAAATTTCTTTTTTTACAAAAATCCAACCAAGCACAATAAAAAGTAGAACCGCATAGTGAGTAGCTCTAATAGCTAGAATTGGAAGATTTTTTAAGGTTGAGTTTTGTGATATCATATTCAAGAAATATAATAACATATTAGCCTAGTCTTAAGCTATGCAAAGGATAGAGGTAATAATGTAAAGATTTATTAGTGTAGCAAAAAGTCACCAAAGATTTTGCTTATAATTAACATTTAAGTATCCAATATTATTAATTTTAATTTATACATTTGTTATGATATTTCTGGATATATTTAGGATCTCCTTATTAGTTTCTGGTTTTGTTTAATACTTATAAGTGGCATGACTAAGAACTCGTATCCTAATATAATATCTTAAAAATACCTTTACAGAAATGATGTTTCCTATCGATCGAGATTTTAGTGCTATCGGAGAAAGTTTATTGCCTCCTAGAGTTGACCATGTAGTATCCACAGATAGTGCGAGTCCAAATCTTTTAGCCACACCATTGGCTGAAGATATCGCTTCCAAAGTAATTTTTTTTGAACGCGAACAATTAAGACCCCTTTGTACCTCTCAGCTTTTAATTAAAGCACAGGAATTTGAAGCACAAGTTTTTCGCTTAGTCATCCGCGAAGTAGTGCAAGACTCAAATGAAGCCAAGGCTATTGCCAATGGAATCATTCAACTAACAATTAAGTGTCAAATTGAAGGTGTGGGGGATCTCTTGGATACTCTGGATGCTGTTAACATTGATTTCAGTGATCAACTGGCAGAAATGAGAAAAGGAATTTCTTGTTATACCGAACTTGCCAGTCGCTTTGATTCGACATTAAGCAAAGTGTCACTTTCTAATCCCAAAAAAGTAAGAGAGCTAGCAGCGCAAATTATTACGAGACATTTAGAATTAGAGGAGACAGCACAAAAACCTAACCTAGCAGAACAGCTAATCGATTTTTCATTCCAGTTGCTAACAAAAATTGTGCCAATGAAGAGAATTACCGATGCGATCATTACTCAAGCTAGGCGTGAAGATAAGCGTAATGAAACTAATCCCTATAAAGTTCATGCCGTAAGATTCCTAGCAGAAATACCTATAGGAAAATTTGATAGTGTCAGTCAGGAAGAGTAAGATTAGTATAAACTGTTAGCAAATGATTTATTTAAAACTACCAGTAATAAGGCTTCAAATTGGGTAATCACCATATTCGTTAGATCCTTCCTGGCTTTCCAAACAAAGAAAGTAAATCATAATCAGTCCAATCAAAGGGATAATTCCAATAAGAACAAACCAAGCACTTCTGCCTGTGTCATGTAGTCTTCTAACTAATACTGCCATGTAAGGAATGATAGTTGCAGAGAAATAAATAAAATGAGTTATAAAAAATAATGTGACGAGACTTGGAATCTTTAAGGATATGGAAACTACTACAAGTGACAACAATCCAAGTATTATTCCTACATGACATAATAGAAACATCCAGAACTCAGTCCTTGACGCTCGACCATTAAAATCTGCATATTTTTTAAGCCCTTCAATCTACCAATTCATTTGATTCTCATTATCAAATTATTTTTTGATCTTAATTTAGCTACGGCTGATTGCCAATCCTGAAATAAATCATATTACTATACTGCTATCCCCATTACCTGTGGTGCATGCTTTTCAAATATCCTACTCATTGCGCCACTTCTTTGCATAAACTCAATTGATTGATCCAAAATTGTTAACAGCTCTGGCCAGTCAGGTCGCACCGCAATGGAATCCTCATATGGTGGAGCATCAGAATCACTATCTTCAAACAAAGCAGTTAGTCCAGTTGTGTGTGTCTTAAGAACTTTTAATGCCATCGGCTTATCGGTTAACATTAAATGCGCTGGTCTTGGAATATTACTAAGCATTACACGCTCTAATGCTTCATCGGAAGTTTCTGATAATATTAAACGTTCACTTGGAATTCCAATAACTGTTTCGGCATAATGATGTGCCATTGATTCGGCGTGAACTGCCACGATGTAATCTTTCTTTCTTAAATCAGAAATTTTTTTTGGAGCGGGGAGCTCCTTAAGTTGTGGAGATTTCTTAGTTCTTCCCACAGCGGCAATTGGCACAGTGCAAAAGGGTTTAGAATATAAACTACTAGCAAGCCTTGGCGCAGTTCGATAAATTGGTCCATAACAATCGATTTTTCCTCTCGCTAATTGATCACCAAAATCAGCATGATTAATTTCTACAAACTCTAATTTGCAATGTAGGGACAGAGCCAGCGCTTGAATAAGCTCTGGAAAAAACCCCTCACTCTTGCCGTCAAATAAAAAAAACTGTCCTTTGTTCAGTCCAATTCTAAGTGCTCGTTTACCAAGTAAATTCTCAAAACGTTTTGGTTGCAACTCTGATCTGACTAAGTCGCGCACAACATCGGCAAAACCATTCATGTCTAAATTAATTGAGAGTAATCCTGATTCATGAGCACCGGGTTTTCTTATTCCCATTCCTTTGTCATAGGGCCAGGGATCATTTAATTCAGCAATGCGAAACAACTCAGTTGGATCAGCCATCTCTAAATTTAAAGCGAGGAGTGTTAGAATCGGTTTACTAGGAATTCTTCCGTAACGACTGATGTGCGAAAGATATTGTAAAGATACTCCACACCTCTCAGCCAAGTCAGATAAATCTAATCTGTGTTTTCGGCACCACTTCTCCGATAAATCTAAAAATACTCTTCTTAGTTCAGCTGATTTTTTAAAGGGAACTTCTTTTTTCATCTGGTTGTAGGTAATTAAGCTATAAACTGAGATTGTACGTTTATTTAATACTGTGGCAAGAATTATTTGTTACTAGCCAATCAAAAGTTACAGATTATGAGTATGCAGTACATTTTAAATTATACTGAATACTCATAATCTCTATATTCAAATAATACCTGATAGAAAATTCTAAAATATAAGTACTGGATATCACTAGTTAAATCCCATATCTTGCCATTATGGAGCAGGGAATTCTTCTCCAAAATTAAGATATACAAGGAGAAAGTCATGTACAGCAGTGGATTTAGACTAGATGAGTTTGCCGGGCAGTCTCTTGATACATCCTTCCCAATTGGAGGGAGAAAACAAGTTGTTTCATCTGAACAAACTCTAATCATCGATAAATCAGCTTTTAAACTTCTGCCTCTAAGCACTATCGCAAACCTTGGCCGCATTGCTGAAGAACATCCTAAAGCCCTTCGCTACTTTCCACCCGGTAGCAAACTATCTTTAGGAGCAGGAGGAGATCGTGGCGACTACACCGAATCAAGCTCTGTTTACCTGCAGTGTTCCTTAAAACTTCCTTCGGGAGAACTTGTGGGCAGAGAACATATCAGCCTTTCTAATGCCAACACAGAAACTGCCTTTAGAAGATTTCTAAGCAAATTAGAAAAGGGCAGTGATTTAGGATCTCAAAACGAACTTTAAAATTTAGTAGAGTAATTATGTCAGGAGCATTAGCAAACAATTTATTAGAAAAACCACTTGTAGCAAATCAAGATTGTGTTTTAGAAGGAACTTCATTTTCGAGTAGCAACTTAAGAGAAATTACCAAACCCTTAGCACCACGCATCTCCACCCATTCCGTAATTCTCTCTCCAAGTAGTAGTGGCGATCTAGCGGAAAGAGTTTGTGCTGAGCTTGGCACAACGAAAGCTAAAATAATTTTAGATTCATTTCCAAATAGTGAAACAAGAATTGAAGTCCATGAGTCAGTCAGAAATAGACATGCCTTTATCGTTGCGAGCATTGAATCACCGGTTAACCAAGGTGTCATGGAAACTGTGCTTCTGGCACAAGCCTTAAAACTTGCTGATGCAAAAAGAATTACAGTTGTTCTTCCTTACTTCCCATATGCCCGACAAGACAGAAAAACTGATACTCGTCCGCCAATCAGTGCTAAGGCAATAACTGATATTTTAAAAGTAGTAGGAGTTGATCAAATTGTAACTATCGATTTACACGCAACTCAAATCGAAGGTTTCTTTAATGGACCACTGGAGAACTTATCAGGTCTGAACCAACTAGTAGAACCATTAATTAAAGAAGTTGGTTCAGAGTTAATTGTAGTTTCTCCTGATGCTGGTGGTGCAAAAAGAGCGGAGAAGTTTGCCAGACAAATTGAAAAACTAACCAATAATTTCACTCCGCTAGTTGTGATGAGTAAATTTCGTCCAGGGCCAGGAGTTCCCCCACAAGTAACACTTAGCTGTGGCGAGGAATTTCTATCTGGTAAAACCTGTGTCCTAGTTGATGACATGATTGATACTGGGGGATCAATTATTGCGGCAGCGGAAAGCTTAAAAGCCAAGGGGGTAGCCCGAGTAATCGTTTGTGCCAGTCATGGGGTTTTTTCAAATGAGGCTGTTTTTAAAATGAAGACAGCTTCTTTTAATGCTGAGCCAACAATTGACCAAATCTTTGTCACTAACACTCTCCCAATTAAGGAAAAGCCATCTGATTTTTTAAAGATAGTTTCCATTTCGACACTGCTTGCTGAAGCAATTGCCAGACTTGATCAGCCGATGGGAACGCTTAGTAGCTTAAAGGAGCGAACGGATATGGGATACCTTTTAAACAAATAACAAAAATCATTTTATTTTAATTTCAGGAGTAGTAATATGAACTTAGCAGTACAGTCTTTTAAACCTTCCCGCATGATTGATCTTGAGTCTCTAATTAGAACAGTTCCTGATTTTCCAAAGCCTGGAATCCAGTTTAAGGACATCACTCCAATCCTTGCAGATCCTAAAGCATACAGTCAGTTAATCGATCAAATGTCAGCACAGGTAAAACTTTCCGGTGCGAATGTTGTAGTGGGTTTAGAATCTAGAGGCTTTGTTTTTGGAGTTTCCATCGCTGAACGCTTAGCACTTCCATTTGTACCGGCAAGAAAAGCAGGGAAGTTACCAGGAGATACAGTTAAAGCTGATTACTCTTTGGAATACGGCAAGCAATCTTTAGAACTACAACTTGGATCGATTAAACCAAATGATAAAGTTGCTATTGTTGACGACTTACTCGCAACTGGTGGGACTGCCCAAGCAGCGGAAAAATTAATTTCAATTCTTGGTGGTAATGTTGCAGGTTACTTTTTTGCAATTGAATTATTAGATTTAAATGGACGCCAAGTTTTAAATCACAGCGTTACAGAATCAATTATGAAATTTTAGAAATTAAGTTCTACTTATTTTTTAATTTTATTTTTTGATTTTTAAATGCAAACTTCTATTGTCCAATCTTCATCTACAAAACTTCAAGCTGTTGTTGCTACTGTTGATATCCCAACAGCTACAGCAATTATTTACAAAAAATCAGATCCCTTTAAAGTTCTAGTTGGTCACAGCAAGAAACATTCTGCTCCAGTTCTTCCGGGTGGTAAAATAGATCTGCAAGATCTTGTTTCCACTTCCATGGAACTTGTTGCCAAGCATTGTATTATTAGAGAACTACAAGAAGAAGTTGGGCTTACTGGAGTTGAGCCTAAGTTTTTAAAGATTCATTCGGACCCAGAGAGGGATAATCGAGTGATTACTGTTGGGTCGTTAAAGGGGACGGTCGTTGAGGATCTGGTTAAGGGATTTAGGGAGGATCAGTTGGTGCTCGGAAGGTATGGGGTTCCGGATTATGTTTTTTTGGTTGAGATTGACTGGCAGAGTCTCAAGGAGAGTGAGGAGTTATTGGGCTTGGAGTGGATTGATACTAGAGATGAGAAGGTATTGGGGGGAGGCCAAAAAAAGTTATTGAATCAGTAAGGTTATTTCTATTTTATTAGTTTCAGAGACATCTTGTATTAACTATTTACATTAGGCCAATCTTTTTCATCTAATCGGCTAATTACTCCAGCTTTAAATAAAAGTTACTTGGGGTGTTACGAGATCACTTCTCTAGCTAGTAACATCTAGAGATATTGCGATTTGACTCAGATTAAATCTTCTAAAAGCCGTTGGATCTTATCTTTCTTTTATCAAGATTGATACTTAAGTGTCTAAAAAGTTTAGGAAAATAAGATAATTAAGTTTGCTATCCCGAACAATGGCAGCAAGTATTTTAGGGGAAAGAGTTTCTCAAATTCTGGCAATATCATTCCCTAAGCTGGCCTATCATAATGAAAATTGTTAAAATCTTAAGCTTTCATCAACTGATATAAGGCACAGACCTGATAAATACATCATAACTTATCTGTCTAAAATTATTAAATGATTGACGTACGTAACAATATTAATTTAGAAGCTACTAGCTTTTTGGAACTTGTGCAGCAAGAATCCAATCCTGTTATTTTAAAATCTTTACTTAGAAGTTACATCAGACCTGAACCAAGAAACGAGGAGGCAATCCTAAAGCAAGTTTATTCAGGGCTCCCTTCATTAACGCCGGAGCAAATTAATTTGATGGTTTATACGCTAATGGAGTGCGTTGAAACAGATCAAAATTTATGTGCCGCTAATGCAATTAAAGAATTCAAACTATCGCTTAAGGGAAGAACTCGCATATTCTTCGAAGATTTAATTAGTTTAGAGCAGTTTCCTGAATTAATTCTAGCTTATCATGGTCAACAAATAGAACTACCTAACTATTTGGCCAAGCAAATTGATCCTTATGACAGTCCAACAATAGAGGAAATTAATACGTGCCTTGAAGAATTATCTATTCGTATGCACTTAGAGAATGGCAAGGCATTTTTAAAATTTAGACTGACACAGATCGATAATCAATACATCATTTCTGCTGGAGGAGAGAGTCAGGTAGTTCCAATTAAAGCTTACCTTCCTGAAGAGCTGGAAAGGTTTAAAGATGTTATTCAATCCGAAGACTTGCAAATGAAATTTGCATCTCGTTATCAAAAAATCGGAGTCAAGCAAATTGCTATTATTACTCATGGTAATCTGAAAACCATAAAGTGTTTAGAGAATCTGATTTCGTCCATCCATAAGTTTGGTAATCAAGAAGTGACGATTACAGTCTTTGATGATTTAGAATCCTCAACTCTAAGAGAGCCTGTAAAATCTATTGATAAACCAGAAAACATTCAGATTAATTACCATGGATGGCAAGAAAGAAGTGATTGTATAAATGCTTTGACCGAGCGATTAGGGAGCGCGGAGGCGGAGGCTATTTCCGCAGCTATTGGACCTAAGACTGGTATTGGCGGTAATCGCAATTACGTGGCCTTAGCATTAGGACAATACAATTATTTATCACTTGATGATGATATTAGTCCCATTGTTGAGTACCAAGTTGAGGGAGAATTATCGAAAGTAACGATTGATATTTTAGGTATTGCCAGTAGACATGTTAGGGCACCAGATAAACTTTGTGCCGATTTTAGATATGCCGGTGATATTGATGTTGCAGCAATTGCCAGTATCGAAACATTCTTAATGAATCCAACAGTTTCTGATTTAAAACAATCCTGGAGATTCCCTTATAATAGTCAATGTCCCGACAATTTTGATTTGTCTAATAAAAGAAACATACTAATTTATGACCATCGTTTCTCTAATGCAATCTCTGGTGGGGCAGTCTGTTTTGCGTCAGGTTATAATGGAATGGTCGCAAGGTTGCCGACTATTGTATCTTCCGATCTTGCTGGAAGAAATGAAGATTTATTCTTAAATACAATACCTGACTTAATTATCGATTCCCATAAATTGGCACCTCATATTTATTCTAGCGCAGCGACAGCAATTCAGCATAATCGAGAGTATAGTTTGCGAAATACGAACTTGGCACAGAATGCTGTGGAAGAAGTTGTCGTTCAATTTATGAGTTTTCTTGTGTTTAGTATCGCTAGGAATTCACCAACAATCCAAAATGCTATTCATGGTAAGCCAACCCCATTTGGAAATCTTCGTGCCGTAATTACAGAGCTATCTAAGGAAATATTATTCTTCACATCAAGCCCGCTTGAGCAAAATATTGCAAAAAATATGGAATTAGTTGAAATTTCAGCAATCACATTTCAGTCAGTTTATGACCTACTTCAAATTTTAAAAGGTGAAAAAATTGCTTCATTCCCAGGAGGAAGTCTAATGTCCGCTCAGCATCTCAATTTAGCTAGGGTGGATTCATATCAAAAGCTGTTAACAGACACTGAAAATGTTTTAAAAAAATTATTTAACTCTGATTATCAAGAGATTTTGAGTCTTGAAGGGGACAGGCTCGATCAACTAATCTTTAAAACCTTATTAATAGCATCCCATGAAACACTTAATAAATATGGCCAGACTCTTGCCATCTGGAGTGAGATGTTAGACTCTGTTTAAAATAAAGAAATTTTTATCAGTTGCTAATAATCATCGAATTCATATTCAAATTTTATTAAGAATAGACTCAGGGGTAACATGAATAACCTAATTGAAGATCTACTGAATCTGAAAAAATTCAGGAAGCTGCTGCTATGGCAAAAGGTTTAGGATAAAAAATCGAGAGAAACATTCAGATCAGCTAGTCCTAAATCATATGTAACTTTTAATTTAGAATGACAAGTTGCTGCATGGGTAAACAATAATATTCCTCGTTTCCCGCCTTGATGACAAATTAGAGGTAACTCCAGAGTAATTTGAGATTGATTTGGTAGAATTTTATAGTTATCAAAGACTGTAACATCAGTTCCAATCCAAAGCTGATGCTTCCCTAATGGTAAATTTGTCAGATCAACTATGAATTCAGCTTTGCTGCTATTGGTCTGCGTCGATATAAAATTAAATGTTGGTAACTGATCAGAAAATACATAAGCTGTCGCTTTGTTTTTTAGAACAGTTGGAAAAATGGGAGACATAGGTTCAGTTTGAATTTCGGGCTGAGTAGCAGGATTCTCGTTAAGCATTAAGAGTTTTAAACTTACTTTTTCAGGAACAATTAATCCCCCTGGAATCAAGTGTTGCCTGACAACAGGTATTAATCTAGCAAAAGGTTCCATGAATAAAGCGGCGGCCATAGTTTCACTTAAAATTCCATGTACCGGCTTCTCAGGTTGCCACTTAAAAGCATCAGTAACAGTAATTTTTACGCGTTCTTCTAGTCCTAAATTTCGCACTAAGGTTTCTAGCATTAACGCCGACTGAGGGTTTAGTTCTACAAATTCAATTTTTACTCGGGGAGAAGATAAGGCCAATAAACCAAGAAAACCAAATGCACCGGCGCCGATATCTGCAATCCGAATTTCTTGGTCTCCAGGAAATCTTCGTTCAAGTTCTTTAACAGCTAGTGGTACACCATAGATAAATTGGCGAGTACGATAGGCATCAAGTAGCACGCCATCAAGTGTTCCAATCACATCAAAAGCCTCGGCCCCTGGCTGAAAAGTTAGAAATTTCTCAGGATGCTTCATGATTTCTAAGGGATTAGTCAACGAAAGGAGACTAGCTGCCAACTCTTCACAGGCAGCTTTGGTTCGTAAAATTACCTGAGTGTTATGACTAAAAGACATTTTGGAAGCAGTAGTAGAAAAAATTTCTTGAAGCTCTTTAAGATCCCTAGGTGGAACTTGCTGCTGATAATTTGCATGATGATCACAGATCTCCGCCCAGTTAGATAATTCTCTGGCAATGGCAGTACCAAGCAAAGTGAGATCTTTAGCTGGCGTTGCGCGAACGATATCTGAATTTTCAAGTACTCTAACCATTTGAGGTAATAAGTCCTCTCTTATTTTAAAAGCTTCTTGTTGGCGATCAATTAAACTGGCCAGTGGGTTGGCTTTCTCTTGAAATGCCAAGATTGCTTGTTGATGTGCGAAGCGGTCATAACTATCTACTTGTCTTAAGGCATTAAAGCTGGAGCTAAATTTAGCAACTTGCTTCAAAATTTGAGTCACCCAAGGGCTAGGGCTAAAGCGCGCTCCTTGTAATATTTCACGCAGTGAGGATCTTGGATCATGCATTGGAATTGCTTACCTGCTAGTCTTAAGTTTTAACCTGTAGTTATAATTATTTAAATTACCAAGTAACTTAGTTTTAAAAATTGAACATACTTGTTTGAATGTTTTGCAGAAATGTTTCACAAAACAGGACGATTCTGTTATGAAGTTTCTAGGAGATGTGTTTCATTTATTTTTTCGTATAGATGAATGGTTTTATGTGAAATATTTCAAGCACTTAAATTTTCTACTTAGCAACTCCAGATCAAGGGTAGAAATTTTCTCCTATTATGAATATAGCTGGTGTTAGAAGATTGAAGAAAACTAAAGTATTGTAATCTGATCTGATAAATAAGATAATTAGGCTGTAAAGCTTTTATCAAAAAAGTTCACTCCTTTAAGTTATAATAACTTAGTACTCATTTAGCCACGATTTAACATGTGCTTTAATTTCCTTAGCAAAACGACCTATCAAAAATTAAGTCATAATTCTTTAAATAGAGGATTTTCATTAGTAGAGTTAATAGTAACTGTTGCCATTTTTGGAATACTTGCAGCAATATCAACCCAAATATTTATTGAATATAAAGCAAAATTATATGATCAACGAGCATATCTTCAATTAAAGTTGGTTGAACAATCAATCACTGCCTATCTTTTAGACTTTGATGACATCTTAGATTTTTCCTACAGAGATTCTATCATTTCACCTAATGGAACAATGACAGGTTCAAGTTCGGGAGATCCTGTGGCAACTACATTTAACATTAGCATGCTTCCTGGATTTGTTCATGATCGAGATGCTGGTGTCCGAATTTGGATGGCCATTAGAGGAGACCATCAGGGAGGCTATACTTGGCAAGATGGTTCATTTGATATTGACGTTGCTTCTTGTAGAGGTTCAAAAAATGGCAGTGGTCATGTTAAGGAAATCAGATATTGGAATTGTCCAGATCTTTGGGGAGGCACCCAATCTTGGCACCCAACAAGATATAGAAATCTCCCCTGTCCATAAGATTAAACAAGAGCTTCACTGGAATTCACTTAAAACAAAAAATTACTTATTCTCATTAACTCCTCAATACTGGGATGAGTATTTTAATCACTAAGCAGATATGCTATTTTTTTAGCATGAATATCAAAAAGAAAATCGCACTAATTACGGGGGCAACATCTGGAATTGGCAAAGCTACTGCTGAAGCATTTGCAAAATTAGGGATCAATCTAATTCTATGCGGTCGAAGACTCGAACGACTTGAAGAAATTAAAAATGAATTATCAAAAGTAGTTAAAGTTTACACACTCCAATTTGATATAAGTAATTCTAAGGCGGTTAAAGAAGCGATTGGTAATTTGCCAGATGAGTGGAGCCAAATTGATATTCTGATTAACAACGCCGGTAATGCTCATGGATTAAGTCCGATTCAGGATGGGGACATATGCGATTGGGATGCCATGATCTCTAGCAACGTTCAAGGCTTACTTTATGTTTCTAGGGCAGTGCTTGGAGGAATGAGTGAAAGAAAGAGCGGACATATTATTAATATTAGTTCCATTGCAGGTAAACAAACTTATGCTAACGGGGCAGTTTATTGTGCTTCCAAAAAAGCAGTCGAAGCAATTAGTGAAGGAATGCGTTTAGATTTAACACCGCTTGGAATCAAAGTTACTAATATTGCTCCAGGTGCAGTTGAAACTGAATTTTCTTTGGTAAGATTTAAGGGTAGTAATCAAGCCGCAAAGAAGGTCTATGATGGCTTTAAGCCATTAAGTGCAAATGATATTGCCGATGCTATTGTTTTTGCCATCTCTGCTCCTGCCCATGTGACTATTGCTGATATGACAATTTTAGCTTCTGCTCAGGCATCTGCTACTAGCATTACAAGAGAGATTAATTAGTTATCTTTTTAGGAATGCATATTACAACAAAATTGAATAAAGTGGTTCCTTGACCATAAATTTTGCTGGACTCTACCTTAAATTCAGCTAAAATTACGGAATTATTATAAAACCCCAAGTATGAATTACTCCAAAATTAAAAAAATTCTTTTTCTTATTCTATTTATTGGATTCAGCAATTTAGCTTTTTCTGAAGAAGGCCTACTTGAAGCTTGTGAAGCAGGAATCTTAGTTTCCACACCGATTACTTCAGAAGTCGTTACTAATCCAGGAGATCCAGTTTTTAATGGCGGACAGTTAATTTCTGCTTTAGGACTTGAGACTCCCTGTGCCTCACAAAACTGGTTTGGACCAAATGGTGATGATTACTCAGCTCCCCGTGCGCTTAGCGCGACAGCATTTCCAAATGTTATTTCTATTTCATCATTACCTGTAAATGTCACCTTTAATGTTATTGGTGTTGGACTAAGCGGTGGACTAGATCTTTACATGCCCGAGTGCATGCCTCCGGCAACAGCGGCCGCTACTTTTTGTGAAAACGCTGATAACACTGTTGTTTTTAGACTGGCAGACCCTTCCGGAAACTTTACTGGTAAATGGACTATCGCTACGGCTACTAATAATCCTTATTTTCAAATGGCTAGGAATGGCAGTTGTCCAAGCCCGCTTAGCAACTTAACTAATCCTGGAAATGGAGCTCCATGTACTTATGAATTAAGATTTAATATCGACAATAATGGAATTCCTGTTTTAACAAAAGCAATGCAATTAGTTGTTTTTAATGGAGCCGGGGGAGGGGGAACTACTACCATAGATGGTGGTGTTTACTATAATGCAACTGCTGAATCTGCCACACCACTTTTATTTATACCAGGAAGTTCCACGGCTCTTAGCATTTCAGCAGGTAAGGGAATTCTCGAATATGGCGAATCAACACTTATAGCTGGAAAGGTAATTGGGGCAGTGGTTCCCTCTGATTTACCAGTCTTAGCTTTGGAAGCAGCAGCACAAGGCACAAATAACTGGGCACAAGTTGCTAGCGCGACTACGGACACTGCGGGTGAAGTTGGTTTTCCAATATCTCCTGTAACAAATACAGATTATCGTCTGAGATTACTTGGCGATTCTTTGGGGGCTGACGTTGTCTCCGAGACAAATCAAGTTATGGTAAAATCTAAGATTGTTTTGAAGAAGAAAAGAACTTTAGTAATTAAAATTGTTAATGGCCAAGAACGTAAGAAGTATTTTGGAACTTTTAGTGGATCCGTAAATCCATTGCCACTCACTGGTTCAAAGATTCATTTGGAAAGACTTGTTACCGGGAACTGGATAAGAGTTAAATCTTCTGATGTTACTAATACTGGAACTTATAGAGTTAAACAAAAGCTTACTAAAGGAAAAAATCTTTGGAGGATTGCAGTTGATTCAAGTATTCTAAACGCCAATTCAACATCGGAAGAAAAAGAACTTAAAGGTTAGTATTCAAATAAATGGAAGTCTTGAGGAAGCTAACTTACTCTCTGCCGGACTCTGTTAAGTGGAGATTGGAAAGGTATGGAGTTACGGAACTAATGATCGTTAGAATGTAAAATCTTCGTAAGGCTCGGGATGCGGGGGGGGGGGGGCGCG
>JBGSMD010000049.1:0-2179 GCA_041740355.1 Bdellovibrionota bacterium
CAAACATAGACTCCTCTTTCTAATCTAGTTAGCTCACCTTTTTTTAATAATTCTTGAATGTAGTGTAAGCTTAAGCCAGAAGATAGTGCCTCTTGGTAAGAAAATGCTTTGTACTCTAAGTTTGAAGGTATACTATTCATAATATTAATATTATGACATTATTTAGAATAATGTCAACTTATTTTTATTTACTTTTAGTTATATTAGCTAGTTAGCTTCACCACCCCCTCACTAATCCAAGCTAAGATCCCGTGAGGAGTATAAATCTGATACCAACTTTCCTGCTTATTAATTGCCACTAACCTAGAACCCTCGGCAATATGCATGAAGGCCCTTCCCTCCTCACTTGGGGATTCACGAATCCTAGCTTTTTTAGCCGTTACAATAAGAACTTGGGAACTTGGAGCTTTCTCAGAGCTAATCTCTTTTTTGAAAGTAAGAGGTTTCTCCTCCAAAGTTTTAACTTTTCCATACAAGAACCTAACCGCATTATTTAATTTCTTAATCTCCTCTACTTTCACAACTAAATAATTAGGATTAAATCTTTGATACATGTAATAGCTCCCACCAGTAAGACAAAGAATTAAGCTAAGTATTGTCATTCTTCTCCAAAATCTCTTTTCATTTTGCTCAGAACATAGAATTAATTTTAAGCCGACAATCTCACTTTGCATCTTCTAAACTGAGATAAAATTATAATCACCATTTTCCCACGTAACTGTTAATAACTGAGATACCAGCCTTCCTGTTTTTGTTTTCTCAATAAAAATTATTAAGTTTACCGCTTCTGCGATTAGATTTTTTGCACTGGAAACTCCAGCTTCAAGAACTAATTGTTCTAAACGAAGTAATCCTTTTTTGGCACTATCAGCATGAACAGTTGCACAGCCTCCAGGGTGTCCCGTATTCCAAGCTTTTAATAGATCTAAAGCCTCCTTCCCTCTAACTTCACCAATTACAATCCTATCTGGACGAAGTCTCATGGTAGCTTTTAGTAAATCAGCCATAGTGGCAATTCCTTCTTTGGTTCTTAGACTTACGTAGTCCTTGGCAATGCACTGAAGCTCTTTGGTATCCTCAATAATCACTATTCGATCATTAGTATGGGCAATTTTCTCTAAGATGGCATTAGCTAAGGTAGTTTTGCCACTTCCTGTTCCACCAACAATTAAGATATTTTTTCTACTTTCTACTGCCTTACAAATTGAATCATAAAACTTCTGACTTAGACTCCCTAAAATCACGTAGTCAGTTAGGGTAAAGACTTTTATTGCCTGCTTTCTAATTGTAAAACTTGGGCTAGTCACAATTGGTGGAAGAGTGCCTTGAAACCTAGCACCAGATCCTGGAAGTTCCGCACTTAAAATTGGTTGTTCCTTACTACAACTTTCCTTAACGCTACTTGCCACAATATAAATTACTCGCTCAGCATCCTCTGCACTCATTTGATACCCTGTATAGATCCTTCCCTCCCCTAGTTTATCGATCCAGATTTTCCCATCAGGATTTAGCATGAGCTCAATAACATTCTCATCAACTAGGTATTTTCCTACCGCCTCTCCAAGGGCAGTCTTAAGCATCGTAATTATTCTGTCATTACTTTCTAAGATTTCTTTCTGCATAGTTTTTACGGATATCCAAAAGCTTTTTGTCTTTTTCTCTCTAACTGGAAACAAACACCATAACTATGAACTCCATTGTAAATTTCAAATGTTCCTTCTCCCCCTGTTAGTACCTTACTAATTTCCCCAAGTGCTAAAACTAAATGTCCATAATAAAGATGACTGTAAACTGGTATTTCTGAAGCTTTTAAGATCCTAGTCTTATTCCATGAAGTTACTTTAATCTCATTTCCGCAGTTATTTCCTAACCAATTCATCATGATAAGTGGATTTGGGGCGTGTCTACCTTCGCTTACTGGTTTTATTGAGGAACTCTTAACTCCGCCGTACTCGCTACCTGTTACACTAAAAATAACATCAATGCTTTTTTGATTCTTAAAGGCTTTTTGGGGGATAGTTACCTCAAATTTTACTAGGTACTTTGAATCACTTTTATCAAGGCAATTATTTTTATGAAGAACTCCGTAGTAATTATGGGTAATAATTTTCTTTCTAAAAACCCAGCCCAATAAATCATCCTCTGTTGGATCTTTAACTAAATCCCCACCCTCATATAG
>JBGSMD010000050.1:0-4150 GCA_041740355.1 Bdellovibrionota bacterium
CTAGGCAAATTTCCCGATCGCCGATCATGGCATTGGCAGTCATGGCAATAATGTAAGGATAGGTTGGAGATTTCCACAGCTTTCTGATTTCTCTAGTTGCTGTCAAGCCATCCATTTGCGGCATTTGAATATCCATAAATACTAAATCGTAGTTAGATGACCGTAAGGCAGCGATCGCTTTTAAGCCATTATCAGCGACATCGGCACTATAACCCATACGTCCTAAAACCTTGAGGGCAACTTTTTGATTAACCACATTATCTTCCACCAATAATATTTTTAAGGGTAGATTTTGGGCTAAGGGTGGATCGACAAAGTTAGTTTGGGGAGAGGGTATAGAGCCTGACTCTAAACCAGAAATTGGATCGACAATAATTGTGAAGAAAAAATTAGAGCCAGTTTCTAAGGGACAGAGGGTGACAAAATCTGACGGTGGATCGCCTGCCACACACTGTAAAGTTTGAATATCAGTGGTGTGATCAAGTTCACTACGGCTGATCACCCACATTCTGCCGCCCATCATTTCACTAAGTCGTTTACTAATTGCCAAACCTAAGCCAGTTCCCCCATGTTGACGCGTAGTTGAGGCATCGACTTGGCTAAAGGGTTTAAATAGACGGCTCATTAAATTATGGGGAATGCCCAGCCCTGTATCTTTAATCTTAAATTTAAGTTCATAATTGGCATTTTCGAGGCGATCGCTAGTTACATATATTTCCACCTGTCCCTTAGCGGTAAATTTAATGGCATTTCCTAATAAATTAATCAGAATTTGATTGATGCGGGTAATATCACCTCGAATCATTTTCGGCACTTGGGGATCGATATGACAAATTAAGTCTATGGATTTAGCTGTGGCTGTCGGTTTTAGTAATTCCACTGTACTAGTCAGGCAATCCCAAATATTTAAGGGATGTTGTTCTAGTTCGAGCATATTAGATTCTATTTTGGAAAAATCTAAAATATCATTGATGATCATGATCAAGGACTTGCCCCCTGAACGAATCATTTCCAAATGCTCTTGATCTTGCTCACTTAAATCTGCATCTAAAATCAACTCTGTAATCCCAATGACGGCATTCATGGGTGTGCGAATTTCATGACTCATCATCGCTAAAAAATCACTTTTGGCTTGGTTAGCCGCTTCAGCCGCCAATTTTGCCTCTTGTAAACTGAGGTTCTGAGCTTCTAATTGTAATTTGTGTAATTTCTCAGTTTCAATCATTTCGGCTTGGGCGATCGCAATTCCCACTTTTACAGCAACTGCTTCTAATAATTCAATCTCTTCCTGTGTCCAATTCCGAAAGCGATCGCACTGATCTAAGCAAATCATGCCATTAGGTGAACCGTAATAGGAAGTCCGTACTAATAAGAGGGACTTTAGGTTGATTGCCTGACAAAAATCCGCAAAGTTATCTAAACGCAAATCATTAAATACATTATTGATAGCGATCGCACCATCAGCCGCCATAACCTCTATAGCAAGGGGATTATTTGCTAGGGGCATATCCATATTTAGCATAGATACACATTCCGTATGCTTATACTCAGCCACGATGGGAACGCTTGGTTCTGGTTCGGTTTTGTAGGCATGAACTAAGCAGCGATCGGCATTAAAGGTCTCTCCCAATAGCTTCACAGTCGTCTCAAAAATCTGATCAAGATCAAACTTAAAGCGAATCTTTTCTGTAATTTGGCGTAATAATAGTTCCTTTTGCAGTTGATACTTAATCTCTTGCTCTGTTTTTTTGCGCTTTGTAATATCAATGGCGACTCCGATCACTAAGTTCGGCTGATTATTGCCATCGCAATATACCTGCCCGCGCCCATCTATCCATATTTGAGTACCATTAGGTTTTATGACTCTAAACTCAACTTCATAATTGGTGTGATAACGCACAGCATGACTAAAGGCAGCTCTGACATAGGAGCGATCGTCTCGATGTACAGATCGCATAAAATCCTTAAAAGTTAAGTAACTTTCCTTAGTTCCATTTAATTCATAGCCAAATATTTCGTTGGTACGCTCAGAGCAAATCACTTTCCCAGAGCCAATATCCCATTCCCAAGTTCCGATCGCACTGGTTGACAATGCTAAGTTTAAGCGAGAATTAGTTGTCTCTAGGGTTTGTTCAATTTCTTTGCGTTGTTGAATGTCACGGGATGAGCAGATCACCTTCAACTTTCCTGCGTCTATAAATGCTCTGCTTGTCATTTCTAGCCAGATATAGTTTCCATTTTTCTGAGCAAAGCGAAAAGTCAGACGGTTCACCATACCCACATGTTTTAAAGTCACAGTATGGGCTAATTGGATTTTAGTTTGGTCTTCGGGATGGATAAAATCTAAAATTGGGCGATGTAGTAATTCTGAGGGGGCATAGCCCGTTAAGCTCAGGCACATTTTGGAAGCGTAGATAAATGCGGTGTCTGTACTATGACAAGAAACCATATCTGTAGAATTTTCTGCTAGAAGTCGGTAATAATCCTCACGTTCTCGTAATTCTTTTTCACTTTGTCTGCGCCTTGTGACGTTAGTAATTATGCCGAGGGAGCCAATATAACTAGAGTCTTGATCAAATAAAGGTCTAGTGCCTACGATCGCCCATAAACCACTACCATCTTTACAAATAAACTTAAAATCAAATTCACTCCTAACTTGGGCAGGACTAGCTTGCAGTCTTTGGTGAAACTCTTGATCAGCGATCTCCATGGCAGCCATATCCATAAACGAGAACAGAGACTGCCCCAACATTTCCGACGCCGAATAGCCTAAAAGCGTTACTAATTTTTGATTAACAAAGGTGATCTCTACATCTTGATTAACAATCCAAATTCCTTCGCTGGCGACCTCAACAATATATTGATACCAATCGTTATTAGTAAACTTGCTACTTTCGCTACTATTAGAAGGAAATAGTTCATAAGTCATAGTTACAATTTTTTGCTTTGCTCTTATTTTAATGCTTGGTTTAAATGCTTGGCACCTAAACTTAAATACTTGGAACCAGATATTCAGGGAATTATTTATTTTATATGGGTATCAAATAGCCACCCCTTTCGCCAAAAATAAATTAGTAATGTCAAGGCGATCGTAATCATGAAAACCCAACAGTAAACATATGCGTAGGGAATATTAAGTTCGGGCATATTACCTGCGAGTTGGGTATTAAAGTTCATGCCATACACACCCACAATAAAAGTTAAAGGAATAAAAATTGTGGAAATTACTGTCAACACTTTCATAACCTCATTCATGCGATTACTAACCGATGATAAATACACATCCATTAAGTTAGAAGCCAGTTCCCGATAGGTTTCGACCATATCAATAATCTGCACAGCATGGTCATAGCAATCTCGCAGATAAATATAAATAGGTGGACTAATCAAACTACTACCATCTCTAATCAAGGCATTAATAGCATCCCTTTGCGGCCAAATTGCTCGACGTAGCAGTAAAAGTTCTCTTTTGATTTTATGAATCTTATCCAAAGTTGCCTGATTAGGGTGTTCAACCACTTCATCTTCTAGTTCTTCCAAGCGTTCTCCATAATCTTCTAACACTGGGAAAAATCCATCAATGACGGTATCAAGTAGGGAATAAAGTAAATAATCTGATCCCTGCTGGCGAATATTGCCCTTATCATTATGAATACGTTGTCTAACTGGCTCAAAGGTGTCAAATTCTGGTTCTTCTTGGACTGTTAATAAATAATTTTTGCCTAAAACAAAGCTCACCTGTTCACTGATAAATCCTTTACCATCATCTCGTAGGGATACCATCTGGGCAATAATCAAGTGCTGATCAGCATACTCTTCCACTTTGGGTCTTTGGGGCACATTCACCACATCCTCTAAAACCAACGGATGTAAACCAAATACAGATCCTAATCTTTGTAAAACTGCTTCCGAACCAAGCCCCTGCACATCTACCCAAGAGACAGAATGAGAATCTAAGTATGGAGCGCATTCTTCGGGAGTTGCTAATTGAATACCAACTTTATTCTCGGCATTGTAATCAATTAAAAATATATTGGGAATTGTGGAATCTTCATCAATAACTAAAGTTCCAGGTGGACTCCCAGGCTGATGGTAGGTATATTCAAAATCCTCGTATTCATCCTCTTCGTCTAATTCTTCAGTATGGATG
>JBGSMD010000051.1:0-204486 GCA_041740355.1 Bdellovibrionota bacterium
CAACTAGGCGAATCGCTTCATCTTTTAGCTCTTGGCTTAATCTCTTTCCCATCTGTTTTCTCCTATTAAAATTAGTTTACCAAAATCGGCAACCTTAGTCTTTTAATAGGGATTACTGTCCAGAAAACTGGCGAAGATCAAACTCAACTATTATATCGAATTGAGGTCAATAAATTTATTGTTAAAATATCCGTAACCAGCTCCATCCCCAAAAATAAATTTGGTAAAAGCTTTGGATCAAGAGGCTATCTTTAGATGAAATATAAATTATTTATTAATTCCCAGCTCTAGGTCTCCTGCTAGATTTTTTTGATCTAGGACTCTAGCTATAATTCTTGTTTTCAGTAAACTTATGGATCAAGAGCCCAGCGCTCACAGCCATTGACTTAAGGATGTGAGGCGGGCACTAGGTTGAAAAAGGAAAATATTACCTAAGAATACCTGTTGGGCCGCCGGTAGCTCCTATGTCATTTCTTGAACCATCAATATCATTAAACTCAGCTAAGAGGTTGCCTCTGTTAGTAGCTTTACTTCTTCTTTTAAGTCTAAAGTTATCTCTAGAAGTTCTTTTAAATAAAGGATCGCCATCACGATTGTTTATAAATCTTTCACTATTAGCGTCTCTTTGAGCAAGTTTAATAAGACTAAAGTCTTCTACAATTTCATTTGAGAATGCTGAGATTACGTTATCAAAAAATAGATTATATTGAATAGTTGAGGTTCCACTAAATTGACAAATACCTCTTCCTTTTACTGGAGTTCCTCTTCTAATAGTACCATTATTGGAGATTATGTTATTGATAATTGTTGCAGAAGTATCTCCTGTTAGGTGTATTCCATTACTGTCGTTAAAAGCAATTGTATTATTAACGATTATAGGAGAACCACCTACAACCTGTATCCCGTGTGGATCTCCCCCTGTTCCTCTAACTACGCGGTTTCTGACTATTTCATTACTTGTAATGATTGGAGAAGATTCTCCGGAAATGCAAATTCCACTACCACTATCTTCTGCTTGATTGCGAATTATAACATTTCTCATGATCGTTGGGTTACTGCCATTAATGACATATATTCCACCGCCCCTACTTGCAGAACCACCAGTGATTGTAAAAGAATCAAGAATAGCAGCATTACTTTCTCCACTATTAAAAGTAACAACAGAGCCATCACCTGTGCCTTGAATAATTGCTCTGCGACTAGCTGCTACTACTGCGATATCTTTGCCATTAAAATTAATGTTCTCATTATATTTCCCCTCAGCAACATTAATCGTATCGCCACTTGTCGAAAGGTCGATTGCTGCTTGAATAGACTCACCTTCATTTACTATAAAAGTCTCTGCAGAAAGACTGCCAGAAAATAAAAACAACGTGGTAAATATTAGTATTCTTAATGTTTGCATAACTATATTTAAATTTAAATAAATTTTCAGAAACTGCTTGAAAAATGCTATAATTAATTACGAAGCTAACTATGAAATAGTTACAAAAAACTTTATATGTAAAAATCATATAGTCAAAAATGTCTCAAGCCCATTTTTCTTTATAAAATCAAGTAATTAAACTCTTTTTATGGATTTCTTGTCTCTAATTTTGTTCTACTGATGATTTTTACATTGATTGTGCTATTTGAAGAAACAACTAAATATGTTCGTAGACTGTCTTTTAAATTTATCTCTTAGGGGATAGGTTATTTAAAATTAAACATTAATATTGCATTATTAAAACTTGGCTCAAAAACAAGCAGACAACGAAACTAGATGGCGACAATTAATCGCAGATGCTCAAAAAGGAAACAATGAATCCTACCAAACTTTACTTTTAGAGCTCGATACATTTTTAAGAAGATATTGTGGAGCAATTATTAAAAATTGGTCAAAAAATGAGGACTTAAGCCAGGAATGTTTGGTTGCTATTCACAAAGCTAGAATGACATACGACCCTGCTCGGCCATTTCTTCCTTGGGTTAAAGCAATTGTTAGAAATAAATCAATCGACTGGATTAGAAAAGAAGTTAAACAAATTGAACGTGAAATTTTAATTGATGAAACCAAAGCTCAAGGTAGTACCAAGGATCTTGATTCAACTGAGAACAATATAGTTTTTGAAAATTTAATTAAACTTTTAGATGAAAAGTATCAACAACCAATTCTATTGACTAAGATATACGGTTATACGGAAAAAGAGGTAGGTAAAAAGCTAAACCTTTCGGAAAGTGCAGTAAAAATCAGGATCCATAGAGGAGTAATGGACTTAAAAAATGTAGTCAAAAAAGATTTTGAAAAAAATCTCAAGAATAATACTTATTTTGCAACTTTTTTCATTCTTTCTACGTATATTATAAAATTGTGAATATTGAACTTGTAAAAAAATTAGTAAATGAAAATAAAGGTTGGGGGAAAACATACTCTCCTGTAATTATAGCTCTAATATCTTCTTTAATAGCATTTTCGATTGTAGCAATTTTAGTGAGTAACACTTGGGGTGGTATTCGTTCTAATGCATTTGAGCAGCTACAAAGTCACCCTAGGTTTTTACTTGAATTTTCCTCTCTAGTATTGCTTGCCGTTTTTAGTTTATTTTTCTCAGCAGGACTTGCTACTCCGAATAGTTTGATAGAATCAAACTCAAAAGTTGCGAAAACAATCCTCATAACTTTGATCTTAAGTTCGATACTATTGATGCTCTACTCTTTAATAGCCTCAGCTTTGCCAACTTCGATGGCAGGTAAAAGATTATATTGCTCTCTTGAAATTATTTTCTATGGTTTATTAACTCAAGCTGCGATTTTTTATTTAATTTTACAAAGACGTGCCCTTTTTCAAAAAAACTGGATTGCTTTTGCAGCAAGTCTTGGCTCTGGATTAGTTCCAATGATTATTATGCAAATAGGTTGCATGTATGATCCTTTACATAATCTTACATACCACTTAACACCAGTAATCTTAGTTGGCGCAATCGGTGCTATTTTTATTTGCTGTAAAGCTAAAAAGATTTAATCAAAAATATAATTGAAACTTGAACTTGCTTTTCATCGATAAGAATACAAAAACAGTATTTTCATGCCTCGCCTTAGAAAAGCCATTTTCCATAATCAAATTCACTTCATCACTATGAGAGTGGAAGAAGGAATTTAATCTCGTGTTGGCTACTTTTGATCAATATGTGAAAAAGTATACGATTATACTTTTTCTATGTTTTGTGAACTAAGCACCTTCTCCGCATATCCAACAAGGAAACTCAATTCTTTATAAACTTCTATATTTTGGACTACAAAACTAGCCCTGCCCCCTTACTGTTAGAATAAAGGGCTCCTCTCCGGGTATTACTTTATCTCTAAATTCACGGGAATTTATGAACTCTGTAAGGCTGTAGATATTATTTATTATTTCCATTACATGGGTATCAGATTTAAAACTGATACTTATATCGGACTAATAGGATGAAAGTTGCTAGAGAATTATACTATCTGTAAAATTAATATGTTAATGTATTGGATGAGACAAAAAGGAGCCGGGCTTTAGGTGAAACCAATTTTTTAGTTATTTTTCTTTCTAAACCTTCCAACTTACGTTTTAAATCAGCATGTTCAGATATTATTTCCCTAGCTCGGATAAAAGCCCTGACTACTAAAACGCTACTATCAATTGCTATTTGGCTATTTAGTACATTTGCAACCATAATTGTACCGTGTTCTGTAAATGCATAAGGTAAAATTTTAGAATATTTAAGATTTTTAAGGTGGTCGCAATTTGCGACCACCTTGCATTTCTCTTCCTCAGATAATTGAAACATAAAATCGCTAGGAAAACGCATTTTTTTACGCTTTACTTGCTCATTTAAGCGTTTTGTCTGAGTTCCATAAAGTTTTGCAAGATCACTATCAATAACTACCCTTTGACCTCTAATAGTAATGATCACATCTTCAACTTTTGAAACACTAGCTGAGCTTTTAATTTTAGTAATCATAGTTAAATTCAACTAATCAATATGTAGGCTATTTTGCTCTGATCAAAAGAAATAACGAGATTCAACATAAACATTGAACTATCGAAAATTAGCAGAAGAACTTGTTTAAATGATAAAATTTAAAGATTTATAAGGGGCTAAAGAAGCCTGTCAATCACAGCCATTGACTTAAGACTGTAAGTTAAAAAAAGAGAAAGAGACTATAAAAACTCACTTCATACACTAATAGCTATTTCCATTTATTCGAATTTTAATCTTTTGATTAAGTATTCGAGAAATGTGAAAATTAGTTGTGTAATAAGTTAGCTTGGCTCAAGAAAAACTGACTCGGAGAAGATGAAGGTAAGTGACATTCGAGCCAAGATCTAGATTCCGAAATTTAATGGAGAATCTCTTGTTTCCTAACATAAATCTTCAACATAAGACGAAAATCAACTAATTACAGCGATAATCATAATAATTTATCAAATTTATTGATACATTAGATTTAAATTGTTACCTTTAACTAACTTCACTTTTATAATTTCCTATCTATTAATGGATCTAGTTTAATCATGTTTCGTAGCTTAGTTTTTCTTTTACTGATGTTCTGGAGTATCGCGAATATTTCAGCAGAAGACTTCGTTGTAAATGGAGATCTAAATGTGAACTGCCATGATCAGACTCCACCTGTTCAAGGAGAAGTGTGTGCTAAAAGTCCAATTATAAGTTCTGACTGGAAACTTTCTATCAATCGAGAAAATCAAGGTGAAGATATTGAAGTAATTTATTCTGGCGAACCACCTTTAAACGAAACAATAAATGGGATCATTTCTAATGAACCAAGACTTGACAGAGATGGAGATTTTATAGTGCTGCAAATTGAAAAGCGTTCTGCTGAAGGTGATAATTGTTTTACTTTAGGCGATGTCTGGTTTCATAATATCTCAGCAGACAATGGAGGTGCTTGCAGATACTTAATGAACCGCAAATCCGAGACCCAAATTTGTAACCCTAACGGCATAGTTCGGATGGGACGAACCATTCCCGGACTCCCAAGCGGATGTGCCGATAACGCATTAAAAGCAAAGCTTAGTGGATTTCCACGTACTCAATTATTAAATAAACTAATTGATATTGAGATTGGTCAAAAAATTAATCTTACTCTGGATCTTTCATCAAACATTAGCAGTAATGACGGATATGGTATTAGCGGTTGTTACCCCGATGTCTTGCAGTTCTATGATGCTATCGATGATACTTATCCCCTAGTAGCAACTCCTGTGTCGTCTTCTCACGTACCAACTGGAGGGGAACCTTTTGTAGATTGCTCAAGTGGCCTTTCCTTCGAACACGGAATTAATAGATCAAGTAGCCTTCAGTATACAGCGGTAGCTCGGAAGCGTGGGGTAGCAAGATTTCTCAACACTAAACCCATATCAGCACGTTTTCGATTAACCGGTGAAGTATTTGAACCAGTAAGCTCTTCACCTTTTGAAGAAGTGCTTAAAATTGGCGGTGGTCTGACTCTCACAGCAAGTGCTCCAACACAGGTTAAAAATAGTGGGTCATTTAATGTTGAGCTTAAGATTAAGAATGAAGGTAAAGGGGCAGCTACTGTAAGTGGTCAGAGCTGTGCAAATTATATTTCCGATAATAGTGGAGTTGTTACAACAAAAAAACTTTCGGGATTTGAAAAAGATTTTAATTTAGCTGGTGGTCAAGAAGTTACCGTTAGTTGTAATTACATTATTCTTAAACAAGGAAATGTTGATTTGAATTTTGATACATTCTGGATTCATCAAAGTGGCGGAGAAGTTTTAACTGAGTTTACTTGCGCCGATCACCCAGCTGGTTTGGCAAGGTGTTTAAATAATAGCTTGTTAACTGGTACCAGGGATGTCATCCGAGTCAGTGTAAGCAAAAAACTTGGAGAATGTGGCGATGGCTTTATTGATGGCAATGAAGACTGCGACGGCGGAGCCTGTTGCACGGAGGATTGCAAGTTTGTTGAACGTGGCGAGCAATGCGCGGAAGAAAGTGTTTGTTCTACTGGTGCTGGACTATGCTTAGGGGATCGTCCGTTTTGCCCTGGTGAAGTTGACGGTGATGGTATTCGCTCGGTAGATTTTGAACTTACTTATCCGGTAGGTTTTAGTCCACAAATTTTTACTGAAGGATGGACTCTTGGAGCTAAGGCAGTTGCGCACTGTAATAATGGAAATCTTCGCGATATTTCAACTCAGGTTAGATGGTCTGGAACAGGATCGTTTTCTCCACCGATCGGAAGCCAAACAAAACCGAGTATTGATGTAGGTAATAATGCGATTATTTTGAGTTTTGAAAATTTTAGTAAGTCTATTACCATTAATGGTATAAGATCTGAGGGCTATGCAGCTGTTGGAGATATCTCTTTCTCTGCTATTGATGCCCACTCATCACCAACTGATCCCCACTTTGTTAAAGGACCAATCATAACCGGAGCTCCGCTTGTTTCGATCAACGGATCACCCGCTGCTTTTGTAGGAAGTCACGGTGTTCACGCAGCTTGCCCAGGACCAAATACTTTTATGGTTTTAGCTGGAGATCCACAAGTTCTTATAAATGGAAGACCAGCTGCTCGATTAAACGATCAAACAAAACATTGTGGTGGCGCTGGCTCGATCATTGAAGTTGCTTCAATCAGCTCGTTCTCTAGCCTTCCTCAATTAGACCAAAGTTTTAAGATACAATCTTTACAAACTCAGAATGGTACTATCCAAGGAGAAGTTAAAGATCTCGAAGGAGAAAGCATTGAACGCGTATTAGTGGTTGCTGAAGATCTGGAGGGAAATCTTTTCCCTGCATGGACAAACAACGCTGGTCAATATGAAATACGTAACCTGAAAGAAGGACCGTATAAGATTACCTGCAACGGAAGTAGTGTCGGCTATGGCACAAACAAACTATCTGAAATTAATGTAGCACTTGATGAGCAAGTAGATAATGTTGACTGTGTATTGCCTGCGGGAGCAACAATTTCTGGTATAGTTATTGATGATCAGCAAAATGCGCTAGGAAGAGTCTGGGTACATGCAATTCCAGTAAATCTAGATTTACAAGCGCTCTCGGCAATGACAAGCAGTGATGGTTCCTTTTTTATTCCTGGCCTATCCTCTGGGGAATATTATCTTTATGCCTCAGGTGAATTAATAAATTTAGAGAATCGCTATTTTCCAAGTACACCTTATATTAATAAAGCAGTTCTAGTATCCGCGATAAGCAATAGAATAACACCAGGAATAGTAATTGCGCTTGGTGCTCCAGACTTATCACTAGTGTGTGACGCAATGCAGTTTTCAGAAGAGCAAAAGGAGCTTCAACAAATTGCCGAAAGTCATTTCCTATCGATTAAAAAGGCTTTAAGAACTCTTAGTAAAAATGCTAGGCTCGCAGGAATTGGTGTTAAGAAGTTTACTAAACGAATAAGAAATCAATCAGAAGTACAATTTAATGGCGCTGCTAATTCTGCTGCCGGAATACCAAGTTTTATTTATTCGAACTGTAGTCAACGACAAAATGGCTGTATGAAGATATCTAAAGTTACCATTGCAAATCCTTTCCTCATAAATATCAGAAAGCTATCAAAAAATTTAAAGAAGATCGATACACAAAACACAAAAATATCTAGTTCAGATTCTGCTTTTCTCAAAAAGCTCCAAATGCTTTCTAATAAAAGAACAAAGCGTTCGAAAGCATTATTAAAGAGATTGCCTGAGGAATTTACAACCTGTGGATCCTAGCGGCAACTAAAATATCACGCTTAGAGATGAAACGTCCCTTTAGATAACTCTTACTAGTCGTAAATCTATTCCAACTACTGAGTTGTCAGATCAAGTCGTGACTACTACACTTAAGCTGAATCTATTTTTGTTTGTTTAAGTTCTCTACATAGCAACTCAAGAAAAAACGAACTGTCTGGTGTGAAAAGTTAATGACATTGATCATGAAGGTCTCTTGCTCACTCGCTATTCACTTCATCTAAATTTCGATTAAATATAATTTAGATACATTATTTGAAATTGAATTGATCGATTGTAAAATTATAGAATTATTAACTTCTTGTTAAGAATTTAATTGCGATTTAAATTTTTCCTTTAAAACAGTCATAACAGCAATATTAGCTAAATTGAATTAACAAATTTGTTTGACGATCTACTTTATGAATTGTAAACTGATCAAAAAAAATTAAGGTTTCTATGCATACAAAAATTATTATTATTTTTCTTTCGATAGTTTTATCTATAAATTCCTCATTCGCAATTAGTGATCCCGAGCTCCTGCTCAACTTCAATACATACCCCGTTGATGCGAGTAATGAAGCAATTGCTTATGGGAATAAAATTATTTTAGAATATAATCAACTGAGCACTGGTACGGAAATAGGGATCTTAACGTCGCCCGACTCTCAACCAACTTTATTAAAAGATATTAATCCTGGAAGCGGATCATCTTCTCCTAATAATTTCTTTGAAGCTTTTGGATTAATATTCTTTTCCGCTAATGATGGTGTTAATGGCAGAGAGCTCTGGGTTACAAATGGTACAGCAAGTGGTACAAAATTATTTAAAGATATCAATCTGGGAGAAAGTAGCTCTAGTCCTTCTTCTTTCACTCTTTTTGATTCTGGAAATGCCTTGGCCTTTGTTGCTAATGCCGGAAATGGTAATGAGCTATGCTCGACAGATAATGAAACAATTACCTGTTATGACATTAATGTAGGTAATAGTTCTTCTAGCCCTCAGAGTATAATTGAGTTTGAGGGCGTGCTTTATTTTAGTGCAAATAATGGAACAAATGGCCGTGAGCTTTGGACATTAAAACCAGGGCTTGTACCGACACTTGTGATAGATATCAATCCTGGAAATGTTGGGTCTAACCCAGGAAATTTGACCACGTTACCAGGGAAAGGATTTGTCTTTAGTGCTAGTAATGGTTCAGATGGAACAGAGCTCTGGTTTAGCGAAGGCTCTGACTCTGATACCGAACAAATTAAAAATATCAATTCAGGCAGCACTTCTTCATTTCCTGAAAACTTTGTCCCGATAAACGGAGGTGTGATTTTTAGCGCTGGGGACGCTGATGGTTCCGAGTTGTGGATTTCTGATTTATCCGATTCTGGGACTAAACAAATTGCCGATATTAATAGTGGACCTGACGGTTCTAGTATCGAGGAAATCACAGCCCTAAATAGCAACGAAGTATTATTTAGTGCTGATGATGGAATAAATGGTAAGGAACTTTGGAAAAGTGATGGAAGCTCTGCAAGTCTTGTAAAAGATTTAGCTCCAGGTAGCCAAGGTAGTTTCCCTTACTTTCTGACTTTAAATAATGATAAAGTCTTCTTTGTTAACTATAACGTGAATACAGGAGAAGAACTTTATGTTTCAGATGGGACCACTTCGGGGACTCAAATCGTAGTGGATCAGTTTCCTGATAGCTACTCAACTTACCCTTTTAATTTTATGACTTACCAAGGGAAGTTAGCTTTTCTTGGGTCTGCGCCTGAATCTCAACAACTTTTCTTTTTAAATAGTGTGGGAACAGCAATTGAGTCAAAAGTAAGTCTTACTGGAGCGGGAGACAGGTCTTCAACTCCAGAATCACTTCATCCAATTTCAGATAATTCAATTTTATTAAAAATCACAAATAACCTATTTGATAATGAACCTCACATTCTTAATGTTAATACTGGTACTATAAGTTTAATTAAAGACATCAATCCAGGAGCTGATGAATCAGATCCTTACTTTATCGGAACGAAAAATGGTAAATCACTTTTTGGCGCTAATACTGTAAGTGAAGGCTTCGAATTATGGATAACGGATGGAACTAACGCCGGGACAAGTCTCCTAAAAGATATTAACCCGGGTCCATCGCACTCGTATCCTAGTGCACTTAATGTAGACTTAGGGGATGGTTATTTATATTTTCGGGCTACATCTGCTGACCTAGGACAGGAACTTTGGCGTACTGATGGCACAACTGCGGGTACAACTTTAGTAAAAGATATTAATCCTGGAACTTCCAATAGTGATGTTGGGCTGAATGCAGTTTTAGCATTTGGCAAAATAATCTTTAGTGCAACTACGGATTCGAATGGCAGAGAGTTATGGGAAAGTGACGGTACAACTGTCGGTACAAAAATAATTCGAGACATTAACGGTGCTTCGAGCTCTAATCCTTCTGGCTTGTATCTACATGATGGATTAGTCTTTTTTGCTGCGACAGGAGATGGTGCTTTAGGTCAAGAGTTGTATCGAACTGATGGAACTTCTGATGGAACGATTCTTGTTAAGGATATTAGACCTGGATCGTTGAGTTCCTCTCCACTTCGGTTTGTTACATTTCAAAATAAGTTATTTTTTGTAGCTAAGTCTGAGATTAATACAAATTCTTTGTTTAGTATTTCAGCACCTTATGGTAGCGACCAGGTAAGCCTCGTTAAGTCCCCAGATCCAGACAATATTAGCAATCAGATTTTCGACATTGTACAAATCAATAATAAACTTATTTTTAGTGCAACTACCCCTGAAGAAGGTATGGAACTCTGGGAATCTGATGGTACAACATCCGGCACCAAAGTTCTAAAAATTATTTATCCTGGACCAGATAGTGGTGGCCCAAGTTTCTTAACTCAAATTGAGAACTACCAATATTTTAGAGCAACTGATGCTGCACATGGTACAGAATTGTGGAGAACGGATGGAACAGCAGCGGGCACAACTTTAGTGGCTGACATTTATCCTGGAGAGGAATCTAGCACTCCATTTGATGGACTGAATCATCGAGGAGTTTATTACTTTCGGGCCTTCTCGCCAGATATTGGCTCAGAACTCTGGCAGATAAAATATGATAGTTGCCCAGATGATGCGAGTAAGAAGGACGTTGGTGCATGCGGTTGCGGAGTGCCGGATACTGATAGTGATGGTGATGGTATCGCTGATTGTTATGATAGTTGCACGGATGATTCAAACAAGAAGGATGTTGGTGTCTGCGGTTGTGGAGTGCCGGATACAGATAGTGATGGCGATGGTGTCGCTGATTGTATCGACAGTTGTTCTTCAGATATTGCCAAATCTGCTCCAGGTCTCTGTGGCTGTGGAGTGATAGAAACTGATACTAATTTAAACGGAACGCCGGAATGTTTTATTTCTGGGGAACTTCCACTCGTTGCAGATCAATTTGTTAAATCAACCAAGAAGTTGAAAGTTGCACCTCCCAAAAATAAGAAGCAAGCTAAGCAAGCAAAAGCTGCTAAAAAAGCTGCAAAAACTGCGTATCAACAGTACATGGCTTTCTTGAATTCCGAGTTCATTGACATTAGTAGTAAACCTAAAAAGTTTAAGAAGAAATACAAAGTTGCCAAGACTCAGCTGAAGCGATTAGGAAAACTGGCTTTTGTTAATCCATCAGCTAATAGTAAACGAGCTGCTATAAAGGCATCCAAGAAACTTGCAAAAATGTTGAGGTCTTAATCATTTTTTCGCTAAACTTTTTGATGGGGAACCTAGTGAGTGGAACAAGAGATTTTTTCTTTTTTTCTCGAGTTGCTATGTAGACATGATTATAGAAGGTTGCCCTTCTTCGTCTTCCGCAGTTGGTTTTAGGTTCTGCAGGTATTTCCACACTATTAGCTATTTCTATTTATTCGAATTTTAATCTTTTGATTAAGTATTCGTGAATTGGGAAAATTAGTTGTGTAAAATGTTAGGTCGCTAAAGAAAAAAAATTATGATGCATTACTGAGTGTAACCTTAATTTCTCTTTGATCTAACTCATAAACACCGTGGGGTCCATGGGGATCAAGAGCTTGGCACTAGGTAAAAACCTCAGAATTACACATTACAAAAACAATTGTTTCTGCTAATCTAATATCCTCCTCAATGATTTTTGCAAAAATACTAAAATTCTGGGTAGAATTACATAGTAAAAAATTAGGCTAAGTGTATAAATTATTTTACTTTGTTTTTTGACCTACCATGAATCTATTAAATAATTCAACCGGACAGCGAAACTCTAAAATATTTAAATATCACTATCCAAAACAAACTTCGTCCTACTGCAATCCTTTTATATTCATCGCTGCACTATTCCTATTTTCATCAGTTACATATTCAACCTCATATGCAGAAACAACGAGTCGTACCTTACGGGCAGATCAATCACTTTCGATAAAATCACATCGTTGCAATCTAAAAATCCGATCACGTTCAGATTCTCGTGTTGTCGTGATCTGCTCCAAAGAAATTGAAAATAAATTTCAAGTCCGACCAACAAAGGCTTCTTATCTGACCCCAAAACAAAAGGCTATCATCAAAGCACGAGCATGTAATCTAGAAGTAGTTCGAGAAGCTAAAGGCTTAGTCCGTTTAAAATGTAATATTCCAACTTCTCCTACTCCGACACCAACACCGGTACCACCTATTCCAACCCCGACACCAACACCGTTACCACCTACTCCATCACCTACTCCATCACCTACTCCAGTTTCTGATTATACAGTTGGTGGAACAGTAAGTGGACTTACGGGAACTGTCACAATACAAAATAATAGTTCAGACAATTTGGCAATCTCCAGCGATGGGAGTTTTACTTTCGCCACTACATAAGAAGAAGGATCTACTTACAATGTAAGCGTACTCACTCAACCGGCAAACCAAACCTGTACAGTGAGTAATGGTTCGGGCATTCTGAGTGGAGGGAACATCAATAATGTAAATGTCGATTGTTCAACTAACCTATTCATTGTAAATGCTTCCGCTGGAAGTAATGGATCAATTAGTCCAAGTGGACCACAGTTTGCAAGTTCGGGCTGTTCGATAACCTTCACCGCCACACCAGATTCTGGTTACGGAGTAAATGAGTGGCGAGTAGATGGAAACCTGGTGCAAGCAGGCGGTGCTAGTTATCAACTTAATAACATTACGAGCGATCAAACAGTCAGTGTATCATTTGGATCATTTTCAATCAGTTCTTCGGTCTCAACACTCGATCTTGCAATCAACTGTCTACCTTCTTCTAGTTGTGCAACTACTCAGAATGCGGCACTAACTGGAACTCCAAGACAGATTGTCATTACTAATACTGGCTCTCTAAGTGTTACAAATTTATCGGTCACACCTTCAGGTTTACCTACAGGAACTACCATCAGTAACAATACTTGCACGGGAACTCTTGCTCCTAGCAGCTCTTGCTTAATCACTTTAACTCCGGGCGATATCGCATCCGGTGATTTCGATGATAACCCTTGTACTGTGGGCACAGCACCGATTCCTGATACTGTTTTAGTTTCAGCAGATGGTGATCTATTCAATGTGATCGTTATTAAGGTTTTAGGTTATGGCTGTCAGCATCAAGGCGGATTTATTTATGCTATCGACGATACCACTCCTAATACTGGAAGCATAAGTGGAAAAGTAGCATCGCTAGTTGACCAAGCAGCGCCAGTTGGCGGTGTTACTAGTATTGTTTGGAGCTCAAGTGGCGTATCAGAAATCTCCCCAAATTCCACTGCCATCCTAGGAGTTGATGAGCTTTCAACTTCTTCAGTTCCATCTCCAACCTCTCCGGCATATCCAGTTGGAACTCCTGCCTATACAGCATGTAACGGCAGTTCAGATGGATTATGTAATTGGAGCAATATTATTAGCTACTATAATTTTAATCGCGAAGCCGGAGGAAGTGCTCCTACTCCACTTAATTTTTATGCCGCAGGATTGTGTGCCGCAACAATTAGTTCTTACTCTGATTGGTATTTGCCTGCTACTTGCGAAATGGATGCAGTTAGCGGTGGAATCACTTGCCCCGCCGATACACAAAGCATGATCAGTAATATTAGTTTCTTGATCGGAGACAGTATCAGTGGAACTCCAAGTACTTCATGCTCACCACCTAGTGGCACTGATTGTCTTGCCGGGAACTACTGGAGCTCTACAGAGTTCAGCGGATCTCCTATGGTATTTGCGTGGTCCCAATTATTTGATGTTTCAAGCTCTAGGAACGCTTTCGCGAAAGGAACTCTATCAGGAGTACGATGTTCTCGAAATTTTTAATTGAATTTCTTTCCCCTTGAGCCACGCCAAAATTTTACACAACTAATTGTCTTTTTTGTCGAATAATTAATCAACAGATTAAACTTTCGATAAATGGAAATAACAGATAATACAGAACTGCAGTCAGAACCTGAATTTAAAAAGAAATGTGGAAGACTAAGACGTGCCATCTTTCACAATCATGTCTATATGCTAACTACCAGCGTAGAAAGTGGCATCATGCTTCCAGCTAATCCCCTAGTTAAATATATAATAACTTCTGCACTACTAAAAGCACAGCTCCATCACCAAATAAAAATAAGCCATCTTCTGGTTAATGCCACCCATATTCACTTTCTAGTCAGAGTGATTAACCCACAAGATATCCCAGACTTTATAGAACGATTTAAGACAGAATCAGCACATTACTTAAATAGATTACTAGGAAGAAAGAAAAGAACTATTTGGTGTGACAGGTATGACATGTCAGCAGCACTGGAAGTATCAGATGCTATAGATAGAATTATCTACATTTATACTAATCCAGTAAAAGATGGCTTAGTCTCTAGTATAGATTTATACCCAGGACTAAGTAGTTGGAATAGATTTAATTCTAGTAAGAGTTACCTTAAGGGAAGTCTTATTTCAAGACGTGATATTATGAAAGTTGAACAAGTAGCAAGTGAAGAACATTTTGAACGAGCAAGAAAAGAGCTAGCAGTGAAGAAAAGACTTAGGACTCTAGTAATTGATCCTAATGACTGGATGAAAGCTTTTAAAATTACTAATAAAGATGAAATAGAAGAAATCAATAAAACTATCAAAGAAGGTATTATTGAAAGATCTAAAGTAATTCAAGAGAGGAGACTTGAGGCTGGTAAAAAGCAATTTCTAGGATCTCATAAGTTAAGAAATCAGGAGATTAACTTAGAATATCAATCTAACAGATCAGGCAGAAAGATGTGGTGTTATTGCAAGAATATTGAACGTAGAAAACGATATATTTCTTGGGTTAAGGAATTAGCAGCAGAAGCTAGAGAAGTTTACAGAGCGTGGCAGAATGGCGATACAAAAAAACAGATGCCAATTGGAATGTTTGCACCAAGGATGCCAGTACAGGGGAATTTAATTTTTTGTTAGAAATACATTATCAGCTTTTTCTAGTCTGGGACTGGGGTACGTTCGTGTTGCCCAGGATCTTAAGTAAATATTAATAATTA
Organism: Bdellovibrionota bacterium; assembly: GCA_041740355.1. Lineage (GTDB taxonomy): Bacteria > Bdellovibrionota_C > UBA2361 > UBA2361 > CALJRW01 > JANNBC01. The sequence continues at coordinate 15,244 of JBGSMD010000051.1, forward strand.
CTATAGTTGGATAAGAAGACTAGCAGATTTATATTGCTTGTTAGATCAATTTGAAGCAAAAAAATAGTGGGCTGGCTCAAGCTGAAAGTAATTGGGATGTTTGCTCCAAGGATGCCAGTGCAGGGTAATTTAATTTTTTGTTAGAAATTTATTATCAGCTTTTTCTAGTCTGGGACTGGGGTACGTTCGTGCTGTCTATAATTTAGATCGAATATTAATAATTACTATAATTGGATAAGAATACTAGCAGATTTCTATTGTTAGTTAGATCGATTGTAATCAAAAAAAATCGTTGGTTGGCTCAAGCTGAAAAGTCACAGGGTAAAGTCGGGATGTTGTTACTCGATAATAGACAAGATTAGGAGGCAAGACCTGATAATCTTTAACTATTCGACTAATCAAGATTTTTCCCCTTCTCCTCGTGCCAGCCACCTTTTTTTCACTTCAGCGACAACCTCAATAAATAGTTGGCTGGATCAAGAAAATAAAACAGACGAATGTATAGCTTAGCTATGTACTTTTATAGCCAAAAACACTTGGTTCGTATGTACTAGATAGTTTCAAAAATTAACTTCTCCACCGCCTTTTTCGCTTGTTTCTTAGCCTGATTAAATTCCGATAAACTTGCCTCTCTCAGTTTGCTAATTTTACGTTTTGCGCTTAAAGCTAATTTTTGTGCGGTGTTACCAGAAGTTACAATTTGTTCATTGTTATTTTTAGCATACTCTACCACTTGGTTAGCAAGTTTTTTTAGTTCAATGCTACGTTTGTTTTGTTTGTTCGCAGCTAAAAAACCAGGAGCTTTAAAACGATTCACTTTAAAACCTAATCCTTCGGCTAGCTCATCTAACTCAGCGCCAAATAAACAATCAGTAATAGCATTAGTATTTTCATCAAGATCCGCTATGCCACATCCACATACACCAGGCACTAACTTACTAGAATCAGTTAGACATTCATCCTTGGATTCCAATGCACCAATATCACAAAGACTGCTGCCATTCTGATCACCATCAAAAGGTCGCGATTCACCGCGTTGATCTACAAGCGGGCAGTTCAAAGTCGAACCATTATCTATTGCTGGACTACCAAGAAGTAGCGCATGAGTATGGGTTGCGCCGCCATTATCAGCAAGTGATGCAAGTAAGGGGCTAGCATTAGAATCCGATGGCTCAGCAAATCCACATGTTCCAGAAGTCTCAATATTATTTCCAAGTGATACGAAACTTCCCAATCCATCATCTTCACATGCTAATCCCGTTGAATTATCGATAATCGAATTGCGAATACTCACTACTACCCCCTCAGAATAAAATTCGCTAGCTCCGACAAAAGAATAATTTTCTGTTAGAGTTGAATCAAGAATACTAACATTCCCTTTACTATAAATATTGGAACTATTTGCTGAAGTATTATTAGAAAATGTTGTATTTTTTATGATACCAGCGCTGCTATTTAAATGGCTCAATCCACCTGTAGAGGAAGAAATTAATGCCGAGTTATTACTAATTAAAGATTGGTCAATTAGAAAAGACAGCCCCTCTAGGTACAAACCTGCAGTGCTTCCAGAATAAATTGTATTCCCACTTATATCACTGTTCAGAATTGTTACGCTTCCCAGAGTAGCAACTATATTCGCTCCTCCGCCTACACCTGAATGAAGCACGTTATCATTAATTTCAGAATCAATTAAATTAATGTCAAGATTACCTGCTACTTGTAATCCGCCACCACTACCCCCGAAGGATGAATTCCGATTGAATGTGGAACCTGAAATATCAATCGTACTTGAAGATAAAAAAAATGCCCCCGCGGCGCCTCCCAGAACTGCTTCATTATCATCAACTTTAACCTTATCAATAGTTAATATTCCATTGGCGTTTGCATACAATCCACCATAGCTATAAGCTAAGTTTCCCTTAAACTCGGAATCACTAATTGTTGCACCAACCGAAGTAGAATTAAGGTACAAACCACCACCAGTAATTGCTAGGCTATCATTAACCGTAACATTCTCGACATTTATAGCTCCTGAAATTGAAGTAAGTTGCGCTGCACCTCCAGCACCGCTATGGCCATTACATCGAAGAAAATCAGTATTAATAATACTTATTTCAGAGCCAGCTAAAAACAAACAACCTCCACCACTAGAAGAATTAATATCAGTATACTCAGTATCACTAATACTAATTTTATTATTAACTGCAATGAAGGCACTACCGCCAGGAGCAGAAGGAACTGAGGAATTACTAAAAGTCGAACCACTAATAGTTACATCATTTGTTCCGCTCGTTGGAATGTAAAGATCCCCGCCTGGTGTCCCTGTAGAGGTATTCTCAGAAAAGACTGAATCAGTTATTGCAGCCCCAGAAGCCGAAAAAACTGCGCTACCTTTGTTTTCTGAAACATTTAGATTATTAAGTTCTAACAAGAAAGTAGTTTGAGAATTATTAATGGCGGAGCCATAAGACGAAATTAGACCTTTTGTTAAAGTCAAATTTTGAACAGTTAATTTTTTATCTGAAACAACATCAAAAATTCGATCCAAGTTATTACCACTGATTACCGTACCTTCACGGGATGTGCCATTAACTATAAGAGTATTCTGAATGTCCAAATCTCCTGTTGCTGCTATTTGCTCATCAATACCAGGAATTGTTATTTTAAAAGTACCTTCAGGTAAAGCAATGGTGTCAGAAGCTACAGTGAAATTTGCTTCTTGAATTGCGGCACGCAAACTGCAGTTTCCTGAAATATCAGCGCAAGTACCATCGCCAATATTTACATCAACTGTGTCAGCTAATTCATTAACAGTAAATGACTCGGCAAAAGTCGTCGCCGAAAAGCAAAATAAACATATCGTAGAGCAAAGGATTATTTTTATCATCTTCATTTCAGGGAGGAGTAATATAAAATTTTGATTAGAGTAGCATGTTTTTACTTTTGCTACATACATATATTTTCAGCTCTGGATTAGCTGATATATGTTTTTCGAGCCACGCTAAAATATTACAAAATAGTGGGCTGGCTCAAGCTGAAAACTAAAAATGATCTTTAATATAATTTGCTGCTTCTTGAATATTCATTTCCTGTGAGCTGTTACCACTTCTAATGTAGAACTTTTTTTGCAAAACCCCATTCTTGTCACTTACATCACAATATACAGGAGCTTTTCCTGCTTTTACATCTATCTCGCAGATTTCCGTATCATTGACTATGGGAAAGCGAATATTTAAGCACTTAGCAGCAAATTCTTTGCCAAATATGCTGTTAATTATATTTCTTAGATGCAATTCAAAGCAATCTTTATTTGGTTCCTTTAGCGTATTATAATCTACATCTAGTCCTAAAATCTCACCTTCGTCTGTTACGCCTATCAACAATTTTCCACCTTCAGAATTATTGAAAGCGGCAATCGTTTTTAGGACCACTTCCTCCATTTTCCGATCAAGCTTTCCTTCTTTCCAATTCCATCGCAAGGTCGACTTAAACTCCAAAAATCCATGTTCGCCTGAATTAATCATGTCCATTAGATCTATAGTAGTAGTCACTTTAACTTGAGATATGGAGATATTTTTTAAAAAGTTATTCAGCTCTGTAGCTAAAACTTCTCGTCTAACATTCAAAAAACTCTCATAATTTTCAACCTTCCATAACTCTTCATCTTCAGGAATACATTGTAATTTAAGTGCGCTTGGATACTTGTTTTTTACACTCTTAAGATATACATCTGCTGCCATAGCAGATTTCTCTCTATTTTCTGTAGATGTTAAAATAGCTCGGTTAGTTATTTCCTGCGCAATCGCATAATGAAATTGATTTTGCATATCGTACACTCCCGAATCTCTCAAAACTGAATATGCAAAAATGTGGTCGCGTTCAAGATTATATTTTTTCCCCATATTTTTTCTGAGTGACATGCCAGTGCCTAGACATACGGCGCCTTTGCTTTTGAAATACCATTTCATCAATGAAAACAAAGGGTGCCGAATATCTCTACCATAAAACTCAGAGGGCTTAATCTCCAACGGCCTTTCTTCGTCAATCAAAGCTAATAATGTATCGAATGGATTTTCATTACTATTAACGATACCGATGTCTTTATCGAGTTTTTGAGGCAACTGGCTGACATATCGATTTCTAATTTGCGTATAATAAAACCATTTTATTGATTTTTTAATTTGTTCTTCGCTTAGTTTACAGTTGGGTTGATTAAATGTGTACGCTATCAGTGGAATTAAAGCATAGATTGAATTGATTTCGTCAGTGTGATCCACATAAGCTTGGCTTTGTAATAGATTACATACGTAATCCAAGACTGAGCTGTCTAATCTTTCCCAAGCCTCTAATAATAAATCTTTATTCTCCGAACCATGAAGTTTCTCCATTTTGGAACCCATTTTATGTGTTACGGCAAGTAATGCATAAACAATAAAATCAAGTTTAAAGACCCACCCCTGTTTTTCTAGATCCTGTAATTTCTTTTTAAATAAGTCACGAGCGGAAGGCCAGTAACCAGATATTTGCGCTAATGCTAGTTCTGCATCAGTTAAGTTAACACCACTTGCATTTACGATATAGAAAATATCGATTGCTTCTTTGATTGAAGCTTTCACAGGTATTACTTGTTCAAGAAAATCATGATCTTCTATCCGTTTGATTGAACCAATATTATTTGAAATATTAGTCTCTCTTTCTCTAGGCAAACGTTCTCCGTTATTTTTTTCTTCTAAGGCATCAGTAATATCTCGCTCTCTAATAGTTCCTTTAAAAATATCGGTTATATTAACCCAGAGTGGGTTACTTTCCATTGTTTTGATTTTATAATACTCCAATTCAAGCGTTTCTACATTTACGTATAATTTCCTTATGTCATTTTCAATATCATTTTGTGTATAGTATGGTGGAATTTCATCCTTCATCAACATATATAATGTGGTTATTCTCTGTTGGCCATCAAGGATTATTTTTACACTACCTTTGTTTACGTTATACTTATAAGTACCTTTTAATTCCGGGGGATTATTTGTTTCCCAAGTTAACATTGTTCCTGTCGGGTAACCTTTAATCAAAGAAGATACTAAGTTTTTTGCATCTGCCCGTTTCCAAACATATTCCCTTTGAAATGCAGGTACAAAAAGTTGATTTTCGTCAATTTTATCTATTATTTGTCTTATTTTCATATTTTTTTAAAGATTTTTGTTCTGAATCTGAGTGGTTCAATATTAGAATCTACCGAATAAATCTAGTTGGTAATACTTCGAATCGTCAATAAGTTAATTGAGTGCCTTGTTTTCTAAGAATTCTGAAAAACTTAATTTGATGGCATAAAAATTATATGCGCTAAATTTGATCTTACTAGTTGTGATATTTCTCAAATACCACTTTACAATTCATAGTAGCACTAAAATTACCCACCAACGCAAGTTCCATAAATCCCAGAACCCTTAATACATTTCCCGCCAATCCCACAATCAAGATCAAAATTACAGGTATCCCCATAAGTTCCATCATCATTATGTGGATTGCGATCATTTGTATTCTTATTCATATCCATTGGATTGTATGCAGGATTTGAGTCATTCTGGTTACCAGGATTAAGACCACCCATACAAACACCATAAATACTATTTCCTTGTTTCATGCACTTACTACCAACATCGCAATCAGTATCAAACTGACAAGCAAATACTAAATTAGGCCCTTGAAGTATAAGAAGTAACAATAATAATTTTTTCATATTCAATTTAAAATCTTAATACAGTATCACAAAACCAACTAATGGAATGAACTTTTTTACCTTATCCAGCAGCCACATCAGGTGCATAAGCCACAATAAAATTTAAAATATCTTCAAATTGAAGATCCACAAATCCAAAGGCTCTTAAGGCATTTGGCACACACTCACCAAACCCAAAACTATTAACAGCGGCTAAAGTTGCGACACCTCCAGATGTAACATAAATAGCAGGCCCGCCAGAATCTCCAGAACAAATACTAGATTTGCCATCACCAACTACAATTAAATTTCCATTATTAAGAGAATTAATTGTAAATTTAGAAGCTTTTAATTCCCCAACTTCACCGTCATTATTAGTTCCATAACCAAATGCATTAATTTCAGACCCGGGTAATGTTAATTCAGAAAGTAATATGGGAAGAGGGCCAATTGCAGGGGTTGGTACTTTGCTAATTGTTGCCATAGCAACATCATATCTCGATCCAACTTGTCCATCATACTGTGGATGTATCGCCGCATTTACAATTTCTAATACTTCACCATTTTCTCCACCAACTAAAGCTACAAATCCAGCTAAAGTTACGCCAGCATTTCTAGCTTGTACTATTGGACCTACAAAACAATGTGCACTAGTAACAAGATCATCTAAAGTTACAAGAGAACCTGTACAAAATCCAAAACCAAACAACCTTTCTCCGTTATCGGCCACAGCAACTAATGCTACCACAGGACTCCTTGCTTCCTGATTACAACTCTCACCTCCAAATACTTTACTGTTTTTTGCATTTAATGGTGAGCAAGCATTACTACCAGATGAACCACCACCACAGGCATTAACAAACAGGATAAGGGATAAAAATAGTAACTTAGTGATATATTTCATATTTAGTTTATCAAAATTTAATCTAAGAAATAATTACTAGATCTTTAAGATCGTTTATAGATAGTACCCCAAGACATAATACACCCCACATATGAACGTTATAAGTTTTAATTCTGAATCAGATTCTTTGAATTTGGGAAAAGGCATTATTTAGATTTGAATGGTTTTTCTGGAGCCACCCTAAAATATTACACAACTAATTATTTCATTTATCGAACAAGTAATCTCTAGATTATACTTTCGATAAATGAACCTAACTAATCATACAGAATTACCCATAGAACCTAAATTTAAGGCAAAATGCGGAAGACTAAGACGTGCCATCTTTCACAATCATGTCTACATGCTAACTACCAGCGTAGAAAGTGGCATAATGCTTCCAGCTAATCCCCTAGTTAAATATGTAATAACTTCAGCACTACTAAAAGCACAGCTCCATCACCAAATAAATATAAGTCATCTTCTGGTAAATGCTACGCATATTCACTTTCTTGTCAGAGTGATTAACCCACAAGACATCCCAGACTTTATGGAAAGATTTAAGACTGAATCAGCACATTACTTAAATAGATTACTTGGAAGAAAGAAAAGAACAATTTGGTGTGACAGGTATGACATGTCAGCAGCATTAGAAGTTCAAGATGTAATGAATAGAATTATCTACATTTATACTAATCCAGTAAAAGATGGCTTAGTCCCTAGTATAGATTTATACCCAGGACTAAGTAGTTGGAATAGATTTAATTCTAGTAAGAGTTACCTTAAGGGAAGTCTAATTTCCAGACGTGATATTAAACCAGTTGAACAAGTAGCAAGTGAAGAACATTTTGAACGGGCAAGAAAACAGCTAGCAGCAAAGAAGAAACTTAGAACACTAGTAATTGATCCTAACGACTGGATGAAAGCTTTTAAAATTACTAATCAAGATGAAATAGAAGAAATAAATAAAAATATCAAAGAAGGTATTATTGAAAGAACCAAAGTAATTCATGAGAGAAGACTTGAGGCTGGTAAAAAGCAATTTCTAGGATCTCATAAATTAAGAAATCAGGAGATTAACTTAGAATATCAACCTAAACGATCTGGCAGAAAGATGTGGTGTTACTGCAGGAATATTGAAAGAAGAAAAAAGTATATCTCTTGGGTTAAGGAACTTGCAGCAGAAGCTAGAGAGGTTTACAGGGCTTGGCAGAATGGAGATACAAAAAAGCAGATGCCAATTGGTATGTTTGCTCCAAGGATGCCAGTACAGGGGAATTTAATTTTTTGTTAGAGATTTATTATTAGCTTTTTCTAGTCTGGGACTGGGGTACGTTCATGCTGTCCAGGATCTTGAATGAATATTAATAATTACTATAGTTGGATAAGAATACTAGCAGATTTCTATAGCTTGTTAGATCAATTTTAATCAAAAAAATAGTGGGTTGGCTCAAGCTGAAAAAAAAACACCTGTTATCTCTTCAATATCATTTGCACCGCTTAACTTAAATGTGCCAGCCTCTAGTCTCTTGTACCAAAGTGCTAACCCGTCAGTATCCCAGTACAAAATCTTCACTCTGTTTCTTGCTCTAGAAAAGAACACATAAAAGCAATGTTGCTTTACTCCCGTTACTAAGCTTCCCAGAGTATCAAAGGACTTTCTCATATCTACTGGAATACTATACAGGTAAACCTGAAAATCAGAGTCTAACTTCAGCATCTGCCTCCAGTACTTTTTTGATTAATGATAATTCAGTGCTGCCAGTCACCAGAAGCTTTGCTCCTGACTTTAGGATTATTTCTAAGCTTTGCTCAGTTCGAAGTACTGGCAAGAATCTCCCTCGTCTTTTTATATGATACTGGAAATGATCATACTGGATGTTATGCTTGCGGCAGTACTCGGCACGCGTTAAACCACTCGACTCCTGATCATTAAATGTCTTTTCCCAATCTCTTTTCATTAGTCATTCCAAAATTAAAGTTGGGAATTTAATTATCAGAACAACTCAACTAGCGGTAGAACGCTCTATAAGGGACGGATACGAAAAACTATCTGGGAATCTCCTGCATATTGGGGAAATTGGAGGACTTTTGTTAAATTTGTAAATTGTGCTGCAGACACTGATATAGATGATATTATTTTAACTGAACGTGCATATTGCATCATGTCTGGGCATGATCAAAATGCACACAATAAAATTAATCTTGCTAAGGCAAGAATGCTTATTAAATGTCCCGATTAATTACTATAGGCTCCCACACAACCTTCTCTCACTGTGCATTCAATATACTGCAATCAAATTATCTGACTGGGATTTACTTAGACACAAATAATTATTTTCTTACATTAAGATATCTTTACATTCATTCAACGAAGAAAGTCTTTTCGCTTCTGCCTTACAGATATCCGCATAGGTTATCTTAAAGTCTTTCAATAATTTAGTAAGTTTTTTTTGTTCCCAAATTTCAATTTCACCAGATTGAACTTTTATCAAAGAATATTTTTGTTTTTTATTTGTAAACAAAATCAGTCTTCTTTTTAGATTTGTTGATTTTCCTATTAAAATATTATTTTCATAATATTCGTAAGCACGATCTAGCTCTTTTGAGTCTTCTTTAAAATCTAAGATACTGTCACTTAACTTTGAGTGCTTAGCTTGAATATAAAAAATTTCATCAGAACTAATAGCAATAACATCTGCACCTTGATCTCCAGAGACAGGAGTTAAAGCCACTTTTGTATTTTGTTTCTTGAAAATGGCGACAGCCAAAGCTTCAAACTCTTGGTGGGTAAGCTTATAGATACTATTGAAATCTAAAATTTCATCATCAATCAAATTGCTACTTATCTTTGTAAATGCTTCTATTAACTTACTTGATGCTTCATCTGTAGTCATTGTTGGCACCAAAAAATCTTTCGATACTTTTGATTTTTGGGACAGAAGAATATCTAAATTTTCATCATAAGTTGTAAATTCCCCATTAGGGTCATATTGAATGAAGTGATAGACTTTGACAGGGCGAGTTTGTCCTATACGCCATGTTCTAGCATTTGCTTGTTGTTCAAGCGCGGGATTCCACCACCTATCAAGATGAATCACATGATTTGCTTCTGTAATATTTAATCCCACACCAGCAGCCTTAGGGCTCAACACAATAACGTTAAAACCCTTTACTGAAGAGAATTTTTCAATAATCGAAAGCCTTGAATTTTTTGCATTTCCGGTAGGTGTCTCACCTGAGATGATCATAAGATCTAAACCAAACCTATCCTTAACTACACTTCTAAGTATTGAATGAGATTTACGTAGCTCCGAAAATATTAGTACCTTTTCATTCTTATTTTTAATTTCATTCAACAAAGTAACAAGCTCTTGAAATTTCCCAGACGACTCAATATAAAAATCAGATGTTCCTTCGTCTTCAGCTTGATAATATTTTGAAATCATTGGATGTACGGATAGTTTATGAATTTCTGACAATGCAGAAAGATGGGCTCCTTTTTTTTCATCAGCTTTCTCTGCTGCTATGTTTAAAAATACTCGGCGAATCGCCTCTCGTTCTAATGGAAGTAAACCTACTCGTATCGGAATATATTCAATCTTTGGTAGGTCAAGCTCAGATTTATCTCTTCTTAATAAATGTGTTTTCTTAGTTGTATATCTGAGTTTTTCCCTTAGTGATTTAAGAATCGAGCCCTGCCTCAGCAAATCTTCGTTCTCTATACAATCAAAAAGAGGACCTGAAAAATTAGCTCGAAAATCTTTTTTTGAAGCCAACAAACCAGGCTGAGCATAATCGAAAATATGCCATAAATCTTCGAGTGAATTTTCTACTGGGGTTCCAGTGACGCATATTTTTAGGTTTGCTTTCAGCGCTCGAAAGGAATCATAAATTTGGTTTCTATTTTTAAGTTGTTGGGACTCATCAGTTATGACCATTGACCAATTAATCTTGGCAAATGAGTGCTGGTAATTTCTGATCATATGATAATTGGTAATAATAACCCGATATTCTCGGAGCCGTTCTAAATCAAGGCTTGCCTTAGCGAGTTGAAGTTCTTGTCCTTGTGAAATGTATTCTTTTAATTTCAATTTTTTAATTTGAGAGGCATCAACTTTTTTATGTAAAAAAAGACTTTCACTATTTTGAAAAAACTTACTGATTTCACTTTCCCAGTTATCAACTAAGGCTAGAGGGCAGGCAATTAAAATCGGATCGTAAGGAGGTTCTTTTTTGCTAATTTTTGGATACAATTTAGAATCAGAAATAGCCCAGGCAATAAAGCTAAGAAGTTGGAGTGTTTTCCCTAAACCCATCTCATCGGCAAGTAAGATACCAGTATTACTTCTAGGCTTCAGCATTCTTTGCATCCACGCAAGTCCTTCTTTTTGATAATTCTTTAACTGATAAGCTTCCTTTAATTGACTAGGCAAAATAGGTAATATACTTTCTTCCTCTTCATCCTCACTACACCTAACTCCTGTATAATCTAGCGAATCTTCATTAGAAATTACTTCTAAAAATTTATAAGTTATTTTATTTTTACCTACTGAGAAAATGCTATTAATTATCTCGATAAGGGGTTCATTAAGTATTATATTAAATGCTTCACCTTCATACTCGATACTAGATATTTCTCGACCGTTCTTAATATCATTTGCAGCCTGTTGAAATACTATTATAAATTCTTGCTTTGTTAATTCGAGTGATATTTCTTTGCCATTGACAGTTTGAATCTCTACCATAAAAATTAAAGGATTTTTATTATCCTCTGATTCGGATTTAACTTGAGGTTCTGCAACTCCAAACCATTCTCTGTTTCCTCCAATCGCTTTAACAGAACAATTCGCAGGTGTTTCTGTGATTCCAACGACTCTATCACTAAAGAGTGTTATATCTAAAAGATTAAAATTTACACCTTCTTGGAAAACGGAAGAAATATTGGCCAAAATTCTTAATTTGGTTTCTCCACCTACTCTTCTCACTTTCTGTATATCTTCTAATAATGGGCGGAGCGTATCGGGAATTAACACTCTGGTTCTTCCTCTAGCAGTTTCTATAACATACAAATTTTTAACATCATCGTGAGAAAAAAAGACCTGTCGCCACTCATTATCAATATCGGAACCTAACGATGGAAACAAAGACATAAAGTCTTGATCGTGCATGAAAATATCAGGCTTTACTTTGCTCAATATTCGAATTTCTTGTCCCTGAATAAACTCATCACCTGATACACCGACCAACTTTAAGCCTGAAGTAATCTTGGCCAGAACTTCCATATACTCTGTTTCTAGTCCATTTGCTGAATCATAAGTTTGATTAAAAAGGTCAATATTTTCAACTAAGAGATAATGCTCCTCTTGAAGCCAATAAAAATCACTTCTATGCTTCGCAATAACTCCCTTACGCTCTATGTATGGCGTGTTATTTCCATGTACATACTCGATGTCTATTTTGAAATTACTTCGTCCGATACTACCGAGACTTTTGACAGACAGTGCGTAGGGGCAAGCATCACAGAACTCATTTAAAATCTCTAAATTTAATTCATTTTGTACTTGATAGATACTTGAATGATAAATGACGAACTTACTATCGGATAGCTTTTCCCCCCATTCCGCAGTTTCAATTTCTTTAATTGCAAGAAAAAGACCAGACCAATTATTATTTTTCTTTAGCTGGGAATTTGAAGAAAAAACAAACCCTTCCTCTGTAACATGGACAGCTAAACCTTTCTCCGTATATATTTCCCATTCTAATGACATAAATATTCTTTATACTTAATTAGCCCTGATTCCGTTACGTGATAAAAAATTTGCAAGCTCATAATCCCATCCAAGTTGATGAGTTTGCCACCTACCGCTCCCACTATATCCATGTCCATCAGTAAATTCTAACCTTTTTAAATCTTTTTCTGTGGTTATTGATTTAGCATAAAAATCTGATAGAACTTCTGGGAAATCTCTTTTGCGATACAAATAACACGCATTTCCCTCATGATTAAATTCAACAACTATGTAATTACCGAAGTCCATGACAAATGAAGATATTTCTCCTCTGTCGATACTACCAAAAACTCTTCCATTTTTACTTTTTTCTCGATCAAGGATTGCTTGGTTATCTCTGTAATGTTTTTTAGATATAAAAACATAAGATCTAGTCATAGATTTTGTATATTTTAACCAAAACTTTCTTCTCCCATGCTTATCCTGCCCTTTACAGATCATATCGAAAAAGAATTTAACGTCTTCGGCAGAAAGGATAGACAGGACAAGATTTTTTGCATGATTTTCAATCCCAACCCATTTACTGCTATTTAGTCTTGGATCACCATAATATTGATGCGTAAGTAAATATTGTAACAACGCATTTTTTGAGGCTTCAGATTGTCCTGAAAAAATGTGCGGTATAATAATATTGAGTAGAGAGTCCAGGTGTTTTTTATCACCCATTTTAAGTAGCAAATAAGAATGAAACCTCTCCCATAACTCTTCGTCACTTTTAGTCCTACTCTCTGCTAAGGACTTAGCAACTTCCAATAAAGTGCTTTGAGTTAATACAGAATCGAGTGCTAATCTTTTTTCTGTAAAAAACTGATTAATTTCACAGTCACGCTTAGTTATCTCATTTGATAATTTTGTTTCTAAACTATTATTCAGTAATTCTTCCCAATAACAAAATGGAGGCCTTTGTTGATCTTTTCTTTCCATCCTAGAAAATACGTGATGAATATCGGATTTAGCCTCTAGCTTAGAGCCATATTTTTTTTGTAGAGATATAATGAGTCCACGAAATATTTTAACAGATAAGTTTGATTGAACTTTTAATAAAGCTAAAAATTCTTTAGTGGTAGAAATATTATGATTAAATGAAAGTGCCTTAATTTCTCGACCACTTAATCTAACAGAATTTGGTTTGTTCAAAAATTCCACCCATAGCTTAGTAAGATCGACTGATTCTTTAAATTCCACATCAGCAACGAGTTCACCTCCCCACTTTTTCAGCATGAATGGTAAAGAATCTTCATGATTTACGACAGGCATATGTTGAATAATCTTCCGTAACTTTCTTATTTCAGCTAAGGATTTTTCCATTATAGTTCCTTACCAACTGCTTGTTTAAATTCTTCATTAAGGAGTGATTTTACTCGAATTTTATACTGCACTCGCCTACTAAGGGGAGCGTTTTCTACTCCATCCACTAAAATAACTTCTCTTTCACCTCGTCCACTTGCTGAGGTAATTCCTAAGAAACAATCTTCCGAAGTTTCTGCATAATCAACCATCTTAAGCATAACTTCCAGGGAGCGTTTTTGGCTCAAAGCAAGATTGTGGGAGTCATCGGAAGAGGAATCAGTATGCCCTTCAACGATTATTGAATCAATTTTCTCAGAAAACTTAGTACCACAAACAATGTTTAAAAATTGAGGTGTGAAGTTGGCTAGAAAATTTTGTGAATGAGGTGGAAGGACATATTGGTCAACTCCAAACTTGAGTAGGTTTTCAGGAACTATGACAACTAAAGTCAGAGGATCATTTGGATCTTGAGCTACGGTTATACCATCGAATGAACCGATTAATTCCTTCTCAAGTGCTTCTTTTATACTTGATAAGGTACTAGTAGTTTCAATTTTCTTATCTTCTTTCTCTAGATATTCTTGATTTAAAAATACCACTAAAAGAAGAATAAAAATGACCATTAGTGAAGTCATCATATCTGTAAGGGAGCTTTCAATATGAGAATCTTCCATCTATTACCCTTGTATTTCTTTAGTATTATTGATCTCAACGAGATCATCGACACTTGATTTCAATTCCTCTACTGAACGATTTAATTTGTCATAACCAGAGCTAAAGGCATTATCCCATTCTCTAATGCTGGCACTTAAATTTCGACTTACTGCATTTCCATATGATTCCAGTCCTGTACTAATCTCAGAAAGCAACCCACTTAATCCCCCATCTACCTCTGACAATACTTGCTTGTAGGTAGCAAGAACATGCTTACTACTTTCAAGTGCAGTAGTATATTCTTTAACTGATGAACTTAATGCGTCTTCCTGCCTTCTTGCCTCTAACATCCTACTGTTAGTCGCTTTTTCCACTGAAATAACTTCTTTAATACTGATTTCTAAAGCGGTACTAGCTGACTGAACCATGTTTGCAAAACCACGAAAGTTTTCCATTACAGAGCTACTTTTATTAATCATCTCCTCAAATCCTTGGGCAGACTTGTCCAATAGTGACTGCGCTTCTCTAAGTCCACTAATTCCCATATCGTTATTACTCTTACTTATTCGCACGAACTCCTTTACTTGCTCCTGTGTTGCTTCAAAACCACTAAGCAATATCGCTAACTTCTCATCTACATTTGATACTTTAGTTTCATATCCTAACTCAACATCTCTTCCTTGCTTATCTAATTTCTCAGTTAAACTTTCTCCCTTTTGCTTTAAATCTTCAACAATTGAGTTTATGGAAATACCAAATCCATTAAATAAATCTCTAACCGTAATAGAAAGCGAATTACTAAGTTCGCTGA
This sequence comes from Bdellovibrionota bacterium, assembly GCA_041740355.1. Taxonomy (GTDB): domain Bacteria; phylum Bdellovibrionota_C; class UBA2361; order UBA2361; family CALJRW01; genus JANNBC01. Next base: position 30,393 of record JBGSMD010000051.1, read on the forward strand.
AACTGACCCTCATCGCATCTTTCATGCTTTCAGATTGCTCCCTTGCATTTTGCAATTGAATCTCACCAGTTGCTTTGATCTTTGACAATGTATTACTCATTTCTTCGGCAAAGCTAGAAGCAGAAGATTGTGACATCTCTGAAAGTTGAGTAATCAACTTAGCTATTTGATCGGAATTTTGTTTAAGTTGATCTGCAGACCTGTCTGCGTGTGAGCTGGAAGTAGATTCCATTTTTGCAACCATCTCTGCCACAGCATTAATCATTACGTCATTTTTCGTTGAAGAAGCTTCCAGAATTTTTGATACTGAGTCTAATGAGTCACTAAGTCTGTCAAATTCACCTCTTGCTGATCCTGAAAGATTTGACTGGAATTTTTGGGCAATACTATCTAGCATTTCGCCCATATCGCCAGCTTTGTCTTTCTCCGAACGCTCAAGCAGAGCATTCATTTTTTTCATCGATCCATCAATACCTTCTAAGACTTCACTAATTTTATTTAATACTGGCCCTGCACTTTCTTGGAATCCTTGGCTAAAGCGTGAAACAAAGTCGCCGCTTAGATTTCTTATCTCACAATCAATCGAGTTAGAACTTATTTGAATTTGTTTCAAATAGGATTCAGCAGCTTGCCTAGGGAAAAAGCTGTTTAAATAACTATTTAATCTTAATATTTTTGAGTTTAAGTTTCCTAGCCACCACTTCTGGCAAAAGGTATAAATCAAAGCAAAAAACAATGCTGCGATTGAGGATACGAATTTTCCAGAAAGACTTGATACAAGTTCGGCAATACCATCAACTTGCCCTGTATCTGAGATAACAATTTTAGATAAGCCAAGAAGAATGGCTACAAAAGTTAATACTAAGCCAAAGCTTGTGGCTAATGAAGGTATAGATGAATATAGCGCTAGATTAAGCTTGGTTGAGACGATTTTATCTAAACAAAAAAATTCTTCCGCCTGAATTGTGTTAAAAATTTTACCTTCGTCATTTCGAACAACAGTCTCATTGAATTCATGCCAAGAATTAGATACAATACTTTCTTCAAAAAGTTGACTTACTTCATCAAATTCCGAAGCTGTTAACTGTCTTCCTGGTAATTCTTTTTTTGGTATTTTAGGTATTTCTCGATTAAGTTTTTCGATCGACCTTCTTATCTTTCCGGTCTTTACGCCCAGACTTATAAGGGGAATCAATCCTAATAACAAGCTAAGGATTACGCAAATCAACAAAAATGGCGGGGCTTTTATTCCAATTAATGTCCATGCGCCAAATAAAACTTCGTTGAATATTTCGTTAAATGGTAAGTTCTTTAAGTTAAGTAAACCTTCCCAAAATCCCATTACGACTTGTTTTTCTAACATTTTTTGTAATTATTATAATAAATGTTCAATTGAATTAAGTAGATAACATAACTGAATTACTGGTCTTATGATAGTTAAGATTTTCCAATGAGATTTGAATCGAGGATCGAGAGCTTCGCACTAGATAAAAGAACTTGATTAATCCCTCTAATTAAAGAGTTCCTTCATAATTAAATCAATACGCTCATATGCCCTCCTTGCACCATTATACCAGACTGACATTCGCTTGCTATTATCAATACTCCTATCAAATTTCATTTCTGATTTATAATTATAAATACTTTGAGGTGCTTTTGACCTATCAAAGATCGTTGGTAAATATTTTCGAGCAACTAGGATATTCGGATGTTCATCAGAATTACTTCCAGATGCCATAGTCATATTTTCATCAGCAAAATCAATTATCACAACTTTTCGATTACGTTTGTCATAATAATTTGAGAATGCACTACTTAAATGGTTATCAGCAAAACCATATCCAATGAATAAAATGGCATCGGATTCATACACTAGGCGATCTAATTCTGAATAATATGTCCGAAAAGGGTGATGCAAATTCTGAACTGTTTTCCCATACCCTGCAATTATATTTGATTTTGGGAAAGTGATCCCCTCATTACTAAATTGCAAGTTTCTGCCACTAGAATTTCCATTAAACTTCTTATCTAATTCATTTTGCCAATGGATTTCATGGAGATTCTTTCTAATACTTTTCATGTTAAAATGGATAGAACCGTGCAAATGGACGAAGCAAGGCCATTCTTGTCTTTCAATAATTAATCCTTCATTGAAGGTGCCATTCGAATCAATAAAACCTGTGAGCTTATTTCCAGAACTACGATATAAAATATTGTCATAATTAGTAGTTACTGTAGAAACCAAGTAACTCTCAGAAAGATTTTCATAAAAAGATTCAATTTCCCGATGAGATTCATTCCCTACATCAATGCATTTTTGCCTAATATCCAACAACAGTTTATCAATTAAGAATTGACTTAAATCTTGAAGAGCACCCCTTGTTTTTCTATGATCGAAATTATTATTTTTATTAGAATTTCTTAATGTAGGAATTTTTTCAAGCACAAAGAATGGATTATAAGAGGTAAGGGAAAATATTAAATATAATACATCTTCAAACGAAGGCTTAATATTATAGTTGCTCGGCTTGCTATCTTTCCAATGCTGCTCAAGACTATCATAAAGAAATTTATATAAATTTTGATCTGGTATATCTTGAAAGAGAAACCTTTCATCACAAATATCTAAAAAAGATCCATGAATAGCACTGACTGATGGCATTTTATATTCAATAGTGGCACCAGAGCCAGCAATAATTAGTAATTTCTTTTTAGATTTTTTAATTAACACTTATAAATTTTTAATACTAAGCCGCCTCATACAAATACTTCTGAAAATCAATAAAGGTATTACGAATTACTTTTACATCCCCTAAGATCTTGCGGGCATCATCAAGTGCTTTATACTTAAGAGTTAATAAATCAGGTAATTTATCTTCATCAAGTTCCCCAACTCCTGTTTCAACATACTTACTGAGGACAAATTCTAAAAATTCCTTCTGTTCTTTGGAAAGCATTGTAAATATCTTACGCTGAGCTTGTTCAGATCTAGCTTCTCTTGTAAGTGGAGGAGTAGCAAAAGCTATATATTCAAGTACATCAAATAGATCACTTTTTTCAGCATTCACTAGCTCTTGTAACTCTCTAAGTGAATCAGTCCCATACCCAGCAATACTTAGTTTGTTTAAAAGTTCTTTTCTAGTAATTGGATTTGACCAAAGTTCTCTTAATTGTGCTTCGCTAACAAAGAATTTTGGTAGTTCACCAAACAGATTATGAATAAATTCTTCAGATGAAATTGGCTTACCATCTGGACTCCAAAAAGAAGTTTGTATCATGTGCTGAATTTGACGTTCTTTACCATCTTTAAGTTTAATAACTAACTTCTTTCTTTTCTCTTTAGGCTCATCATCATCTTCTTCTTCCGTTTCTCCGTCATATGGTGGCTCTGGTTCTTTAACTACATCAGGCCTAACTACCGTTGCAGGTTCTTCTGGTTCTCCATCCCATTCAGGATCAGAGAAGTGATTGTAAGCATTTACAAAGTCGTAAATTGTAAAATAATACTTCCCATCAAATAATCGTGTTCCCCTGCCGACTATTTGTTTAAACTCAATCATTGAATTAACAGGACGCATTAAGACAATATTACGAACATTTCTAGCATCTACTCCCGTAGAAAGTTTTTGCGATGAAGTAAGAATTGTCGGAATAGTTTTTTCGTTATCTCTAAAGTCAGCTAAATGTTGATCGCCGATAGCTCCATCATCAGCAGTAACTCTGGCGCAATAATTTGGATCTTTACTTTGCTTTTTTTGATTGATTAAATCTCTGACTGCGGCTGCGTGAAGCTGGGTTGCACAAAAAACTATAGTTTTCTCTTTCTGATTAATGTCGTTTAGGAACAAATCAACTCTTTTAGCTTCTCGCTCTTTAATTTCAATAATTTTATTAAAATCAGATTCTGTATACTTTTTCCCTTCTACAACTTCCCCCTCTACGACTGAATCATCAGAAGTGTAAACATAATCATCTAAAGTAGTCTGAATTCGCTTTACTTTAAATGGAGTTAAGAACCCATCATTAATCCCCTCTTTTAATGAATAAGTATAAACAGGCTCACCAAAATATTCATAAGTATCAACGTTATCTCTTCTTTTTGGAGTAGCAGTAAGTCCTAGCTGAACAGCAGGAGAGAAATACTCTAAAATCCCACGCCAATTGCTTTCATCTCTTGCTCCGCCTCTGTGGCACTCGTCGATGATGATCAAATCAAAATAATCAGCAGGATATTCACCAAAATAAGGCTTCCCTTCAGGCCCAGTCATGAAAGTCTGAAAGATAGTAAAAAAGATACTACCATTAGTAAGTAATCTTCCTTGTTTTTTAATTTCTTTAGGTTCAATTCGAACTAAGGCATCCTCTGGAAATGCAGAGAAGTCATTAAAAGCTTGATTAGCTAAAGTGTTTCTATCTGCTAAGAATAAAATTCTTGGCTTTCTGCTACCATCTCTTTTTAAATTCCATTTAGTTTGAAATAATTTCCAAGCAATTTGAAAAGCAATAAAAGTCTTTCCTGTCCCAGTTGCTAAAGTAAGTAAGATTCGTTGCTTATTATTCGCAATTGCTTGCATGCACTTATCAACAGCAATTTCTTGATAAAAACGTGGATCTTTCGTGCCACCATTACTTTCAAATGGCACAGCATTAAAAATATCTCTCCACTGATTTGCTTCCCCAAAAGTTTTCTTCCAAAGATCTTCAGGGCTTGGAAAATTGGAAACAAGTTTTTCTTCTCCTGTTTCCATGCAGATCTGGTAAATTTCTTTACCATTTGTTGAAAATGTAGTTTTTAAGTGTAGTTTTTCTGCGTATAACTTAGCTTGAGCAACTCCTTCCCCAACTTCTTTTTCATCACTCTTAGCTTCAATGACTGCTAATTTCTTGCCTTGATAAGTTAAGATATAATCAGCTGATAATTTACTTCCACGACCAATAGCTGATATCTTTCCTGCCGTAATTGGAAATTCTCGATATACTTTTGAAGCTTCATGCACGCCCCAACCTGCTTCAGCAAGCTTTGGGTCAATTAATTCAGCTCTAGTTTCTGCTTCGTTCATTTATAGTCTACTTTAGAATAATTCAAGCCTTATAGTCTAGTTAGTTTTTTAGGCAGATGCTTCCTGAATTGTAGATTCAGTTTCAGCAAGGAAGTTTTTGGTCAGTTCGCCACTAAAGGCTTTTTGGAGGAGGGATTTTTTTAATTGATCGAGTAAGTTTAGTTTTTGTTGATATGTAGATTCTAAGGATTGTGAATAGTTTAAAATGGAATCTAATTTTTCAATAATATTACGTTGCTCAGTGATACTAGGTAGATCAATTTTGAGATCTTTAATCATGCCTATCTTTAAAAATTTAGTTCCAGCACCGACTGATTGACCTTTAAAAAACTTTAAACTACTTAAAAGCTGAAAATAGAGATACCTATATAAAATTTTTTGTGATTCGTTCACTGTTATTACATATGTCCTCTGGTAAGCATTAAATTTACCTTGGTATGCTTCACATTAAAATCACCAACAGCATTGTTTCCAGCTAATAAAATAGCCTCGCAGTCAAAAGCATACTGATTGATTTGAAAAATCTCCCTTGAACAAGTGAAAAAAGGATATTTACCATTCTCATTCGCAGCATTTGCATCAAGCTTTCCAGTAGTAATATTGACTAAATTACCTAGTGGTTCTTTAACTGCATTCACCCCATGCAAATATGAATCAAACAACTCTTTCACATTTTTTAAATTCTTTTCAGTATTCTCTTTGGCCTGAACAATAGCGGCAAAAACTTGATCAAGGATTTCGACGATGCGGCGTTGTTCTTGTAGTGAGGGGAGTAAAATTGGAAAACTTCTTAAATAACCAAGACCAACAAATTTCTGCGTAGTGCCTTTAGCATCAGCTAACATTTTTTGGATAACAAACTCACTCTCAAGATAGTATTTAAGAAAATTACTATTTTGAAGCTTGTTTGTCTTAAATAAAGCAACGTTCTTAATTGCAAAAGAGGGTGTTGCGTCCACGACAACAGGATTTCCTATAGTTCCAATCATTGCAAATAATACATCACCTTGATCGACTTTGCTTCTTTGATTGATTTTTAGATAATCATCTTCAGAAATAAGATTAACATTATCAAAAAGTAGCTTTCCATTCTTTAAATTTTTAGAAGTAATTAAGGGAAATCCTTCTTTTTGATATTTAGGAGAATCATGAGTTCCATCTCTAACATCATAAACATCAGAAAGTTTGGTTAATAACCAGTCTTGCTTCATAACATCCCTCGAATCTCTTCCAGAATCCCAGCACTCTCTAAATCTAACTCTCTAATCTCTTCTAGAATCTCCTCTGGTGTCCTCAATTCAACTTCATCTTTCTTATTTGGATTCGTAGCAGACAGATCAAAAGTATTCTGATCAACATCTACCATCTGAATAGTCCAAGAGTTCTCTGAATCCCCTTTATTCTTTTGCAGTTTTACAAACTCAGCTAAATCATTCTCATTAAGTGGATTAGTCTTACCAAGATTTCTATCTAAATTAAGTTGATAAAACCAAGTTTTTTTAGTTGGCGATCCTTTTTCAAAAAATAGTACTACTGTCTTAACTCCTGCCCCAGTAAATGTTCCACCTGGCAGATCAAGAACAGTGTGTAAGTTACAACTTTCTAGTAAGTGTTTTCTTAAAGAGACAGAAGCATTATCAGTGTTTGATAAAAAAGTATTTTTAATAACAATCCCAGCTTTACCACCTGCTTTTAAAGTCTTAATAAAGTGTTGCAAAAACAAGAAAGCAGTTTCCCCAGTTTTAATAGGAAAGTTTTGTTGAACTTCAGCTCTTTCTTTGCCACCAAAAGGTGGATTAGCAAGAACTACATCAAAGCGATCTTTTTCCTGAATATCAGCAATGTTTTCTGCGAGAGTGTTTGTGTGAATAATGTTCGGGGCTTCAATCCCATGAAGAATCATGTTCATGATTCCAATAATATAAGCTAAGGATTTTTTTTCTTTTCCATAAAAAGTGCTTTTCTGTAGAGTTTCGCTGTCTTTAGTTGATAAGTTTTTACTAGTGCTTAAGTATTCAAAAGCTTCTACTAAGAATCCAGCCGATCCTACTGCCCCGTCATAAATCTTTTCCCCAATTTGTGGATCAACAACTTTAACAATGGTTTTGATTAAGGCTCTAGGGGTATAATATTCCCCACCATTTCGCCCAGCATTTCCCATGTTCTTAATTTTGTCTTCATACAAGTGAGACATTTCATGTTTTTCAGCATGGGAACGAAACCTAAGTTCATCAATCCTGTTAATAACTTCTCTTAGGTTATAACCGCTTTGAACTCTGTTTTTTAATTCACTAAAGATTTCACCAATTTTATATTCAATTGTATCAGCACTATCAGCAGTTCTTTTAAAACTCTTAAAATAAGGAAACAGCTTATTATTAACATACTCAATTAAATCATCTCCTGTTAATGCTTTATGATGATCTAGCTTTCCGTCAGCTAGTTTGGGAGTTGCCCAAGTGTCCCACTGATATTCTTTGGAAACGATTTCTTGATACGACTTTCCCTTTAGTTCGGCTGCTAATTTCTTATCCTTTTCCAGATCGTCTAAGTACTTTAAGAATAAGACCCAAGAAGTTTGCTCTACATAGTCTAATTCACTGCCACACCCAGCGTCTTTGTGGAGGATGTCGTCGATATTTTTGAAGGTTTGTTCGAACAAGGTAAAATCTTTAAAAAATAAAGTTAATTTATAACGTTTTTATTTATGTTATGCGATAGCAAAATTCAACTCAATCTATGAATTAACATTACTTCATAAACATCTTTAAACCATTTAACACTATTTAAGATTTCAACATAATCATCATTGGAAATAATCATATCAGATGCCATATAAGGATGAGTTATATTATGTCGCACTTGAACAATATCAATAAAAAGTTTCCATTCAGTTGAATGCTTAGATAAATCAAATTTATTGCTAGTGATAAGAGATATTGATTTCAATGTATTCTTAGATCTGTCCTTAAAACTCCGATAATCTTTGTAATCTTTATTACTTCTGTTTTCATGACCTTGCCTTACGAACGTATTAATCATGATTTTTTTGTCAGAAATTTTAACATCTTGGCTTTGAAGTATACGAATTAAAATAGAAAGTGGCTCCAACTTTGTTATCATCCCCTCTAAATAAGCATAACAAGCCCTAACCATAGCTCTTCTAAATATCTGGTCTGGAAATTCTAAGTCTGGAGTCGCTCTTTTTTCTTCAGATTGAGCTAAGCGCCCTAGACATTCTACCTCAAGCCACGCAATCTCATGAAGTTTTTTTGCGTCAACAATTTGTATGTCAAAAATATTTTTAAGTTTTATTAAGTTTGAATTTTTCATTATCTACCTCCGTTTTAATTGATAATTGGCTAATTAAATGACTTAGCTCAAATGCTTCATTTTCAAACCTTAACTTCCAAATATAACGTGTAGTGACTCCATCTTCATCAACATATTCCAAATCTGCTGAATAAGGCTCTTGAGTAATTAATATATCCTGCACTAATAAACCCACATTGCTTAGTTTTAAGCTCCAATTACCAATCAATCCGCCCAAGTTAATCGAACCAATAGAAATATCTGAAATCAAATTACTATCACAACTTTCTCGGTGTAGCTCAATCTCATTATTATGAAATTTATTTGTTTGAATATATTTAGCAAATTGATTAAGTTCTGAGTCACTTAATACTTCGGCAGCCATACAAATCCTTTCTTCTTCTGGCGTTGCTACTCTGGACTCGATGATAAGACGTGCTGTAATTACTGCTATTAATCTAGGACCTAGGTTACAAGATGCGGACAAACAAACTTTTCTATATGATTCAAATAAAACTTGGCTTTTTAATTCATCATTAATAATTGAATCTAGCATTTTTTGAAGTTCCATAGAAAAACAATTATTGTCATTTTCTGTAGCAAGTATTTCAATAAATTTATTAAAAAAATTCTCTGCCCTTCGTTTGGACCACCTATCAATTATATGTTGAGAAAATTTTCCTAAAATATACTTTGTTCCAAATTCAATACTTTGTGAGATTAATTCCATTTTACTTATTTGATAAATTAAACTTATTAATAAACAGTAATAATTTTTATAAAATTATTTTGCGCTTGTAATTCTCTTGCTCCGCCTTAAAATACATCTCCACAAACTCAATCTTCCTTTCTTCCGGATAGTAAGCATAAATAATCCTAAAACCTGAATCAGCCCCTCTCCCTTTTAAAGACTTACAAGCAAACTTCTTAACCTTAATAATTACTGGATTCTCAAACCCTACCCCAGTAATTCGAAGAGTTGCTGGGGGATTAGGGTGCGTAAGCCCTTCCATGCTGAGATACTTTTTTAAGGTTTCTAAATCATCCTGAATAGTCCGAAATTTCTTTAGAAATCTCTTCAAATCCTTCTTGAATTCTGGAGTCTCAGAAAATTCCACCTAAAACTCCTCCTCTGCTTCATCTTCAGCATAATCCCTAACTGAATAAGCAGGCGCTCTATAAAAAACTAACTCATAGTCAATAATCTCTTTATCCTTAGCTGCTTTCCAGGGCACATCATCATGGGAATATTCACTTAACCACCTAGCACTTTTATCAGAAAACCTTTCAATTACATCATCTATGACTTTTTTTTCAGCGGCTGAGATTTTTTTAAGGTCAGGCTTAGCGATATTAACATATTTTTTTTGTAGTCGATCATGATATAAGCTTTGCTCAATTTTTAATTCCCCAAATTCTTCCATCTGTTTAACAATTTCACCAAACTCTAATGGAACTGGTCCATACTGAAGTTTTCTATAAGTCGCTCCTGTTAATTGCTCTTCAAAAATTTCGTAAAAATTAAAATCTGCAAAATAAAGAAGTTTATACAAAACAGTTTCGCCAACATTTGGCTTGCCTGAGCAACTATCTAGGATATAAAGGAGAACTTGTTTAAACTTCTCTACCTTATAATGAGGGACAGAGATTCGCTCTTGGACTTTTTCTTTATTATATTTAGGTGCTTTTTCTAAAACGACTAGAGTTTGATTTTCTTGTCCTAGTAAGAAGTCAGCAGTGACATTAAAAATTTCAGATAGTTTTTTTAATTCGCTACTTGAAACTCCTCGCTCTCCCTTTTCTATTTGAGAGATTGCTGTTCTTGGGATTCCAAGTGCTTTTCCTAAGTCTTCTTGGGACAAGGAATGGGACATGCGTAATTCTAAAATACGATTAGTAAATTCTTCTAATTCTCTTTTGTTCATAGTGTGTTTAGTCAGTGTTATAAGTTTTATTATAACTGATGTTAGATTATCTTTCAATAAAATGTTTGATTTTCAGACACAGCCCGCTTATTACTAATAAATATGGGTTATTTTAGCTTTAAAACCATCTCCCTCACCTGCTCCAACACCTTCTCTCTGAGTGTTAGTGGCTCCACCTCCCCCAAATACCTCCCAATACTCATCACCCTCCTCTCAATCTCCGGCGAAATCATCGCCTTCATCTTCCTCACTAACGTCTTCCCCTCCCAATTATCTTCTTGTGAGTCATGCCAAGTCTGCGAAGCGTAATACTCCGCAGCTGGAGGAAGGATCTTGATGGTAATGTCTTCTAGTTTTCCACCAGAGTAAACTCCAAAACCTTCTAACCAGTTTTCATGGCCGGAATATTCTTTAGAGGCGTCTCTTTTAAATTCCAAAGGCGTAGTGATGATTGATAAGTCTTTAATAAAAGCGGCATTTAGAGTTTTGTAAGATCCAGTAGTATCTAAGATTAATAAATAAAGATTACCATCAGAGTAATGAAGTTTTTTGATTTTACATTTATAGGATTTCTTCTGATCGTGGCGCCAAGGGGATTTATAAATGATTTCTAAGTTTTCTCCGGTAATTGCTGCCTGGAGCATGGGCATAATTCCCCAGTCGGCAATTTTAGCAACTGCTGTGAAATCACAAGAGAAGAAATCAGAAATTGGTTTTAGTTCTTTACTGATTTTAGGGTGAAGACTTTTAGCAAGATAATCAAAGTAAATATCATTAAGTTTTTGATTTAGGGTTTGATCGTTAATGAGCCCTAGGAAAGCTTTTGCTAAAACAAAAGCAGAGAGTTCATCTTTTCCTGGTGGGAGGATATCTGGGAAGGTGTAATCAGGTTTTAGTAAAAAGTAACCGTGTTTTTCTTGGTTGTATTCTAGGGGTACTAAGTACTCATCTCTTAATCTATTAATCACTCGCTGTGCCGTGTTAGCGGAGCAGGAAGTGCAAAGGGCAAGCTTTGAGGCATTAGGGAAAGATCCTGCTTTTAATTCTGATAAGAAGATGTTGGCTTTAGCAAGGAAGGAGCTACCATCGGAATACATCGGATTATTAATAAATTAGTTAAATCTAGGGGAGAATAGTGGTTTTAACTAGTTATTAAATTTAAGGAATGGGGTGCATCAGGACGTGGGGTTTGGGGGGATTCGGGCTTAAATCTCATCTAAATTATCACTGATTTTTAAAGTTTTTTATTGCCAATTCAACTAGAAGTAGTAAGGTATATATACCTTACTACTTCTGGTTGTTCGCCAATTTAATAATCGATTAAATAACAAGTAATATTACTAGGTTAGCAGTTAATTATAAATAACTTCAAAAATCGTTAGATATAAGGTATATATACCTTATATCTAACATACTCATATGGTCACAAAACTTGAGCAAAAATCTTCTACAATAGTCGAATGGTTTGACCAACAGGAAACTCACGTTTTCAATCTTCCTCAACTCAGAAAAATATTGGAGGAACAACGTACAACTTGGAAACTACCAGATGGTGTTAGCACAAACGAATTTATTCAACATTTAATTGCAACTACTGCGTTGCAAAGAGTCTCAATCAACTCGGATCAGTATTCGCCATTTAAAAAATATATCTGGAGGAACCCAAGACCTTACGAGATTGCTTTATCATTAAAGGCAGATTCGTATCTTTCTCATGGCACCGCTGTTTTTCTTCATCACTTAAATGACCTTATCCCCTCTTCAATTTATGTTAATAAGGAACAAAGTAAGAAGCCCCAAAATACTGGTGTTTTAAATCAGGAAGGAATCGACCGGGCCTTCGCAAATAAGCAGAGAACATCAAATTATATTTTTTCATATGAGAAAAGTAGAATCACAATTTTAAGTGGGAAAAATACTGCTAAGCTTGGGGTCATTACAATCCTTGGTGAAAATCAGGAAGTTTTATCAATAACCAATATAGAAAGAACATTGATTGATATCAGCGTTCGTCCTGGTTATGGGGGCGGAGTATTTCAAGTCTTGCAGGCTTTTAAAGGAGCAAAGGATCAAGTTTCAATTTCTAAGCTTATTCAGATTTATAATAGTTTAAACTACACTTATCCTTATCATCAAGCTATTGGATTTTACATGGAGAAAGCTGGCTATCAAGAAGACCAACTTAAAGAATTAAGAAAACTTGGCATTACTCATGATTTTTATTTGGACTATGCAATTCCTAAACTGACAAAGGAATATAATTCTGAGTGGAGATTATTCTTCCCAAAAGGACTGTAGCTTCTCCACCTGTTTCACAAGGAAATCAAAGTAATAATCAAAATCATAAGATTGATCATCAAAGGGAATACTGTCTTTAACAGCTAACCAATCGGCACTATGGAATTCTCTTACTTGAGGGATTCTTGCTAGGAAAGTTAAGGGCACATCTTTGGCTTTAAAGATCTCTATTAATAATAATCTATTTGCGGAGGAGGTTAAGTCCAATGCTCTAGCTTGAATAATCTTATAAATATCAAAAAAATCTCTAGCTCTTGGCGTCTTATGAGCGTTGCCTGGATATCCATCCATCTGCTGACAAATGGCTCTAAGTTTTTCAATTGCTATCATTGCCGGTGAATAGACATAACAAGTAACTTCATCAATCTCAGCGAGTTCCTTTTCAGCGATAAATTCAAATGTGCTGATGTCGATTTTAAATTTCTGACTTGAGTTCTTAGAATCAACTCGAAAAGATTGAATTCGCAACTTTTCTAGATTACCATTAAGCTTCTTCCATTTTTCAGACTCTATAAGTTTAAATTCAAATTTATAACCTCCCCACTCAGGAATTTTACTACCCTTTTTAGGAAGCTTGGAAAGGTGTTCATCAAAAACTATTAAATCATATTTTAAAAATTCATGACTCAAGGCGTTTTTAAAGATTTGCTCAGTGCTTAAATCATCTGCAAATTCTTTTTCCATGGAGAAATCAATATCAACACTGGCACGGTGTCCAATTTCATGAATCAGTCCCAAGGCGTTACCACCTTTAAGAACAAGAATATTAAATAATTCTGGATCAGAGCAGATAGCTTTAATAATGCTTCGTCTAATGTTCTTTAGGTTCACTTAACAATATCTAAAAATATGGGGGAAATTTAAATTTCATTTTTCTTGTCGCGCCTTGGCATCAAGAATGAATTGCATTAGCTTCTTGTACCTTCCAAATCTGATCATATCACGAGGGGATATGCCACCTAAAAGCGGATTCGATGCTTGAAACCAAATTGCTGTTTTTTGAGCATCTTTAAAAAATTCGCCAACCAATAAACAGATATTTCCTATTTGATCTAATCTGTCTTTTACTGCTTTTGGGATTTTTTCGTCATAACGGACTGACTGCTTACTAACACCAGTGAACTTGGAAACTTCATTCTTATCAAAGTTTAAAAACTCTGCTACCTTCGAAGGTATAATTTGCGAATTCTTTGTCAGACCTAAATAGTCTTTGGTGTAGGTATTTCCAAAAAGTTGTTCCACAGTTCCCATAATATTTCCTCTTATTTTAGCCTAAGCATATGTTAACCTAAACCAAACCATGATTCAACCATTTTTAAACCAAAATACTTTGTTTTACATTTATGAGAATTTATCATGTAATTAAAGGTTTATTTGGACTTTAATTTACAAAATTATAGAAACTTATCGAATCGGAGGCTAGAAAGTTGTACACAATGGATTACAATAATTAGTAATCTGTTAGAAAAATCTTGACTGCTTGTAGTTTTAAAACTACAATAAATTTATAAGACTAAGAGAGCAATCTATGCCAAGTATTAAGTACGATGATTATTTAATAAAATCATTAAAGAACAAGAAAGAAGCTGCTGCTTACCTCACAGCCTGCTTTGATGACTCTGAAGAAGTTTTCTTACTCGGACTTAGAAATGTTGTGGAAGCTAATGGTGGAGTTAGTACTATGGCAAAAACCACAGAACTAAATCGTGAAAATCTGTACAAGATCTTATCAGAAGATGGCAATCCAAAGCTATCAAGCCTTAGTAATATTCTTAAAGCTTTAGGGTTAAAAATTAGTATTAAGGACATTCGGGAAGTAGCGTAATATCTACAAGTAAATTCTTCTTGCTTTCTATATAGTCATGCTATATAACTATATAGGACAAATCTTAAAAATCCTATGAAAATAAAGAACAGAATTCACCCAGGGGAGCACCTTAAGGAAATATTAGACGAACTAGAAATTAATCAATCAAAACTCGCTAAACATATTGGCATTGAACCAGGTGTTATTAACTTGATCTGTAACGGGAAGCGTGGAATCTCTGCGAGTATGGCTAAGAAGTTAGCAGCAGCACTTGGGACGAGTACGGAACTATGGATGAATCTGCAAATGAGTTATGATTTAACAATGGCGGAGGAGCCTACGTTTGGTAAGATTCGGGCGTAGTTTCAACTAATGATTGCCATTGTTATTATGTATTTCTTTCAGAGCTAATGTCATCTCAATTCAACTAGAAGTAGTAAGGTATATACCTTACTACTTCTAATTAATTTCAAATTACACAATCTAATACAAATAAAGGCTTTATTGCTGAATTTCTTGACTGTTTGTAGTTCTAAAACTACAATATGTTTATAAGAATAAAAGATCGATTTATGCCAAATATTAAGTACGATGATTATTTAATAAAATCATTAAAGAACAAGAAAGAAGCTGCTGCTTACCTCACCGCCTGCTTTGATGACTCTGAAGAAGTTTTCTTACTTGGACTTAGAAATGTTGTGGAGGCTAATGGCGGAGTTAGTACTATGGCGAAAACCACAGAACTAAATCGTGAAAATCTGTACAAGATCTTATCAGAAGATGGCAATCCAAAGCTATCAAGCCTTAGTAATATTCTTAAAGCTTTAGGGTTAAAAATTAGTATTAAGGACATACGGGAAGTAGTCTAAACTTAATAGTGAGTGCTTTTAAGCTACCAAATCAATACTCGCATAACTCTTTGGATTTAACTGACTAAGCTCCCAATTGTTTTGTAGATTTAACCAAAATTGTGGGCTAGCACCAAGTGCTTTAGAAAGTTTTACCGACATCTCGGCACTAATTCCTCTTTTGCCCCGACAGATTTCATTAATAGTTTTAGGAAGTACACCAATATGCTGTGCCAGAAAAGTTTGAGTTAATCCTAAAGATTGGAGTTCATCATTTAAAACTTTACCTGGATGAATATTGGTTAAATATGGAGTTTTATTTTTAGCCATCTTTAAATCATTAATGGTAATCAGTGACTTCAACCATCTCGGCATTCTTATCCTTCCAAATGAAACAGATACGATACTGATCATTTATCCGGATACTTAATTGACCCTGACGATTGCCCTTTAAAACTTCCAGTCGATTACCTCTTAGACTCTGTAAGTCACTGAGTGAGGTCGCCGCTCCAAGTTTTGCAAATTTAATTCTACATAGCTCATGTAAGTTTTGTGGCAATAACTTTAAAGATTTCTTAGTTATTACTCCTTGATGTATTTCTTCGGAGGATTTATTACGAAAGCTTAAGATTGCCATCAGCTAATTACCACCATACCAGATAATGGTATAGTTATCAATAATAAAGTTAGAGTAAATTTAGGTCTAAATGATTTGTATTTAAGATCTTCAATCGAAGAAAAAGAGAATTTGTTGTCCTAAATTAACTAATGAATAGCTAAGAAAGACTTAGAAATTCATAATCCTAGTTAGACTTTTGGGGTGAGCTAATGGTGGCACAAGTTTCAAGGCAAAAAAGCATTACAAAGCCAGTACCTTATTTATAAATCTACATTCCTAGCAATTCTACCTATATAAAGTCGATTAAAACAGTCATCTACAGTCAATATTAATTAAATATCAATATGTTCTTTACAACATATGTGCTATGAGTCATAATATTAATGAAGGTGCTTGGGAAGTCATATTTCATCCGATGTTTTTGAAAGAATTTCAAGCAAGGCTAGGGAGTATTAAAATATGAGCAAAACTAGATTAGATGATTTTATCAAATCCTTACCTAAAAAACGTCAAGAGAAAATTAAAACCCGAGCACAAGATTTAATTCTCAGAGAAATGTCGATACAGGAATTAAGAAAGTCCTCCGAAGTGACGCAAGATGAATTGGCGCTACTCCTCGGCATTGGACAGGATAATATCTCCAGAATGGAGAAACGTTTAGATATGAAAGTTTCCACCTTAAATAATTACATTAAGGCACTTGGTGGAAAGTTAAAGATAATCGTAGAGATGCCTGATGGGAAGCCGGTGAAAATCAGTGGATTATCTGATTAGTTAATAATTGAGTCGAAAAAAATTCATTCTAGACCTTGGTGACCATCTAAATGATTAATGAATGGCGGAGGAGCCAAAGTTTAGGAAGATTCGGGCTTATAAGTAATCCTACTCGTGCATTGAATAACATTTTGTAATTTATTTTAGCAACTCAACAAATAAATTTTCGATTATTGTATATTTCTTAATCTGAAGTTTTTTGGCAACTCTGCAAGTTATTGAAATCCCCTTGAATTTAGGTCATATATTTGGTATGATAAATCGTAATACTTTTATAAATGACCTGATGAGTACCAGTAAAGTTGCAATTACCATTGAAGAAGAAACTCTAAGAAGAATTGACGAGCTTGTAGCAAATGGTGTTTTTGCTAATCGTAGTAAAGCATTTCAAGCGGCACTGGAGGAGAAAATCCAGAGGATTGATCGTTTTCGACTGGCCAAAGAATCCAGTAAACTAAATCCAAAACATGAGCAAAAAATGGCAGAAGAAGGTTTAAGTATTGATAACGAAGAATGGCCAGAATACTAAGAGGAAGCATTTACTGGGCCGATCTTGATCCGACAAAAGGAAACGAACAAAGAGGACTACGTCCAGTATTAGTAATCAGTCATGATATTTTTAATAAGAATTCGGGGACTGTTATTGCTTTGGCACTTACCAGTCAAAAGCAAAGTGCTGGTTACCCACTAACCCTAAAAATTACCTCAGCAAAATTAGTTAAAGAATCTTGGATTAAGATCAGTCAAATACGCACGTTATCAACTGAGCGACTCGGAAAAAGACTTGGTGCGATTTCTGATAAAGAATTAGAGCTAGTAATTAATGGTCTTAATGAAATTATAAGTTAGTATCTTTTTTTATCTTTAACTCTTAAGTTGCAAAACTATGAACTTATTCGGGCTTAATAAGAATTATCCAAGAAAATCTTTTCATCTGATTAATAAATACTTGAGTAGCAAAAGATAGAATTCTCCAATTAAATTTATAGTATTTAGCAATAATAGCGACGGAACCCTTATGTAAGACTTTCCCTGAGGTAAGTATGTAAATACAGCTACTTTTATTTATCTTGTATAAAGTGATCAAATTATAATGCTCTAAGCCCAATTTTAATCAATAAAAAATCTTCCTATGAATAATTTTTTCAAGTTTTCTATTAGAAGCGTTTGCTTTTATTCACTGGTACACTGCACAATATTACTATCGGGTAATGCTGAAGCAAATGCTGATGTGCTTTGCTACCGCGCAAATAACAATAATAATGTTGTACAACTTTTTGCAGAAGACAAGTGCCCAGCTGGTTATAAAAAAGTACGCCCAAGAGCACTACCACAAGGAGTGACTGGCAACACTGGTCCTGTTGGAGCAACTGGAGCTACAGGAAATGTTGGTGCAACTGGCGCTACTGGTAACGTGGGAGTTGCTGGAGAAACTGGCGCTACTGGCAATACAGGAAGCACAGGTGCGACGGGATCCACTGGAGAAGTTGGTCCAATTGGTGTTACTGGACACACAGGTGCAAACGGTGATGTTGGAGCGACTGGTGCTACAGGAAATACTGGAGTGACAGGTGCTACTGGTAACATTGGAGAAACTGGTGCAACAGGCAACACAGGATCAACGGGAGCCACTGGTGATGTTGGGCTAACAGGTGCTACCGGTGCAACTGGAAGTACAGGGGCGACAGGCGACATTGGGGACACAGGCGCGACGGGAGCAACTGGTGCGACAGGAGCTACCGGCGTAACTGGAAATATAGGAGTTACAGGATCAACTGGTGCAACCGGAAGCACTGGAGCTACTGGCAACACAGGTTCGACAGGAGCTACTGGATCAACGGGTGCAACTGGGAATACTGGATCAACTGGAGTAACAGGCATGACTGGGGCTACGGGAGCAACTGGTACAGGATTTAGTATCACAAACTGTACTACTTACAGTGTAACTAACCCAGTACCTTCAGAACCTGTAGACTTAGATGCTGACTGTGACATCCTTGTAGATGGGATGAATAATAGCAACTCTTTCCTTCAGAATTATACACTAAGCTCTGGTAGTAGCTTCGGTAGCATTTTTAATGTGTTGCCAATTGTAGTTGCAGGACAATACCATGAAGGGGTATCAGTAAACTCTGCGGGTGGGGAAAGTCATACAATAACCATTGGTGTAGTTTGTTGTCAGAACTAAGTCGTTCAACCTTGAAAGACTATTAAAACATTTAGGCTCTAAGAAGATATTCTTCTTAGAGCCTAATCTCCCTTCCTCCCCTAATCTAACAAGTTAAATAAGAAGCAATCAGAGCAGTATCTTCTTTATAAATTTGAGTATCATCCAATTCTATTCCTAAGTCATATAAGAATAGAATATAAGACTTCAGTCCTGTCTAGTTAGATCTTGAATAGGTTCCTTTAAACTACCTAGTTTAAATTGATGCCAATGCTCAAACTCATTATCTTCATTTGGCCCCAAGCAAATTAATTCCTTATTAAGATTTGGAAAAAGTTTTGTTATAAGATCGATCTTAATTGGTTTTTCGGTGATCGACGCACTTGGGCAATCGGCCGACTTAACTCGAAAATCACTAATTCCACATCTTTGAAAATAATTTACGGCCACTCTTAGTAATCCACTTTGCCAGTTGGAATAGCGTTCACTCAAATTGCCATTTTCAGATTTCTTAAGCTGATTCCAAACTCGGTCTAGTGAATATTTAACAGACGATTGCAAATGTAGCAGAGTTCCAACACCTTCTTTCAAATCAACTTTAAATCCTAAAGTACCGACTGATCCGGGATATGTGTCAGCTGGTCCTCCCCACCTAGAATGCCTGCCTGCCATATAATAAATACCGGCATCTTCCGGTCTAGGGAAGAAGACTAGCGTAAATTCAATCACTTTTTCTGAGCTAGGCTGAGTGCTAACGGCAATAGTTGCTCCACGTTTGGCTAATACAATCAACTGCAATTCAGAATCTTTGGGAGGTTTTAAATAAACAGTCTGACCAGAAGCAATCTTTCCAACTAGCCCTTTCACAATTTCTGCTTTGGCGGGTAGCCAAACTGGAGATTTATGAAATTCCGCCAAAGAAAATATTTCCCCTTGAGGACTGGAAAAGCGGGGCAAATCACACTGAACAAACGCAGGCTGATTAGTCTTTGAGAGTAAATTCATAAATAAGTTATGGAACCATCCACAAGAAGTGTCTTATAAAAAAGCACATTTACAGGGAGCTAAGCATAACTTTTCCATGGAATTATTAGATAAAACTGTATTTATTAGCCCGATTGGAACCTACTCCGAAGGATTTCGTGGCACTTTAACCGGTTATAGCTTCTCCCGAATTAAAACTGAATTTATTAGAGACTTAAGTGAATTGCCCTTTACCTTGGGTTCTATCTTACACAGCGAAATTCCAATGAATAATCGAAGTGGAAATACTAGTGATATTGCTTATCTCGCCGAAAGAGTTATTGGTGAATGGCTAAAAAAACATGCGGAATATTCATTTCAACCTGATGCCCGCTATGTTTATCAATCAGCCAGTAAAAAAGATATGTGCATTTCTGCTAGAGCAAATGATTTTACAGTACTAGATGATGGATTGATTGTTAACGTGGAAGTAAAATATATTGCGAATGGCGGCGCCCCAAGAAGGACTCATCGTATTCGTTCCGGCACGGAACAACTTAAAGCAACTTCTGAAATGATGGCGGTACTTTCTACGCAACTAGATCCAGAATCAGCTCCGTTAAAACCTGAAAACGTAATTGTAGTTATTCGCAAGAATCCAAGAGATAACCAACAGGTCAGAGATGGAGTTGTCAGTCGCCCACAAAGAATATTCAATGATTTGCTAGCAACTGCTCGAACTGACAACGAAGACAATCAAATGCCTCGATTAATTATGAGCTATCAAGATCTTGCTAGGATTTTTAAAAATCTTTATCCAGCGCATCAACCGAGCAAAGAATTTTCAGTGACAGAGGAATCCATGGCAGAGCTCCGTACCTTTATAGCCAAAAATAATTAGCTATTCCATGATTGCGATGCGAACTTTTTTAGTTTTTAGTCGGGTATTATTTAATTGCTGAACTAACTTTTTGGCTTTGGCTTTAGGAACAGCCACAAATGCGGAATCTTGCTTTAACTCAATTACTCCTAACTCGGCATCGGTTAATTTTCCTTGTTTAATAAATAATCCGGCAATATCTCCCTTGGAAATTTTATCTTTTCGACCTCCGGAAATATATAGCGTCTCCCAAAGACTAGCGACTGGCACTCCGGCGGAGGCAAGTACTTCTTCCTTTAGATTTTTAATATAATTAGGAAGTGCTTCTTCTTTGGTTTTAATTAAATATGCCGTGCCCTCGCAATTCATTCTTGCCGTTCGACCATTACGATGAATAAACTCGGCCTCTTTCATAGGCAATTGATAATGGATAATAAAATCAAGTGCTGGAACGTCAATCCCCCGAGCCGCTAAGTCTGTTGCAATTAAAAACTTTTGCGTTCCATTTCTAAATTTAATTAAAGCACGCTCGCGATCAATTTGTTCAAGACCACCATAGAAGCTCGCATGGTCAATTTTATTTTTGTGTAAGTAATCACTTAGTAACTGAATCGTCTCTTTGAAGTTACAGAAAATTATTCCATTTCCATTTCCTACATGTGCTAATAGTTTTATCAAAGTTGGTAACTTATTAACTGCTGATGTTACCACCATCTTCAGGCTTAGCTGATCTTTAACATCAGTGAGATAATTAATAACTTTAGGTTCTTTAATTCCGACAAACCTAGGGAGTTGGGTGGCCATTGTGGCGGAGGTTAAAATCTTTTTCTTGAGGTGAAGTGCAGACACAATTTCTTTCATCTCGCTTTCAAAGCCAACTTCTAAAGATTTATCAAATTCGTCTAAGACTAAAGTTTTAATTTGATCAATCGGCATGGTTTTGCGACGAAAATGATCGGCAACTCTTCCCGGTGTTCCAATTAAAATAGCTGGTGGAGTCTTAAGCTCCATTTTGTCTTTAGAACTAGATTTGCCACCATAAACAGAATTAATTTTGTAGCCACTACCAAGTTCTCGACTTACCTGTTCGATTTGAATTGCCAGCTCTCTGGATGGCACAAGAATTAATACTTGAGTCTCTTGGATCTTGGGATTAAGACTAGCGATCACTGGTAAAAGAAAAGCTAGAGTTTTGCCTGTTCCAGTTGGTGATAAAAGAACGATTTCTGAATGGGAACTAATCACCTCGCCTGCTTCTAACTGCATCGGGTTAAGCTCAGCAATGCCAAGTTTTTTTATAATTGCGGATTGGTCTTTCATTGATATATTAAATATTATTAGCTAGGTAATTTGAGGTACATTATTAACAGATTTTACTCTTATTGACTAAACTGGGCGAAAAGCCGACTGTTTAAGGTTTATGTTAAGAAAAATTATTACTTTTCATCAAGATAGCGAAGAACACTGGGTGGCAGATTTAGATTGCGGGCATACGCAACATACTAGGCACCATCCTCCAATGTACAACAGAAGTTGGGTATTAACTTTAGAGGGCCGAGGCTCAAGGATTGGAACAGAATTAGATTGTCAAAGATGTGATGAAGAAACAACTTCCAATTAGTAAAGTCAAACAAGCTAACTGAGGATATTTACTTTTTGATGCAGAGCTAAGATTGATCCGACGCCCGAAACAACTATGGCATTTTGTCCAAACATTACACCTCCTGACATCTTTCTAAAAGTTGCTAGTGTAGTAAGCGGCTCCCCACGTTCTGGAACAAGACTTGTTTGCTGATCAATAGTTGTTACTGAACACCTGGAACATGGTTTAGCAAATTGAATTACTGGGTCAGTATCTAACTCTCCAAACTGCAGAGTTTTAATCTGATCTTCAAAAAAACCTTCTGCCCCACCTTTGATTACAATATTGGGTCGAAAGCGATCCATCTCCACTGGTAATTTTCCCTTGGAGACTAAGCGCTGATTCAAATTAACTAAGGATTCTTCTGTCGTCACAAGTAAGGGATAAGCATCTGCAAAATGTGTTGTTGCATTTTCTGACCCTAAGAATTCAGGATCGACTGGTCTTTTATAATCACTAGGAAATCTAACCAATAACAATCTTTGACCAACAGAATCTCCAAGCACACTAGTTAACCAAACACTTGCTTCAAGCCCTTCAGAAATTCCGATAGCTGGCTTGCGATGAATAACGATCTCTCTCAACTCTCCAGAAAGATTTTCCGCAAGTGGGATGTGCAGATCCCCCATACCCTTTGCCGAAAGAATTAATTCCGAGCTACTTAGGGCAGTAGTAATAAGTGCCATCTCGGCAATTTTTCTTTGTGTGACAAATTCTCCACCTTCTGTAACAACCATCCAGTGTCGATCATATTTAAGCCCTGTATCTAATATCTCTACCTTAGGAAGACTAATTCCAGCCAAGGATTTCACTGGATAAATCTTTAATTCGGTAATTTCTAATTGAGTAGACATAATTAGAATAATTATACGAGATTCATACTGCTAATCAAATAACAAAGATATACTAAAACCCATTAGGTTTTACTTAACTGCTTGGAAAAATGCATCCTACTTCGATGAAGCTTCGAAGGATAAGTATTGCATTTTTAGTTTATTGGGGTTTTAGTATATTTGTCCTCCCCAGTAATTAACCTTATTTTATAAGGTTAATTACCTTTGCGACCCCCGAAGGGTCGCAGCAAGCACTTCGTGCTTGATATACTAGGCAACTAAATTTGAAAGAGTAATTTTCAATGTTGCCTAGTATATATAAAATTAATTTATTGACTTATGGCACTTCCAGTTACAGCCCAAGTACCTGAAGAAACAACACTACCAGCAGCTATTGAAGTAGCACGAATTTCAGCTCCAAATTTAGTCGCTGCATTAGTTCCAACTATAAATAGAGTAGAAAAATTGCGAGCCGTAAGTGAATCTGCAGTTTTATTACTTGCAATTACAAATGGAACAGTACTTCCGCCATCATTTCCCTCATAGATACAAAGAACTCCAGGTATCGCAGTTGGTGCAGAAGCGGTTCCTGTACAGTTAGAAGTTCTTGGATCGTCTTTTTCCAATACTTCAACAACTGGTGCTTCATCAAGTGCTATTTGAAAATCAATTTCCGATCTAAAGATCTGACTACCAGCAGTAGCTGTGCCACCAAGAGCATAAAAGCCAGTAATGGTTTCTCCACTAGGCAATGAAGTCTTAACTGGTTCAGCAGGAATTGCTAACTCAAATTGCTTTGGAGAACATTCATCTGTAGTAAAACGAATTGCCTTAACCATGTTGACTCTACCTGCAGCAGTAACTCTTGGTTTTTTCACAACACAAATTCTTTCTGCTGATACAGAACCGACAAATAAAAAACAGCTTAAAATTAATAATGTATAACGCATCATATTTCCTTTAATATAAATTTGACTCTAAGTTAGCACCTTATAGACCTCAGATAAATATAAATTAAATAAAGACAGGAGATTAATAATCAGATCATTAAGCTTTGACCAAAAAACTATCCTGATATGACTATATAATGATACTCCTCGACAAAATTAGATCAAAAGCATTTAGCTTTGATCAAGCTATTTCAGCAAAAATAAATGTCTCAGAATTATTTTAAGTCAGACAGTAATTCTAGCTGATCAAGATCATACCTTCCAATTTGATTATGTAAATATATCTAATAGGTAAAACAAGGCATCCGTGCTAATGTACAGACTGAATTAACATTTCTAAATTGTTTACCAAAAACAGTACCGAAAACTTTTTGGATTCAAACTGTTAAGATTCAGAGTTTATATAAGACTAGTTTCAAATCATTAGCACTTGATTGGTTACTGAAGTATTGAGCACAATTAAGTGAGCGATTCTTAGGAGTTAAAATTGCAAAATGATACTAAGAAACAAATGCATGAGGATTTTCTCTCCGCAGAAACACCTTTATTCGAAATATCTGCAGGACTAAATTCCAACTACAGAGCAGATCGCCCACTTAGATCTGATGTCCTTTCCAAGGAAGAACTAATCCAGTTCGCAGCAAATCTCGCTGATGGACATGAAATAGTTTTTTTTCATAAGGAAATTGCCAATATCTATCCACGCTTTGAGGATAATGCCCGAGTCCTAGAAGAATCTTATTTTATTCTAGCGAAAGGATTAAAAGAGAATTCACGGCTCTCCCCCGCGGGAGAATGGTTTCTAGATAATTATCACGTCATCGAACAGCATATTCGTGAAATTCGTAAATTACTTCCAAAGAAGTATTATCGCAGCTTACCAGTCATAAAAAATAATAAAACTAAGCATAATAATCCTAAACCCAGAATTTATATTTTAGTTTTAGCGCTCGTTGCTCATAGTGATTCTGTTGTGGACTCAGATTTACTATCGGCATTTATAAGCTCTTATCAGGAGAAGCTAGCTCTAACGATCGGAGAACTCTGGGCATTGCCAATCATGCTGAGGCTAGCCTTAATAGAAAACTTACGGCGATTAGCGATCAGTGACTTAAAAGTTCAAGACGCCGAAAGAAAGATGCAAGGAATCATCGACAGTATTATCCATGAAGGACTTGAGAGCCCCACTCAAATTCTTTTGGAGTTGGCTGGCGCAATTAAAGCACAGGGCACCCTTTCCTCGTCAGATAGTGCTTCTTTAATCAGACAACTACGCGAAGCTGGACCCCAAACGGCCTTGGCGCTCAACTGGTTTGAGCAATGGTTAACTGAAAAGGGTCAGAACATAGATGAGCTTTTAGGAGAAGAATGGTTTAGTAAGGCTGCCAATCAGATATCTATCGGGAATAGTTTTACCTCTTTGAAGTCAATCCTTCTAATTAACTGGAAGAAGTGGGTTGAAAAAAATAGTTTAGTAGATGAAATTTTAAAACAGGATCCAGCAGATATTTATTTTCGTTGTGATTTTGAAACTCGTAATCGTTATCGCTCCAAGATTGAGGGTTTGGCTCGTTCTTTAAAATGCTCTGAGATTGAAGTTGCCGAACGTTTAATTTCTTTTATCAGATCTAAAGAGCTTGAAATTACTGAGTCCTTAAAGGAAACTGACAAAGCCTCAGAAAAATATTTACACGTTGGATTTTATTTAATCGATGATGGCCTACAAAGCTTTGAACAATATTTGGGATTCTATTCAAAGTATCAAGCAATAACAAAAATTTTAAGTAAACGAGCCTTTGGACTTTACCAATATTCAGTTTTGTTGCTGATTTTGACTTTCTTATTTGTCTGCATTTTTTATCTAAGTGATCTACAAGCCTCGCTCTGGTCAATTTCACTTTTAGGATTGTTACTTTTTATTCCAATTAGCGATCTGGCAATTAGTGTCATGAATTGGTCATTAACACATTTAGTACCGCCAAACGTTTTAGTTAAACTAGACTATTCTTCTGGTGTGCCTGAAAAATCTAAGACCCTAGTTGTTGTTCATACAATTTTTAGTAACAAAGTAAGTATTGCGAGCCAGGTGGAATTCTTGGAAGTTAGATATTTAGCCAACACTGACCCACAAATTGATTTTGCAATCCTTGCTGACTATGGGGAATCTTCTACTGAAGTAAAGGAAGAAGATCAAGATTTATTAGATTACGCCATCCAAAAGATTGCTGAACTTAATAATAAATATTCTCCAGAACAAACTAAGTTTTTTCTTTTAACTAGAAAACGTGTTTGGAATACTTCCCAAAATAAATTTTTGGGATGGGAAAGAAAGCGTGGGAAGATTACGGAATTAAACTTACTTATTACCGGTGACCAACAAACAACTTTTATTGTTAACGTTGGAACAGCAGAATTGTTAAGGAAAATAAAGTATGTATTAACTTTAGACACTGACACCAGCTTACCTCATGGCACGGCACATCGCCTGATCGGAACCTTAGCTCATCCTTTAAATTTTGCTGAATTTGATTCGAAGCTTGGCATTGTGACTAAAGGTTATGGGATCTTACAACCCCGTGTTGATATTTCTTTAACTAGCAGTTTGGCATCAAGATTTTCCAAGATCTTTGCTGGAGAGGGCGGAGTTGATCCATACACCATGGCAGTTTCCGATCTTTATCAGGATTTATTTTGCGAAGGTTCTTTTGTTGGTAAGGGCATTTATAATGTAGAAGTCTTTGAAAAAGCTTTAGCTGGAAGGGTTCCCGAGAATGCCATTCTAAGTCACGATCTTTTTGAAGGATTATTTGCGCGAGTTGGACTTGTAACAGATGTGGAACTATTCGATGAATTCCCTAAAGCATATCAATCGTTTGCCAGACGTCAGCATCGATGGGTTCGGGGAGATTGGCAATTACTTCCTTGGATGTTCAGAAAAATTCCCAATGAGAAGCGCGAGCTAGTCAGATCTCCACTTAATGGACTGGGGTATTGGAAGCTTATTGATAACCTAAGACGAAGCTTAATGGCACCAAGTTGTCTGGCTTTATTACTACTCTCATGGTTCCTAAACTTTGGAGATCCACTCACTGTTACCGCTTTAATTTTGCTAGTTATTTCATTTCCAGTTTATGCCTCGCTAGCCAACACGGTAGTGTCTCCGCCAATCGGATTATCTCTCAGTGGTTACTTAAAGGATTTATTTAAAGGAGTGCTGCAGAATTTACTGCAAGTACTAATTATCTTTAGCACTCTTCCTGTCCAGGCTTGGTCGATGGTCAATGCTATTTCACTGACAGTTTTCCGACTTTATGTGTCTCGTAAAAATTTATTAGACTGGGAAACTGCCAGTCAAGCCGATGCTAGATTGAAGTCGGGATTTCTTGCAACAATCTTTCAATTATTCCCGGCTATTTTTACTGGCATAGGAACTTACTTTCTTTTGGAGATTAGTTTGTCTCCGAATCTAAATCAGGCACTTCCGGTGCTTTTACTTTGGACGCTTTCGCCTATCTTAATCTATTGGACTAGTTTCCCACCTAGAATTTTGAAATTTAAATTGTCAAAAGATGATTCCCTTCGACTCAACCAGTTTGCCTTGGAGAGCTGGAAGTTTTTTGAGCAACTTGCTAACGAGGAAAGTAATTTTCTAATACCAGACAATATTCAGTTGTACCCCCAGAAGGTTACAGCCTTTAGGACTTCGCCGACCAATATTGGACTGCACTATTTGAGTATTATTACAGCTGTCGACTTAGGTTTAATCACTCTACCTAATGCTGTTTATAAATTAACCAAGTCACTCGAAACATTGAATCAATTAGAACGCTTTAATGGCCACTTCTTTAACTGGTATGATCTAAAAACTCTGATTCCCCTGGAACCCAGATACATCTCAACAGTTGATAGTGGTAACCTTGTTGGAAATTTAATTGTTTTAAAAAGTGCCTGTAACGAACTCTATCAACAGCCGATCGTTTCAGTAGTAAGACTAAGTAAACTTAAGCAGCTAATTAATAATGTCAGACATCAGCAGTCAGAAATTAAAACATTTGCAGAGCTGTTTAACTTTTTCGATCAGATTGAACCGCTTCGGATAAATTATACGGAAGATGTTGGTGAGCTCTCCAGTGAAATGCTAGAAACAATCCATTCTGTTTTAGAATTTCAAAAACTCGCCCCATTACTTAATGGATTAAAAGAGTTCCTAAAAATCGCCGATAGTCTAAATGACTCGGCAATTCATTTGGCGGAAAAATTAAAACTTAGCCCAATCTCAAGTCTGAAAGACCTCGTTCCAACTTATCAGCAGATAATTTTAGAAATCGAAAAATTTAATAATCAAAACTTAAAATTTTCCCTACAGGAGAGCCTGGATAACTGTCTGTTCCAAATTCAGCAGATAGAATTTATCCAAGAAGTTTGTACTAAATTAATTAGTGAGATTGATTTCCAATTTTTATACGATAAAACGAAAAAGCTTTTCTATATCGGATATCAGGTCTCAGAAGGTAAGTTTGATACATCTTACTATGATCTGCTAGCTTCAGAATCTAGACTGGCATCTTTAATTGCCATTGCCAAGCGTGATGTCCCTCAAGAACATTGGTTTAGCCTTGAGCGACCACTTACTAGAACAACTTCCGGAAAAGTATTGCTATCTTGGAGTGGTACGATGTTTGAGTATTTAATGCCAGTCTTATTAACTAAGAATTTTCCCAACACCTTACTAAATGAAACTTATCGGGTGGTAGTGAATACCCAAAGGCAATATACCGCAGGTCTTGGAATTCCATGGGGAATCTCGGAATCTGCTTATGCGCGTGTTGATTTTGAACATACCTATCAGTATCGAGCTTTTGGAGTCTCGGGACTAGGATTAAAACGTGGATTAGCAGAGGATCTAGTAATTTCTCCATATTCTACTTTTCTTTCCCTTCAAATAAATCCTCAGGCAGCTCTTACAAATCTAGCAATGCTCGAAGCATCTGGCCTAAGAGGCGAATTTGGATTTTACGAAGCAATTGACTACACGCCCGATCGTTTAAATCAAAAGGAATCAGGGCACGTAATTAAATCTTTCATGGCACATCATCAAGGTATGAGCCTGCTGGCAATCAATAACTTGCTAAATAATAACATCATGCAAGAAAGGTTTCATAGCGATCCACTAATTAAGTCGGTCGAGTTATTGCTCCAAGAAAAGTTCCCCGAACGAAGTCCAATAACAATTCCCCATCAAGCTGAAATTGGAAAATTGAAAAATGATGATCATCTCTTAACAACAGATCTTAGTGAGCTAATCACAACACCTCACACCGTTTTACCTAGAACTAGAATTCTCTCCAATGGTTATTACAATTTGATGATTGATAATGCCGGAAGTGGTTATAGCTTTTTGCCTGAGAATTATGCTTTAACTAGATGGCAAGAAGATTCGCTAAGAAATTATCATGGGAATTATATTTTCATTAAGGATCTTCACAGTAAAAAAATCTGGTCAACAAGCTATCAACCTACCAGGAAGGAACCTGAAATTTATGAAGTAATATTTAATGCCGATAAGATTGAATTTAAACGGCGTGACTATGACATTTTTCTACACACCGAGATTACTATATCCCCTGAGGACCACACTGAAATTAGAAAAGTTACAATCACCAACTTGTCACGTCGTCGTCGAAATCTGCAGTTAACAAGCTTCTCTGAGATTGTACTTAATCGCATAAATGCTGACGAGGTCCATCCTGCTTATTCTAAACTTTTTATTGAAAGTGAGCTTGTTGAGGATTTAGATGCCTTAGTTTTTAAACGGCGCAAGCATGCTCCGAACGAGCCTGACCTATACTTTTTGCACATGCTTAGTATGAACCAAGTCTGGGGTCCAACTGAATATGAAACAAATCGTGAAGCATTTGTGGGACGAGGACGAAACAATAATACTCCTATGATTTTTGACAATGATGAACCACTAAGTGGTAAAACTGGAAATGTACTTGACCCGATTGCCAGCTTACGAACTCGCGTGGAGATTGAACCAAATAAATCGGAGACAGTGACTTTCTTAAATATTATTGGTCGAACCAAAGAAGATGTTGTCTCCCTTGCCCATCGCTACCAAGACCCTCGTAGCATTAAGCGTTCTTTTGAAATGGCCTGGAGTAAAAGTAATATTGAATTTCGTACTGCGCAAGTATCGGTTAAACGAACTCATTTATTTCAACACTTAGCCAACGCCTTATTCTTTCAACATTATAAATTTAGAGCTGAGTCCATAATAATAGCCAAGAATCGTTTAGTTCAAGCCAACCTATGGCGCTTTGGAATTTCGGGCGACTTGCCGATAGTTTTAGTTAAGATTGGTGACAGTTCCCATTTAGAATTAGTTGCTGAACTACTTAATGCCCATAAGTATCTTGCTAATCGATCCGTAAATTTCGATCTGTTAATTATTAATCAAAGTAACGATGGCTATCTTCAAAATATTAATCAAAGTCTAGAACACTTAGTTAAATCTAAATGTGCCGCAAGTATTATAGAAGCAAAGGCGGGGGTTTTCATCAGGAACTTAAAACAAATTTCTAGTGAAGAATTTTTACTTTTAAAATCGGTGGCCAGGGTAACCTTTAATGGCGAAAAAGGTGACCTTGAAAGTCAACTGCAACTTCCAGGAGAACTCTCAAGTTCGCGCGCCGATCGCCGGGGAACTCTGGACTATATATTCAAAGAAGATCAAGATTTAACCACTAGTCAATTATCTTACAAGCCTTCCGATTTAGAATTTCACAACGGACTTGGTGGTTTTATAGATCAAGGTAAAGCCTATGCTTTGCAAGTTAAAAGTTCTAATTTAGCACCAGTGCCTTGGATCAATGTGGTAGCTAATCGAAATTTTGGTTTTACAATTTCAGAATCCGGAAGTGGATATACTTGGTCAGAAAACTGTCGTGAAAATAGACTGTCTACTTGGAGTAACGATCCCGTTTCCGATCGCCCCAGTGAAGTAGTTTACTTACGAGACATGAACACAGGTGCTTTTTGGTCGCCAACTCCCTTGCCAATTAGAAGTACCCGATCTTATCAGGTTGAGCACCATCAAGGATATTCAATCTTTAAAACTATCTCAGATCATATTTATACGGAACTAATCGTTTCCGGATCGATGACTGAAAATATTAAGTGGTGGAGTATAAAAATTAAGAATCTGGATAGTCGACCTAGACACGTAGAAGTATACTTATATGTGGAGTGGGTTTTAGGAGTATTACGACATCAAACCCAACCATTTATTAGCACTACGTTTGATCCAAAAAGTGAAATATTAACTGCCCAAAATTTTTACAATAATGAATTTTCGGAATCAGTTGCGTACTTAGGTTCAAACACTGCATTAAGTTCTTACACAACAAGTAGAACCGAATTTATTGGACGTAATCATACTCTTTCATCTCCTGTGATCTTAGAAGACAATGTCTCGCTACCATCACTAGTTAAATTAGCAAAAAAAGCTAACTTCACAAGACTGGTAAATCTAAGTAGAGAGACTGGAACTGGGATTGATTCCTGTGGAGCTTTAAAAGTTAATCTTTCCTTGGATCCGAAGGATTTACAAGAGGTAATCTTTTACTTAGGAGTAGCCAAGAATCTGACTGAAGCACGTAATCAAGCCAAACATCAAGCTAAAGTCAGCTTTAAAGATCATTCGCTTACTTTAGTTAAAGATTATTGGTCAGAAGCTTCCAATAAAATTCAGATTAAATCTCCTGATCGGAGCTTTGATATCCTCATGAATTCTTGGCTTACTTATCAGTGCTTATCAGCCAGAATCTTTGGCCGAACTGGTTTTTATCAAAGTGGCGGAGCCTATGGATTCCGAGATCAACTCCAAGATGGGATTGCTTTAGTTCATAGTAAACCAGAAATTACTCGAGAATTAATTGCGCGCGCTGCTTCCAGACAGTTTGTTGAGGGAGATGTCCAACATTGGTGGCATCCACCAACAGGAAGAGGAATTCGGACAAAAATTTCTGACAACTACCTTTGGATGCCTTACATTGCTGCCAAGTATTTAGCAGTGACAGAAGATTATGATTTGCTTGATGAACAAAGTTATTATTTAGAAGGCCCACTTCTGGCCGAAGGACAATTAAGTTCATATTTCGAACCAAGAGTTTCTGAAAAAAAAGAGTCAATCTATGAGCATTGTTTATTAGCTATTAGAAATGGTTTTCAAGTTGGCGAACATGGTCTGCCATTAATTGGCGCAGGAGATTGGAATGATGGATTAAATCATGTGGGCCATTTAGGAAAAGGTGAAAGTATTTGGCTTGCTTGGTTTTTAATTGATATTATAAATAAATGGATTCCGATTGTTAAAACTAGAAGTAGTCAGGAAGTAGTCGAAGAACTTAGTCAAAAATCAACACAGTTAAAATCGGCATTAGCTGAACACGGTTGGGATGGGCATTGGTATCGTCGAGCTTACTTTGATGATGGCACTCCTGTCGGTAGTGCCGGAGATCCGGAATGTCAGATCGACTCCATCTCGCAAAGTTGGGCAGTAATTTCGGGTGGTGCTCCTGATGAGCAAGCTCGTGAAGCTATGGATTCACTTTATGAAAAATTAGTGGACAGTGAAAATAAATTAATGCCATTGTTACTTCCGCCCTTTGATCAAGGAGAAACAGATCCTGGATATATTAAAGCTTATCCACCTGGAATTAGAGAGAATGGTGGTCAATACACGCATGCGGCGACTTGGGCAATTATTGCTAGCGCCATGCTGGGACATGGAAATAAGGCCACTGAATTGTTTTCTATGATCAATCCAATTAATCATACTTCCAATTCTCAAGGCGTTAAAAAATATCGTGCCGAGCCTTATGTAACTTGCGGTGATGTCTATTCACAAGCTCCCTATGTGGGTCGAGCTGGATGGAGTTGGTACACTGGCTCCTGTGGATGGCTATATCAGGCTGGCTTAAATCACATCCTCGGATTTAAAGTTGCTGGGAATAAATTAACAATTAATCCATGTATTCCAAAAACCTGGGATAAATTTCAGATTAATTATGAGTATCAGAATACTAAATACATTATTGAAGTAGAGAATCCTTCTGGCGTTGAGACTGGTATTTTAAAAGTAATCTTAAATGGCTCCGAAGTAGGACAAGAGATAGAGTTATTGGAGAATTTGACGGAGGTACAATCAATAAAAATTTTGATGGGATGATGTTTAAGTAAGTAATTCTTAAAACATCACCCCGGGGCACTCGAAGGGAATTACTTAGATGCCACTTGGGTCTAAAATGTTTTCCAAGCGGTCCACGTGTCCTTCACAAGCGGGAAGCAAATCTTTGGAAATCAGCAGGCGACATTCTGGTTTCAAAAAGTCTTCTTTAATCGCACTTTCGTAGTCACCAATTCCTAATAACTCACCTTGTTTTAAGGCGGAGATTGCTACAGAAGTTCCGAGCAGTTTAGCAGATCCTTCAACCAATCTTGCAAAGTCTCCCCAGATTCCTGACTCTCGATCCGCTTCACCGCCAAGTGCTTGTACGTGCTTCTTAATGGTCATCGCACTTTTTTGATGATCTTTTAAAATATCGCGCAGTTCTTCTTTCCAAGGTTGCTCGACTAATTCAATCGCCTGAACATAAGTCTCAATTGCCGAGATTTCACCTCTTAACAATTTATTAAATTCGTTAATACAATTTTCATTTTCCATAGAATTCTCCTTTAAAATAAAATCAAAAATTTAGTCCCAAAATCTTAGGGAATATAAATGCTAAAGTCCGAGCCTTAAACATCTTTTCCTTTTAGGTCATAAGTTTTGGGACTCGCTATAAATTTGATTATTATTGATTAAGAAATTAATCGTTATGACTTCTGTCATATATGAAATGAGAACTAAAATGGCTTAAGGCCGCTAAACTTTCACTCTAAAATAAGGATTGTTAGAATTGAGTCCGTAGCAGGGACCAAAAACTATCACTCATCTTTTGAAAACTGGAACGATTTTGCCAATCTTTAAGGCGAACTTCGCGCGACTCCTGAAGGTCTAACTGAAACTGACGATCAAGTTCGCTAGCAACCTCAGGGTCAAAGAAATTTAAATTTGTTTCATAATTTAAATGAAAGGAACGATAATCAAAATTCATGGAACCAATAGAACAAAAGTTTTGATCAATTACTAATGATTTAACATGCATCATTGTAGGCAAATATTCGAAGATCTGTATACCAGCAGCTAACAATAATCCCCATGATGCACGAGAAGCTGCCTTTACTGCTTTGGCATCATTGTGAAATCCGGGCAATAATATTTTAACATCCACTCCCCTTCTTCTAGCTGCAATTAACTCATTAATTGCTAATCGATCGGGAACAAAATACCCACTGCTAATAATAATTTTTTTAGTGGCACAAGCAATCGCAAAGAGAAACATTAAATGAGCACTATCACTCCCCCCTGCTGCCGAACTACTAAATCCTTGTGCCGAGGTAGTACCTTTAGTGATTAGTTTCGGGAAATACTTCTCACCATGAAGAACAATGGATGAAGTTTTTATCCAATTATCGACAAAAGATGATTGTAAATGTCCGACAACGGGGCCCTCTACCCGAAAATGAGTGTCCCTCCAATGGTATGGATTTTCAGCATTACCTTCCCACTTATCAGCGATTCCTACTCCTCCTAAATAACCAGTCTGACCATCAATAATTAGTAGTTTACGATGGGTGCGATTGTTTAGTCGACCAATTGTATGCCATCTTGGCGGATGAAAGATTTGCACGTTTACTCCGGCATTCTTTAATCGTTTCAGATTTTTTTTAATTAAATAGGAACCAAACCAATCTATGGTTAAGTGAACTGATATTCCATTTTGAGCTTGGATAGCTAGAGCTTCAGTAAAATCCTCTCCGATTTTTCCCGATAAATAAATATATGTTTCTAAGCAAATAGAATTTTTTGCTTGTCGAATATCAGCTAACATTGCAGG
Organism: Bdellovibrionota bacterium; assembly: GCA_041740355.1. GTDB lineage: Bacteria > Bdellovibrionota_C > UBA2361 > UBA2361 > CALJRW01 > JANNBC01. Next base: position 65,474 of record JBGSMD010000051.1, read on the forward strand.
AAAAATTTCCTTTCCATTGACCAGTGGAATAATTTTATTTCCCTCTAACAATGGAGGTCTTAATAAAGATCCCAAAGAAATCTTAAATTGTGGGTCAGCGACACCATAAAGATGTTTAATTGTATGATAAAGTGCTTTTTCGGAACGTGTAAAATTTAATGTTAATAAGGTAATTAATACAGTGCCGAGTATAATTAGAGCAATGATCATTCTTTATTTCCAGAACTAAAGACAAAAGCTTCTTTATCCGCTCTTTGCCTAATCCAATTTAGTTCCTTACGAAGAGTTTGATTACTTAAAAAATAATTTTTGAGTTTCTTTTTGCTAGGAAAGGACATCAACATTAGACCAATTAGCATTACTATTATTCCGGGACCTGGGAGAATCAGCATTAGTGCTCCGATAATTATTAATATTACTCCAAGGATATTTTTAATAATCAATTTCCATAAAGAACCGGAATTTTCTTTCTTTGATTCCTTTCTAATAAAATAATTTTTAGGTAAAGAAATTATTAAGAGCGGAAATAAGATCAAAGAAACAATAAAAACTGAAACTGAAGAAATTAGGATTAATTCAGCATTATCTTCTAAAAGCTTAGTTAGGTATTTAATCGACATAATAATAGAGCAGTTAATGTTTATTAATCCTTAATAACTTACTTCCATCTAGAGAACGTGGCGTATGATCCAAATCATTCCGAATTCGTTCTTGTAGGGCTACTATTGTATGTGCAAAAAGTTGTTTCCGTAGGGAATTACTTTTTCGGGGCTTAATATCCATCGGAGGGATAATAAAATCATATAGTTATGACAAAAATTAGAAAGTTACCTTTTAATATTCGAAAATTAATTTCTGTCATAAATATATAAAAACCAAACTGGATTTTATAAATTACAGCACAAGATGCAATCATGCCAATTACAACAGATAATATTGATTTTGAGAGTACCCTAACTAAAAAATTAACTCTATTCTCATTAAATATCGCTCATGGAAGATGTAATAGCGTTCATCAACTTTTACAATCTTCCAATCAAATTCACTTCAACCTAGATCAAATTGCCGAAGTCCTAATTCGCGAATCTCCGGACATCGTTGCTTTGCAAGAAGTTGATTATAATTCTTTTTGGAATGGCAGATTTGATCACATTACTTACCTCGCTGAAAAAGCGGGCTATCAGTATTATTTTAGCGGAAACCACACAAACCGACTTCAACTTTCATATGGCACTGCTTTGCTTTCAAAATATCCGCTTACAAATCAGGTTTCACTTAACTTGGTAAATTATCGATTACTTCCCGCTAAAGGTCTAGTGTCTGCTACGATTCTTGTTAATGACCTAGAAATTGACGTGACCTCGCTCCATCTAGATTTCACTAGTAATCTGCTAAGAAAAAAACAGATTGAACAGTTAACGGAGCACCAACAATCAAGAAAGCGAACCTGTATTATTATGGGTGATTTCAATGCAGACTATCAGAGTTCAAATTCTGTGATTCGAAAAATTAGTGAAATTTTAAAATTAACTTCCTTTAAGCCCGAGAATAGTTTTGGAGGTACATTTAGATTTACTAAAAAACGTTTGGATTGGATCCTTGTTCCAGAAGAAATACAATTTCTTAGCTACAGGCATTTAGATGACATACTCTCCGATCACATGGCAATCGTGGCGGATCTTAGCATTAAAGTAAAAGATAATTAGATGAAAGTTTAAATCGAAGCATAAAAAGAAGAATGTAAATATTCTTTGTGGGTACTAACTCATTCCAGAATTATTACTAAATTCGTATTGGGTAGGATGTTTTAACTTTGGACTTCATGAATTATAGAAAGTCCAAAAAGTAATTTACGTAAGAAAATTACTTTTGGGGGCTTTCTATCCCCCGGAGGGATAATAAAATCATATAGTTATGACAAAAAAGCAAATTAATTTATATACTTTTTACGTAATTTATTTTTTGTCATCACTATAACTATAAAAGAGCGTGACTAACTAATTCAACTTTAACCTTAATCGCTGGATCAATCATTTCCATAGCTTCTTCAAAATGTCTGATACATTTATTTTCCATTTCAACTTCATGGATATCTCTAGGAATAAAAAGATGCAGAGAATGATGCTTTCTAGAATATAAAAAGGAAGATGTCAGAAGTTGATAAGATTTTGTTTCTACACCACAGACTATCCTTTCTTGGTTCAGGCAGTCGATGGCATTGTTATGTGTACTCCAAAGGCTATACCTCGAGGCGTTAACTCCCGTTGTTTCTGAATGATAAAAGACCATTCGAGTACGAGCATTAAATTCTTGCAAGTCCGGTATGCGGGCTAGAGGAACGTTCTCGGGAAATACCTCACCTGAATTGAAACGAAAGAATTTTAATGCCTGATTAAGTTGATGCAGAGATGGACTAGTATTCTTAGCTATTTTCGAAAATGTAGCCAAATTTTTAGAACACCAAAGTGCTGTAGTGCAAACAGTGCCTAAAACGATTTCAGTTTTAACATCTGCTGATTCCATCAAATATATTTTCACTGCTGCTACAGGATCCTTGGTATCATTAATTAAATTAGTTAAATGTAGAACTTCAGTCTCTTTATCTAACGGAGCATTTTGAATCCTTATGACTCCTGCTTTGAGTTGCTCTCCATAGCACAAGATACCGTGCTGAAGGTGAAGATAATGGCCACTGGCTAATTCAGCTTTAAGTTCAAATCTTATTTTTGCTAATGGCTCGTGCATTGCCTTTATTTATCATTTTTTGATTTGTTAAGAAAATATTTGAGTACTTATTTAGGATAGGAGAATCTTTTCCAGAAGCGGAAGATGAAAGGCAAGTTCGTTAGCACTAGTTACCGAATCAAGATATTGTCCTTCCAAAGTTTGGACATTCATAATACTTAGCTTGTTTCCTTCAAAGTGATATCGGGAGAGGCTTTGAACTAAATTGCCGCAGTGCTTAACATTTAAAACTAGCTCTTTACCAAGAGAAGCAACTTGAAAGGACTTATCGGGATCAATAACAATCCAATTTTCGGAGGCTTCTATTGCAAATTGCTGCAAACGCTGAAGAGCTTGCGCTGATATGACGGGATGCTGGCTTAAATCTCTTGAGAAAATAATTAATAACATAACTAATAATTATGAACAAAAAACATGTAGTGATACTAATATGGGAGAATCATGCCAGCAATCCAACACAACAGAAGCTTCGGTTATAGTATGTCGGCTAAGGTGCAATTAGAATAAACTCAGTTTAATAAATAAAATGAGATTATTCTAATCTTGAATGAATCCACTTACTTGTCGCTCCCAAATTCGTGAATATAGACCTTGTTGGGCTAATAACTCTTGATGAGTTCCCGACTCCATCAGTTGACCTTGATCGATAACTAAAATCCGATCCATCATCTGAAGTGTAGATAAGCGATGAGCAATGGCAATAACGGTTTTCCCCTTCATAAGTTTTGATAAGGCCGTTTGAATCACCGCCTCACTCTCACTATCAAGTGCACTAGTAGCTTCATCTAAGACAAGAATTGGGGAGTTCTTTAAAAAAGCGCGCGCAATAGCAATCCTTTGCCTCTGCCCCCCCGAAAGTTTGACTCCCCGTTCACCGACATAAGTAAAATATTTTTGCGGAAATGATTCAATAAAGTCGGCAGCAAATGCCTGTTCAGCTGCTTCTCGCACATTTGATTCCGTGGCTTTAAAACTTCCGTAACGAATATTATCAAAAATTGTACGATGAAATAATTCAGTATTCTGAGGGACATACCCAATGTTCGTTCGTAGGCTATCCAAACTTACTTTAGCGATATCCTGTTGATCAATTAAGATTTGACCAGAATCTAGATTATGTTGGCGAAGCAATAAACTGACTAATGTTGATTTGCCTGCACCGCTTAGCCCAACTAATCCTACTTTTTCGCCGGGATTAACTTTTATATTTAAATGCTTAAAAACTTTATCTTGATTGTAGCCAAAACTAAGATCCCTAAATTCAATTCCACCACTTGCGACTATTAATTGCTGATCACTAAATTTATCTTGAATTTCGTATGGCAACAAAATATCATCTAAACCTTCTTGCATTTGCCCATAGTTCTGCAAAGTCGTAGTGATGGCATTCCCCAGAAAAAACAATCCCCGCTCTAATGAAACTAAAATTGCCACAATCATCACAATACTTCCTACGCTGATTAGATTTGCTTGCAATAAATAAACGCAGGCACAAAGCATCATCAACATGAAAACTGCGATTAAGATCGCGTTATAAACTAAGACCCATTCTGCTTCATACCAACTTTTTAAATGTCGTAGTTGGGAAATTTTAACATAACGACTAATATGCTTTTGTTCAAAAAATACTCCGGGAGCAGTTTGGACTGAGAGAATATTCCCAGTACTATCAATCATTTTGCCCTTTAACTTGGAGCCAGAATTAGCATCTTGGTAATAATATCTTTTCAATTTAACACCAAGAAAAATATTTATGGCAACAAATAAAATCATCCATCCCGAAAGGATTAGACTTAGCAAATAATGAGTATTATATGTTAGATATAAATCAGCGAATAATCCGATTAGTAATGGAAAAAAGTTCCACATTGCTTCTCCGGCAATAGAGGCAAAGCCATTAGCAACATTGGAGATTTTATTAGCAAGTGCCCCAGCAAACCGGTTGTGGAAATAACTGACAGAATGTCGACTTAGATAATTAAATAAATTTTGATTGATATTGGCTTTCGTTTTCGTAATCCAACGCATCCCGGCAAATCCACTAAAGCGCCAGATAATACTATTTAAGAATTGAACCACAGCATAAATCACAGCCAATTTCCAAAGGGTAGAATATGGAACTTGCGAATTAGAAGCAGCAATTGCCGTATTAGTAATTGATTGGACCAGAAATATTTTCACACGACCAAAAACTGTCGCGATAATCACCCCAAAAACACACAATAAAATCCAAAGTCTTACTGACTTCGTCGATAGGAGTGTAAATTTCCAAGGAGAGTGGACAATTGGAGGCTGGGTCATTCCCACTTTATAACAAACAGAACTTAGATTTGCAAAAATTACTAAGCGAAGAAATCGATCCGTGCGTTAGAAATCTAAAGGGGATCATCAAGATTAATCTGCAGATCGGGTACTATCTCCGCAGGAGCAATTTTGAATGTTCCCACAGTTAAAATTTTACCTTTTCTTAAGTTGGCAACTTTGGCTTTGCTTCTTTTGCCAAGGCTACCTTCTAATTTTTTAGCTTTCCCCTGCCCATAGATAACTTCAACCTGATTGGAGTAGACTCCCAGCGCTGTCCAAACGGGATCATTAGTTGGAATGATGTAAGCTTCAATTAAATCCTCAATCTCGAAATATTCAATTTTGAAAGGTAGATTATAATTAATTTCTGGACAGATTTCCGCTAGCTTGGAATCCTTAGTTAAGTTTAAAAAACAATTGGAATTAAAAATTCCTAAATCTGCGACAATTAAACTTAAGTCTAATGCTTGAATATTATCTAAGTTGTTAGAATTAAGCTGATAAAGTGATCTTAATCCAATCGCAGCAATTTTTTCAAATTTCTTTTTTCCATTAACTTTTGTGCGCTTTTCTAATATTTTTAGTTCTTCTTGATTGCCGGGATTAATAATTGTCTCTCCCAGATAGTAAACATTACTGGCAAGATCGCTGAGGCTCGCAAAATCAATTTTATTAGTAGCACTACTTAAATTAAAAACTGGTACTGAATTTTTTTTAAGGCCGGTTAATTTGGTTAAATAACTACCATCTGCTAATTTTTGAATTTTGAATTCTCGAAAATCAGCACCTTTATTGAAAGTAGTAAAACCCTTATAAAAACCGGGTATCCCAATTAAAGTTAAAATAAAAAGAACTAATAACAATAAATTAAGTTTGTGAATAATTTTTTTTGACATAGACAACGACAGATTAAACTAACTTGGAGTTCTAATTTAGATGTTGTGAATGGGTAAATGGATTTATTCAGGAGGTTAATTGTTTTAAAAATTGTATAAGATATTTTCTGAATGAATTTAGATAGTTATGCGTTCAGTTGGCCTAATCCATAAGCCATAGCCTGTTCTATTCGAAGCATTCGCGGACCATAATTTACTGGCAGAAAACCATTATCCAGAAAAATTGTTTCCTCTTCAAGTTTCCAACCTTTCTCCGGTCCAATCGCCAAAATAGTTTTATCTAAGCTTGGTATGCTTACTAAGCGAGACTCAACTTTGGTAGTCGCTAAAAATTTGCCACTTGTTTGATTCAAAGGATCAAGTAAAAAACTATTAAAATAATCAGTAAAGTTACGTTCAATAATAATTCTTGGCGCCAGATAATCCCCCGACTGTGCCATACCTAAAGATAAATCATGTTTAAGTTGGCGCTCTTCCCAAATTTTAGAATACAAATAATTCTTTTCGGAATTTGCTGAGAAAAGAAAAATGATTTCAGCTATTCCCAAAGTCATTGAGAGCTGTAAGACTTTTTTTACCGTCTGAGGTCGACATAATCCAATAATAAGCGAAACTGGATTTTTTGCTAATTGATAAGTCGATTCTTGATATGTAATTTCTACCGAATTTTTACTGATCGATTTTATATGTGCGGTGCCACGACTTTGATTATAAAGGATCGCCGAAATATTCAAACCAAGCTTCAAATCATGTTGCTTGATTAATTCGCGAGCTTCCGCATCTTGATATGAGTAGTAATCACTGACAAAATGTTCTGAATCTAAAACTAAATAATTCATAACTTTGATCTTAATACTTGTTGAATAATTTTTCGTCCAAATTGACGATAGGTAGTATACTTAGCGGCATAAACTTGGAAATAGGAATCAGCTTGTAAGATTAGATCAGCACTTAGAAAATCTGCATCACTTGTAAATTCAGACTTAGCTGGCAAGACGCCCTGCTCTAATTGAACTAAATTTTCAAATTCAAATGAAAATTCTGGACAGGCCTGATTAAAACTTTGAATTGCGGCCAGTTGATCTGTTTTCGTAATTTCTTGATTCGCTTTAGCGGTAAATGTTCCTAGGGCAATTAGATTGTTACCACGTGGAACTACAAAAAATTGTCGTCCTTCGCTACTGGCAACGGCAAAAGCACTTTCTAAAAGGCGATTATCTTTAAAAATTAAATTAAAAGATTTGCCCCAAAAAATCCTTTTCGGAAAACTTGGAATATTATGCTTAAGGATCGATTCACTTCCAATTGCAGCTGAGTTCACAACACTTTTAGCTTTGATTTTATTACCATAGCTATCGATTAACTGATAGTAGTCTGGCATTTTAAAAACCTCAGTAATCTTAGTCGCAGTCACAATCTCAACAAATTCTGTTAAATTGGCTAACTCACGAGTTACTAGTTCTCTGGGATTAAGCATTTGCGCATCATGCCAAACTAATGCCCAGTGTGAAAATCTCTGCGCTAAAAATGGCAAATAAAGACTCGCAGCGGACTCAGATTTAACATCCGGTCTTGGTAAAGGGGATTTTAAAAAACGTTGTAGCAGATGATAAATTTTTGCACCGATTATTGCTGGGTATTTACTTTTTAACCCACTAGCGTTTAGCGGCATTAAACAACGAAGTGCTACAATTAAATCCGGATAAGTAATGAATAACTCACTTTGCGCTTGAATCGACTTAAGGGTCCTCGGGAAATTTAACTTTTGTAGATAACGAAATCCGCCGTGGATTATTCTTAAACTATTGTCAGAAGTTTCACTGGCAACTTCTGCCTGACTTTCGATTAAAACAGTTTTGATTTTATTTTGGTTAGCAGCGACAGCAATACCAATCCCAGTAATTCCAGCACCAATAATTGCTAAATCAAAGATGTGTTCTTCTTTAGACATCAGTTTATCTTTTTAAAACTAGTAAACCTAGGTTCATTCGAGAAAGCTGTCGTTCCAGTGGATAATACTTTGGCATATAATCTTGATCTGCTTTAATAAATGAAGGCCGATCGCTTAAGAAGAATTCCGCGGGAACCGCTTGATCTTGATCAGCAGAATTGCTTTTAAGATTGTGTATTTGTCGCTTAGTAGCTCTCGGTTCTAGGAGTCCAAATCGTCCGTAGTTTAACATCTGTAAAAAATAAGCTAAATTACCAATAACTGCAGCACCAAGAGTATCTTTTGGATCAAAATACCTTTTCTGTGGCAGTCCTAATTCTTGAATAAAAAGATATAATACTCGAAGTAAGGCTAAACCAGTTAAAGTGGAAAAGATGGTGTTCCAAAAATCAATTTTTAATCCAAGATATTTAATCCCCACTCCAATTATTATAACCAGGAAATTACTATATCTTTCTATGGGAATCTGCCCATTAATATTACTGGTTAAACCTAATCCAACTGTTAGATTTTTGGAATCTTGAAAAGAAAGATAGGCGTCATTGCAAACAAAGGAAAACTGGTAAACCAAAAAAAGGTATAAAATTGTAGCCATGCCAATTATAAATTGGTGCTTAAACTTCAAAATCCCTCCGCGGGTTTTTGTGTGATTTCCTTAGGCTCAGACTGGTGTTTTGGGAGATGTTCGGAATTATCCTTTGTAAGATACAACATCAGGATTCCTAAAAGGATTAGGGCAATCATCTGTAATATTTCTTTAAGTTTTTGAGACACAGTTCTGTTCTTTATTGTTTTAGATCCTAGATGAAAATTAAATTGACCGTTTTAAAATCTGTCGGCTAGCATCTCAAGCACTAAGTGTTTGGAGCAATCCTAAGGAACGCTTAGGTTAAAAAGCCTATCAGATAAGCATTTTAACTGGGGAAAACACATATACTAAAACTCGATAGGCGTAATCAGTTACTAGCTTTTTTCCAACCAGTTCGGTAGAACTTAGTGGGTATTAGTACATTACATACTATAACAGAAAAAATAAATCATCCTTCGGCAATATGTTCATATTACAGAAACTAAAAGATTATTGGATCCATTGCTTACTGTTAATATTAAGCTTCTGCTACAATGGGTACATTGCGTCCGAAAGACTGATTACAAGAGATGAAGGCTTTTATCTTTATGCCAGTCAGTTAGTGTCACAAGGGCTACACACCTACCAAGACTTCTTCTACCCTCAGATGCCTTTACTACCCCTGATTTATAGTTTGTTTTTTAAAATCTTTGGGTCAAGTTGGGAAAATGCGCGCCTACTTAATGCCTTTTTTGCCAGCTGTTTAGGAATCACAATTTTTAGCTATGTAAAATTGAAATTTAAATTAAGCTATGCCCTGCTAGCATTGTTACTTTTTCTAACTTCTAATTATACGATAGCTTGGCTAAGTGTTTCCCAAACATATGCGCCAGCACTTCTTTGCTTGCTAATCAGCTTTTATTATTTAAGCCGTGGTAAATTGTCACAGGTTGATGTGATGACCGCGGCTGCCTTCTTGGCTTATGCTGTTCAAATTCGTTTATTCTTCGTCGCAATTATTCCAATTTACCTGGGGGCATTAATCTTTAACTCCAAATCATTCTCCGACAAGCAAAAGGATTTGCTTATTTTCATCGGCGTAATGTTAGTTTTTTCAATTCCAACATTATCTTTAGCGTGGTCTAACTGGGACTCTTTTTATTTTAACAATTTAGGCTATCACTTAGATCGAAGCAACCTCTCAGCTGCCGATGTTACTGCTAATAAATTACAAGTTTTTCTTGTTACATTGGGACTCACTCCAACACTCAAATTCTCTGCTTGGCAGTTACCACTATTAATTTACTGCTCAACAGCAGCGACAATATTTATTTTCATCAAAGATCGTCGAGTTCCATTAGCATTTATCTTAATGACTAGTTTATTTTTCTTAAATCTTTTGCCGAACCCTGTTTATGTCCAATATTTTGCAACATTATTACCTTTTGCAATAATTGGTGCAGTTACGCTAATCTCTTTAATTCCTAAAAACTCCCTGAAAATTGGACTGACAATCCTATTGCTCGCTATTTATTTTTATCAATTACCAGCAGATTACCTGCGCCATCTTAAAACTGGAGAAAACCTAATTGGGATTATGAATCAAAATCAAGCCGATCATTATAATTTAAAGAATCTAAAAGTAATTACAAAAAACCTTCAAGTAGCATGTGATGCTAAACAAGAAGTAATTGGATTTTGGCCAGGCTACCTGGTTGGCACAAGCTGTCGTGCTTACCCTGGCACTGAAAATCATTTCGGAATCCAAATTGCTGACAAACTTACTTTAGAGCAACAAACAAAATATTTAGTACTAAGTAATCAGAGGATAAATCAAGCCATCTTGGACGAGAAAGCTCCCCTTGTCCTCCTTGGTAAAAGAGAAGAGAATAGCGTCAAGCTCCGACAGCTTCTAGACCAAGCTAAGTATCAAAGCATCTGGAAAGATGCAGGAGTCGAATTATTTGAAAGAAGCTAAGATACTAAAATCCATTAAGAATTGACCTGACTGCTTGGTAAAATGCAGGATGAATTTTTCAGTTTATTAGGGTTTTATTATATTTCGTCGGTATTACTCCAATTGAGATAATAATTTACGTAAAGGAAAAAAATAAAATGACTAACACAAAAGCTTATGCCGCCTTCGAAGCAAAAAGTGACCTTAAGCCCTTCTCTTTAGAACGTCGAAATCCTACTGATCAAGATGTACAAATTGAAATTTTATATTGTGGTGTTTGCCACTCCGACTTACACACTGCTCTTGGTGAATGGCCAGGAAGTGTTTATCCGGTTGTTCCAGGACATGAGATTGTTGGTCGGGTTACAACTTTAGGTTCAAAAGTTAGTAACTTTAAAATCGGTGAATTAGTCGGAGTTGGTTGCTTAGTTGATTCCTGTCAAGACTGCGCCAGTTGCAATGAAGGATATGAACAATTTTGTGACCAAGGTGGAATGGTATTCACTTACAATAGTCCTGACAAACATTTGCCTGGTAAAATGACCTATGGTGGCTACTCGACAGAAATAGTTGTAAATCAAAAATTTGTTCTAAAGGTTTCTGATAAACTGGATGCGGCCGCTGTTGCTCCACTACTTTGCGCCGGTATTACGACATATTCCCCACTTCGTCATTGGAAAGTTGGTAAAGGACAAAAAGTTGGGATTGTTGGGCTCGGAGGGCTTGGGCATATGGGTCTTAAATTTGCTCATGCCTTTGGCGCAGAAACAGTTTTATTTACGACTTCCGAAAGTAAAATAGCCGATGCTAAAAGATTTGGAGCAGATCATGTGGTGATTTCTAAAAACCAAGATCAAATGAACAAGCATGCCAATAGTTTTGATTTTATTTTAAATACAGTTGCTGCCTCACACAACTTGGATGATTATACTGCATTATTAAAGAGAGACGGAACTATGTGTTTAGTTGGTGTTCCCGAACATGCCCATCCAAGTCCAAATGTTGGTAATTTAATTTTTCGTCGTCGTAGTATTGCTGGTTCATTAATTGGTGGCATTAAAGAAACTCAAGAAATGTTAGATTTCTGTGCGGAACATAATATTGTTTCTGATATTGAAATGATTTCCATGTCGGAAATTAACGAAGCTTATACACGGATGGTTAAAAGTGATGTTAAGTATCGATTTGTGATCGATCTGGCATCACTAAAGAATTAGTTATTTTTTAGAATTCAATTTTTGCTAAATCCATATTTTTTAGGTTACAGTAGCGTAAATTAGAATTGTAAATAGGAATTATGACTGTAAAAATTATTGGAGCAGGACTTGCTGGAAGCGAGGCAGCTTGGCAATTAGTAAAACGAAATATCCCGGTAAAAATTTTTGAAATGCGTCCGACAGTTTCTACTAAAGCCCATCATACGGGACTTTGCGCGGAACTAGTTTGCTCTAATTCACTTAAAAATTCCAAACTAGATAATGCGGCTGGCTTGATGAAAGAAGAGATGCGGCTTTTAGGTTCATTAATCTTAGAAGCTGCTGCCTTTGCCGAAGTTCCAGCCGGAGGTGCCTTAGCTGTCGATCGATTAGTATTTGCCGAGTACATCGATCAAAAAATTAAAAGTCATCCCCTAATTACTTTTGTAGAAAAAGAATTGCAAGAAATTCCGGAATCAAGTTTAGAAAACCCTGTTATTATTGCAACGGGGCCGCTTACTTCCAAAGCAATGACAAATTCTATTGCTAAGCTAATTGATTCTCCGAACTTAGCTTTTTTTGATGCAATTGCACCAATCTTTTTTAGGGAATCACTGGATTTAAATTTACTATTTAAAATGTCTCGCTACGGTAAAGGTGGTGACGATTATTACAACATTCCCTTAGAGAAAGATCATTACAATTCCTTTATTGATCAAATTATCCAAGCCGAAAAGTACAGCGGGAATCAATTAGTGGAGAGTGACTCCCCCGAGGAATTGCGTCCTTTTGAAGGTTGTATGCCGATTGAAGATATTATTTTAAGAGGAAGAGAAACACTTCGCCATGGACCATTAAAACCAAAAGGCCTGATTGATCCACGAACAGACAGACCTCCTTACGCCGCAGTCCAACTGCGACAAGACGATCTGCAAGGAAATACTTGGAGTATGGTAGGCATGCAAACTCGGATGAAACGCCATGAACAGGAACGAATTATTCGTCAGCTACCAGGAATGGAAAATGCCGAATTTGTTCGCTACGGTTCATTCCATCGCAATACTTTTATTGACTCACCAAATTGCTTAAATGCGACTTTAGAACTTCGTAAAAAACCAGGGTTGTTTTTTGCAGGGCAAATCAATGGAACTGAAGGCTACATTGAATCGGCAATTGGAGGAATTCTGGCTGGAATTAATGCAGCCCGACGAATACAAAATCTGGAGCCAGTAATCTTACCAATTGAAACCGCAGGTGGGAGTATCTTTAATTATATTAGCGACCCTACTCGCAAAGACTTTCAACCAATGAATATAACTTACGGAGTAATGCCTAGTTATCATCAGCTTCTGGCCGAATTTCCAAAGATGAATAAACACGACAAGCGAATGCGATGTAGTAACCAGGCACTCGATACTTTAAAAACTTTTATCTCTGCGAATAATATTTAAAATGGATACACAGAAAACTTCCCCGACAACATTTAATTGGTTTCGAAAAATTGCTTATATCGAAGGTTGGTCCTACTTATTATTACTAGGCATCGCTATGCCACTAAAGTATTTTGCAGGCTACCCATTTGCAGTTAAAATTGTAGGGGCACTTCACGGCATGCTATTTGTGGTCATGGCATTACTAGGAATACTAGTGCTCATTCAGTACAAAAAAAATATCCTTTGGCTAGCAAAAGCCTTTATTGCTTCAATTATACCTTTTGGTACTTTCTACCAAGATCGTGAATGGAAAAATGAAGTAAATAGCCTAATTCCAAAAAAAACTAGCTAAATTACAATAAAATTAGCCTAAAGTTCTATAGCTATTTCACCGAATACTATTAAGTTAATTATTTTTAGGAGTAGCCAATGGGGATTACAACAGAAGTACAAAAAGCACCTGACATAGCGGCTTTTTATCGCAATGCACCTGGCACAGACCACGTAAATAAACTGGAAAAAGCAGGGAATTCTTCAACAGAAGATTTATTTTTTAGTGCTTCTCGCCAAAGGACAGATGCTTTAAAGAATCTGGTCGAAGTTGGACGAATCTTAATTGTAGATGATGGAAATCGTCTTCAAAAAGGTAATGTTGTTGAAGTTAGACTATCAGAGAGAAGTGACCATCAATATAAACTGAGAGTTTTAGAAAATGCCGGGACAGCCTCTGGCGATAAAGTCTCTTGGGTGCATGTTCGACCTAACACCACAGTAAATGGACATGCTCCTAATTTTGATAGCTATTTACTAGAAACAGTTATGGCCGCAAAAACAGCAGCTGCTGTATTGAAAGCTAGTTAAGACTAGTTAGTAAGCAAGTTAGCTTAAGATCAACATCTATACTATAAAAGGTCGAGCTCTATCTTTCTATCTTGATGTTAACGCGTGATTTTTTAAAGTTACTAGGCAAAGCAACAATTGCACTTACGGCACCACCTGTCACAACTTCCGCATTAAAATCTACAATCTTTCCAGCAATTGCAGAACTATTTCCTAAGGATTTACTAGATAGTTTTCTAGATTATAAACTTGTTAGATCTTTAAGACTTGGACAAAAAGAAACGGATCCACACCCTTATGAAGCATTAGAAAAGGCTTCTCGAAACATTACAGATTTGCTCGACTGTATTCAAAATCCAAGTCCCACAAAATATCGCTTTATTCCCCCTAATTTTCGCTTATTACAACTTCTCGGAAGTGAGTCACTTTGGGGAAGAGGTTTGTCAGAAAAGATATCATTAGAAGCATGGGCTCAATTTGGAGAAGCCGTTGAAAATCATGTGAAGTCAGTAAAAAGTCTGCCGGATCTCGAATTACTAAAGTTATTTCCGGAAACTAAATCGGAAGCAAAACGTAAATTGAACTTGTCTGAATTTGAAGACCCACTTTTACTCAAAATGGCTGAATTACATCGAGAGAAAGTTATGGGAAAGGATGGAGTGGCATCAGGAATTAGAACTTTAATTGGATATCGACAAGAATTTAATCAGGGGATACGCCCAACACTAACCGGGATTAATGCCATTCTAAATTCTGATCCAACTGGCTTATTTGCCAAGAATCCAGATGCATTAGCTTTACTGCAACATCTGCAGGAATTTGGATTTAGTCCTTTCCCTGTTGGGAGTCGTCTGGCTCAAATTCAGTCAATCGCCAGAGCTTTTCGACAGTTCAATTCCCTACAAGGTAAAAAAGCACTTTTTGAAAAGCAAAAAACTTTAGCAGAGCAATTATACAAAGAAAGCAAGGAATTAGGATTTGATCTACCACTCGATGAAACAATTAATTCTGCTCGATTCAGTAGTCAATTTGAAGACCACCAGTCACGTTCCACTCGCCCCGGACGGAAGAATCCTTCCTACCAGAATGATATCTTACATCGCGAAGGCTTTATTGAAGATCTATATCTAATTTACAACTTTACTCCACAAGGTCCGATTGTGAATATTCTAATGGCAAATCGCCAAGAATTTCGCCCGCTTCACGTCCAGTTTAGCGCTTTATCAATAGGTGTTATTATGGATGCTCTGTGGGAGAACCTTGAACCGGAAAAACTCTTGAGTAAAGAAACACTACTTTTAAAGATGCATTGCAACTTAAATGAAATTATTATTGAAGCAAGCGAAATTGGCAATTTTCGTTGTTAGATTTTGCTTGCCAAATAGCAGTTTACAATTTGAAATGTGTATGTCTGATGCTTTAGGTTCTTAAAACCGTTTTGAGTTAAGATTTCTTGAAACTCTTTACCAGCAGGGAAGGCCTTAGCTGTTTCCGGTAAATACTCGTAGGCCGAGCGATTTCCAGTTAACAATTTGCCAATGAAAGGCATGATAAACTTAGAATAAAATAAGTAAAAAGGCGCAAACCAATTCTTTGGTTTTCCAAATTCTAGTATTAATATTTTCCCTCCAGGCTTAATCACCCGATGAACTTCTTTTAAGCCCGAATTCAAGTTAGCAAAATTTCTTACTCCATATGCAATCGTGACAACATCAAAAGAATTATCAGCAAAAGATAAATTTAAGGCATCATCCACTTTTAATTTTAGATTAGGATATAACTCTGGGGGAAAGCGCTTGGCAGCAAATTCCAACATTTCCGGACAGAAATCTGCTCCTGTTACCTGACCGAATTTTTTGAGTAATTTTTTAAGTAAGGCGCCAGTTCCTGTACACAGATCCAAACAACTTGCTACTTTATTATCAGCAAGCATAGTTAAGGCTTGATTCTCCCAGTAGCGATGACAGCCAAGACTGAGCACATCGTTACTAAGGTCATAACGACCCGCAATATCTGCAAACATTGATTTTACCAGTTGAGGATTTTTATCAGTCATTGCTATTATGCTTATATGAATCAACTTCGCCAAAAAATAACTAGCTATCTTTTAAACAATAATTTGTTTTTTGTCGAAATTATTGCGCTAGCCCTACCAATATTAATGTTTAGTGTGCGAAACGATGCTGTTATTGACCTGATTTTAATAAAAAACTTACTATTTATTTGGATATCTTTACTCAGTATTCAAATTCTTGCCCCTGCTATCTATAAGGCATATGAGCCAAATTCAAAATTTAAAAAAGAATCCTTACTTAAAAAAATAGAATTTTATTTTAAGATTTTATTCTTCTTTGCTTTAATCGTAGTCAGCACTAAGTTACTCAAAAACTATCTTAGTCCTCATAATTTTACATTATTATTAATAACATTATTTCTAAAGATTTTAGTTATTAAATCTAGACTAGATAGTTTCTCCATTTTGAAAATTGCTATAATTCGTTTTTGCCTCCTTACTACTTTGTCCTTTTTAGCCTCATTAGTTTTTCTCGAGCTAATCTTACTTCCAGCAAGCTTACTAGCCATCAGCGTGGGTTGCCTACTTACTGGATTCTCACTAATAGATCTTTATCTTCCAAGCAAAAATTGCTCGGCTAAAACATTAAGACTTCCTGGTATGTTTTATTTACTCCATGCTGGTCTGCAATCAATCTATGTAATCTTGGAACTAACATACCCCTGGCATTTTTTAGGACTGTTTTTGACTCCGCTAATTGTTAAAATGACACCAATTCCGAATTCTGAAATATCGCTACAAATTCTGAATAAGTTCCTCAGATTAAACATATTAGTCTTTGTCCTTTTTCTTGGAATTATGCTATTTATGAAAGGCTAAATCCCCTACTTCGCTAAAATATCCACCTTTGCGGAAGCCATGGCTGACGACGAGGTGGAGAAGTCGAAGAAAAGGACTGTTCCTAAATTTACCAAGCTTTTTTAATTATTTATGACTACTAAACCAGAAATTACTGACAAACTTGATAAGATTGTTTCGCTCTGTAAGCGACGAGGCTTTATTTTCCAAAGCAGTGAAATATATGGTGGTTTAAAATCAGCCTATGACTATGGCCCACTTGGTGTTGAATTAAAAAGAAACATCGCTAGCGAATGGTGGAGATCAATGGTTCATGAGCGTGAAGATATTGTGGGAATTGATGCCTCGATCATGATGCATCCAAAAGTATGGCAAGCAAGTGGACACGCAGCAGGATTTAGCGATCCACTTGTCGATTGTTTAAACTGCAAAGAAAGGTTTCGAGCGGACAAAGCTCCACAGATTGCACCAGGAACTGCTATTGAATTTAAAATCGGTGGTAAGGAAAAGGGTGAGCTAAAAAAATCAGTAGTTGGTCCTCAAGGTTATGTATGTCCGCTTTGTAATTGCTCCGAGCTTTCTGCCGAAAGGGATTTTAACCTAATGTTTTCTACTTCGATTGGGCCTGTCAGTCCAATGGATCAATTTATTACTGAAATTGAGAACAAACCCTTAACGCGACAGGAGCTGAAAGAATTACTTGAAGAATCAGTAAGTCGCACTAGAACTTACTTAAGACCAGAAACTGCCCAAGCAATGTTTGTGCAATTCTTAAATGTTCAACAAACACAAGCAATGAAAATTCCTTTTGGAATTGCGCAACAAGGAAAGTCTTTTAGGAATGAGATAACAACTGAGAAGTATATATTCCGAACTTGTGAATTTGAGCAAATGGAAATGGAATACTTCATTGAACCTGGCACCCATGTTGAATCAATTGCTTATTGGAAGGAAGAACGACTTAGTTGGTGGAAAAAATTTGCTAATTATCCAGAGGATTTTGCCCTGCGTCAACATGAGCCAGATGAACTTGCGCACTACTCTTATGATTGCTACGACGTGGAATATCAATACCCGTGGGGATTTGATGAATTAGAGGGTGTTGCCTCCAGAACAGACTATGACCTTAAAAAACACACCGAGTACTCTGGGGTAAAGCTGACCTATTTTGATCAAAACAAAAACGATCCGGAAACTGGTAAACCAGGTTGGAGATATGTTCCCTATGTTATTGAACCCGCCGCTGGACTAACCAGAGGTGTGCTTTGTTACTTACTTGATGCCTACACCGAAGAACATGGAACAGATGCTGATGGTCAGGAGAAACAAAGAGTTGTTCTCAAGTTACATCCTAGATTTGCACCAATTAAAGTTGCCGTGTTACCACTATTAAAAAAAGATGGACTACCAGAACAAGCACGGGAAATCGTCAGTCGTTTTTTCAATGCGGGAATTAATGCTAAATATGACGAGCAACATTCGATTGGAAAACGTTATGCTAAACATGATGAAATTGGAACGCCCTATTGCATTACAGTTGATCATCAAAGTTTAGAAGATTTCACTGTTACTATTCGAGATCGCGATACTACCAAGCAAGTTAGAGTACCAATGGCCGAAGCGCTAAAAACTGTAACTGATAGACTAACCCTACTTCAAAAAT
This sequence comes from Bdellovibrionota bacterium, assembly GCA_041740355.1. Lineage (GTDB taxonomy): Bacteria > Bdellovibrionota_C > UBA2361 > UBA2361 > CALJRW01 > JANNBC01. The sequence goes on from JBGSMD010000051.1 coordinate 83,899, forward strand.
AAATTACTATGACACTTATTCGTTTTGCTGTTCAAAAATCTGGTCGCTTAAGAGATAACTCCCTTGATATAATCAAACGTTTAGGAGTTAAGATCCCACACAATAAAGAAATGCTACGACTTGAGAGCTCTAACTTTCCCATCGAGTTTTTATTTTTAAGAGATGATGACATTCCTGGTTATGTAGAACAAGGAGTTGCTGATGTTGGAATTGTTGGTGAAAACGTCCTAAAAGAGACAGGCGCAAAAGTAAAAATTGCTCGACGTTTAGACTTTTCTCATTGCCGACTTAGTATTGCAGTTGCTCATGCTAATCCAGCAAAATCCTTGAAAGATCTCGAAGGTAAGTCTATTGCTACAAGTTATCCAAACATTTTAAAAAAATATGCTAAGAAGCAGGATGTTAATTTAGATATTCGTTTTATTAGTGGTTCCGTAGAAGTTGCCCCGGGGATTAAATTAGCCGATGGGATTTTTGATATTGTCAGCACTGGAAGTACTTTAATTCAAAATGGTCTGAGAGAAATTGAAGTTGTGATGCAGTCTCAAGCTGTCTTAGCAGCAAGTCCAAATCTGTCTCCGGAAAAACAACAAATTCTAGATAATTTATTGTTTCGCTTAGATGCGATATTAAAAGCTGGGGATTATAAGTATATAGTGATGAATGTACCAAAATCCGTCTTGCCTGATGTCCAAAAATTACTACCTGGATTAAAACACCCAACAATTACACAACTCTATGACCCTGATTGGTATTCCATCTCTACCGTTGTTAAAGAAGCAGAATTTTGGACTAGCATCGAAAAATTAAAAATTGCCGGTGCTCAAGATATTCTAGTGATGCCAATTGAAAAATTAGTCATCTAAAAATTCCACCAGTGTAGATGGTACAAATTGTAGTTGCTCACTTGAAAGCTGCCATCTTGTTCCTAGAATTAGTTTTCTAAAATGCTTTTTGAAATATGTCTCGCAACCTAAACTTAATCTACAAAGAGGTATTCTTCTTTGCTCTAATGCTTGGCGCTGGCGAGTCCTACTTAGGGGCCTATGCCCTATTTCTTGGAGCCTCTCCCTTACTAGTTGGAATGGTTGGAGCGGCACCGGTAGTTTTTGCTTCAGCGGGACAATTTTTAGCATTCTATCTTAATCAAGTTTATAAAATTCGGACGATTCTTTTAAGTACAATAACTTTAGAAATTTTAAGTTTTGGCTGCTTAGCAACACCTCTTTTTTTCCCTAATTATGCCATCCCGACATTTGTAGCGAGCACAGCTTTCTATTTTATTATTAGGAACGTAACAGCCCCAACACAAAATCTGTTCTTCAAAAATACCATTCCACAGGATATTCGCGGAACCTTTTCTGGGAAACGACAAAAGGCTAGTTTTTTGGTAATTCTAATCTGCTTAGTTATTCTGGGAGGGATTTTAGAACTTGCAAAAAATTATCATCAGGAATTTTATGCCTACTTAGGTTTTTGCCTGATTGCGGCCTTAGCCAGAGTTAGAAGTTTTTTCCTTTTTCTTCAAATGGATATTCCCAATATCTCTTTAGAAAAACCAAGTAGTTTTAGCTTCTTAGATTTTACGCGTAAACTTTCTCAAAATAATTTTGGACGATTCGTTTTACTAACAACAATGATGGGCTTTGCTTCCAACTTTATTGGTGGCTACTTAGCGGTTTATTTCTTGAAAGAATTACAGGTTAGTTATTTAGTTTTTGCCCTACTAATTAGCATCTCTTGGTTGGCACAATACTTCTCCGTGACATTCTGGGGACAATTAACTGATAAAATTGGTTCTCGGGCAATTGTCATCGTTACCTCTTATGGACTAACAGCGATTCCCCTCTTTTGGCTATGCGGAACTAATTTAGCATGGATGTGCTTTGTACAAATTTTTTCGGGAATTGCTTGGTCGGGATACAACCTGGCAACATCGGACTATACTTTTGATGCTGTAGAAGGAAAAAATTACGTGAAATGCCAAGCCTATCAAGCGACGATTAATTCAGTCGGTGTGATACTTGCCGTTGTTATTTCTGGACTTTTTCAGAACTATGCTTACGCGGGAGACCTAATTACAAATCCATTTGTGATTGTTTTTGCTGTTTCATTTCTGCTGAGAGTCTTAACAGTTTTTTTACTAACTTCCAGAATAAACGAAGTTAAGAAGTTTCCCGATGACCACAAGGTAAATATAAATTTTAATTTTGCAGGTTTAAATGTTGTTGCCCGTGCCAACCTAAACTTTTTTCGGAAAGAATAATCTCCCTCGAGAGCCTCGGGACACAGCCTCGAGAGCCTCGGGACAAAGCCTCGAGAGCCTCGGGGGATTGCTAGAATATTAAACTATTGAAAATCCTTGGCGTAATTCAAAACCTCGGCAATCTCTTTAATTTGAATACGAATTTTTCTTTTTTGTTTTGCTCTTGTTGACCTTAAAAGTTTTGATTTCAATTTACTCTTCTGTTTTTTTAGCTTAAGTAATTCTTTGGTATCCCAAGATTCCAATCCACAGGCAGTTAAAGAACTTAAACATTCATAGCGCTGACAGCCATTAGGAATACGAATAATTCTAAATTCAGCTAATGATGTAACTGCTACCAGTACATCTTCGCCAAAGCTACAACCAGATTTAGAGGCACGGGATGTTGTACAACGTCCATTACTAGGACCATTATCACTTAATGTCTCCCCATCAACTACTAAAGATGTTGTTGGATTTGTAAGAATTACTAACTTGCCATTACTTTCAGAAACTGGCTTCCATAAAAAATGTGTCAAATCGCTATAAGGGCTTGTTGTACAGACTCCCGGATCTTCCTCTTCTTCCTCTGGAATTAGTTCTTCTTCAATCGGATCATCCGCTCCAAGATCTGCGCCACAAATATCAAAGAGTGTCTCAATCGATTCAATAAATTCTGTAGTTAATTTGCTCGACACAATCCTTTTAATTTCCTGTGTCTCGGGACCAGAACTGAAATTAATGATTGCCTTGGCTGTTAAAGCCAAACTTACTAAATCACGAACCTTTGTTGGTCTAATCTGAGGGCAAGCTTGTTTCTTATAACCTTCGGCTATGTTTTCCGGAAGATTGCCATAACAAAAACCAGCAATGGCCATCACGGGATTTAAACTTTCACTTGTGACGTTAGCTAGCTTGGCACTTAAGGTATTGTAAGAGACCAATAGACCTTCAATTTGAGTACGATTTTCTCTTTGATGAAGCGCTACTTGAATTGCTTCTCGATTATCAGCGATATAAAGCACATCATCGAAATTTGTCGCTGGAATATCATCGCAAAAATTATTAATATCAGCTGCAAAAGCCTGAATTGAAGTAAGGGAAATAAGAAGTAAACCTGTTAAGAATCGCATAGTGGAATTAGTAGTAAAATAACCTTACATGCTAATCCACCTAAGTCGGCTGTTTGCTTCTTATTATCTGAGAATCAGAAAAGCACTAAGTGTCTGATTTTACAATTAATTCCCCAGAGGAATTAAAATACTTTTGAAAGTTTGTAACTCCTTCTAGTAAATACTGTCCTTCCTTAGTTCCTACTATCCAAGCAGGTGATTTTTTAACTGAAAACTCAGAGGGTATTTCTGCAGAGAAGAAGATAGCACCTCCCCGTCCATCAATCATCGCACTTACTTTGTTCATTTCCTTAGAACTAAAATCTTTACCAACGGCATAGACCGGTCCAAGATCATAATCATGCTCCACTGCAAATTGTAAGAAGTTTCCAATTTCAGTAAAAAAGTGCGCTTGATCATGGGCATTAATAATAATTCCCAACCAACTTACTTTATGTTTTCCACTTGGCGGCTTGAGTTCTGTTGTATTTAGAATCGAACCTGATTTTACGACTTCTGCCGGAGAATTCTTTATTACCTCCTGCTGTTCAATAATATTACTTTTCTGATTTGTTGGGGCTACTACTTCACCATCAATCTTTTCACCCTTTCGAGGTTTAAAGACGTTCATGTCATATTCATTGCCAAAGAATCCAGTTTCCTCTGCAAGTAAATTTGCAGAAGAAAATAGTGCCAATAATAAAATGAGCTTAATAGAAAATTGTTTCATTCTCAATTGGTAAATAACAAACTGGACAAGCTTGAACAAAGCGATAATGTGCTGAAACAAAACGCTCGCCATCAGCATTTACATTAGCATCCTTATACCTTTCTCCCATAATCCTTGGTAAATAGTATTGGCCATCTGTAATACAACTTTGGTTGCCATTTCGAGCAACATTGCGACTACGATTAAATGGTTGCCCACGATGAAGATCTAAGAATTGTAGTCGGTCACGCTTATGCTCACCTTCATCTTCAAATTGTACATCATGGAATTTCCCAATTTCTTGACTCTGATTCGGATTTAACATACCAAGATTTTCTCCCATAAGATAGGCTAATTTAATGGCAACATAGTCTCTCTTAGTAGCAGCTTGAGTGGCATAAAGTGTTTCTTTATCAAAGTTAATTGGGACTGAAAATAATCGTCCATAAAATGAAATATTTCCAGGAGCACACTTGTAGGCTCCACTAAATTTACTGTTATCATTACTCGGATCAATCAAAGTATGCAGGCTCGGTTTATTGGCTCCTTCATTTTTAAAAATAGTATCTAAGCTTCCCAGATCTTGTTTTTGCTGTCGACAATTATCCATTTTATTTTCGGCCTGCAATAGCTTTTGAAGTATGGTATTACCATAGGCTTGCTCGGCAAAACGCATTGTCATCAAGGCTTCTGGAAACTCACTAAACCAAATTGGCACCGGATTTTTAATCGGAACCCAAGAATTCACTGCTCCCTGATGAGTCCAAATATCTTCGAAATAGTCTTCTCTATTTCTTTGATTAACATCAAAGCCTGTTGGATAGACGTGCATTTCCATAAAACGTCCATTCTTGGAAATCGCATGACGAAGAGTAGCATCATCCATGGAAACTTTTTTACCATCTATCTCAATCTCTAATGTTTTAAATTCCTTAATCGAATCAATCACCCCTTGATCCTTCGATATTTGCTCTTGTAAGATATTTTTAATTTCATTGATATCTTGTTGCTCAAGATGTTTAGAGCCATCGGCAAATTTATTTTTTACTGCAGCCAATCGATCGATCTCACCTTTCGCAGGTTCAGTCGATCCACCCTGTGCTTGAACTAACATTCCTAAATGCAAAAACTGTTCTGCTTTTGCTTTTAAATTCCTCGCAATGTCTGCTGTCATAAACTCCGTATCATAGGGAGTTTGTGTTGTTTCAGTTAATTGAAAGGGAACATAATAACTATGAAGTGGTATAGTATCTTCTAATTCGCCAGCATAGGAATTTTCAGAATAATCACGACAGAGATAAAATGAATACTCTCCAATTCCAACTTGTAAATTTCTAGCCAGTTTACATCCAGAACCTTGTACTCGCTTTCGTCCTAAACAACTATTAGGATTATCAGTATAATGATCCAACATACGATCCGCAGCTTTTGTAAAAGAATCCTCTACATCAGAATTACTAATCTCACTAATTAATCGATCCGTTGGGCTAAGTGGTGTTCCCACCTTGATCTTCAGATCTTCGGCCTGGAGTAATAAAGGAACTAATAGAATTAAACCTAAAATTTTAAAAACCTTCATCTTGTTTATCCTTTAAGACATCTGTGATCTTTCGATCATCAGATAAAATATCTAGAATTTCATTTAGTTTTTCAGGGACTACTAAGTTCTGATTACTACTCGCACTAAATGACTGGATTAGCTTTTTAATTCGCTGTTCTTTGATTTTGGGAGTCGCCCCATCATTAATATGTTCGTAGGCCTCACGGAGAGCAGTTTTTTCATCTTGGGGGCCAAAATTTTCGGGAACCCGTAATTTAAATTCACCTTTAATCAATTTCCATCTTTCATAAGCTGACTGATTATTCTTAAATAGTGGTGTAATAATTTTTACTAATTCTTGATTAAAAAACTTGTTAGTGCTTGGATACAATTCAATCACACCAGTTCCGCGTAGGCCTTTTAATACTTCAGCTAATGTAATTGATTTTGCTAGTACAGCATCTACTAATAGCTGACGTAGATGACGATCGGTTTTAAATAATTTTAAATCAATTTCAAAATATCCTTTGAAAGCTAGATTAACCTGCGGTTGTAACTCTGCTACTAGCTCTTGAAACAGCTTAACTTTTACTGGCTCCTCTGTAGTTAATACCACCCGGCGCTGAAGATCAAAACTTTCTTGAGTTAGAATATTATATTTTATACTACCTAGAAGCTGATCTGTTTCCGGTGTTGGAGCAAATTCTAAATAAAGTTTAAAGGTTGGCTTTGGATTATGCTTTTCCACAAAGGCTACAGCAGCTTCAATCATGCCGGGCAATCTGGAAAACTGTTCTTCCGGCAAATCAACAGGAAAAAGAAATTTACCAATACCTTTAACATTCGATAATGAGTAAATCAGTAGTCGATCGGCTTCAATTTTCTTTAGCACATCAACATATGTTGCTTCAACATCCTCACCTAAACTCTCCAGCTTGAGAGCAAAAGCAGCCTCAACAGTCGTGCCAGGAGCAAAAACTTTCTGTTCAGCAAAACTATGTGAAACTTCGGCCATGGAACTAGAGAATCTTAAAAGGCGATCACCATTAATCTCTAGCGGTACATCCAAATAAGTTTGATAGGCTGGTGCTATAAATTTACCTTCAGCTATTAGTGTTTTTTGATCTTCCAGGTTTTTATGATGAGTCTTCAGCATATCTTTTAAATCAAATTGATGACTAAAGGCTCCAGTGGAAGATTGATCTAATTGCATACCGCTAGCTGCTAGCTTATCTAAATCGATTAGCGTTCCCAATTCGCTTTGATAAAGTGCGATGGTCTCCAAATCTAACAGAACAAGTCCATCAACTTTAAGTCCGGAAATAAACTTTGCTAGTTGCTCAGATAGCTTTAGATCGATAATTATTTGATATAAATTATCTGGTAAAGCTCGCAAAGAGCTTAGCATAATTGCTAAATTTCCATCAGCAGTAATGACTGCCGGTTTAAAATCTCTAGCATGTCTTTTAAAAAAAGTATTTAATTTCTGACTATCCTGTAGGCTAAGGTGGTAACCTGAAAAATTTAGATCGATCTTTAAAGTATCATCACTAATTAAGCTAATAAAATTTGGGGCCAATGCTAAAAGTTTAAGATCGTTCGTTAGCTTTTCTCGAAGACCTGGAACCTTAAAATAAACTTGTCCTGCACCAGCGAATTCACTCCAAAAAAAATCTGGTAAATTTATGGTAGCAAACTTATCAAATAAAATTTGGGCGAACTTTGGATAATATGTTTCAATCTCGTCAGCATTAAAACTTACATACCCATGACCTTGTAATCCTAGTATTGCTTCCCGTAATGAATGAATTTGAATTAATCGATTTAATATTGGTTCTGTCAGTGGCTGAAGTGCCACTACTGGGACAGCAACTTTGCGTGTTAAGGGATTAAAATCTTTAAAAATGAATGTATCTTTAGTGGACACCTTGATTTTTTCTTTCTCTGAAGAATCTTCTTCTTTCACAGCTTGTTCAAGAGGAGCAATAGGGTCAGGTATAACCATACTTTTTGTTGTTGCCTCAGGTGCAACATCTTGCTCGCTGGTTGGGGAACTAGTGACACTTGTAGTGTTAACTTTGGAATTAGTTCCGGACATTACCCAGTAAACATACCCAATAATAATTACAGCTAAGAGACCTAATTTCTTTAATGATTTCATAGATTCAACTTAACTTAGATCCACGAGTTAAAACAGTTATAAGTTTTTATTTCAACATCAATTAAAACACTGGTTTTAATATTAAACTAACAATCCTCGATCCTGCTAACTTTCTCCTACAAATAATTTAAAGTTTAATTCCCCTATTAAACTAAATAGCGATAACCCAAGAATGAATTCTGAAGTAAATCTTCGAAACATTCTTGGGTTAATCATCTTTTATTCTTTTAGCCTCCAACTGGTGTCCATCCTCTCTGTAATGGGCCCCAATACCTAGAAGCTCCCAGTGCATTTCCACTAGCACTTGTACCAGCAATCACACCATCTTGCTTAACTAAGCTTGAGGTAATTGAAATTGCCGCATTGGCATTGGTGTATGGATTAGAAAGCTGATCATGTGAAAAACCAGTGCTCTGTAATCCATAGTTAGTGGCATCGGCTGTCGACAACTGAAACAAGCCTCGAGATCCCGATCCAAACTGACCTACATCTCCAACTGTGCCAGTATTGTACGAGGATTCTTTTCCAGCCAACTCTGTAAAGTATCTCGCCCAAGATTCTGAACTACCATCGATACCATATTTGGCTCCATCAGCAGGTACATATCCATTTAAATCAGAATTCTTCACTTGATTATTCATGTAAGCAAACAAATCATCTTTGCTGACAGACCCAGAAGTAGAAACTGGCATCGATCCATCACCACCAAGATACTGGCTATAATCGGCATTCCCAATATTTGTTCCTAATGGATTGGAGTTTGTTCCTAAAGGATTATTTCCAACAGCAGTCCATGGGTTTTGTTGATCCTGTGGAACACCACCTTGTGTTGGCATCATCTGGTTCTGCTGATTCATGGCATTTAATGTGTTCAATACTTGCCCAGCCATAATCAGACTAGTGTTACCAGTTAGTGTGCCAACTGTAGTTAAGATTGTTCCCAACCAACTTCCATTTTGGTTATTATTTGATCCAAAAATTCCGAAAATTCCATTACCATTACCACCTCCAATTAAGCCTGGAATACCTCCACCTGTGTTTCCGGATCCAACGTTATAACCACCGAACATTGAACCTCCGATATTACCAATGTTGCCCATGTTCCCAAAATTACCCATTCCAGGGATTGATTGATTATATGCAGCTGGGGCTAGAAAAGTAGCAATACAATGACGGTAGTCATAGTAACAGCTTTGATCGGGATAATAATTTTGAGAATTATTTGTTAAGTAAGACTGGACACCTGTAGAATTTAAATTCTGAAACATTGAACCAATGTTACCGGCACTACCTTGTAAATAACCAGTAAGTACGCCTAATAAAATTCCTAAGAAGGGATTATCTTGAGTGACATCACTAAGACTCACATTAGAAACTGTACGCGTCAGTCCGGCGGCAGCACCGATATTACCATCAAGATCATCTATCCTCTCGGCTTGCAGGATATCTTCGGGAGTTAAATCTAAACGATCAACATCTGTCCCTTGTTGTTGCAATGCTCGCTGACAAATCTGCTGTCCTAATGGATGGTTTGCGCAGGGATTTCCATTTTGAGCGAAGACAACTGCGGCAGGTTGTAGAAAAGTTGTTAAGAGACAAACAACAACTGTGATACTACGCGGAGATAAGATTAATTTTCTTTTCATATTAAAACCCTAACTTAAGTAAGTATAAAATAAATCACGTTAAAAATTAACGTTTTGTTTTAACTCACTCTTAATGTTGTTCTAGTTATGCAAATTAGAAAAATCATCCCTACCAATTTCGGTAGGTTAAGAACCTAGTTTGCATAAGCCATTATGACAATGTTCAATTTGCTTTAGTAAATTAATTATTGTCATTTCAATAAAACCCTTCATTAAATGTTATGGTTAGATTATCTAACTTGATACACTCGCAGTGGGTTTTCATTTAAAAAAGGGATGGAGGACGCCCGACGCATGGTAATCCTCATCATAGTTCTTTAATGCATTAATCCCGCGATCTATGAAAAATGCTTCAGTTGTTGTGCGAAATCTTGTAGGTAGGCATTCCACCGCTAAACCCTTAGCAATACGATGTATTTCAGTTTTTTTGTTCGGATAGTATACTAAGAGAGTAACTTTTTCCCCCAAAAACTCATTAATATCCTGATCTTTAGGTGCTTTTTCAGGGCTTATAAACAGTAAATCTTGAACAGGTGTATTTCCTGATTGGTCATTCGTTTTGGAAATATTTTTTCTGATAGTTTTAGATTCAGTACAATTTGGTAGAGGAATGGCTTGTTCCATCTGGATTACCTGTTTTTTCAACTGCGGCAAATATTCTTCATTGACATACTTTCGTACTGCATCTTTATCCAATTCAAATTTGCGGTAGGACTTATTAATCAACTCCGGATCTGGATAATCTACTCCAGATTTACCTTGAATATGACCAAAAATTTTCGGCTCAACAAGCTCTTGATTCCAAGGATTTTTAGGGACTTGTCCCATCATCCGTAAAATATGTCGACTGCCTGGTTCCACTCCAAACCTAGGTGCAGATTCATTTAACTCTGCTTCTGAAAATTTATAGGAAGTAATCTGCTTCTGTAGTGATATTTGTTGTTCGTAAGTTAAACCTTTTAAGATCTCCCGTGGATCTCCTTGAGCAAAAAGAGAATTTGCTACTATGGTTAGCAGGCAGACAAGAACAAGAATTTTAAGTTTCATCATAAGCCTAGTCTATATAACCCTGACTATTGCTTCAAGAATGAAACTAATTGTATAACTAAAGATTACTGCAGGGCCTTAATATATTTTAAGACCTGATCAGGATGACCAATAGGTTTAACAGGATCAAAAATCTCAATTATTGTCCGTTTGGCATCTAAAAGATAAGTAATCCGATTGATTCCCATATATTTTCTACCCATGAAACTCTTTTCACCATAAATTCCTAACTGCGTAGAAAGCTTAAAATCCGTATCAGACAACATCACAGTCTCTAAGTCATTATTCTTACAAAACTTTGTTTTAGTTTTTTGATCGCCACCAGACACTCCAATTAGTGCTGTATCAAGACTGGCAAACTTTTGCTTTAATTTTGAAAAGCCCTTCGATTCGATCGTACATCCTGGAGTACTATCTTTAGGATAAAAAAAGATGACTAGAAATTTCTCTTTAAATGAATTCAAACTATGATTCAGACCGTCCTTGTCACCAAGTTCGAAGTGTGGAAATTGTTCACCAATCTGCATATAATTCCAATTTATAAATAAAGATGATAGACTTTAATAACTTCAAGTCCTGACGATGAAAGTAGTAATTATAAAATACAACGCTGGTAATATTTTCTCAGTCCAAACTGCCTTAGAGCGTCTGACTGTAGAACTTTCTGGTGCTGAAATCCAGCTTTCTGATCAAACTTCAGATATCTTATCAGCAGATAAAATTATTTTTCCAGGAGTCGGAGAAGCTAGCAGCGCAATGAACGATCTAAAAAGAAATAAATTAGATCAACTAATTCCAACTCTTACCCAACCATTTCTTGGTATTTGCCTTGGATTACAGTTAATGTGTGATTTCTCCGATGAAAATGATACCAAATGCTTAGGTATTATTCCCGTCCAAGTAAAGAAGTTTCAGCAATTAAAGGTTCCTCAAATTGGATGGAATAATATCAACAATTATAAATCTGAGTTATTCCACAACTTAAAACAAGACGAATATGTTTATTTTGTTCATAGTTATTACGCCGAGCTTTCGCCTTACACTATTGCCACTACTGACTATGGACTAGAGTATAGTGCTGCCTTAAATAAGGATAATTTTTATGCGGTGCAATTCCACCCGGAGAAAAGTGCTTTAGTTGGGTCGCAAATTCTACAAAATTTCTTAACAATTTAAACGACAAGATTTAATACGTATCTAAATACCGATCTTCGATCTTCAATTCCTCTAATACATAGTTAATTACTTGTTTATCATCGGTCATACCGGAAGCAAATGTATGATCACAGAAGGGATCATCAGAAGATGCAGCATAACGGACAGCTCCCACAATTAATTTTTGTTCGGCGGGATTTCGACTGGGGTAAAGTGTTAATAAGTACTTACAGACTTCAAAAACATCTCTAGCTTCTTTGTCGCTATAATGCGTTTCAGGACCATCATTCGCTGCGGAATTACTAGAGAAGTGTGTCTGCAAAGCTTTGCCCAAAAGCTTTAATCCATCACTATCTAGCTCGGCACAATAACTTTCAAAGGCCGGTCGCACAAAAGGTGGAAACTTCGGTAATTTATGTTTTCGCTTTTTTCCAAAAAATATCATAATAATTAACTAGCATGTCTAATGAAATCTTAAAAGGTACTACACTTATCAGTTTACTAACTCTAGTAAGTCGTCTGTTAGGGTTTATCTGGAATTTAGTCTTTGCTAAACTATTCGGGGCAGGCCTTTTAGCTGACTGTTTTTTTGTAGCCTTTAAGATTCCAAACCTACTTCGTAGTATTTTGGGCGAAGGTGCACTTTCTGCCGCATTTATTCCTGTATTCTCAGCCGAGTTGGAAAAAAATCGGCAACAAGCAGAAAGGACCTTGAAATCAGTCTCGGGTCTACTTTTAATTGCCAGCATCCTAATTACAATCTTAGGAGTAATTTTCACTCCCTTAATTATTGATTTTATTGCACCTGGGTACTTAGAAGATCCTGAAAGATATCAACTCTGCATCACTCTTACTCAAATAACCCTTCCTTACATAATCTTTGTAAGTCTAATTGCTTTAATCAGTGGCGCACTAAATTCAGTTAAGAAATATGGGGCAGCTCCCCTTTCCCAAATAGTGATGAACATTGTTCTAATTATTACTTGTTACTTAGTAAGCTTTTGGGAACCAGAAACAGGAATTAAATTATTATCTATTGGTGTTCTAGTTGGAGGGTTTGCACAAATCATTATACAGCTTCCCGCTTTGAAAGCTGCCAAACTTTCAATCTTTCCGAATGTAAAACTATTGAATCCGAGTAGTAAAAAAGTATTATTTCTAATGATTCCGGCGTGCTTTGGAGCGGCAATCTATCAGATATCTATTTTTATAAATACGATGCTCGCTACGTTACTACCAACGGGCAGTGTCTCTTGGCTTTTTTACGCAGACCGTCTGTCACAATTACCTATCGGCGTCTTAACAATTGCGATTATGTCCGTACTCCTGCCAGAGTTATCAAAATCACAAGCAAATAATAATTCACTTGGATTTCAACACAACATGAATAACTCTTTGCGATATATTAGTTTTCTAATTATCCCCTCCTCTGCTGGATTAATAATCTTAGCGGAGCCGCTAATTCAATTATTATTTGAACGTGGTGAGTTTACCTCGTTTGATACATTTCAAACTGCAGGCGCATTACAGGCAACAGCTTTTGGACTTTGGGGAATTAGTTGCAGCTCAATTGTCAGTCGGGGATTTTTAGCAAAACAAGATACCCTGACACCCAGTCTACTGGGAATTTTTACACTATTATTGAATGTCCTCTTAGCGTTGCTGCTAATGGGCAAAATGGATTTCCAAGCTGATCTCTTTCTTTTAAATGTAATTGCGGACATACAAAATTATTTGATAATCATTTTTCCACATCTCGATTACTTCCATGTCGGATTAGCTCTCGCTTCCGGCTTAGCACTTACTTTTACTTTAGTAATCAGTATGTTTGTTTTGGACAGACGCCTAGAAAATTGGAGTTTTCAACCATTCTTGAAAGCTAGCTTCACTTCATTACTAGCGTCTTTAGTTATGATGTTAGCAATTTATTATTTAAAAACCCTAATTAGTAATAACTTGATTTTAATTATTGCGGCTTGCCCAGTTGCCTTTATCAGCTATGGAATTGCCTATCATATATTTGGGGGACAAGAGATTCGAGAACTAACTAAATTAATTCGCCGCAAAACAAAAATATAGCGTTCGGTTTGCAGGATTAGTAAAAGAGAGCCTAAAGGAATAGTGATAAAATTTCAGAAATCACTTCTTGGATTTACCTTATTTAGATAATTTGACGCTTCTATTAAAAGCGGCCAAGAAAGCTTGTTGTAAAGATTGATTAATCTTTTTACTTTTAAAAATATCGAGTGCCGCTTCGGTTGTTCCACCTTTTGATTTAACTTTTACAATTAATTCAGAAGGAGTCAGTTTGCTGTAATTTAAATAATCTATTGTTCCAAAAAAAGTTTGCCAAACAATCTTCTCTGCTAACTCCTTAGGGAAACCAAAACGTCTAGCAGATTCTTCCAAGGAGCTCATAAAAAAGGCAACATAGGCTGGTCCACTTCCGGCTAGTGCTGTGATCTGATTAATTTTCTTTTCATCAGCAACTTCTAAGAACAATCCTTGTGGGGCAAAAATTCGCTTAATAAACTTTTGCTCTGTGGTAATAACTGCGGTGTCGTAAACACAAGCAATCACAGCTTGTTGAAGTTCAATTGCTAAGTTGGGCATTACTCGGACAACCTTCTTAACTCCCAAAGCCTTTTGAATTTTGGCAATTGAGATGCCAGCCATCACAGAAACTACAACTGTATTTTTAACTAATTTGTCTCTTAGCGATATTGCTAAGCTTGGAAAATCTTGCGGTTTGACGGCTATGATTATGTAATCAGGTGAATCTAACTGTTCAACATTAGAATAAAATTTAATTGCCGGATATCCAGGCTTAATTTTTTGGGAATTCACCGAGCTTCGACTCACTACTGTAAGTGATGAAAGCGGAACAATTTTTTCCGCAATAAGCGCTTTAAGTATCGGCTGACCCATATTACCTAGGCCAATAATTGTAAGCTTAACGGGCTTTGCCACGGGTTGGATCTTCAACAGAAAAAGTTTCGCCAGATTTAAGATTTAAAAACAACATCATTTGCTCAACAAGCATATTGTAATCTTCTTTTTTGCCCATATTTAATCGATACTCATTGATGATTTTAATTTGCATATCATCTTTCCACATCAACCAAGCTTGAGCTGATATTTTTTCAAAAATTTCCTGACCAACAGGCCCAGAGAATGGAGGTTTAGTAAGCCCCGGAAGATCCTTTCCAAGTTTAATACATTTTATAATTCTTTCTTCCGTCATAATATTTTTGATTGTTATAATTGAACTTAATCTAGTTATTCCAAAAAATAAATTACCTAATAATAAAATAGAGCAACTTGTTTTTTGTAATAACTATACGATTTTACTATCCCTCTGGGGATTAGAAAGCCCCAAAAAGTAGTTTCCTTCAGTAAATTACTTTTTGGACTTTCTATAATAGACGAAACTAATAAATGATTCAAATTACGGTAGATTTTAGAAGGTTAGTAATGGAATATTCTAAAACTCATCATGTATTGACTTGGCATGATTTCATTTTTATCAACTCTTAAGGAAAGTATTCAAATTTTTGCCATTTTTACAAAACATTTACATTTAAATTACACAAGCATGACACAAAGCTCTTCATAACATGAGATAAGGGTATTACAACTCAGCCATTAAGGAGAATGCACATGACTAAGAAACTTACGGATCTGGAATTGGTGATAGAACTGCAAAACGGCGAAAAATCCGCTTTTGAAGAACTTTTTAAACGTTATAGTGAAAAAGCCTACCACCTTGCTTATCGAATAACTCGAAAAGAAGAGGATGCGGAGGAAATTATCCAAGAGACATTTATCAATGTTTTCTCTAAAATTAACTCTTTTCAAGGAAAGTCAGCATTTTCCAGTTGGTTGTATAGAATTACTTTCAATACTTCTCTCATGAAACTAAGAAAAAGAAAGCAACATTTAACATTACCTTTAGAAGTAAATAATCACTCGGAAGAAGCTTTTAATGTAGAATATTGCTCTGAAGAAGAACATCATCGTTGTGAGGTATTCCCTTTCAGACATGAGCTTCGTGGACATATTGAGAAAGCAGTGAACTCTTTACCCGAAGAATATCGTTCAATTTTTGTGCTTCGAGATATTGATGGTTTAAGCAATCAAGAGGTTAGTGAAATGTTGGACTTAACAATTCCAGCAATTAAATCACGCCTACATAGAGCTCGATTAATGTTACAATCAAGATTAGAGAACTATTATAATGACTTTTCTAATGAGACATTAATCCTTGAAGGCAGTCAGAAGTTAGCCGCCTAGTCCAGAGTAAATGCCTTTACTACCATTTCTGAGGTAGTAAAGGCACTCAACAATTACTCTCATATCAATACTAGTTGTTTCAGGGTCAAAATCTGAATGATTTTGTTTAATAGTGCTCACGGCTAATATTTTCTCCCCCCTTCTGTTCCTCTTTTGCTAAAGCTACAAGCAGACAATAAAGCTTCGCAGGACCAGGCTACCCTCAATTTACTTTATAAATTGATCTTTAAAGGAGATTTGAACTTTCTTGCAAAGATTACCTGAACGCTTACTTAAGCCTCAATGAAATGCTTATTCTATAAAAAATTGCAGAACTAGTGGCGATTGCTCGTGGTTTTCGCATACTTAGTCCTTGTTATGTCCGGGATTTAAAATGTAATCCGATATTTTAACCTTCCCCACGAATACTTCTTAAATCACTAGAAGCATTACAACTAAATACCTTGATAGTTATTGTAATATGTTGAAATTAGTATCCCCGACATTTACCGTATCCAACTCTGGAAAAATATCAAAATATTTATTTCCGATTGACTTAAGTTCCTTAAATAGCAATCTAAGGTTGGATGTAATCAATACCTTTTTATCATCAAATGGACTTTTGCCACTTACCAGATTAGGCGAAGCAGAAAAAGGCGAATTAGAATTTATTGGGATTAATGGATTTTATTCTGATCCCTTTGTCTCCCGGATAGATTTTCAGACGAAAAGCTTTAATCGCGAATTTAACCACCTTTGCCTGCTAAGCCCGGCGTTAGAAGGATGCTCAGGAACCATGGTCGTACCAATTGTTAATAATCAGTATGTCCTACTTGTTGAACAATTTCGCCCAACAATTGGCGAAATGACTTTAGAGGTACCTCGGGGTTTTATAAACCCAGAAGAATCACTGCGGGTTAATAATTCCTTTGGTAATGCCTTACGTGAACTTGCCGAGGAAACTGGATTAGATCAAAGCCGACTGATCTACTTTCCAAATTTAGTAGGTGAAGTTTATGAAAACTCGGGAGTCTCAACCAATAGAAATAAAGTATTTCGTGTCTCGATAACAATTCCCGATGAACAACTAAACAATCTAATTAAAACCAATCACTTAGACCAAGGTGAAGTCGATCAGCTTGTTAATACAAAACTAATCGCAATTAAAGATTTGAAACATAAGATTAAAGATCAGCACTCTGCTACTGCCCTATGGTTAGCACTAGATTAGATTGTCTTGAGTAAGAATATTTAATAAGTATTGACCATAAGAATTCTTTCTAAGTTGATTAGCATTTTCCAGTAATTTTTCTTTACTGATAAACTTCATGAAATAAGCAATCTCTTCTGGGCAAGAAATCATTGACCCCTGTCTTTCTTCTAATGTTTGAATGTAATTACAAGCTTGTAGGTAAGATTCAAAAGTACCAGTGTCTAACCAGGCAAAGCCACGCCCCAATACTTCCAACGACAACTCACCTCGCTCAACATAGACTTTATTTAAATCAGTAATTTCCAACTCCCCGCGAGGAGATGGCTTTAGACTTTTGGCATATTCACAAACGTGATTGTCATAGAAATAAAGTCCAGTAATCGCAAAGCTGGAAGTAGGCTTGGTAGGCTTTTCAACCAACTCGGTAACTTTTCCATCTTTTCCAAATGTGGCCACGCCGTATCTTTCCGGATCCTTTACATGATAAGCAAAGATCGTTGCACCTTTAGTTCGCGCTGAAGCCCTACCCATAGTTTCCGGTAGACCATGTCCATAAAAAAGATTATCTCCAAGAACCATGGCGACAGGTCGACCGGCCATGAATTCTTCCCCGATAATAAAAGCTTGGGCCAGGCCATCTGGATTTGGCTGAACAGCATAAGAAATTTTGATACCAAATTGAGAGCCATCATCAAGCAGATTTTGAAAGGCATCTCTATCTTGTGGAGTAGTAATGATCAGGATGTCCCTAATCCCAGCCAACATTAATGTCGACAAGGGGTAATAGATCATTGGTTTATTGTAAATGGGAAGAAGCTGTTTACTTACAGACTTGGTAACAGGAAAAAGACGAGTTCCAGAGCCACCAGCTAGGATAATTCCACAATAGTTGTTCATTAGTTTATACCAAAATATTTTGGATAATTTTTTAGCACAAAAAAGACTTTACTCAAAATAATAGAATTTAGTGGCCTTTTTCTATTCGCTTTTCAACTAGACTACCGAATAATAAACAAAATACTCGCGCTAGATTTACCTTATGCTTGATCTTGGACTGAAGACCCGGAAAATTGCCGTTTAAGAATTTATTCAGTTTTTATCAAAATTTTGAATTTAGTAATTGTTCACGCACACGCTTACTTAGTGGATACTCTGATAGCCAAATTCCCAGATAATATTTGGCAAACTCTGGGTCCTTAATCGTCGAAAGATTTTGTTTGTTATTACTAAGTGTTAATCCTTTGTCAGGAAGGTAGGTCAAATAATATTCTGATTGATCATCAACATCTTCGTAATACTGATTAATTTGCTGGGCTTCAACTTTAAATTTTTCATAATTAAAATTGGGGTTCTTTTGAAGTGTGTCCACAGCCCCATCGACGATTCGCTTCTTTTCTATTTTTCGATGATATTTAAAGTGTAAAAACTTCGCCACTTTAGGATTGAGTACATCACCAGTAAAGTTTGCTTGATCTACATAAAGTGCCACTGAGTAGATATCCATAAAAAGATAAGTGAAATCAGATTTACCTACCAGATGGAACTGAAGATCCGCTTTAAGAATAGTTTTGGGATAACAGCTAGTCTTAGAACAAAGTTCATCAGCAGAAACCGAATTTAAAAATATAAATAATAAAAACACTAATTGCTTCATTAATTTGTCTTTAAACTTCCCAAGCCACCATCAACAGCAATAATTTGACCAGTGATCCAAGTGGCTTTATCAGATATTAAAAATTCTACTAAGTTAACTAAATCTTCTGGCTCACCCAGGCGTTTTAAGGCATGCATTTTTTCAGAGAACTTCAAACTATTTTCATTACTAAAAATTGCTGCCGTCATTGGAGTTCGAGTTAGGCCCGGAGCAATCGCGTTAAATCTTAAATTTTTTGAGGCGTAAGTTGCTGCCGCTGAGAGTACCAAGCCATTAACTGCCGCTTTTGCTACTGAAATTAGTTCGTGATTGGGAAGGCCAATTTGCGAGGCAGCGGAACTAAAAAGCACTACACTTCCACCGGAAGTCATAAATTTTCCGGCTGAGCGTACCGCAGCAAAAGCTGTAGTGATGTTCTGGCTAATAATCCTCTCAAACTCCTCACTACTAATCATGTGAGCTGGCTTTAGAAGTACGGACCCACAGCAATTAACAACTGCATCGATACTGCCAAGGGCCTCAATCGCTTGTTCAAAGGCCAAATTAACTTCAATAAAATTGCTACAATCTGCAATTGAATATTTTGACTGAAGACTATTTGCTAAACTTACTAATTCAGATTCCTTTCTGGCAACTAAAAAACAATTCCAGCCAGAGGATACCAGTTGGCCGGAGAGTATTTTCCCCACACCGCCTGTCGCGCCTAAGATAATTACATTTTTCATTTTAATTAATGTTTGCTAAGTCGAGCTTTAATTAATTTAATAAGTAACGATAATACTGGTATTCGCTCGTAAATAAATTCACCGAGATCATAGTAATCACGATGAAATATAACTAAATCTGAGGTGGTATCGAAATGCAGCTGAGAAATACCTGGAACGTTAAATGGTTTCCCTTTATTTAATTTCGGTGCTTGCAATCGCATAGTCCAAAAAGCAGCAACCTTATGATCTTCACAAATAAAATCTGTAAATTCGAATTCTATTGATTCCACTGGTTGATAAATATTCTTATAATAACTCTTAATTTTTTCGGAACCATGCAAATTCACCAAGGGGTCAATAAATTGAGCATCGGGATGATAAAACTCATCAACAATTTCTACGGTATCAACAGAAAGATTATCAAAAAAATTGGTTACTTTTTTTATTTTAGGATTTTGCATTTATTGATCGTTGCAGGTAAAATTTTTCAGTAAAAATTTGTTGGTCTTCGGCACATAATAATTGGTTATTCGGTCGTGTTAGAGTCAAATGAAGGACATTTAATGTGCGTGTAGCAAATGCTGATTCACAATAACAGAGATAATAATTCCAAGCTCTAATAAAACGTTGATCAAATCCAAGCTTTAAAACTTTAGAGATATTACGATTAAATCTTTTTCGCCATTCAGCTAAAGTTGGCGCATAATGCGGACCAATGTTGACAACTTCTTCGATTTCCAAATCTGAACTTTCACGTAATGCTATTTGCATGGCTTCTAAAGATGGTAATAATGAGCCAGGGAAAATATGTTTTTGGATCCAGTCACAACGGCTTTTTAATCGTTCAAAATATTGGTCATGAATAGTAATCACTTGAAGTGCAATTAAACCATTCGGAGCAAGAAGGCTTTCACATTTTGCAAAAAAATTTTGATAGTTTTTATGCCCAACAGCTTCTAACATTTCAATAGAAACAATTTTATCATACTTGCCAGTTAGTTCACGATAGTCAGAAAATTTAATCTCGACTAAGTTTTCTAACTTAGCTTCTTTTATGCGTTCCGTTGCTAAATTAAATTGCTCTTTGGAAATAGTAACTGTTGTAACTCGACACCCTGTTTGCTTTGCAACCGCAATAGCGAAAGAGCCCCACCCACTTCCAATCTCTAAAACATGATCGTCTTTGGTAATTCTAGCCTTAGCAATTAAAGCTTGAATTTTGTTAGCTTGCGCTGCTTCTAATGTTTGGCATTCAGGGCTGTATAATGCTGAAGAGTACATCAAACTATCATCCAAAAATGTTTTGAATAAATCATTACTTAAATCATAGTGGGCAGATATGTTTTTCTTCGCACCTTCCAAAGAATTAAATCTAAACAAGTGTCTAAGATATTCAACTTTTTCAAAAAAATAATTTAATAGTCTGTTCCGCTTTTCAACGTGTTGCTTATTAGCAATAAAGAAATCGATCACGGCTGTTAAATTGGCAGTTTTCCAAAGCTCATCAGTGTAAGACTCTCCCAGACCAATTGCTCCATCACGCACCAATCTCCAGAAAAATTCATAATGCTGAACTTGAATCTCGGCTTGTGGCGACTGTTGGGAATCGCCAAAGAAAATAATCCGATTATCAGGTAGGATTATCTTAAGAAACCCTTGATCGAAGGTTTTAAATAATTTTACTATTTTAGTCTGAGACCAAGCATGTAAAAAATTAGCTGGTCCAGTGAATAGTGTATGAATGCTAACCGGCTTAGGCTTTCGAAATACTGGCAATTTTTTAATGTAATACATCTTTGCGGCTTGGTAGATAATCCTTGGATAAGTTAGACTAGCTGTGAGCGGGAACTTAACAAAAATTTTTAATAAATTAGCGGTATTAAACTCGACTCCCTTCCCCCAGACACGAGAATAAAAATCGACCTTTGAAATTCCGTCTTTTTCTCTCAGAACATTCAGGCGGATATCTAAATCTGTTGTTATTTCTGAAAACCAGAAGTCATACATCCCATCCATCGGATAAAAAGGGGAGACATGAAATGACTTGGGGACAGTGTAATGTTTAGTGAATTTGCTTTGATCGGCTATGCTTTGCTCTTGGTCAAGTAAGTAAATATGACGTTCTTGAAAAGTATTGTTTACCTCTGCAACGACATAAACTAATTGTCGATCTTCTCCATAACAATAAAAAAAACTTACTGGATTAAAAACATAATTAAAATAACGAGCACTAGTAATGAGCATCACTCGTTCAATTTTTTGGTTCAACTGATTTTTTGTTAAATACTTTAGTAGCTTTTCTTTGATAGTGAGACTAGAATTATCGAGGTAGTCTTGATCAAAAATGGCAGTAATCCGTTTTTTGTTGTATCCAAAAATCCAGGAATTTAATATTGGTAACTCATCCAAATCTAAGGCATAAAAATATATTGGATAGGCAAAAGAATAATCAACTGGCCCCGTTCGACTGTGCATAACTCGGCCATCAAATATTTTTGACTGTTTACTATGACCTACAAGATCAGCCATTAGTTTAACGCCTTAACTTTAAAATGTGAGGCAAGATTATTGGAAGAGACAACAGCATCTTCATGAAACCCATATCCTAAATAACTTCCGGCATAAAAAATATTAGAACGACCATTAAAGGACTTGATTATTTTTTGAGTTAGTAAACTTTCACTGGTATAAAGTGGATGATAATATTCATACTCTTTAATAATCTTACGCGGATCAATTTGATGATTAGGACTGAGCGTTACTAAATATCTCTCTTTGGTCGTCAGTCCTTGTAATCGATTCATATCATAAGTAACTGATAGTGACTGTCCATCCTCAGTTTCTTCAGCATTATAGTTCCAGGAAGCCCAAGCCCGAGGATTTTTTGGTAAGACACTTAAATCGGTGTGCAGAACTGTATGATTATAATTATAGGTCCACTTTGAAAAACAATTAGTTTCTTCAATAGAAGGATTACTAAAAATTGGTAAAATTTGATCGGCATGCAAAGCAAAAATCAGATAATCAAATTTATCTTCTGAGCTTATTGTCTTTACAGTCACACCAATATCGCCGCGAGTAATTAGCTCCACTGGGCTATCAAGTAATATTTCCCCTTTGAAGTTTTGCTTAAATTTCTTGACATATTCCTGACTTCCACCGACTACCGTTTGCCATTTTGGACGATCTTGAAGTGACAATAATCCGTGATTCTTGAAGAAATTAATAAATGTTAAGGCTGGGAACTTGAGCATCTCAATACTAGGCGTTGACCAAATCGAGGCCCCAATGGGCAAAATGTAATCATTAATCAAAGTCTTGCTATATTTTTTTGACTTTAAGTAGTCTCCCAGAGTCAATTCTAAGAGACCATTTCCCCTTAAATCTTCTGAGGAATTCTTACAAAACAATTGCAACTCAAACAAAAATCTATAAAATTTTGGGCGTAAAAGATTAAGCCGGTCCGCAAAAAATCCATTCAGTCCAGTTCCGGCATATGCCAGCTTCCGAGATTTAGAGTGAAAGGCAAATGACATATCAGAATATCGTATTGGTACATCAAGGATCTCTAAAAACTTAGTAAAGGTTGGATAAGTTTGATCGTTAAGAACAATAAATCCCGTGTCTACTGCAATGCCCGGCGAAACTTCCACAGTATTAGTATGCCCACCCAAATAGGAGTTGGCTTCGAATATCGTTACTTGGTAACTATCTTGAAGCAACTGAGCAGAGACAATCCCAGCGACACCTCCTCCAATTATTGCAACTCTTTTCATAATACTAGACCTGGTTAAAATTACTATTTTAAAAAATTCCGCCTAGTATCTTTTCTTAGGTTTAAATAAATAATGACTCACGAGCCATTCCTGACCATCTTTAAACCCAAATAATTCAGCACAAGATAAGAAAAAGATTAACCAGCGTCGATACCATACTTTAGCTAATTTTTTACCGTATGTCTTTTCTAATATTGGCATTACATCATTTCGATGATTTTTAATGTTCTCCGCCCATGCATTAGCAGTTTTCTGATAATTTGTGCCTAAGACATCCCATTGTTCAATTATTTGAAGATCTTGATCATATTGATAGAATAGTTTTTTGCTAGGCATGGTACCGCCAGCAAAGAAATATTTGGCCATCCACTGATCACTCCGATCTTCATTAAAAAAATAAGTTAGGTTTTGATGACAAAAAACATGCACAAACATTAAGCCTTCAGGCACTAGCCAGCCAGCAATTTTTTTAAAAAGCTCCGAATAATTACGCAAATGCTCAAACATTTCTACCGATACAATGCGATCATATTTTTTATTTAATTCTAAATCGTTAATATCAGCTGTAATCACTTGGATGTTTTCTAGGCCGCGAGCTTCCGCTGTTGCCATGATAAATTCACGTTGAATCCGAGAGTTAGAAACAGAAGTGATTTGAGAATCGGGGAAATGCTTGGCGGCATATAGTGAAAATGATCCCCACCCACAACCTAATTCTAAAATACTTTGTCCATTTATTATTTGTGCACGAGTGGCAATTTCTGCAAGAGAATCAGTCTCTGCTTGGGCTAGACCGTTTACTCCAGGATAAAATGTTGATCCGCTATATTTAAGATTAGGACCTAAAACTTTAATAAAAAACTCATACGGTAATTCATAATGTTGTTGATTCGCTTCTTTGCTTGCTAGAGAAATTTTTCCTGATTGCAAATGCTGTAGTTCCTTAGCCACCAAAGTTTGTTGATTACTTTCGTGCCCCAATCTTTTTCTTAAAAGATTTCTAATACCCATGCGAATCAATCGATCTGGGACAGGAAAATTTTCAGCAATTTGGATACTTAAACTCATAACAAAATCTATTTGGACTCAAACCAAGGGAAAAACTTACTAGTTTTTTGCTGATATGCCCGATAGGCCTCACCTCGAGTTGCCAGTGCCTGTTTCTCAGAGGGGGGAACTCCCGTCACAAATAACAGCAATAAAAACATTAATAATGGCGAAATTAAGGAAATTATAAATCCTGAAGTCCCTATAATAAAAATAGGATAACTAAGCCAGATGATCCATTCAAAAAAGTAATTAGGGTGTCTGGAATATTTCCACAGTCCTAAATTACAGACTGGGCCCGCCTCAGCCCCTAGACTTCTAAATTTTGCTAGTTGAGAATCAGCTAAAGCTACACCTTGATATCCTATAAAGAATATCGTTAGGCCTAAATAGTCCCAAAAACTAAAATCTATCTTATTAAAGATGTAACGAAACGGAAGAGCTAATATTCCAGCTATTAAAATCTGAGCTAAGAACAAAAGATAGAACTTACTTTTTGCTTTAACTCCCCACTTTGTTCGAAGCGTTTGATAGCGTCGATCTTCACCCTTTTTGAGGATGCGCCCAAATAAAATTAATTGTCCTAATCTTAAGGCCCAAATAAAAATTAGCACGAAGATAATTACATTTCTTGTCTCAAAAGAATTATGAAGGAAATAAAATAATCCCCAGGAGAGAACTAAGCAGGTCCAAGCAAAATCAGCTAAATCACCTTTATGATACTTTTGTGCTAAAAAATATAAACCATGAATTAAAAGTAATTGAGCAAATAATAAATATATAATATTAATCATCTCGATATTGTGCTGCAAAATAAATTGCTAAAAAATAGCAAAGTGCTGGAATACCAGCATATAATATAATTAAGCCAATTTTTATTGTACTTGAGGGAGCGACTTCTGTCTGATAACCAATTAGCTCTAATATTGGAAAGGCACAACCAGCTGCGACAGCTGC
The DNA here is from genome assembly GCA_041740355.1 of Bdellovibrionota bacterium. Taxonomy (GTDB): domain Bacteria; phylum Bdellovibrionota_C; class UBA2361; order UBA2361; family CALJRW01; genus JANNBC01. Next base: position 109,140 of record JBGSMD010000051.1, read on the forward strand.
TGATAGTTTTTTTGCCAGAGACCAATAACCAATCATTTGGGCGTCTAAATTCTGATCAGCTGTTTTACTAGCTTCTTCGGCGACATCAGCTTGTAAGGTTGCCGGGACAATAATTGCCCCTCCCAGCGCAAAGCTAGAAAGGACGATAATTGTTAAATAATAATATTGGTCACCTGCTCCCAAGAAAATCACAGCTAAAAACGAGACAGAGGATAATGTTAGACTTTGTAACCAAGCCCGACGTTTACCCATTTTTTTTGTCCAATAAATCCAGAAGGGAATAAAGATTAGTACCCCTAGAAAATAAAGCAAAATTAGTTGATTACCCAAATCACTTTCTAAGACATGATCGATATAAAATAAAATCATTGCTCCCGATAAAGTCGAGCCAAAACTTATCAAAGCATAGGTTATTAATAGGATTTTAAACCCTGGTATCTGGAGCAAAGTTTTTAAAGAATTTTGATTAGGATTTGAACTAGTAGTTTGTGTGAAGGTATTATTAGGCAAAAAATAGTAAATCAGGAGTGCCCCAATCAACAACAATATTCCATAAAAAATGCTGCTTACTGACAAATGCGTAAAACTTGTATTTGATTCGGAATAGAATTTCGTAATTAGGACAGGCAATAAGGCCGCCAATACTGTTCCTAATAATAAAAATGCCTCCCTAGTTCCTAATATTTTAGTCCTTGCTTCGGAGTTGGAACTAAGACTTAAACCAAGACTCTGATACGGTACTGAAAAACCACTCCAGGAAACATAAAAAAGAACTGAAAATAGAAAAAACCACAATAATTGATTAGTACCTATTAGCGGATTGGATAAGGCGTAAAAACTTATCGCCAAGGGTAGAGCAACTATCAAAATCAATAACTTTCGAAACTTTTGATGTAGATCTACAAACTTACCAATTAGAGGATCTATGACAGCATCACCAACTCTAGTAAGGATAACAATAATTCCAAACCAAAAAGCTGAAACTCCTAAAGTATCAACATAATATTTTGGTAAAAATACATAATAACTAAAAGCAACAGCCGACAAACCTAGTGCCGAGAAGGCATAAAGGAGGGTAGTTTTAAGAATATTCATTATCTTTGTGACTATTCCGGCTTGTAAACTTCTTCTTCCAGCTTACTAGTAATTTTATGACGGCAAGATTCAGACATTTTTTTATTCGGTAATTGTTGTTTGAAATTATCTGATTTAGCAACAACATCCAAAGACTTGATCTGACGAAAAAAGCGTCGACAAAATGTGCAATGAAAATGATGGAGATAGAAGGTTACTTTTTCTTTAAAACTAAGTTTGCGATCTAAATAATGTGAAGACAGCTCAGAATATCGCTGACAAGATACAATCAAAAATAATCCTAAAAATTTTGATATCCGACTTCTCATTTTTTATACCAATTTTTTTGTAAGCAGTTCCTTAAGCGAGCTCTAATCCGATAAAGTATCGTCCAATAGTTAGACGGAGATATATCTAACACTTGGCAAACTTCTTCCGCCTCTTTTTCTTCTAAGTATTTCAAAACGAATACTCGGCGCATGTTTTCTGGGAGTTTCTCCATACAACTCTGAAAGGCTTGAAGAAATTCTTCATTTTCAATCACTAAATCAGGATGTTCTAGCCAATTTGGAACATAAGTCTTCCAAATACCCCAAGCATTAAAATTTCCATCATCGTCATTACCAGGTTCTAAATTGAAATTATAACTTACGGTATCTTCCTTACTGGTCTTACGAAAATTATCAATAATTTTGTTACGAAGAATACTGGTTAACCAAGTTTTCTCTGTGGATCGACCTGCAAAACCCTCTCTGGCCCGCCAAGCTGACATTAATGTTTCCTGAACTAGATCCTCAGCTAACTCAGGGCTTTTAACTCGTGAAAGCGCATAATTATAAAGATAATCGCCATAATTCTCTAGCCAAGTTTTAGGATTAAAATCATTCATCGGTGCAAATTAGAGTATGCAATTCTTACTGTGATGGAAAGAGGTTAAACAATAATATTTTAAAGATTGTAAGTTTTAACGCACTAAGGAAGCTTTATATAGTTATGACAAAAACTAATTTCCGAATATTTAAAAGTTAGTTTTGTGATTTTTGCCATAACTATATGATTTTATTATCCCTCCGTGGGATAGTAAGTCCCAAAAAATAATTTCCAACGGAAGTTACTTTTGACTTACTATATATGTCTAACTTACTTTTAAAGAGAAAAATAATTTAATCTAGGATCTATGTTACGGTTTTTTCTTAAAGATTCGAGCGTTGAGTACCTCATGTGCAAGTTTGGAGAGTTCTGTCTTACCAATCGATCTTATCTCGGAACCTAGTTCTTGTAACTCTTTAAAGAATTCTGCCGCACTCCATTTATAAACTTGATGGTCATACTTAGTTCCAACCCCAACACGAATCTCGCCACTTAGTTTCTCTCCCACAAAATGGCAGAGTAGCTCTGCCGCAGACTGCTTGGCTAGGAATGCTTCCTGCAGATCCACATCATTCTCGTGTGAAACATGTTTGGTATATCCACTAAGTAATTCATCCGAACAAAGTTTAGCAGCGAATGAGCCATACGCGCAGATCAAGCTTGATAAGACATCAAATGACTTAGAAAAGGAGTATTCGTGGTTAGCCGCAATAATTAAGATAACTGTGGCACTGGCAATAAATTGTGAGGCTTCTTTAAGCAAGTCTTTTTCATCCCGAGAAAGATTAGGAAGGCCTGTTTTAATTTCTAACTGAGCATCCCGAATTGTCTTGGATAGATGTGTTAATGCTAAAACAAGTGGCTGATGATTTTCGATAGTTGAACGTAGCCGATGCTGCACCAAGAGTGAGTCTACTTCAATAAAAGAATTTGCAGGCTTTTCTATAAGCTGGGCGATATGCATATAATTTTGCTCGGAAAGTCCAAACTATAGCTTTGGATAAACCACAAATGTTATGATCTATATAATATAACTGTGTCGATACTTATTTCAATTATAATTTAATGATCAGCAACTAGGCTGCTTGACGCCATTCATATTGAATTCGCTCAATTGTGCCTGGTAAAGTACGATCTACTAATTCAAGAATTTTAATTAAGGTATCCTGTTCAACAACATTTAAAGCACTAGGATGAGGAAATAATGATAATAAAGTATCCACAACCCCTTCTGGGCTTAAACGAAACATTCCAGCTTCACAAAATTTTTCGGCAATATCTAAAATATCAAAAGCATACTCATACTTTAATGCCTCAACAAACATTGGCTCTAAATCTTTAAGAAAGATGTAAATTAATTCATCATATACTTCCCCGGGATATGACCTAATTCCTGCCGCGTAGGCAGAGATAATTGTTTGAAAATTTTCTTGGTATAATTTTAACTTGTTACTCATTATAGTTTCTCTGAAAGATTGCGGAACACTTCATTCATCCCTGGAGTGATTGAACCAGAGTCGATTTTTGCACTTTTAAGAAATCTTGCAGTCTCAGTGGCTAAACCTTGTAATTGTCTTTCCAAAACTTCTGGTGAGTGCCGAAATGCAGCTGTAGCAAGTGGAGTCCGATTACCACTCTTGCCACCATTTACTAATCCATTTCCCTTAGACATTTTTGAGCCATTAAAGAATAAAACTCTCTAACTCTCTATTCTTTAATTTTTAAGCTTATGCTTCTTAAATTGCCCTGATTACCGATTCTACAGAATGAGCTTTCTATAGTTTGCAATTAAGATTTATTCTGTTATTTTAATAGCTTATGAATGACCTGCGAACTAAACTGATAATTACCCTAGAAAGTACCTGCAATTTATCAAAAGTAGAGCTTGATAAGTTAATTAGCCTGCCGAAAGAAATTAAAAATGGTGATTATTCATTTCCTTGTTTTTTATTAGCCAAACAAACGGGAGAAAACCCAGCTGCTCTAGCTCAAAAACTTAAAATTACCCTTGAACTACCTACAGGGTTCCATAAAGTAGAGGCAGTAGGACCATACTTAAATTTCTTTATCGATCGACAAGTTGAAACAAATCGAGTTATTCAAGAAATCCTGACCAAGAAACTGAACTACGGTAAAGGAGATCATCAGGCTGAAACAATTATCATTGATTACTCGGGACCAAACATAGCTAAGCCCTTTCACGTCGGCCATCTACGAACAACAATTATTGGCTTTGCTCTTTATAATGTTTTTAAACATCTGGGCTTTCAAACTTTTGGTATCAATCACTTAGGTGATTGGGGAACTCAATTTGGATTTGTGTATGCTGGTTGTAAGATTTGGGGACGGCCAAGCGAAGATTCAATCGAGGCATTAGTTAAACTTTACATTGAAGCTAATACCCTGCGGAAAGCTCAAGATGAAAATCAATTAACTGCTGAACAAACAGAATATCCTAATGTTAATGAAATGGCCCGGGACTATTTTATTCGTTTGGAAAACGGAGACAAGGAAGCCGTTGAGTTTTGGCAATGGTGTTTAGATATTAGCTTAGTTTATCTAAAAGCAACCTATAAAACATTAGGTATAGATTTTGATTTCTACACAGGTGAATCTTTTTACATTCCAATGTTTCCGCAGATTAAAGAAACTTTAGAAGCGAGCGGTTTACTAACAGAGTCCCGAGGAGCAATTGGGATTGAGTTAGATGAAAAATTAGGTTTTGCTAGATTACTAACTCCTGATGGACGCTCACTTTATTTAACTAGAGATGTAATTACCGCCGACTACCGCGAAAAAACTTTTCAACCTAAAAAAATCATTTACGTCGTGGGAGCTCCTCAAACTCTTCATTTTCAACAGCTTGTTGCCGTAATGCAAAAGATGAGTCACCCAGTTGCGGATAAGATTATTCACATTCCTTACGGACACGTTCCTGGAATTAGCACACGAGCTCTGAAAGATAGTGATGGCAGTTTATCCTTGACAGCTTTAATTGAGGAAGGAAGTTCTCGTGCCCTAGAAACATATCAACAAAGTGTCAGCTCAAGACCAGAGAACATAGATGAAAATGCGATTGCTAAATCTGTTTCGCTAGGAGCAATTTATTTTAATTATTTATCACGAACTAATAATAAGGATTTCCATTTTAATTGGGAAGAAGCCTTAAGTTTTCAAGGAGATACGGGGCCATATTTGCTTTATGCCTTAGCTCGAATCAATAGCATGATTCAGAAAGCCAGTAATAGTGCTATTACTTTTAATCCAGAGACGGACTTCAAAGTATTAAACACTGATGAAACCTACGAAACTATCAAACACTTAAATAGCTTCCAAGATATTCTCTACAAAATATCGGAAGACTACGAGCCAAACCACTTAGCGCAATATGCACTAAGTTTGGCAAAACTAGTTTCTCGCAATTACAATCAACTTAGAGTAGTTGGAGAAACAGATAAGAATCTAGCAGAAGCACGATTAGGACTTTTTACTGCATGTAAATATGTGTTAGAAATATCAATCAAACTGCTTGGAATTCCACCACTTGAAAGAATGTAGTGTCGCTTAGCGACACTACCACGTCGTAGCCTTTGGCGAACGAGACGGGCTTGCCATGTCGAAGCTTTAGGCGAATGAGACGGGCTTGCCACGTCGAAGCTTTAGCGTAGACGGGTTGTAATGAAATTCTAGCTTTAATAAAAAGTATTATGCAAATCATCAAATTCGGCGGATCCTCAGTTGGTAGTGCCATCCGCATCTTAGCAGTTAAAGACATTATCAAAGATAAACTTTCTCAAGATCCGCTCTGCTTAGTAGTCGTTTCCGCTCTTTCAGGCACCACAGATTTACTTAAAAAATCTGCTGAATTTGCGGTTCAAAAAAAAGGGTTTTCAGAGTTTGTTGAAGAAATCAAAAACAAACATTTTAATTGTATTGCCGACTTAGGAATTGATAACCCTGCTTTAATCCTAAGAATCCAGGAAGAAATAAATAATCTAAATGAAAAACTTGTTAGCATTAGCTTACTGCAAGATCTAACCAACAAAACTTTAGATCAACTCCTTTGCCTTGGAGAAATCTTTTCCTCGGAAATCGTGGCCAGCCTGTTAACGAAATTTGACATGCCCGCAGAAGCAATTAATGCTCGAGAGATTATTAAAACTGATAATTCATACTCCTGTGGAATTGTTGACTTTAAATTAAGCAATGAATTAATCATTAAGCGTTTTGAAGCTGAGACTGGAGTCAAGGTTATTACTGGCTTTGTTGCTGAAAGTGCTGAAGGAAATTTAATTACTTTAGGTCGTGGAGGATCAGACTATACAGCTTCAATTATTGGCGCGGCACTTAATGCCAAAGTAATTGAAATCTGGACCGATGTTGACGGGATGTACACAGCTAATCCTGCAACTGTTAGTAAAGCTTTTCCGCAAGCCCATCTAACATTTGCCGAAGCAATGGAATTATCACACTTTGGTGCCAAGGTAATTTATCCACCTTCGATTCAGCCTGCGATGATTAAGAACATTCCAATCTTAATCAAAAATAGTTTCAATCCTTCTGCTTTAGGAACTGAAATAAGCAATAACAAGCAGGCGAGTCGCCAAAGTATCTGTGGAATTACTTCCATTGGGCAAACCTCACTTCTTAGATTAGAAGGCTCCGGTTTAGTTGGGGTAAGTGGTACAGCTAGCAGGCTTTTTGCGACCTTAGCCACTAGTAAAATTAATGTCATCTTAATTACCCAAGCTTCCTCTGAGCATACAATATGTTTTGCCGTTCAACCCGATCAAGCTTTTCGAGCGAAGGAAACTGTTGATCAAGAATTTGCACTAGAAATTCAGAGCAACTTAATTAATCCCTTAGTAATCGATCGTGACTTAAGCATTATTTCTATTGTCGGTGAAAACATGAGAACGGTTCCTGGCACTGCTGGCAAAATGTTTAATGCCCTCGGTAACAATGGTATAAATATTAACGCCATTGCTCAAGGTTCTTCAGAAATTAATATCTCGGCAGTAATTGCTCAGAAAGACGAAGACAAGGCACTGAAGGTATTACATGAAGAATTCTTCTTTCCAGATCATAAAACGGTTAATGCCTTTTTAATCGGAACGGGTTTAATCGGCGAAGAATTAATCAAGCAAATAAAAAATCATAGCGATACACTAGCAACAGAACATGGACATCAAGTCCGAGTTATTGGTTTAGCTAATAGTCGAAAAATGATTCTAGCAGAAGCTGGTATTAAACCAACAGAATTATCATTAGAGTTACTACTTGCTGGTCAAGATTCTAATCTGGACGAAATTCGTAAGTTTATTGTTTCTTGTAACTTACCAAACAGCTTAATTGTTGATTGTACAGCCAGCGATGAAATTGCCAGTCATTATCAAAGTTTTCTGGAATCAAAGATTTCCGTAGTAACTCCTAATAAAAAAGCACAAAGTACTGATTATCTACAATACCTTGAGTTACAGAGAGTTGCTGCTAAACGTGGAGCTAGCTTTATATATGAAACCAGTGTTGGTGCCGGATTGCCGGTAATTAGTAGTCTAAAGGACTTAATTAAAAGTGGTGATCAGATCCAAAGAATTGAAGCAGTTCTTTCGGGAACATTAAGTTTTATTTTCAATTCATTTGATGGCAGTAAAAGTTTCTCTGCTGTTGTGCTTGATGCGCAAAAAGCTGGATTTACTGAACCAGATCCACGTGATGATTTAAATGGACTTGATGTCGCTCGAAAAATTTTGATTCTTGCTCGTGAATGTGGTGCAAATCTAAACTTAAAAGATGTGGTAATAGAAAATTTAGTGCCTGAAAATTGCCGGGCAACAAATTCAACTGCAGAGTTCTTCCAATTACTTCAGGAATCCGATAGTTACTTCCTAGATAAACTATCCACAGCTCAGAAAAGAAATTGCAAACTTTGTTACATTGCCAGCTTTGCTGATGGCCAAGCTAAAGTAGAATTAAAAGAAGTAGATCAGGATCACCCCTTTTATAATCTATCTGGTAGCGACAATATAATTTCGTTTACAAGCGATCGTTACAAACTTCGCCCGCTTGTTGTAAAAGGTCCTGGAGCAGGTGCGGCCGTTACGGCAGCAGGAGTTTTTGCTGATATCATTAGATTAGCTGGACATTAACCTACACTAATAAAGTAATCTGAGTTCAAACATGAAAACCTTTAGTACCAATAACCATTCTGTCTTGTTTGAGATTGCCGATGCCGTAATGTTAGGGCAAGCTCCAGATGGTGGGCTTTTTATGCCGGAGAATATTCCACAATTATCCTTGGGGCAGTTAAATAGTTTTAGAAATTCATCCTTCAATGAGATTGCCCTACAAATAAGTAAGCAGTTTTTTTGTCCTGAAATCCCAGAAAACGATCTTAAAAAATTAATTGATCAGGCTTATGATTTTGATGCTCCTTTAAAAACTGTTGCGAGTGACTTACATTTTCTGGAACTATTTCATGGACCAACTTTAGCTTTCAAAGATTTTGGTGCGCGCTTTATGGCGCAGTTGATGTCTTATTACCTTAGCCAGAATAATCACAAACTTAATATCTTAGTAGCAACCTCGGGCGATACAGGTAGCGCGGTTGCCGCGGCATTCCATAAAGTACCTAATATTAATGTTGTAATTTTATTTCCTAGTGGACGAGTAAGTAAAATTCAGGAAATGCAGTTAACGACTTGGGGAGAGAATATTCAAGCTTTGGAAATTGATGGAACTTTTGATGATTGCCAACAATTTGTTAAGTCCGCTTTCCAAGATCGAGAATTTAAAAGCAACTTTCAGTTAACTTCTGCGAACTCAATTAACATTTCTAGATTAATACCTCAGAGTTTTTATTATTTTTATGCTTGGTCAAGACTCTCCGAAAAAAAATCATGTTTTATTGTTCCTAGTGGGAACTTAGGAAATGTATCAGCCGGAGTCATCGCTCAAAGGATGGGCCTACCTGTTGATCAGTTTATTATCGCAACAAATTCCAATCGAGTTGTTCCTGATTATTTCGAGTCGGGTAATTTTGAACCAAAGCCCTCTGTTGCTACAATTTCCAATGCTATGGATGTAGGTAATCCCAGCAATCTAATTAGGTTGCAAAATATTTTTAAAGGAGAATTTACTAAACTAAAGGAGCTAGTCTCAACTTGCTCTTTTAACGATCAGGAAACCAGCGAAGCAATTAATGAAGTTTATCAAAAATATAATTATTTAATCTGCCCGCACACCGCAGTTGGATATCTGGCGGCAAAGGAAGTGCCCTCTGATTATCAGAAGATAGTTCTAGCTACGGCACATCCCAATAAATTTGCCGATGTCTTAGAAAATGTTCTTGGATTCGAACTTCCAACAAACGAACTATTAGCGCAAGTCGCTCTAAAGCCAACAAGTGCTACAAAGCTTCCAGCGAACTATCTTACAATTAAGAATTACATTCAGCTCTCTTTAACTGAAAGATAAATTTTCTTGGCAATAGATCTCTGATCAAGTAAGTTAGTTATAGTGATGACAAAAGATTAATTTCGTAAAAATAAATTAACGAAACTTATTTTTATCATCACCATATGATTTTAATTTCCCTCCGAGGGATAGGAAAGCCCCAAAAAGTAATTTCCTTAGGTAATTAACTTTTTGGACTTTCTATATAGATTCTAACTTTAATTCCTAATCAGCAATGAAAATTTTAGCTTTCTCAGGTAGTACGCGTAAACAATCTTATAATTCCCAACTAATTGCAGTAGCGGCAACGCTGGCTAAAAATGCTGGTGCAGAAGTCACATTGCTTAACTTTGCTGACTACGAATTGCCGCTTTACAATCAGGATCTAGAAACAGAATCGGGGCTACCTGAAAATTGCTTGAAACTAAAAGAAATTTTTAAAGCACACGAGGGACTACTAATCTCCTCACCTGAATATAACTCAGCTATCACACCATTACTGCTAAATACTTTTGATTGGATCTCTCGAAGTTCAGGAGCACAGGATCCGGGACTATCCGCTTTTAAAGATAAGAAGTGTAGTTTACTCTCCGCCTCACCCGGCCAGCTTGGAGGATTAAGAAGTTTAGTTTTTCTCAAAATGTTTTTAGGAAATATTGGTGTAACAGTACTTCCAGTTCAGTTTGCGCTAGGCAATGCACACGAAGCATTTAATGACTCGGGTTTACTAATTAATCCGACAGTCGAAAAGAAAGTAAGTAGTGTTGTAAATGATCTAGTAAAGTCCTTGTCTTAGTTCACACTAGCCATTAACCTGATTTTTATTCGCAACGATCAACATCTCTAAATACTAAAGCAATCTTGCCTACTGATTTGACTGGCTGACCAGATGTATTTATACCTTTTAAGATAAACTTAACATTAGTTGCGCCCGACTCTATTGGTAATGGTCCACGATTTGGGTATAAAAACTTACTGGCATCTTTGGCTTGTAATAATAAAGCCAACAAGCGGGTCGTCGCTCCTGTATCCACAAAACCGATATTAGCCAAAGAAAGTTTTTTAGATTTATAAGATTTTTTATTTAACTTAGTAATAAAGAATCTTACGCTGTCAAATCGAATTGCTTGCAGCGAATTATTATAAATGTAAATTCCTGCTAGCGTATCAAAGAATGGTTCTGGTTTTGGTTTCAGTGGATCATCTGACTGACATAAATTTTGCAAGGTATCAATTGCTAAGTCATGAGATCCTTCACTAATCATCCCTTGATCATAAAGTTCTATTTTCATGATTCGAATCGGACGGACTTGTTCAAAGAGTGAATTATCGGAAGGACCAGCAAAAGATAGGCCTGGCAATAAGGAAATCGATAGGATTATTAGGAATGCTTTGATTTTCATAAATAATAATATCGACCGCTTAATCAAAAAACTTTATACCCTTTAAAGGTATCTTTTAGGCTTAGCTCCAATGTTAACAACTTAATATAACTGGAATTTTTACCTCAAAGGATTGTTTTAAGATATCAATCGTTGGTAAGTTCAGCTTGTACTAAACTTAAGTGATTGAAAATCATCTTTTTTTGATTGACTAGGACAAAGGTTCCTCACTATATTGCTTCCCAGTTGTAAATTATGTTGTATTCACATGGTTAGTACCCCCGAAAGAAGTTCTGTCCCAGATAATGTTAGCCACGCTGACCTATTAAGCTTACTTAACGATCCCAATTCAGCATTACCTGATGTTAATGAGATATTAACCAAAGTTCTTGCTACTCTTTCACCAGACAAGCAAAGGGAAATATTAAAAGGCATAATATTTAAAGCAGAAGAAACTCAATTAGAATTTCCTAGACATGATTCAATCTTAGCGGATGAAAAGTTGCCAGGTTTTACAGTTGTTAAAGACAATTCTGAAGCCGAAAGTCAAACACCCTCGACCAATTCATTCCCAGAAAAATCCAACGGGACAAGTCCTACTTACGAATTAAATGAGCACGGATATATTCCAAGAATCAGTGGACACTTTGTTAACTGGTGTACGCCACTAGCTAAGGTTTTAGTGGAGCAAGGTAACTTAGCTAATAATCCAAAGCTTAGGAATGAACTTCGTGATTTAATGTATGGATTTCAAAGTGATATTCCAGCTAAGCAAGTTAAAAAGCATTTAGCTAACCGTATTAACTTCATGCGTGACGCCTCCCCGGAAACGCTTTCTAAAGTTTTTCTAAGACTAAGAGAACTTGCTAATAATTATGAAATTCAACCCGTTGAAGCTTCGCCAGTAATAAATCCCAGGTACAGTAAGGTTAATACTGATAGTCAATTTCGTAATGACGTTAGATATTCTGATTATATGAACCAGGCAATTAGATTTATTCATCAAATTGATGATAAGGGCGGATTAAGTAAATCAAATATCCGAATCCAGGTTTGTCAGGCAATTCCCGAAGCAAATCCAGAAATTGGTGAAAGATTTATTAAACGTCATTTAATTGCCAAACTTAAACGTGCGGCTGAAATTCTGCCTGCAGATCGAGAACAAACACTGTTTAGAAAACTTGAAAAGATTCACAGTGAGATTCCAGATGATGTAGTAGTCATAAAAAAATCCAGCGGCAGTTATGTGCCAATAAATCAACAATCTATTTCCAAAGAAATTGCGCAAGGAATACAACTGATTGAAACAATTAGTGAGCGCGGAGGCTTAAAATTATCAGCAACAGTTATGGCGCTTTGCTCAATTATTCCAAAAACTGACAGTAGTAGCGATCCCCGCACGATTAAGCGTCACCTAATTTCTAAGCTCCGAGAAGCGGGAGCTGAAACTCCACCTGCCGAACATCAAACATTTCTTACCAAATTAGAAGCGGTTCTTATCACAGTTCCCGAGATCCCAGGTCGTCCTGCAAAGATTAGTAAATTAGAAAATAAGCCACTCAGTGTGGAAATCATATCTGCCTTAGAAACAATCGAAGCTATGAAAGACAAAGGCTGCTTCGATGATAAAAATGTGCTCGGATTAATCGCTGAAGTGATTCCTAATGTAAATAGAGATACCCATCGCAGAGGTTTGAAAGGTCACTTTGATAAATTACTAAAACTTGCTAACTACTTACCAGAAGATCAGCAAGCAGGGATTGCCCGCAACCTTAAGAAAATTTTAGAACAAGCGCCTGAAAATCAGATTCCAACTCCTAGTGTAAGAGTCAAATCGACTACAAGTGTAATTACTAAAGTCAGCTCCGCTAATTTTCCAACTCAACTTTTTAATTCTGCAAGTGATATAATCATAGAGATTGATCGCAAAGCTGGACTTAGTAATAAAGCAACAGTAGCAGAACTCTGTCAGTTGATTCCGGGGACAATTCCAGAAACTAACGTTAAGGCAATTAAAAGACACATAATAGCTAAACTTAGATTGGCCTTAACAAGCGAACCCGAAACTTTTCAACAATCACTTCTTGCAAAATTAAAAAGTGTGGATGAACAGGTAGTCGTTGTTGATAAAAAAACACGCACTATTACCAGAAAAATTCTTCCAAATAAAAATATTGAACTTGCTACAGCTTTAATAAATAGAATAGCTGAAGAGGTAGGTCTTAATAAAGCAGAGATTCGGGCCAAGATTTGTGCGATTATTCCTGATACCAATCCAAAAATAATAGCAATGTTATTAAAAAAACATTTAATTGCTAAGGTGAAGATTGCCCTCACCATTCGTCCGGCATCAGAGCAACTGAGTATTATTGAAAAATTACAAGACTTACAGGCTAATGCTGCAACATTTAACGATTCAAGTAAAACTGAGACTACCCCTAGAATAAGTCGTCCTGCTAGACCCACACTAGAAAAGACTCCAAGAGTATTGCAGACAAAGGACTCAATAAGATCTAAGAAAACACCAGACGTAACCGCAGCGCCTGTCAAAGTAACTAAACCAGAGAGAGTAGTGAGACCTCCCGTTTCTCATGTTGTTTTAACTGCTGACATGGGTGTCGATCTAGCACTTGGAATGAGTTTTTTAGGAAATGCTTTTCAAACTTTAAAATTATATCCTGGTGTAATACCCCCAATCCCAAAAGAACTGACCTTAGAATTACTATCCTCCCCCTGTCCATTTTTCCCTACTATGAGAATTTTAGATACCCATGTTCTATCTTTAATTCCAGCAACCTTAAATCAAAAACCTCTTTCAATTACTCAAGCTACTAACTTAATCAGACCCGCAATGTCTTATGGTTATCGAGAAGGAAAAGTTCTAAATAACTTTCCATTTGAAAAGTTGGCGTTTCTAAACGAAACAAAAACAGAAAGTTACTGGGCTTTGATACCAATGTATGCTCCAAAAGATCCTAACTTTGAGAATTATGAAATTGCCTCGGCCCGAGAGCTTTTTATTACTGCCGCTATAATGTTAAAGTTTGCTGATCGCCAAATATTTGGAGGAAAGGTTGCTTGTACTTCTACCCAAGTAACAGATTCAAAATATCCGATTATAACCGTTGGTTCCAATGAGAAGAAATTAAATGTAAATTTTACAAATTTACCTTCATTAAATATGTCCAGCTTCTCTTACTTAGGTTGGGGACTTAAGAGAATTTTATAGAACGCAACCAGAATTGATTCTATACTAATTAGAAATGGACTAGGTAAAATTAATTTAAATTTAGATTAATTAGCACTTGGGCAGAGATTGTGGACCCAGCAATCTTCTGGGCAGCTTGTAAATGTTCCGGATGAAAAACAGCCTTGCCGTTTGTTTGGGTTAGCATTTTTTGTGTGGGACTTCCATCTAATACAATACTCACCTCTAATCCCTGTAGAACATCAGCTTCATTCAATCGCCGGTCGCGGGCAATTGTTCCTCCAATCGCCCGATGCAAATCACTGGAAACCTGCCTCAGTTCACTTTCAATGTCAGTAATTTCTTTCGGTATTTGCAACTTTCGATTTGCTAGCAAAGTACTGTATCCCATGGTTCCAGGGCGTAGAACTCGCAATCCACTTTCTGATGTAATTTCTTCAAAAACATCGCCAACCTTAAAAACATCTGGCGCTCTTAATTCTAGAGACCTTTTAGTAAATAAACTTAACATATTCTACTTTCCAATAAAGAAATCACCCAACTCGGGAAATTTAACGACTATTGGATCTCGGACGGAACTTAGGAATTCTAAAGTAAAAAATTTGGCGCAGTGGACTCAATTGATCAAAGTACCTGATAAGGAGAAATTAGATAAGTATTTTTCGTTTACTATCGAAAAGCTAAGATAAAATACTAAAGAACTCTGAATTATTCCTTTTCTGGGAAATGCCCGTGTAGGCTAGCCAAAGCAAGCTGTTGATACTCTAGTATAGTGGCAGTTTTTATGACTTTACCATCAACTTCTTTTGGTATCGTTACGGCTAGAAGTGCACTATCCCAATCAACACCGATAAATTTAGTATTAAAAACTTCAGAAAGAATTAACTTATCCGAGCTTATTCCCGTAGCGATTAAGGAGCCATCAGTCAACTGAAACGTCTCTCCAGTTAACAATCCATTAGTAGACGATAGTTTTGCTAATAAAATCCCTCCAGGATCCAAAACCTCTATAAGATCGCCGGGCTTGCCATTGCCAGCAGGGCCAGTTTCGGCATGTTGAAATGATAGCCCTGTTAAATCTTTTAGCTCTAAGCGAAATGGATAAACTAACTGTCCAGATTTAGTTTCACGTAAGTAGTAAAAATTACCATGTTGCAATTCTTGTCCATCAATCAAAAGTTGCTGATCTAACTCTAAACTTGGCAGAAAACTTAAATCATTAGTTGGTTTTAGTTGAAGTGGATTATCAGTTTGATATTTTAAATTATATAGATCCTCACCATTACCTTCATATGCTGGTGCAAGATTAATTTTTAGCCTACTACTATCCGCTGAATATTCCATAGTGCCAGTGCTTCCAACCGTAGCCCAAATTGCATTATCCGTAGAAGCTTCGATTTGATATGTCTTGGTAGCCTCTTCACCAGTTTGGCTATCTCTTGTTCGGACAATAATTTCCTCACCTAATTCTTTCAGCGCAGTTTCTAATGCATGTTCCGCAAAGTTTTTAAATACGCCTGGATTTGCTACATCTACATAACCAGAAGGAAGTAATAACATGCCATTTGGTCGGCGAGCTAAAATCAAATAATCCTCACCAGCAATATCTATTACGACGGCAACTGAAACTCCAACATTAGCTAATGGTAATTTGCGACCAAGTGAAATTTCAGCATCAATAATAGCATCATTCATTTTCAGATTATCCGTATTCCCCCGATCTTGAGACATCTCCATGAAATTATTCTTTTTGCCAGTTGAATCTAAATGAAGAACTCCCTCCTTTGCACTTAGCTCAAGTTCTGCATTTAGAAAACTTAGCCCATTGGAACGTCCAAGGATTTGATTTTGATGTGCTGGAAGTGGCACGTTGGGAATTACAGCTACTGCTGGTAATTGGCTGACAGCATTACCTGTAAGATGAGATGACATAGGAGTTTCATTCATAAAATTTTTGGTTGTTATAATTTTGATTTTAGTAATCTCAGCTCTAAGTGAAACTTTTGGACAAGCTGAGAGCAAAATTATAACAAGTTTCTATTGTTACTCAAATCAAGTGTAACCTATTGTTTGCAATAAAAGATATCGCCTAGTTAGTTAAATAAGTTAAGTAAAAGATTTGCCTTTAATAAACCCTTTGCAGGGTGAATTTGCCGAGGGCGAGCGTAATTTTGTTTTTTATTAACTCAAAAAAAACTGATGCAGTCGATAATCCCCAGTCAGCTCAGGATGAAATGCCGTTACAAAGATATTTTGTTTTTGAGCGATAATAATTTTCTGGGGAGCTAGTTGGGCTAGCACTTTAATATCTGCTCCAACTTCTTTAATAATCGGAGCACGAATAAAAACGGCCGGAAAAGGAATTTCTGGATTAGTCAGGAAAGGTAAGTTAAGATCTTTGATAAAACTATCACTTTGTCGCCCAAAGGCATTACGTTTTACAGTAACATCTAAAACACCTAGAGTTGTTTGCTTTGTTCCAACATTTTTTGCGAGAAAGATTAAGCCGGCACAAGTTCCCCAAACTTTTTCTTTAGAACAAAAACTTTTTAGTGGTTCAATTAATTGATACTCTTCAGCAATTCGCGCAATAGTTGTGCTCTCACCCCCAGGAATAATTAGAGCATCAATTGATTCTAAATCCTTTGCTAATTTAACTTCCTTGTATTGATGTCCAAGCTCAGTAATAACTTTTCCATGTTCCCGGAAAGCCCCCTGTAAAGCCAGAACTCCTACTTTTAGTATTTTACCAACCACGCTGACTTAACTGCTGAGATTCAATTAAATGATCACAATTAATTCCAACCATTGCTTCACCTAAATTAGCACTAACTTCAGCTAAGATTTCAGGGTTATTAAAATGAGTGGTTGCTTTTACAATGGCCTTAGCGCGAGCTTCGGGATTGCCACTTTTGAAAATTCCTGAGCCAACAAAAACTCCATCCATACCAAGCTGCATCATTAATGCCGCGTCCGCCGGGGTAGCAACTCCACCCGCAGCAAAGTTAACTACAGGTAATCGACCTAGTTTTTTTGTTTGTAGTAATAATTCGTATGGTGCGCCTAGATTCTTAGCATAAGTCATGATTTCTTCATCGCGCATTTGTAACAGGGCATTGATTTCCGTTTGCACTGTGCGTGCATGCTTAACGGCTTGAACAACATCACCAGTTCCAGCTTCACCCTTAGTACGAATCATTGCGGCACCTTCCCCGATTCTTCGTAGTGCTTCGGCAAGACCAGTACACCCACAAACAAATGGAACTTTAAATTTACTTTTTAAAATATGGTATTGATCATCAGCAGGAGTTAAAACTTCACTCTCGTCAATATAATCTACTCCTAGAGCTTCTAAGATTTGCGCTTCCACAAAATGTCCAATGCGGCACTTAGCCATAACAGGAATACTAACTGCATTAATAATATCTTTAATCATGTCTGGATCAGACATCCTAGCTACTCCTCCATTGGCACGAATATCAGCTGGTACTCTTTCTAACGCCATAACTGCTACGGCCCCAGCTTTTTCAGCAATACGTGCTTGATCAGCATTAACCACATCCATGATTACTCCGCCTTTAAGCATTTGAGCTAAACCACGATTAAGGACAATTTGATTTTCTTGATTGTTCATAAAAACTTCTGTGTTTCGTAAATTCGCTTATGCTTCTTAATACCCGCAAGTCGGTAACGAGCAGTAGAAGTTCTAGGACATTGAAAATCCTGTCCATCTTGAGGCAAAGAAAAATCGTAATTCTTCTTATACTCTTCGTAATTCAGTTCCTTACGATTTTTAAATAAATTTTGATGAAATTCAGTAGATAAATAATTTTTATAGCCACTAACAACCGTTCCAGTGAAAAACTCACCAATACTTCCCGACCCATAACTAAATAAGCCAACTTCTTGAGCAGCTAAGTCGGATTTTTGATTATCAAGTAAACTACATATTCCTTGGTATAAAGAGGCTGTATAACAATTTCCAGTCTGGCGATTATACATCAAACTAGGATGAACCTTTTTAGCAATATCTTTATCACTAACTTCAACTTCAGATTTTTTAGCGAGGCGAACAAAAGCTTTTTCGGCAATTGTAGAAAAAGGTAAATGAAAACAAAAGGCTCCAAATTGGTTAAACTCAGTCTTAACTTTTGCTGCATAATCTTCGTAGGCATGAAGAAAAGATTTCAAGTAAAGCCTTACAGAATATTGACCATCAACAAAGGCTTCTGTTCTATAATTTGGTCGCCAGAAATCCATCGAATCTTCGGTATAAACCCCACTTTGCAAACCAATCTTCATTATTTTTGGATTGCTGGAAATTAGCATGGCACAAGAACCAGCACCTTGAGTTGGCTCACCTGGATTTCCAAGTCCATAACGAGCAATATCGGAAGCCACAATCAGAGATTTAGTATCAGGATTTAATTCAGAGTCTTGTAGCGCAGAACGCAAAGCAAAAGTAGCGGAGTAACAAGCTTGTTTTAATTCTACAACTCGACAATCCGATCCCAAGCCAAGTAAGCGGTGTAAATACATGCCTGCTGCCTTGGATTGGTCGATTCCACTTTCTGTCGCAAAGTACAATGTTTTAATTGACGACTTGTCGGTGTCTTGTAATATTTGCCAGGCGGCATTGGCACCAAGTGTTACTGGATCAGCATCAGGCTCTGGTACCGCCATCTTTTCCTGACCTAAAACATCATAATAACCCGCCGGATCTTTTTCATATAAGCTCGCTAAAGTTTTTAGATCGAGATAATAACTCGGGCAATAACAAGCAATTCGGTCAATTCCTACAGACATTAAGTTTAGTTCTAAAATTGAGTCTTGCAAAAAGAGAATCAGACCCGATTTAAGTCTATTAAAATCAGGCTATTAAATCAAGTTATCCCCTTTTAGGACGCCCAACATTAACTTTAATAATTACAAAATCTTAAGCGTCCTATAAGGGAAGAACAAGCAGCGATAACTAAGCTGGTTTATGTCGATCTTGAAGGACTTGAACGATATCAGCAAACTTCAAATCCTGTTTGGCAGTTAGAACTAACAAATGAAACAATAAATCCGCGGACTCTTCCAGGAATTTGGGCTTATTACCAATCACAGCTTCAATCACTGACTCTACTGCTTCCTCTCCTACTTTCTGCGCTATTGCGGGGATACCCTTATCCATTAATTCTTTAGTGTAGGAACTACCAACGGCTGCCAGCTTACGTTCATTAATTAAGTTTTCTAAATAGAAAAAGAATTGCGGTCCAAAATCATTCTTCTCGTTAAAGCAGGTGTCTTGTCCAGTGTGACATGCTGGTCCATCAGGGTTTGCAGTAATCAAGATAGTATCCTCATCACAATCTAGTTTGGCATCAACTAAATTTAAAAAGTTTCCACTTGTTTCCCCTTTTACCCAGATGCGATTCTTACTGCGAGAAAAAAAAGTAACTTTTTTACTGACTAGTGTTTCATTCCAAGCTTCCTGGTTCATGTAGCCAAGCATCAGAACAACTCTGGTTGCTGCATCCTGAACAACGGCAGGTATAAGATCTTCAGGAGATTTAAAATTTGGATTCATAATCGCACCTCTATATTATTATCTTTTAGAATTCTTTTTAAATCTGGGATTTTTATCTCACCAAAATGAAAGACACTAGCTGCAAGAGCTGCATCAGCTAATCCTTTAGTAAAAACATCGATAAAATCCTGCGGACAACCTGCACCCCCAGAGGCAATAACTGGAATCTTCACTGCTTTAGAAACTTGGCTAGTAATATCTAAAGCAAACCCCTCCTTAGTTCCATCACTATTCATTGAGGTGAGCAAAATCTCACCCGCTCCCAGCGACTCAACTTTTTTAATCCAAGTTAAAGTATCAAGCCCAGTATCAATCGTACCACTCTTAACAAAGACATTCCAACTGCTGCCATTAAATTTTGTATCAACAGCCACAACCACACATTGACTACCAACTTCACTGGCTAATTTTGAAATCAGTTCGGGGTTACTAACTGCTGAGGAATTAATACTTATTTTATCTGCTCCAGCTTGAAGTAAATCTTGAACATCAGCCAAAGTGCTAATACCACCACCAACAGTAAAGGGGATATTAATCTCTCGGGCAATTTTACTAACTAGTTCCTTGAAAGTTTTTCTTCGATCTAAGGTTGCGGTAATATCTAAAAACACTAGTTCATCGGCACCCTGCTGAACGTAATACTTTGCTAATTCAATTGGATCACCGGCTTGTCGTAAATTCTCAAAATTAATCCCTTTGACAGTTTGACCATCTTTAATATCAAGACATGGAATGATGCGTTTTGCTAACATTGATGTAACATAGCTCAGAAATGAAAGTACTTAAAGAGGGCGTACTTTCAGTTAGCAAATTTGCTCTAAAGAAATTCGCCCTTCTAAAATTGCTTTACCAACAACAACAGCTGAAACTTTGGCATGATCAAGTTGTGTCAGATCTGTATAATCAGCAACACCGCCACTTGCAATTAGATAAATTTCGGGAAAATCACTAATAATTTCTTGATAGAGCTCAAGTGCTGGCCCAGCCAAGGTTCCATCTTTACTAACATCAGTACAAAGAAATTGGTTAACTCCTAATGCTAAATATTGTTTAATAAAAGTATTTAACTCTAGTGAAGATTTATCCTGCCAAGCATTGATCGCAATAAAACGATCCTTAACATCTGCCGCCATAATAATTTTTTCTGGTCCTAACGCTGTGATTATCTCAGCTGTTAATTCTGGATTCTTCACAGCAATACTACCAAGATTAATTTTCTCAGCTCCAGCATTTATCACGTCCCAAGCTGATTGAAGCGTTTTGATTCCACCACCAAAATCAATCTCTAGTCCGGTTGTTATTTTAATCTCTGTTAGCAGCTTTAGATTTTTCACTTCGCCGGCTTTAGCACCATCTAAATCTACTAAATGGAGTTTCTTAATTCCAACAGCAGCAATTTTCTTGGCAAAATCTACTGGGTTCTTATAATAAACTGTCTTCTCTTGATAATCGCCCTGATGAAGACGGACACATTCACCACCGATGATATCTATAGCTGGTATTACTTCGATCATTTTTTAATTATTGTTAAGCTATCAGCCAATTCAAAAAATTGATCTGCTCTTAAGGTTTAACATTATTGTTTTAGCCATTCAAATCTGGAGACTTGTCATCTAATCGCCTGAGCAAAGAGGTAAATTCAGGATTTGAAAAACTAATTAATTTATTCTTTCCAGATCCGCCAAAATCACAGCGATTAAATCATTCTTTATCTTTTTCATGGATCAATGACAGAGAGTTAATGCAAAAGCGATTCCCTGACTCGGATGGACCATCATCAAAAACGTGCCCAAGGTGCGCATTACATCTAGCACAAACAACTTCAGTACGCTTCATCCCTTTTGAATTATCAACAATCAAACGAACATTCTTAGTATTAACTGGATCGGTAAAACTTGGCCAGCCTGTTCCCGAATCATATTTGGTATCACTTGCAAATAGCTCTAAACCACAGCTAGAACATAGGTAAGCACCCTCTCGTTTATCTTTATAATATTGACCTGAAAAGGGCATTTCTGTGCCAGCTTTACGGCTAACATGAAATTGTTCTGGCGTCATACGCTCCTTCCAATAGTCATCTCCTTTTGACTGCCAGTCTACTGGCTCATCACTAGTATGTGTCTCCAAATCAATAACTTGTTTAATTTTTGGTTTATCTGAAGATTCGGCGTTCATAGGTTTATTGTCAATTACGTAAAAAAGTATTCCTGCAAATAGTAAAATTAGACTTATTTTAACAACATTAGGAGTAAGGGTCTTCATAGGTTAGATACAAAATAAAGCAAATTTCTATTACGATGTTTAGACTATACTATTGGCAAAACCTTCAAAGTTTTATTTAATCAAACAATATATCCACTTTCCTAGTCACAATCCATGAACAAACCACTGTATTTCCTAGTTTTAGTTCTTTTAACGCCAAGTCTTTTACTTGGTATACCCTTTGACTTTGATTCCAATGGCTTAAGCGATCCCTCCTCCACAAAGGTTAACAGTACCAACCAACTTAAATGGTCAACTAAGATTAATGCTGTAGAAATTCCTCTATCTTTAGCATTTGGATCGCTAGTTGATCACGTTGCCGCAGCTAATTACTTTGATCAGGAGACTAATTTAGCTACAATTGATTACTCTGGCAGATGGAATATTTTTAAACTAGTTGGTCAAACAGGAACATTTATACACGGAGCAACAAATGCTCTTTATCTTTCGGGAGCCGACTTTGATGGGGATGGTTTAGCCGACGCAGCTTATTCCAATAACGTCTGTGAACAAAAACCTAGTAAAACATTTTTTAAGCTTAATCCTTTAGGAGCAAGTCCAATAGAAATTAGTTTCCCAACTGGCAAAGGATTTTTTTATAAGACCTATTTAGATACCAACAATGATGGCCGTGATGAATTTTGCATTGCTAATCCAATTAAAAGCAAAAGTACTATGAATGGTCGCTTTCAGCTAATCTGCTATGATGTTTTATCTAAGCAAAAGGTTTTGGGAATAAATCTTAAAAAGCTTTACGAAGCTCCACGTCCACTTAGAAATCGTTCTGGCGCAGACTACATTCTAACCTATCGCAACCTAAGCAATTCAACTTTAATTAGAGTGATAGATGTGACTGGAAAAACAATTAAGAATATTAAAATTGAGCTTTCTGGAAAAATTATCTTAGGTCAATTTCAAGAAGGATCAGTCGAGCAAATTGCAGTTGTTGATACAAATGATCGTGCTCGCATTTATAACCTTGAAACAAATAAAATTAGAAATCTTAGCTTTCCGTCTGGAGCTCCTTTTGACCATACTAACATTAATTATTTTACCTCTGCCTCAAACAATTACAACTGCTTTTGTAATACGACTGTAATTCAAGCTAATGGAGGAAGCTGCCAAACAACAACAAGCAATGAGACCCCTGACGTAAATACTCCCGATACAAATACCCCACCAGTTCTTGGAAATAATAATTGTGATTTTAATCGATTAATTAATGATGGGCCAGATGGCTGGTTACATAAGCCTGTTTCAGATAGTGATGGTAAAATTGTTAATTTAACTAAAACCAGTGATTATCCAGCAACTTGTCGCTACGAGAACCCGAATGGTTCATTATTTAGAGCAGCATACTTATCGAGCTTTAGTAATCCCGACCGCCCAACATGGAGACCGATTGGCGGTGGAGGCTGTCGTGAATATCCTGATAATCTAATTTTTGCTTGTCAGATAAAAAGCAAGAAGTATTGTTGGAATATTCCCGATCCATGTTCGCGATACGACTAACTTTTACTTCTAAACTCTTATTAATTTGATACCGCAAATAAAAATAACTGAGGTCATTGTAATCGCTCTTTTAAGATTTTTAAATAATTAGTAAAGCTATGCGCCTGCTCTTTAGGACCATCAAATTTTTCAACTTGAGGATTTACAAAACGATAATCATCACCAGCTAATTTTTGGTAAATCTTAAGCAGCGGTAAGGTGATTTTAGTAACGATATCACCTTCTAGTGAAAAAGAGTTTATCTGTTTAATTTCCTTCGGCCAAAGATGCATCGCAGCACCAACAGTTGTAATCGAGATTCGTTCTGCTAGTTTTTTCCAAGTAGCTTCCTCTCCATGCCCGACCAGCCTTTCTTTGATTTTAACTAAAGTATTACAAGTGATAATACTGCCCTGACTATAGGCAAATAATTTAATTTCACCATCCTTCCTTAACTCTTTTAAGATTTGGCGATAAAGTTCTCTGGTAGCTTCTATCTCAACTTTAAAGCCCCAAGCACTACTTAAAATGCCAGCGATAGCAAAGCCAATGTCTAAAACGGCTCCCGAAGTCCCATTTGGAATTAATCTAGTCTCAATCCCTAGAGAAAGTTTAGCTTGTGATAAGTAGTTTTTTTGTACTTCTAAGTCAGTACAAATTCCTGTAACCATTAACATGATGATTAGGATTCAATTCTTAATGCTGGGATTCAAAATTGAACGAGCATTTTAATTTTTGTTAAATTTTTGGAATTAACTTGCTTTGGGAGTTTCAACCCTAAATCTTACTTCACTAACCTTTTGACCATCATTTAAATATTTTTGAAGTCGACCAAGAATAATTCTAGATTGGAAGCTTAATTCTTGCGCCCAAGCAGAACTAGGAACGGAGATAAATAAAGTTTCGCCGCTAATACTCTGTGGCTTACAGATTTCCGACAATTCCTCGCCCACAATCTCTTTCCAGTTAAGCACAAAGTTATATTGCAAGATTTTTTTATCAATTCGATAAGCGCGCATTGCCGCTTGAAGTACATTGGAAATTTTAGCAGGCTTGGAGGGGAAACGATAATTACTCAAGTTTGTTAAATTAAATATTATTGTTAAGTATTCAATCAATGCTCAAACGTAGCTACTAAGCGTTTAGAGTTTGAGCGGAGGTCGAATTAAAAAATTTGGTAAATACGCAGCTGTACTAATGATACAGCGAGTATTTTACCAAATTTTTTCTTTCGAGATACGCCAAAGGCTAAGCGGTTAGCGTTCTTCTAAGAAGATGATTTGTTCATCAGGTTTTGCAAGGGCAAAATGATCACGAGCATATTGTTCAATAATAGCCGGATTATGGTTTAAGTCATACACTAGTTTCTTTAGATTTTTAACTTCTTGATCTAGACGCTCAAACTCTTGTTTTTCATTTAAAAGGTCTGACTGAAGGGTTTTAAGGTGATCGTAACTTTGGTCTTTAAAATAAGTAGCCCCGCCAGTCAGGATAACAAGGAATAAAATGATATATGGGGTGTACTTTCTCATGGCAACAAATTTCTTGGATAAAACCTTAAATTAACCAAAGTCCTACGGTAATATTAGCATTGTTAAAGCCTTTTAAAAAGCTGCTTTCTACAAAAAGCATAATATTTCTAATCAATGGTGGTATTTTAAAGTCAGATAGTTATTACAAAAAAACAATTTGCCCTATTTATTAATAGGTAATTAATTTGGAGGGTAACTATAAAAAATGGAAGCAAGTTTTACCAAGTGGGAAGGTCTTCGGAGCACACGGGGTATTAACTTTTTTAGTTTTGCTGTTAGCTTAAAGTTACGCTATAACTTGCAATAAATGTGAGTTTTAGAAAAGCTAGCTACCTTTAAGATGTGCTCTCTGATCCAAGACTTAGAGTGTATTTTTACAATATAAATTACTATGAGTTCAAAAATTAAATCAATCTCAGCTTTTGAATGCCTTGATTCCAGGGGATTCCCAACAATTTCAGCGACTGTGGAATTAGAAAATGGTGCCCTAGGTACAGCGATGGTTCCATCTGGTGCTTCTACAGGGGAACATGAAGCTCATGAACTTCGCGACGAAGATGCTAAGCGTTACAAGGGTAAAGGGGTATTAAAGGCAATTGCTAACCTCGAAAAAACTCTTGCTCCGGCTGTTATCGGACTTGATGCTTGCGACCAACAAGCAATTGATCAAAAATTAATTGCAACTGATGGATCTGAAAATAAGCAAAACCTTGGTGCTAATGCAATTTTAGCAATCAGCTTAGCGACTGCTCAAGCCGCTGCAGCTAGTCAAAGATTACCACTATTCCGTTATATTGGTGGAGAACAAGCTACCTACAAAATGCCAGTACCAATGGTTAACGTGATTAATGGTGGGGCCCACGCTGCTAATTCTCTTGATTTTCAAGAGTTTATGTTAGTTCCTCATTCTGGAAAAACTTTTTCAGAAAACATTCAAGCTGCTAGCGAAGTATTCCATACTCTTAAGAAGAATTTACAGAAAAAAGGTATGAGTACAGGGATTGGTGATGAAGGTGGCTTTGCTCCGAACTTAAAAGATGCGGAAACAACAATACTAACTCTGCTAGAAGCAATCAGCGATGCTGGATATGAGCCTGGCAAAGACATTGCCCTTGCTTTAGATGTCGCAGCTAGCGAAATGTATAACCGCGAAACTGGAAAATATGTTTTTAAGAAAAGTAGTGGCGAAAGTGTTTCTTCAGATGATTTAATTAATCTTTATGCTGGTTGGACTAGCAAATACCCATTAGTAAGTATTGAAGATGGACTGGACGAAAATGACTGGGCTGGTTGGACTAAGTTAATGGCGACAATTGGAAATAAAACTCAATTAGTAGGAGATGATCTGTTTGTAACAAACGCTAAGCGTTTACAAGACGGTATTAACAAAAAAGCGGCTAACTCTATTTTGATTAAAGTAAATCAGATTGGAACTCTAAGCGAAACATTACAATCAATTGCTTTAGCTCACGAACATCAAATGACGGCTGTAATGTCTCATCGCTCTGGTGAAACAGAAGACACAATTATTGCCGACTTAGCAGTAGCTACAGCTTGCGGACAAATTAAGACTGGTTCTGTTTGTCGTGGGGAACGTACTGCTAAATACAATCGTTTGCTTTGGATTGAAAAATTTCTTAGTAACAAAGCAGTAATGGCTACCCCATTTAAAGCTTAACGGTGACGAAAGCTTTGTCCCCGGCAATATCACTGCTGATTTTATCTCTCGGTGGTATTGCTTTGGGACTAGCCTGGCTTCTCCCTCATACAATTCTTTCGGCGTTGCTTGGATTCACTGCTCTCTTCGCACTCCTACTTCCCCTTCAAAACAAATCGAATTCTTACCTAGGCTATTTTCTTTTCGGAATGACGGCCAATGCCTCTGCCTTCTATTGGCTGATTCCAACCATCTCTGATTTCGGAGGTTATCCACAAACTATTAGCATAGCGCTTTATGCCCTGTTCGCATTTTATCACGCAGGTCTTTATCTTTTATTTCTTTTTCTATTTAGAAAACTAACAAGTCGCTTCCCGAGTTTCCCAATTATATGTGCGTTCGGAGCCTGGTCGACTGCTAAATATATATACCCTGAAATCTTCCCTTGGCATTTTTCACATACAATTATTGAACTCCGATCTTTAGTCCAGGTTGTTGATCTTGGAGGAAGCATGCTGGCAACAGGAGTAATGTTTTTGATAGTAGCAATAGTTTTTCAGATCATAAATTATGAATTTAAAAGCCGAACCTTTTTGATCAATGTTTTGATTTTGCTGGCAACATTAATTTATGGAATGATCAGAACAAATCATTTCGATCTGCTTCCAGCGACAGAGAAAAAAATTAGTATTGTTCAGTCCGAAGTATCCATTCAGAAAAGCCAAGGGGTTTCTTACTTAGCTGCAGACCCTAATCGCTATTTAGCTTTAAGCGAAGCGCTAGTGCCAACGAATCAGCCGGACTTAATAATTTGGCCAGAAACGGTGATCGTTCGTCCAGTTCCATCCAACATCCGCTCTGTTAATGAATCGGCATCAATTCCCTATATTGAAAATACAAATCTAATTACGGGCTCACTTAGCTTCACTAATGAAGACATCCATAATTCAGCTTTTGCGATTCTAGCTTCAGGAGATATTTTACCCCCTTACCATAAACAAATTTTAATGCCCTTTGGTGAATTCATGCCGCTAGCCGAAACTTTTCCCTTTCTGGCTGATTTAAATCCTAATTTTGCTCCGATTACACCGGGAAATGAAATCAGAATATTTAATTTGGCGAATGGGATTAAAGCTGTACCACTTATTTGTTATGAAGATCTGACCCCCGCAATTAGTCGTGAGGCTAGCGCTCAAGGAGGAAATATCTTGGTAAATATCAGTAATGATGCCTGGTTTGGAAAATCCGCTGCCGCCTTACAACACAATTTAATTGCCAGTTTTCGAGCTATTGAGAATCGACGCTTTTTAGCCAGGGCTACAAATTCTGGACTGTCGGCGGTAATCGATCCCACTGGTCAAGTAGTTGCACAAATTCCACTTTTTACAGAGGGACTGATTAATACTAAAATCAAACTAATTGAAGAGCGGACTATATTTACGAATTTTTATGGTTCTTATTTTTGGTTAATGGTAGTAATTATATCTCTATTAATGTTAGTTTGCAGAAAAGCTCAAAAATGAAAAAAATTATTACCTTAACTCTTAAGTCAATCCCATTATGCTGTCTAATACTAGTTGCCTGTTCTTCCCCAAAAGCAGGACCGGATAAAACTGTTGGTGGAGCAGTATTAGGAGCTGCCTGGGGAGCTGGTGCTGGAGCTATCGTTGGCAATCAATTAACACCTGGACGTACAGGCGAAGGTGCCGCGGTTGGCGCCGGTGTCGGTATAGTTTCGGGGGCATTACAAGGTGCCGGGTATGACCAAGTTGAAGATGAATTATTAGTTTATGAAGAAGAAATAGAAGATTTGAGAATTAGAAACATGGCCAACGGTCAACAAATTGCCAATCTTCAAGCAAGATTAGATGGGGATCAGGCTTTAGAACTTGCTGCTAACGTCTATCAAGTTTTTTTTGAATCAGATGCTACGAATTTAAAGTCAGGCTCCATTAATAACCTAGAGCAAATCGCCGATCAGTTTATTAACAACTCACGCATTTCCAAGGTTTATGTTGTGGGACACACAGATGAAACTGGTGACGATAAATATAACATTAAACTTTCCAAAGAACGAGCGGAATCAGTAGCGGCATATCTAAAAGGTCGGGGAATTAGTAATCATCAGATAATTGTAAGCTATGAGGGTGCCAATAAGCCGATTGCGACAAATAATACGGCCGAAGGAAAACAGTTAAATCGCCGGGTTGATGTAACAGTTAGTCTGAATTAAGCCTATAAAATAATTAAATACTATAATCTAATGTAATCCTAGAGAGTTTGCTCTTTTACCAGACTAACTTTACTATAATTCCTAAAATTGATATAAAAACGCTTCTTTTTTTGCAATGTGCGCAAAAAAATCTGTCTAACCCTGCAATTAAATTAATAGTGTTTGAAAAAAGCCAATATTTTTATTTGGCAATAAGATAAACACTATTTATGTTGTTTTTGCGGTGCAAAACCTAAAATCCTCAATCGCTTAATTGGGGAGAATAGAAACCGGTATTTGCACTCGCCGTAAATTCAACTTTTTTGATAAGTATTTTTGAAATTTACTATTAGCTAAATGAACATGAAAAACTCTTCCTTCACTGATTACAAAGTTAAAAACATTGAACTAGCCGAAGTCGGCCGAAAAATGATCGAAATGTCAGAAAAAGAAATGCCAGGTCTAATGTCGCTTCGCGAGGAATTTGGCAAAGAGCAACCACTTAAAGGTGCCCGTATTTCTGGTTCTTTACACATGACAATTGAAACAGCTGTTTTGATTGAAACTTTAGTTCAACTTGGTGCTGAAGTTCGCTGGGCAAGTTGCAATATTTTTTCAACTCAAGATGAAGCTGCTGCAGCAATCGCTGCTGCTGGTATTCCAGTATTTGCTTGGAAGGGAGAAACTGAAGCAGAATATGATTGGTGCATGGAACAAACGATTATGTTTGGTGACAAGGGTCCTAACATGATTCTAGATGATGGTGGTGACCTAACAAAACTGATTCATGAGAAATATGCTCATCTATTAACTGAGATCAAAGGTGTATCGGAAGAAACAACAACTGGGGTTCTTCGTTTAAACCAAATGTTACAAAAGGGCTTGTTAAAAATCCCAGCATTTAACGTTAACGATTCTGTGACTAAATCTAAATTTGATAATCTATATGGTTGCCAAGAATCTTTAGCTGACGGAATCAAAAGAGCAACAGATGTAATGATAGCTGGTAAAGTTGTTGTTGTAGCGGGATATGGAGATGTTGGTAAAGGTTCAGCTCGTTCCATGAAGGCTTATGGTGCCAGAGTACTTGTAACTGAAATTGATCCAATCTGTGCGCTACAAGCTGCGATGGAAGGATTTGAAGTAGTTACAATGGAAACAGCAGCTCCTAAAGGTGATATCTTTGTGACGGCTACTGGGAATTTAAATGTAATTCAAGCTGCTCATTTTTTAGAAATGAAAGATCATGCAATTCTTTGTAATATAGGTCACTTTGATAATGAAATTGACATGGCTTGGTTAGAGAAAAAGTCTGGTGCTAAAGAAATTAATATCAAACCTCAAGTTGATCGTTTCATTATGCCATCTGGAAAATCTTTAATTGTTCTTGCTCGTGGTCGTTTAGTTAACTTAGGTTGCGGAACTGGTCACCCAAGTTTTGTAATGTCTAGTTCTTTCACTAACCAAGTCTTGGCTCAGATCGAACTTTACAAAAATGCTGGGAAATATAAGATTGGAGTCTACACATTACCAAAACAGTTAGATGAAAAAGTTGCTCGACTACACCTTGGTAAACTTGGTGTTGAACTTACTAAATTAACTGCACAACAAGCTGAGTATATTGGTGCTTCAGTGGAAGGACCATTTAAGCCAGACCATTATCGTTATTAACATATAAGCAAATACGATCAGCTTAAGCTGATCGTATTAAAAATTTTTTAAATACTGGAAATATTATCATGGGAAAAGGTGATCCTAAAACAAAACGTGGAAAAATCTTTAAAGGTTCTAATGGCAATAGTCGTAAAAAGAAAACGACTAAAGTTGTTGTTCCTACAAAAACTAAAAAATAACTAAACATCCATGATCCGACTGTTCGCCATTCTTACAACTATTGTTGTAATTGCTAGCGATCTAGTCGCATGTCCTAGAATCGATCGCAAAATGATCGATTTTAATTGTGACCAACAATACAAAGTTGCTGTCGTTGGTGATAGTATTGTCAAAGGAGTGGATGGTGATAGCTTGGACCCATTCTATGATGGTGATGGTGGCTACGTAGCAAGACTTGAAGCTCAAACCGGCTATACTTTTTCTAATATTGGTATTCGTGGTATTCGCAGTGATCAATTACTTCGAGATTTTAAACGTAATATCAATAAGAAACTAACTTCCAAGTTACTAAAAGATGCCGATATCGTCATTATTGATGTTGGGAGAAATGATTTCTGGAACTCCCCACTTGAGCAGATCACACTACCGACAGTCAGAAACATTAAAAGAATTGTTAGTTTTCTAAAAAAAGTCTACCAGAAAAGAGATTCTAAAGTTGTTCCCTATTTCATGGTAGCAACACTTATCCCCACAACTCGCACTAATATTCATGAATTAGATCTGCAATTATTTGTAGACGATCTAAATCAAAACTTGCGTCGTTTTAAATCACGTGGCCTACCGGTAGAGTTATTTTTTGATGAAGAATTTGATATTAATATTTTGGGGGCGGATCTATTACACCCAAGTTCTACTGGATATCAAGAAATTGCTGATTTTCTTGAGACTGATTTACGAGGCCGAGTAAATAAAATCTTAAAATCTAAAAGAAAAGATTTAGATCGTGATAAAATCTATGATATCTTCGAAACTTGGTTTGGTATGGATCCAACTAATCCAGATACCAATGGAGATGGAATCCTTGATGGCAATGAAGTCTTCGTTCAATCTTTAGATGAAAGTGATAATTTTAAATAGGATATTTCATGTCAATAATTAATGAGTTCAAAGAGTTCGCAATCAAAGGTAATATGGTTGATATGGCAGTTGGAATTATCATTGGCGGAGCCTTTGGTAAAATTGTTTCTTCACTAGTGAATGATTTGATCATGCCACCAGTGGGATTAATCATGGGAGGAACTGATTTTACAAACTTAAAGGTGACTCTTAAAGAAGCAATTGATAAAAGTCCTGCTGTTACTTTTAATTATGGTAGCTTTTTACAGACTTCCCTAGATTTTTTAATTTTAGCTTTCTGTATTTTTTTGATGATTAAAGCGATTAATAAAATTAAAAAAGATGCTCCTGAGGCACCTATTGCCGGACCAACAGCTGAAGAAAAGTTATTAATAGAAATTCGCGATTTATTAAAGAAACAGTAAGGATAATAAGCTTTAATCTAACCAAATATAAAAGATTAAGTGTTGTCTTTATATAGTTAAGTCCAAAAAGTAATTCCCAATGGAAATTATTTTTTGGATTTTCTATATTTAGCGGCTTTATAAAATAGGGCTTCCACCTTCGCTAAAGCTTCGGCGGACAAGAAAGCTTCGGCGGATATGAAAGTTACGGCGGGCAAGTATCAAGTTTAAATGCCTACTTAAGTAATCCTCTTAGGAAATAAAAAGCATGCTTGGGGCTAAGCTTAGATTTACCATTTGTCCGAAATGAAAACTGATATTGAATCTCCTGATAACTTGTATCCTTTGGAAATATCTTTAATAAATCAAAAAAGACCTTGTAACCCAGGGGTTCAAAACGTAGTTCGTGTTCTTTAATTAACTTTTGACAATCTTGTGAATTAGATAAAAAGAAACCAGACATCGGATCACTAACTATTAATCCTTTCACAATTTTTAAATATAATTTTGCCAATAGTGTTGCCGATTTTGTAATAACAATCCTGTGCCACCCTTGATTTTCTTGATAAGGTTTTCTGACCCCTGCTACAATTTTAGTACCATTTCTTGCTAGATCATATAAATCTTTAATTAAAAGTGGTGGATGCTGTAAGTCAGCATCGATAACTAGAAAATACTTTGTTTCTGCTTCTTGGATTGCTTCCATCACACTGGCAGTCAGACCTTTCACAGGCTTTGCGGAACGATCCAGTAACTTGATTTTAGGATTTTTAATAATCCAATCACGAACAATCTCAGCAGTGCGATCTTTACTACCATCATCAGCAATAATAATACTTGCGCCTGTGTAGATCTCGGTCAAAACTCGTAATAACTCAGGAATATTTTGTTCCTCATTCAGCGTTGGAGAAATAATTGTTAAATCAGAAAAGTCTTTTTGTTCAGTCATTTAGCCAGTTTTAAATTCTCACGAATACGATCATGAATTGGACGAGAATCTACTGCTAATTCACGACCCATTAAGCGTGCAAAGGAACTTAAATATAAATTAGCGACAGATTTTCGATACTCATCGCTTATTGTTGGAACAGGACCCTCTCCATTAAAACCCTGTTGCAATAACCATGCACGCACATTTTGCTTATCCAACATTATGGGGCTGCTTCCCGAAGCAAAAGCTTCCTCGTAAGAAGACTCCTCCCAATAGCGCGAAGAATCAAGGGTATGAATTTCATCAGCAAGGATTAACTTCCCCTGATAAATTCCAAATTCATACTTTGTATCAACTAAAATTAAACCTTTTTTCTTAGCAATTTGCTGACCTCGCTGAAACAAAGCAATTGCTTTCTCGCGTAATTCTTGCCACAAGGCAACAGGCACTAAACCTGTTCTAATAATTTCCTTTTCTGAGATTGGGAGATCATGATCTCCTTGTGGTGCTTTAGTCGATGGGGTAATCAAAGGTTCGGCGAACTTGGAGAATGCCTTTAAGCCAACAGGTAATTTAACCCCTGAAATCTCCCTTCCAGCTTGATAATCAAGAATTGCACTACCTGCAAGGTAACCACGAACTACTACTTCAACAGGAACCATTTGCGCTTGTTTAACAAGCATTACGTTTGGATCCGGATGATCAATAAGGTGATTTTCAATAATATCAGCGGTCAATTTAAAATTCTCCATGGCCATTTCTGTGATAACCTGACCTTTAAATGGAATTGTAGTAAGAATTCGATCAAAAGCGCTAAGTCGATCAGTAGTAATTAAATAGCTTACATCCTTGGAAAAATAACAATCTCTTACTTTACCCACATACTTATCACCAAGTCGTGAATAGTCTGTTTCAACCAGAACATTATTTAAATTTTCAGTAATCAACTTATCATATTTCATGTTTTGTCTTTTTTGGTTTCTTTCTGTTATGTAGTTGCTTGATCAATTTTAAATTCCACTCCGCTATCTGCAGCGCCCGATAAGGAAAATTAAGTGGATTTTTAATCGTTTTTAAACTACTAATGGCTCTAAACTTTTTCGGTATTTTTTTTCTCCATTTCTTGGCATTATAAAGAACTTTCAAATATTTTAATAATCCAACATTATTATTGATAGCAGCTGCTAGCTCAGGATGTTCTGCTTTTCGGACATAAAACGCCGCTCGGCGATACTCTTTTAATATACATTTGAAACTAGCATCCTGCCAAGCCTCAGAGTTATTCAACATTTTTAAAAAAAGATAATTCGCTAACTTGAAACGTAAATAAGCTAGATGAATAGAAGATCTCCAGACCTGCGAGACTGCTCCAATTGACCTTAAATTTAATTCAGTTGGTTTACTAATTGCCGCCAGAAGTCCTGCTGTAAAATCAACTGTAGCCTGATGCGGCTTACGAAAGACCCTGATCATTGGAACATCACTGACCAATTTTAAACCTAAATTCAGCTCCGCAGTTAATGCTAAATCGTTTAAATTTATACTATAGGGTGGGGCAATTAAAAGATTTAGTTGATTTGAATTTCCCCAGACAATGATTCTTGCTTTTTCTTTCTTACTTAAAAGCTTTTGGGCTTCCTGATAACTACTAACTGAGTAATTTAGTTTATAGATTTTGACATTTGAATCTTTTGGCCAAGCAAGATTTAGATCCTGTAAAAACTTACGACTTTCTTTGCCATGTAAGTCATCAGCAAAATTGGCTAAGTAAAACTGAGCCTCAAATAAATCGGGTTTTTTACTAACGATTACAAACCAAGTAATAGTAATTAATAAGGTTAAAATTATCAAGCCAGTATGCATTTTTTGATTGTTAACTTTAAGCTTTAAAGACAGAGTAATAACTAATATTGCACAGACTAACTGAGCTATTCCTGGTGCAATTAACTGCTGAGTAATAAGCAGTTGATAGCAGACGCCTAAAAGTAGAACTAAAAATAAATATAATTTGAGTTTCATTGAAGGGGACAGTGCACTGAGCAAAAGTTTTACAAAATCAACAGGGATTCAAAAAATCATTGCCAGAATAATTTTTAGTTGACTATAAATTATCTTAGCCTTTTCTAAAGAGATTGTCACAGTCTGAGCCTTCCTTAAGATCATTTTTATTTGTAGATTTTTAAGCTCTCAAAGGACTACTCTGGGAGTATTAACTCTACCTAAATAGATCCTCCAAATAAAGATAAAGTAAGGACAAATTAAACTTAATCTGCTATTTATTACCCATTGTTTTTTGGCTTGGGTAGCTTATTTACAACGCCTATTAATATTTAGTTTCCCAGAGACTTGCAAGTCGGAGCAAACCTCTAAGGAGTTTGAGAACATTAAATGTATTTAGCTTTCAAAAGGTCAATACCGGAGGCCACAAAAACGGGTAGTTCCTGTCTGTTTGTTAACGACTACCTGCTTATAGTATAACGGATTTGAATTTCATGTTAAGATTCATACCTCTTAAAAGGCTAACTTGGGGCTATTTTGATTAACCAGAACAGAATTTTTAATTGGCAAGTTTTAGTAACAAATTAAATGAGTACTCTTAAATTAGAATTTTATCCATCGCCGATTCTGCGTGAGAAGAATCTGGAGATTACTAAGATCACCCCACAAATTAAGAAACTAATTACCAACATGATTCAAACGATGTATTACGAAGAAGGAGTTGGTCTAGCTGCACCACAAGTTGGTGTAAATTTACAACTAGCAGTTATTGATGTCTCTGAAAAACAAGCCTCTCCAATCGTCTTGATTAACCCCAAGATTATTCATACTCAAAATAAAATTAAGTCGGAGGAAGGCTGTTTAAGTATTCCTGGATATCGTGAGACAATTCCTCGCTTTCAAATTGTAAAGGTAAGTGCCCTGGATCAAGATCTTAAACCATTTGAAATCGAAGCTGATGGACTGTTAGCAAGATGTCTGCAACATGAAATTGATCACTTACAGGGCGTACTTTTTATTGATCACCTCGGGCGACTAAAAAAGAAAATGTTTGAGAAATGGCTGCAAAACTATGATCCAGATGCAGAAGATGAAAATGAATAATAAACCCCGAATCATTTTTTATGGAACTCCAGCCTTCTCGGTTCCAACACTTGAGCAGTTAATTAATAATTCTGCTTGGGAAATAGTTGCAGTTATTACTCAACCAGATCGCCCTAGTGGTCGCGGAAAAAAACTTCAACATTCACCAATTAAAGACTTAGCCTTAAAACATAATTTGCCAGTCTTACAACCGGAAAATATTAAGCGCGAGATAGCTGAATTTTTATCTGAGCTACAAATGCTGGCTCCAATTGACCTTGCTGTCGTCCTTGCTTTTGGCCAGATCATCCCTTTAAGCGTTTTAGAATTTCCCAAAAATGGCTCAGTAAATGTTCATGCTTCACTGCTTCCTAGATGGCGAGGAGCTGCTCCAATTCATCGTGCAATCGAAGCCGGTGATTCCGAAACAGGTGTATGTTTAATGAAAATGGAAGCAGGATTAGATACTGGACCAGTCTATTCCTCCAGAACTATTCCAATCAAAACTAATGAAACTACCGGTACTCTGCACGATCGCTTAGCAAGATTATCGGCAGAGATAATCAAAGCTGATTTGCTTAAAATTATAAATCAAGAATTAAGTCTAACTCCCCAGAATTCCAACTTGGCTACTTATGCCAAAAAAATATCTAGAGCAGAAGAAAAAATTAACTGGAACCAGTCAGCAAAAACTATTCACAATAAAATTCGCGCCTTCAGTCCTTTCCCTGGTGCGTACACTTCATATCAAGATAAAATTCTTAAAATCTTAGATTCTGAAGTTCGCACTGAGCCACATCAACATACAGCTGGGCAGATTATCTACGTTGATAAAACTACTTTAGAAATTGCTTGCCAAAATAGTAGTTTAATTATTAAAAGTATTAAAGCCGAAGGTAAGCGAATTATGACAACTCAAGAATACTTACAAGGAAATAATTTCCAGACAGGAGAACAATTTAAATGAATAAGATTATAATTGCCCCATCTATTTTGGCTGCAAACTTAGGAAACTTATCTCATGACTTAGAACTGATCAACCAATCTCAGGCAGCTTGGATCCACATTGATGTGATGGACGGATCATTTGTGCCTCCAATTACTTTTGGAGACAATGTTGTTTCAGTCTGTAAAAAATATTCCCAAAAGTTTCTAGATGTTCACCTAATGATCGACCATCCCGAAAATCATTTTCAGGAATTTATTAAAGCAGGAGCAGCAGGTATTACTTTTCATTTAGAAGCAACTAAGCAGGCAAGCAGATTGCTACAATCTTTAAAAGAACAAGGAGTCCAAGCAGGCCTAGCAATCAAACCAAATACACCATTCGAGTTATTTCAAGATTTAATTCCAGAACTAGATCTGCTTTTAATTATGACCGTTGAGCCTGGCTATGGTGGACAGGCATTTATGCCCGAGATGATTAATAAAATTAAGCTCGCTGCAGAGTATATCAACACTAAAAAGCTCCCTACTAAAATACAAGTGGATGGTGGAATTAATTTAGAAACCGGCAAAAAATGTTGGCAAGCAGGAGCAGAAATATTAGTTGCTGGATCTTATGTTTTCAATCATGATAATCCAGTATTGCAAATTGATTCTTTACTCTTTTCATAAATGACCACACTTCTTATTCTAATTTGTGCCTATTTAATCGGATGTTTTCCCACAGGACTAATAGTTGCTAAGTCTCAAGGAATTGATATTACAAAAATTGGCAGTGGAAATGTTGGCGCTACTAATATTGCTCGTAACATTGGTAAGAAAGCTGGCTTAATTACCTTAGTGGTTGATTTACTAAAAGGCCTCCTTCCCGTCTTAGTCGTTACCAACATTGAGTCACTAAATAACATCAACAGTCTGGTTGCAATCATGACAGTCCTCGGACACTGTTTCTCCCTGCCAAAATTTTTAAAGGGTGGTAAAGGTGTGGCAACTGGACTGGGGGCAATCTTAGGATTATCACCGCTACTTGGAATTAGTGCTCTGATTATTTTTGGGGTTATTTTTAAACTAAAACGAATTGTATCTTTAGCTTCGCTTATCGCCGTTGCTGCCGTCCCTTTTCTTGGGGTAATACTGACAGCTAACTGGGACTTTGGAACTCACCTGCTAATCATCAGCTTGGTTATTGCCTACAAACATCGTGAAAATATTCAGCGTTTACTATCTGGCGAGGAACAAGTCTTTACGAGCAAGAGCTAAGTAAAAATTTATAAAATTACATTTTACGTAGCAACTTTATCAATATCTTTGTAACCAATAAATTTTCTATAATGACCACTGCTTACTTGTAACTACTTGATACTATTAAAGATAATACTAATTGTTAAATATCGCTAAAAGTTGATCCGGCACTAGGTAAGCAATAAACAGAACCCCTTAAAGTTGACTAATTCAGCTAGATAACTTATTACTAACGACCTAAAATTACTTTACATTTTTTTATTATGAGTTACAGAGGCCCAAAAGTTAAATTATCCCGCAAGCTAGGAATTGCACTGACAGATAAAGCTGCAGTAGTAATGAACAAACGCCCAAATCCACCAGGACAACATGGTGCCAAAAGAAGAAAGGCACAGTCAGAATTTGGTAAGCAGTTACTTGAAAAGCAACGTTTAAAGTTTCAATATAATATTAGTGAAAGACAATTAAGAAAATATTGTGACGATGCTATCAAAAGTAAAGGAAATAGTTCTGAACTTCTAATCAATACTTTAGAGTCTCGCTTAGATGCAATGATCTATCGTTCTGGTTACTGTCCAACAATTTTTGCTGCTCGCCAGTTCGTTGTTCACGGACACGTTATGGTTAATGGCAAAAAAGTAGATATTCCTTCTTTCTTAGTTAAGACTACTGACATTGTTGCAGTTAAAGAAAAGAGCCAACAACTTCCGATGGTTCAGGTTGCAGTTCATAAAACAATTGTTCCTCCATACATCGAGCAAGACAAAAGTGCTTACACATGTAAGTTCATGCGTTCGCCTGAAAGACAAGAAGTTCCAATCATCTGTGAATTACAGCGCGTTGTGGAATTCTATTCTAGATAACTTCTTAGATAGAACAAAAAGAAAAACCAGATTAAGTTAATACTTAATCTGGTTTTTTTGTATCTACTAATTCCTAAAAAAATTGATACTTAGAAAATCTAACCACTCAATTTCTATGAGCAAGATCCCCAGCTCAACCAAGCATCAGAATAACCCCCTGTGTTAGCTTGTATTACGTAGGTTCCAGACACTCGACAATCCTTTACCCCAAGATAAATTTGATAGCCAGCTCCAAAACCACCATTTTTGGTGATTGATAAAAAATAACGAAGCCTATTTGGGTCGGTGTTATTAAGAAGGGATGGCATATAAAATCCCAAACCATTATGAGTAGCTGAATAATTTGTTTTATTTTCTGTCATTACAGTTGCAGAAATAGACATAGAGGCTGAATAACCGTGTGCTAGTGAAGACGAACCTATTGGGATATCATCTACTATTGCATTGGCCGCTGTCAAAATGTTCTTTGACGTTGTGATAACATTTGCTTTATAAGCAGCTTTTCGAAACTCCTCAAATACTTGGACAGACAAACTAGCTAAAATACCTACGACTACAATAATTACTAATAGTTCAACTAGGGTAAATCCCTTGTTCATTTTAGCTTTAAATAAAATAATAATTAACAAGACTTAGATTCCTCTCATCCAATTAAACCGATCAACAATTTTCCCATAGCGAATATCAGTAAATTCCTTAGCAATCTTGGAAGATAAAGAATCTGAATTAAACTCTGGCAGTTGATAATCTTGTCCTTGAAAACCAATTGTTTTAATTGGGGCCACAACCGCAGCAGTACCCATTCCAAAAGCTTCTTGCAAGATACCTGCATCAATTGCTGAGATAATCTCTTTAACAGCTACGGGGCGCTCTTCAATCTCCATGCCCCAACCTTTAGCCATCTCCAAAATAGAATCCCTAATAACACCTGCTAAAATAGTATCACCTAATGCCGGAGTAACAAGCTTACCGTTAATTAAGAACATCAAATTCATTGTACCGGACTCTTCCACAAACTGGTGAGTTGCCGCATCAGTCCAGATTAGTTGGTCATAACCATCTTTTTGGGCCGCAAACATAGGATTTAATGAGGCAGCATAATTACCTGCTGTTTTAGCAAAACCTGTTCCACCCTTCGAAGCCCGACAATAATGTTCCTCCACCCGGACCTTTAATGGTTGAGAATAATATTTCCCAACAGGACACGAAAAAATTATAAATTTATATTTAGTGGAAGGACGAATCCCAATATACTCATCAGCAGCAAAGACAAAGGGACGGATATACAATGACATTCCCTCACCCGCAGGGACCCAGGCCTTGTCTAGATTTAAAAGGGCATTTAATCCATCAAAAAATATTTCTTCCGAAATAGCTGGCATTTGCATTCGTTCAGCAGAACGATTTAAACGGGCCCAATTTTTTTCCGGTCTAAACAATTTAACTTGATCATCAATTGTGCGGTAAGCTTTCATTCCCTCAAAAATTGATTGTCCATAATGCAAAGTAGCGTTTCCTGGCGTTAAGCTTAATGGTCCATAGGGCTCAATTCGAAAATCAGTCCATTCACCATCATAATCAGCAACAAACATATGATCGGCATAAGTCCTACCAAAAACTAAATTCTGAAAATCAACCTCGCTGATAGCAGATATAGGTTTTTTATTGAGCTTAATATTTATCGACATATAAAAATTAGGTAAAAGTATACTAAGAGTATAACAAGAAGCTTCGGCTCTGGAAAGTCAGGGATACTAAATGAATTTCGATATTTACAAAGTACCTCTTAATGGTCGCAGGATCGCTAGGGTTATTAACCTTAAAAAATATGTTTAATAACTGAGGAAAACAAAGATACTACCTATTTATCTTAGCAAATGGCGATTAGTATTTTCTGCTTCCTTTATTCTGGCTTCAGAAAATAGGCGGTGGGCACTACGAATATTTGGATGAGTATAATGACAGTCAATCAACTCCGAAACGGTCTTGTTCAATAAGAATAAGGAATCAGCCAAGACAGCCTCTGTTAAATTTCTTTGATCTAAACTACTTTGCATCTTACTAAAACTTAGATCCATGGTGTCATCACTTTGTGCTAGTGCTAACTCCTGCAATTCTTGCTGGACATAGCCATCAAGTATTATTTTCTTTAGGCCCTCAGTCAATAATGCTTGATATGCTTTGATAAAAAATCTAGGTTCAACCTGAGTCTCAAACTTAAGTTGCGTGACCTTTAAAAGATACTCATGTAAATCAAGGCCAGTTGATTCTTTGAAAGAATTTAAAAACTCCGTGCGCAATTCGCTAGCATTGAGTCTATGTACTTCCTTTTCGTTAGTAATTTTACTAAATCGGAATTCTTTTTTTTCACCTGATGTTAAATCAAGAAAGGTAACTTTAGGAAGTGCTGAAGTACGGTCAGCTTCTAGCTTAATAGAAAGAAGCATCGTGGAAACTAGCTTCAACAAGATTTTCTCATCTTTAGTTAATTCTGGATTAGTCTGAATTCTATCTAAACACTCGGCCTGTGACTTACTAGCAGGTGGTAGCGGGGTGAGGTTTGTACGCGAGGCTCTTCCACCCTCAAAATCTAAGGTCCCTTGAACAACATTTGGTTTTTGTCGATCAGAACGCATCGAGTTAAATATATTTTAAACTCACAGACAAATGCTAGCTTACAGAAGCGCACATTCTGTCGCAAGAAAAAACTTACTAATAATCTGAGCTAAACGCACTAACCTACAGCTCTTTCTTTACGGGCAACTAATAATGGCGTTGCTTGTCCCTGAATCACCTCGGCTGTTACTACAACTTCACTAATATTATCCATACTTGGAATATCAAACATGACTTCCAGAAGGGACTTCTCAATAATGCCACGTAATCCTCGCGCCCCAGTTTGTTTAGTAATTGCTAACTCAGCAATTGCTTTTAAGGCATCGGTTGTGAAAGTAAGGGCAACATCATTAACATTTAGTAATTCCTGAAATTGCTTGACCAAAGCATTTTTAGGCTCAGTTAAAATTCGAACTAAATCAGCAGCATCTAAACTTTTAAGTGGTGCGACAATTGGTAATCTTCCTAAAAATTCAGGAATCATCCCAAACTTCATGAGATCATCTGTTTCCACTTCTAAAATTGCTGTTTCAGCATTGAAATTTGCTTTTCGTTCCATGCCAAAACCTAAGGACTTATTCCCATTACGGTTAGAAATAATCCGTTCCAGGCCTTCAAATGCACCACCAAAGATAAATAAGATATCGCTGGTATCAACTTGAATAAATTCTTGTTGCGGATGCTTTCGTCCACCCTTAGGAGGAATATTCGCGACAGTTCCCTCCATCATCTTTAGTAACGCTTGCTGTACGCCTTCTCCGGAAACGTCACGTGTAATTGAAGGGCTATCAGATTTACGAGAAAGCTTATCAATCTCATCTACAAACACAATTCCATGTTGCGCCCTGGCAACATCATAATTGGCTGACTGTAATAATCCCGCTACAATATTTTCTACGTCCTCTCCAACATAACCTGCTTCGGTTAAAGTTGTTGCATCAACCATGGCAAAAGGAACATCAATAATCTTAGCAATTGTTTGCGCGAGTAATGTCTTTCCAGAACCAGTTGGCCCAAGGATTAGAACATTTGATTTACTTAATTCTACCTCTGACTCTATGTCGAAATTATTATTAATTCTTTTATAATGATTGTGAACAGCAACAGAAAGGATTTTTTTTGCTTCCTCTTGGCCAATAATATGCTGATCTAATTTTTCCTTGATAATTTTAGGAGAAGGGATAGTCAGTTTTTGATGCTGGCTAGCCCTTTTTTTGGTATCTTTTTTTAAAACCTGATTGCAATTTTCAACGCAAGAATTACAAATATATACTCCCGGACCAGCGATTAACTTTTTAGTTACTTCCTGACCTGAACCACAGAAGGAACAAGTTAAGTTTCCACGAAGCGTCTTGCGATCTATTGCCATGAGCTAAACCTTTTAAAAACCATCCACGAACAAAATGAATTAGAATTACCCAAACTTAAGTCTTTTATATAAGACTAAATTAAGGTCATAACTATATGATGCTATCGGATGCTATTTGGTAGCGAATAAATCCTTTATCTAAAAAGAATCAGTATATAGAACGTCCAAAAATGGATTTCTGTTAAGAAAATTATTT
Organism: Bdellovibrionota bacterium; assembly: GCA_041740355.1. Classification (GTDB taxonomy): domain Bacteria; phylum Bdellovibrionota_C; class UBA2361; order UBA2361; family CALJRW01; genus JANNBC01. The sequence continues at coordinate 152,232 of JBGSMD010000051.1, forward strand.
TTTGAGGCTCGAGCGTCTAGCATTTACATTGTAGTTTCTTGTCCGCCGAAGTTTTAGCGAAGGCGGAAGCGAAAGAGGGATAGACACGTTTAAATGCCTAAAAACAACAAATATATAGTAGGCCTAACTGGAATTCCGAAAAGGTTTTTCGGAAATTCCTTCTTAGGTTTACTATATTATTTTAAATACTGACTCTTTTTACTTAATATAGTAGTCTAATCTAAGAATTTATTAGCAAATTGAAGGATTCCATGGAATTTAAAGAAAAAGACAGAGTTAAAAGCACACGTTCTAAAGGTAGCTTAGGAACTGTAATTCAAGTAAGGAAAGAGGCTATTACCAATAGTGCCTCAAAAAAAGCAATTCCGGAACTGATTAAAGTACAGTGGGATAATGGGACCAAATCCTACTTTGATCCAAGTAGCTTAGAGATAGTCAAATAAGTTTAATAAGTGAAAGACTTTCCATCTAATGATATAGGTGGAAAGTAGGAAAATTGTTTAATTCTGAATAACAACTTCCACGCGCCGGTTCTTAGAACGTCCGCTATTTGTAGTATTAATATCTACAGGCCTAGACTCACCATAACCTTTCACCGTCAATCTGCTTCTAGATACCCCTTTGGCAACGATCTCATCGGCTACAGAGTATGCACGGTCCTCGGAAAGTCGCTTGTTATAAGTCATTGTTCCGACAGAATCTGTATGACCTTCTATTAATACGCTACGATCAGGATACTTACGGACCACATCGGTAATTTCTCCGATCTTGCTGTAAGAATCAGATCTCAAGCGATGGCTATTAAAATCAAAAAGAACATCAGGTAGGTTTACAACAATACCGCGGTCTGTTTGACTAACATCTAGTCCACCGGCCTTTAACTCGCGAATCATTCGCTCATTCTCTTGAATCATCTGATCCTGTGCGGAAAGTCGCTGATCCATTTGATCCATCGCTTCATCCTGCTTATCCATGGAGTTTCCAATTAAACCACCACTAATTGCGCCAAGTCCGGCACCGATTGCCACACCAGCACCAGCCGAACCAGTTTTATGACCTATTATTGCACCTAATCCAGCCCCCAAGGCACCACCAGCAGCAGCTCCTTTATCTCGACTATTCATTTGGTAGCCACTACAAGAACAGAGGGCAATAACTAAAACTAAAGCTAAATACTTTTTCATCTGAATTCTAATAATTAATATAGTAAGTCCAAAAAGTAATTTCCATTGGGATATTATTTTTTGGAGATTTCTATTCCCCGGAGGGATAGTAAAATGATATAGTTATGACAAAAAACACAAACCTAATTTTTAAACATTCGGAAAATACTTTTTGTCATAACTTTAAACTTTCGATTAAATAACGAAATAAATTATAATTTATTCATTAAATCTTTTGCTTCTTGATTCTCAGGATCACGTTTCAGTGCTTCCTGAAGCTCATGCCGAGCTTCGTCCTTCCGATCAAGCTCTAAGTAAACTTTCCCAAGTCCCGTATGAACTGTGAGATCTTCTGGGCAAAGACGCTGTGCCCTACGAAAATGATATAATTTTTCTGCTGTAATTTCAGCCTGCCCAGCAGAAGAAATTTCTTTCTTTGCTTCCTGACATTCCGGCGTAACACTTGGAGCACTTGCAGTAGTTGTTTCTTGATTCCAATTATAAGCTGCCCGTGTGTCCATTTCTTGAATTGCTTGAACTTTTGGCAATTCTTGCTGGGGAACTGGTGCAACATCTACCTTAGCTACAACTACTGGCTCTGACTCAATTATTGCTGTTTCACTGATTATTGGCTCAATTACTTTGACCTCTTGGATTTGCTCAATCTCTTCCACTGGCATTGCTGTTGGTACTTCAATGGGAGCAGATTCCAAAGCCACAGGAGCTCTTTCAAAATTAGATTCAGCAATTTTAGAAGACGCTAAATGATTTGTACTCTGCGGAAATGATTCTTTCAAATCTTTCTCAATTACTAAATTCGAAGCAGGAGGATTACCAGTAAATGATACTTGATCTTGAGTAGAACGACGTAGCTGATCCACTTCATTTTGATGAAGTTGCAACTGTCTTTGCTGTTGTTGAATTGTTTCTGCTTGAGTATCAATAACATCATCTTTTTCTTGGAAGCGATGTCCGATCATAGCCCCAACACCAGCGCCCGCAATTGTTCCTAAGGCTAATCCCCCAGCAGTACTTCCCGACTGGCTTCCAATTACAGCTCCCAGTCCACCACCGACAACAGCACCTGCGGCAGCCCCACGATCACTGTCATTTGCCTGATAATCAGAACTAGAACAGCCAACGATTAGTGATAAAATTATCGGAATAATATACTTCATAACTTTCCTACTTAGTTTTAAATCTTTCTGCCCGATCGTTGTAATGTTCCTGCTTCTTTAGCTCAAGATGCTCGCTCTCTTGTCTTTCTTTTTGTTTTTCTTGCATGTTGATTACTTCTTGTTGAATCCCCAAGCGTTGTTCATGATCATACTTTTCAATGTTGGGTACAAGTGGTTGGTTAGTTTCCGGATTAATTGGAATGGCATTGCATGCTCCGAGAAGGAAACAAAGAAGAAAGAAAATTAGAAATTTTTTCATAGATTAGGGAATATGTAGCTTAAAAGGAACTTTGCCGGTGCCTATCCGATCCAAAGTAGCACTCAAGACAGTAACACTGTTTGAATGAAAGCAAAATATAGGAATATGTAGGCGATGATAAAAATTATTGCTTTTAATAATGAATCACCAGGTAGTTAAAGCTAAGCATGCTGCACGCGACTCTTCGAGAGCTTGGTGGCATGTTTAGTCTGTAGGCCTTAAATTAAAAAGCAAAGATTCTACAGCGCTTTGGATAAATTAGCTCTAGTTAAGGGAATTCCTGTTTCGGTTAAAAAGTAAGTCAGCCTCTCCAAGTATGCTTCAATTAATGAAATGGAGCGGGGTAAGCGCTTCGCTAAATATTCTTGATGCGCTTCATTAAGGAGTATTCCTCTTTGCTTAGCTAGGGTAAAGATCATTTTACTTAAGTCTTCATCTTGTACGTTATCCAAACTATAAATTTGCATGTTTGCTAATCGGCTAGATAAATGATCATTTAAAATATAATTTTGGAAAGGCTGATCGGCAAAGATAATTAGTTTAGCTGAATTGCGCTTCACGGATTCATACAGATCAATAAATCGGCTACTTAAGTCTTCTGCCTCTGGGTAAATGTTGGTTAGAAAATTTTGGAAATCGTCAATTATCAAAACATCTTGATCTGTATAATTTGGCTTTAATGTTTGGGAATCAAAATTATCAGCAGTAATAATTTGAGGATAGAAATTATGGTTGGTAAAGAACTGACTCAAGACAATTGATAAATGAGTTTTACCAGAACGGGGCGAACCATAAAGATATGTAGCACTAAAAGTATGCCGACTAACGTCCTGCTCAAAATAAGATTTAATTCGTCGTAAGCCTAAATGCCAATAGAAGTTATCGGTTTGATAAGTAATTACCTTACGTAATTTTAGCGGAATTTGATTGTTCATTAGAATCTAACAACCAACATTGGATTCCAAACTGTGCGCGTGCTGATTAAGACTGACCTGACATTCAAGTGCTATTAACTTCTCCATTAATTTACTATAACCACGCATTAAATGCTCGGCGTCTTGAATAACAGTCTCCCCTTCCGCAACTAATCCCGCAATTAGAATTGCTGCAGCAGCGCGAATATCATGTCCCTTAACTGTCGTTCCCCTTAAACAAGCAACGCCTGAAATTCTAGCTAGTGCCCCTTCAATCTGAATCTTAGCTCCCATCTTATTAAGCTCGGCAACATGAGCAAAGCGAGATTCATAAATCTTCTCTGATATTGTGCTTTGGCCATTAGCCACTGTCAAACAAGACATTAACTGCGCTTGAATATCAGTTGCTAAGCCTGGAAATGGTGCCGTTTCAACATTTACTGCCTTGATGATTTCAGGAGCTTTAACAACCATCGAGTGATTATTACATGTATAATTAACTCCCATTTCAGTTAATATATCCAAGAATTTACCTAAATGTTTTGGATCAAATCCATTAATTACTAATTCCCCTCGGGTAGCAACAGTAGCTAGGATATAAGTTGCGGCTTCAATCCGATCCCCAATTAATTTGGTCTTAGTTGAGTGTAAATTCTTTTTGCCAATTACTTCAATTCTTTCCGTTCCGGCTCCAATAATTTCAGCACCCATACCGATTAGCAAATTAGCTAAGGCAACTACTTCTGGCTCACGGGCAACATTTGTGAAAACACTTTTCCCCGGTGTTAAGGCAGCGGCTAGTAATAACTGGTGGGTCGCTCCCACTGAGGGAAAATTTAAATGAAAAGTTGTTGGTCTTAAACCACCACTTGGGGCTTCCGCAATGACAACAGAATTTTCCATAGTGATTTTTGCACCCATGGAGGCAAGTCCCTCTAAATGGATATCCACAGGGCGCTTCCCAATAATATCACCACCAGGAAGAAAAACTTTTGCTTTTCCATATCGAGCGAGTAGTGGCGCAAGAATCCAAAATGATGCCCGAAAGGATTTAATTAAGGCAACTGGTGGCTCACAACAGGAAATTACTGGAGTGGCAATTTTAATGCTGTCACCTGTGCGATCTACTTTACACCCAATACTTTCTAGGAGGCTTTGCGATAGATTAACATCAGAAATCTCAGGTACGTTGGTATAAGTCACCTCTTCCGCTGTCAGCACAGCAGCCATCAACATCGGCAAGACGGCATTTTTTGCTCCACTAACAGTGACTTCCCCAGATAGGCGATGGGGGCCTTGGATAAACAACTTTTGTGACATAGATTTGAATATGAAGATAATTCAAAATGTGAGTCTTTGAATATTATCAAGATTCCAAAAAGTAATTTCCCTTCGGAATTACTTTTTGGGACTTACTATCCCCCCGGAGGGATAATAAAATCATATAGTTATGATAAAAAACACAAAACTACTTTAAACATTCAGATATTACTTTTTATCATAACTATATAACCTGAATTATGTATTATATCAAAGGACTATTAAGCTTTGCTTCTAAATTATACTAAGTCACTAATGACTAAAAATCCGTTTTTACATCCCTTAGCATAATTATTCACCGAAGCTAAAGCCTAGGCGGAAGCTAAGGTCAGCTAATTTTTATAAACCTTCAAGTCAATACTAAGGGTGACTTAAATTATAGTGAATTAATAGCACAGCTACGCAGGCTAGGACTTCAAATAATGATTTAGTTATCAGAAAATTTATAGACCCATTCATATGTTTTAAAGGCACCACTCAGATTTTTAACTTTAAAATTATTTTGAGACAGGATGCGACTAGCGAAGTATGAACGTTGTCCAGACTGGCAATAAACAAATATTTCCCGATCGACTGGCAATTCCGACAAACGACTTCGCAGTTCAGGTAAGGGAATATGATAGGCATTGTTAATAATTCCATTCTTAATCTCGCTATCATTTCTAACATCGAGCAGGAAACTATCTTTAGGTAAGGTCACTAAATCCTCAGCAAAAAACTGAGTAACCTTTCCTGTTAGAATATTTTCAGCAATCATCCCAGCGATATTCACAGGATCTTTCGCAGAGCCATACTGTGGAGAATAGCTTAATTCCAAATCAATTAAGTCAGTAACCGTCAACTTGCCAATAATAGCGGTGGCGATAACATCAATTCGCTTTTCAACGCCAGCTTTTCCAATAGCTTGTGCACCAAGAATCTCACCCTCTGGGGAAAAAAGAACTTTCAGGTTAATAGTCGATACGCCTGGATAATATGTAACATGATTATTAGGATGCAAATGAACTTTATGAAACTGAAAACCTGATTTTATAAGGCGAGTTTCGCTAGCTCCAGTTGAAGCCAGAGTCAAATCAAAAAATCTTAAAACTGCAGTGCCCAATGTTCCTTGATATACTTTTTTTGCACCATAAATATTATCCGCAACAATTCTTGCTTGCCGATTAGCTGGCCCGGCCAAAGCAATGACAGCAGGTTGTTTAGTAATATAATCTTGAACCTCCAAACAGTCTCCAATCGCCCAGATATTGGACTGACTTGTTTGTAAATACTGATTTACCTTAACCCCTTTAGTCACACCTAGCTCAAGTCCAGCATTGAGCGCTAGTTTATTCTCCGGACGAACACCAATTGCTAATATTACTAGTTCCGCTGAAATACTTTGACCACTTTTTAATTTAAGGTTTAAACAACTGGCAGTTTCTTCCAGTTCCAAAAGTGGATCGGACAATCTAACATCTATTCCCTTAGATTTAGCCTCTGTTAATATTACTGCTGACATTTCAGGATCAAAAGTTGGTAATAGTTGTGCACTTGCTTCGATTAAATGCAGTTTTAAATTTAAGTTATGGAGTTGTTCTACAATCTCAAGCCCAATGTAACCTCCCCCAACAACTGCAACTGTTTGTATTTTATTAGTAGCAATAAACTCTTTGATCTTGATAACATCTGGTATAGTTCTTACAGTAAAAATTCCAGGCAGATTAATTCCTGGGAGAGCTGGAATAATTGGGGCAGCTCCCGTTGCTAAAATTAATTGATCATATGTTAAAATATATTCTTGGTGTAAAGTATGATTATTAATTAATAATTCCTGACGCACGGGATCAATATTCATTGCTTCTGAATTGATTCGAATGTCTAAATTAAAGCGCTGACCAAGTGATTCTGGTGTATGTAAAATCAAATCATCGATTTGTTTAATCTCATTGCCAACGTAGTAAGGCAAACCACAATTTCCAAATGAGATATATTCCCCTTTCTCCAGAATAATAATTTCAGATTTTTCATCAAGCCTACGAAGCCTAGCAGCAACAGTAGCTCCACCAGCGACACCTCCAATAATTACAATTCTCATTTTTAGCTCATTAAATTATAAACTGTTTATTTTTGATTCCAAGGCATTTTTCCTAAAACCAAAGCCATCCCACAAGTGTCAGTTACTCCACTAAAAACTAATCCCGTACCAACAAATGCTGGAATCAAATAAAATCCAACATTTACTAATTGCCCAAGCAGAACTCCAATCATCACAAAACTTCCGGCAGCTATTCTTACCTGTCTTTCCAGCGAAATTACTCCCCGTCCTTCAATGAAAGAAAAATTACTACACTGATTACAGGCATTAATTCCCCCTGCTAATATTTTTAAATCAGAACAATTTAAATCAGTTAATAACTCGCAGGCTTTTTCAGCTCGTTTTCCACTTTGGCAGACGATCACTATTGGTTGTTTAAGATCAATTTTCAAAGCGGAAAGCTGTTCAGGATTTAAACGATCCAAGGGGAGATTAACGGCGTTCGGCAAATGCTTACTTTTAAATTCAGCAGGTGTTCTAACATCTAATAAAACTGTGTTAGCTGGAATCTCTTGTAACTCCGCAGGTGTAATTTTTTGATTAGTCATTTGCTTCTCCAAATTTTTTGTAAATACAGGCAATAAAACTAGGCAGATGCTCTTCTATCACTTGATAGTGAATGGATCGTCCATTTTTTTCTGCTTTTAAAAAATTACAAAGACGTAAAAGTTTTAAATGTTCGGAAGTTAAGCTTTGGCTACATTCAATCGCTTCGGCAATTTCGTTCACAGTCAGATTGGGTTGCTCTAAAAGCAAATCCACAATCTTAAGTCGAAATGGTTGAGCCAACATTTTTAAACAGTTAGCTGCGTCTTCATATTGTTGATTAGTAAGCATATTGTTATTATAAGCATGTTCAATCAACATATCAAGAGATATTGATATATAATTATTCTTTAATTTATAATTGCTATTACTATCTCCCTGCAAGCGTTATAAAATTATATATAGTAAACCCAAAAAAGGTTTTCTGAAAAACAGATTAACTAAGACTGTTGCTGGTTTTTATCTTTTTTTAACCTGAAGTACTTAAAGAATGTTAATTTATAGATAAACCTTTGGTTTAACTCTATTTATTAAGTTGGGTTTACTATTTGTCTGTTGGCTCCCGCTGGTCGCTTCTATAGTCATAATGTATTTAATAATTTCCTAACGGAAATTATTTTTTGGAATGACTATAGTTATGACAAAATCACTAAACTAGCTTTTCAATATTCAGAAATTAGTTTTTATCATCACCATAATAGCTTAAACACACTTGAAAAGATATCAATAGATGTGTATATCTATTGATATGTGCTTTGATAATGAACCTACTAAAACTTGTGCTGACTGTTCCGGCTGTGACGAGCGTCGAACATTACACCAAATTCTAAATCATCTGGAACCTCAGGCTCCTCGCTACACTAGCTACCCTCCGGCAAACTTCTTGCAGGATGGTTTTTCCGAATCTAACTGGCATAATATTTTAACTAATGACTTAGATCTTAATAATTTAAGACAGAAGAATAAGTTCTCTCTTTATGTACATTTACCTTTTTGTGAATCACTATGCTTTTTCTGTGCCTGTAACCGAGTTATCACAAAAAATAAAGCAGTTACGGTACCCTACCTAAGTGCTTTAAGCACACAAATTAAACAGTACTCAAAATTGATCAACGGAAGAGCTAGCTTAAACCAACTTCATTTTGGCGGCGGCACTCCTAATTATCTCTCACCAGAACAACTTAAAAATTTAATCTTAGAAATAAAAGCTAATTTTAAGTTAGCACCAGAATTTGAATTTTCTATTGAACTAGATCCAAGAACCTGTACTGATGAACATCTAAGAACTCTCTCAGAGCTTTCTTGTTCTAGAGTAAGTCTCGGGGTTCAAGATTTTAATCCTAAAGTACAAAAAGCGGTTAATCGCATTCAAAGTTTTGAGCTGACTAAAAATTTTGTTGATAAGGTTCGAGAAACTAAAATCCCTTCGATTGGATTTGATTTAATTTATGGATTGCCCGAACAAACAAGAGAAACGTTTGCGGAAACCATGAAGCAAGTATTAGAGATAAAACCAAATCGAGTTGCTGTATATGGCTACGCTCACGTACCGGGGCAAGCTCAAGCGCAAAAAAAATTAGCTATTCTTGATTTACCTGAAAACCACGAACGATTAGACCTATTTCTTGATGCTGTTCATTTCTTTTCAGATCATGGTTACAAGTATTTAGGCCTCGATCATTTTGTACTTGAAAACGATCCGCTTTGGAATGCTTATCAGAAGAATACAATTACCCGCAGTTTTATGGGCTACAATGATGGCCTAGACGTTCCAGTTATTGGTTTAGGGGCAAGTGCCATTTCCATCTTTCCTTCGGCGCTGGTGCAAAATATCAAGGACGTTACGCTATATGAAGAAGCAGTCAGTAATGGCCAGATGGCAATTAATAAAGGAATTATTCTAAATGAAACAGACCTAGTTGTCAGGAGTTTAATCCGTGATTTATTAAGCATGGGTCAGGTTAAACTGGAAAAATATCGGCACTCACTTTCTACAGAAATCTTGATTGATGCTAACCTTGATATAATCAAGAATTTTCAGAAACTAGGTTTAATTGAACTAGAAAAAGCCGGATTTAAATTAACATTCTATGGACAGATTTTTGCAAGGGCGATTGCTAAGACTTTTGATTATCGAACTGTCGCAAATCCACCTACAGTTTCAACGGCTTTAATTTAACCTGGCCCTAATAAAGTTACTTCGAGTCGTTTTTTGAGGCCTTTGGTATTTGTAATTTCGACTAGGGCATTCTTTTTTCCTTTAATTAAAAGTTTCTCTGGAAAACTAATAAACAAAGGTACGTTTTGAAAACTTTCACTTGGAACGGGAAAAGGATTAATCGGAACGACTAAGTTAGCTTCCTTCGGTTCCAGTAAAGTAATTTTAAAATCTAATACTTCGCGAGTCTTATTTTCAAGGTGTACTTCCAATTGATTTCTTAAAATTCCTGGAGAGCTTTGCTGGTAGAGTTCCTGAGTTTTAGCATGAAAAATAGATGCTTCACTAAAAGTACGATTAGTTAGTTGATATAAAAAAGTTGATCCCAGAAGTAATAGTACGCAGGCATAAAGATAAGTCCGAGGACGCAAAAAATTAACCACGTCAGTTTTCAAACTTTCCTCAGTCGCATATTTTATTAATCCAAGTGGCCGTTCTAATTTTGCCATCACAGAATTACAAGCATCAATACAAGAAGCACAATGAATACACTCTAATTGCAAGCCATTACGAATATCAATTCCTGTTGGACAGACTCGAACACACATCCCACAATCAATACAATCACCTGTTACCTGACCAGCTTTTCCCCTTGGTTCTCCACGCTTAGAATTATAACCTACTATTAGCGAGTGTTCATCTAATAGTACTGATTGAAAACGTGCATAAGGACAAAGAACAGTACAAAACTGCTCTCGAAACCAACCAAATTCAAATAACACCACTCCCATCATAAAAATTGAGGCGATAAATACCGAAAGATTATTACTTGGTGCCTCCGTCATCATCTGGAGAAGTGGCTCTCTGCCAATAAAATATGCTAGGAATGTATTTGCTAAGAACCAAGAGATTGCGACATAGACTAAATATTTAATTATTTTCCTGGAGATTTTATTTTTATTCCACGGTCCACGGTCTAGTTTTTGACGGGCTGCATGACTTCCTTCAATTAAGCGTTCGATAGGACGAAATAAAAACTCCAAGAATACAGTTTGCGGACAAGCCCAACCACACCAAACTCGTCCAAATAATGAGGTGAAAAAGAAAAGACTAATTCCGAGGGATGCCAGAACCAAAAATAAAAATTTTGTATCTGTCGCCCAGAACGTATTTCCAAAAAAAGTGAAACGGCGATGAACAATGTCTAAATGAACAGCTTGCAGACCGTCAACAGAAATCCAAGGCAGGCTGCAATAAATTAAAAGCAAAGCAAAGGCTACTAAATTTCTGCTTTTTCTAAAAAAACCTGGAACAATCTGGGGATAAACCCAGTTACGATCTCCTTTTGAATTTATAGTATATAAAGTTTCTCGGTAATCCTGCTTACTCATTGATAAATTTTTCTCCTTCGGGAGCTTTTGGATTTGTTGGATTCGTCCCTACGATTGAACGGATATAAAGAGAAACATTAGTAATTTCATCATCAGTAATTAAACCTTTCCAACTTAACATCCCCTTATCAAGAACGCCGACTTCAATAACATTACGAATATCTGTTATATTTCCACCATGTATCCAATGATCATCTGTTAAATTTGGTCCAACAACCCCTTCTCCATTTGCACCATGACAAGGGCTACACTTAGCAATGAATACTTCCTTACCAAAATTGATTTTTGCTTGATCAGAAAGCATGGCTATTAATGTATTTTCATCTAATTGAACCTTTTCAACTTGCTTTGGTTTCATCTCCTCAATCTGAGCTAAAGAATCTGCTAGTCTTTTCTCTGAACTTGGAATGACTCCAATTAAAAAAAGACCATAGTAAACAAAAGCGAATACGATGGTAAGATATAGTAAGTATACCCACCAACGAGGCAAGTCATTGTCATACTCTTGAATACCATCGTAATTACTACTTAATAAATCATCTTGTTTTTTCTGTTCTTTCTGTTCTTTCATTGTTATTAATCCTCCAATGGTAATCTAGCAGAAGCTTCTTGGCTCTTACGGCGACTTGGAAGGTAAACCCAAATTACAAGCGCCATAAAGCAAACACAAAAAATTACGGCGGAAATTTCTGACCAAAAGGATGGATCAAATTTCATAATTAATTGTCTCATTTTAGCTCCTTACTTTTTTTATAATCAGCGCCAAGTCTTTGCATGTAAGCAATCATGGCAATGATCTCCTTACGAGCTAAGTTCTTATTCTCTGGTACTCCTTGCTTAAATAACTCTTGAGTAATTTCTTCTGCTTGCTTTGCCCGATTTTCGTCCGCATTAAAGATTTCATCTTCGCTGTAAGGTGTTCCAAGCTTACTTAAAACTTGCATTTTTTTCCTAGTTTGTGTCGTATTAAGGCTATCCTTATATAACCATGGATAGGCTGGCATAATCGAACCAGGAGAAGTTGATCTAGGATCCATCATGTGACGAAAGTGCCAAAGGTGTGGATACTTACCACCCACTCTTTGTAAGTCCGGTCCCGTTCTTTTTGAACCAAACTGGAATGGATGGTCATAAATAGTTTCACCGGCCTTAGTACTATCACCATAACGAAGAATCTCTTCCGGAAGCGTTCTGATCATTTGAGAATGACAGTTATAACAGCCCTCTCTGACATAGATATCGCGCCCTTCTAATTCTAATGGAGTGTATGGCTTCACAGTTGGAATCGCCACAACATTACTTTGAACCGCAATCATCGGAACAATTTCCAAAATACTTCCAACAAGAATGGAAACTAATGCTAGTACACTAAATAGAGCAGCTTTTCCTTCAAGCTTGTAATGCCAACCACGATTCGCTAAATTTTCTTCCTTAGCTAGCTTATAACTAACAGGAACTTGAACTGGCACATCACTTAAATCTAACTTTTCAGCTCGAGCACTGGCAATTGTTTTCCAAACATTGAAAATCATAATTACCAGACCGGCGACGTACATTAATCCACCAATAAATCTAATCCAGTAAAAAGGCACTAAGCGCAGCACTGTCTCTAGGAAATCAGGATATTGTAAAGTTCCGTCAACTTTTAATTCTCTCCACATTAATCCTTGAGTCACCCCTGCCGTCCACATCGATGTGATGTAAAGAACAATTCCCACAGTAGCAATCCAAAAGTGGATTACCATTAATTTTTTACTCCAGATTTCTTTCTTCCAAAGAAGTGGAAGCAGATAATAAATCATCCCAAAAGTAATAAATCCATTCCAGCCGAGCGCCCCGCTATGAACGTGCGCGATAGTCCAGTCAGTATAATGGGAAAGGGCATTGACGGAACGAATCGACATCATCGGCCCTTCAAATGTTGACATCCCATAGAAGGTAATTCCGGCAATCATAAATTTTAAGATCGCATCAGTCCTAACTTTATCCCAAGCACCACGGAGAGTTAATAATCCGTTAATCATCCCACCCCAAGAAGGAGCTAATAACATAATCGAGAAAACCACTCCCATTGCTTGAGCCCAGTCAGGCAAGGAGGTATTTAATAAATGGTGTGGTCCAGCCCAGATATATAGAAAAACTAAGGACCAGAAGTGAACGATCGAAAGACGATAGGAATAGATTGGACGCTCACAAATCTTAGGTACGAAATAATACATTAAACCAAGAAATGGAGTTGTTAGAAAAAATGCTACGGCATTATGTCCGTACCACCACTGAATTAAAGCATCCTGAACTCCAGAGAATGCCGTGTAACTCTTAAGTAGCGAAACTGGTAAGCCTAGTGAATTAAAAAGATGGAGCACAGCAACGGTGATAACAGTAGCGATATAGAACCAAATCGCTACATAAATATGCTTTTCACGGCGACGGGCGATAGTCCCAAACAAGTTTAATCCAAAGATAACCCAAATAGCTGTAATCAAAAGATCTATTGGCCACTCAAGTTCAGCGTATTCTTTAGAAACTGAAATACCAAGTGGCAGTGTAATAGCAGCCAAGACGATAACTAATTGCCATCCCCAAAAGTGGGTTTTACTTAGCAAGTCACTAAACATCCTTGCTTTCAGTAGCCTTTGTGTTGAGAAGTAAATTCCAGCAAAAATTGCATTGCCAGCAAAGGCAAAAATTACAGCGTTGGTGTGAAGAGGACGAAGTCGTCCAAAAGTGAACCAAGGTAAGCCTGTATTTGCTGGCCACCAAGCAAGCTGCAAGGCGATAACTAATCCAACAAGCATTCCAATTAAGCCCCAAAGTAAGGTAGCAATTACGAATTTTCTGACAATTGCATCATCATAAGAGATGATTTCAGTAGAATTTTTCTGTTCCATAGTTTTTTTGATAGAGTTCTATTAGTGCTAATCTTAATAGATACATTTGTCTATAGATTTATCAATTCTACAAAAAATATGCAATCCCGTAAGCTAATCAAAAACTTGAAATTTAGATAAATTTTGCCGATGATTTCTTGGTCTGCAAGTAGAGGTATTTTCGATAAAATCGAACGTGTACAGAGAAGATTTTTTATTCTAATATATCTAAATGATTATTTCCCAAACTGCTGAATACGCCCTAAGAGCTGCTGCTTGTATTGCTGTTCATGGTGACTCTGGACCAGTAAGGGCCAAAGATTTAAGTATCGAAGCTACAATCCCTCAGACCTATCTATCCAAAATCCTTAGAAAACTTGTCGAGGCAGAACTTCTAATTGCAACCAAAGGACATAATGGTGGTTTTACTTTAGCCAGGAATGCAAAAAAAATATGGATTATCGATATCCTTAATGCCGTTGAACCACAAATGACACCAAGACAATGTATTTTTGGGTGGCGCGCTTGTAATAGCAAGAAACCTTGCCTACTTCATCATCGATGGGCTGAAGTTAGAAATTCTTTTGACCACTGGATTAAATCAACTTCTTTAGAAGATATTAAACTTGATGCCAAGAAAGTATCTTGGCTGACAAACTTCCAAAAACCAGAATAATATTAGTAAATAGCAGTTAATTTATTTTGTTTGATGATGAGGACAACTTCCACCAGCTTTCTGACTCTGAATATGCATAGTTAAGGAATACGCTCCGGCAGTAATCATTAATATCGCCATTATACTTGGGGCATATTGTTTCAAAGGACTTGTTAGTAATCGAGATACTCCTACAAGAGAGATCAAAACAGGGAGAGTCCCTAACCAAAAAAAGAACATTGTTAGTAATCCGCCGACAAGTGTTCCCGTTCCGGCGGCAACAGTTAAATAAGTATAAAGCCAAGCACAAGGAAGAAATGAAGAAAAAAATCCCAGGCAAAGTGCAAAAATTATTTGGTAAGATCTAAATTTTAAAACTTTCTTTTGAAGAGGCGCAATTAAACGGTAAGGAATTAATTTTATAGTTTTTATGCGCAAACTAGAAAACATCAGTAATCCAGTAATAATCAATAAGGCACTTGTTAAGTATGTAGCTATTTGATGAATTCCATAGGCCTCACCTAGATTATTAATCATTTTCCCAATAAAAATGGCCAAACTACCGAGAAACAAGTAGGCTAACAATCTTCCCAAATGATAAAAAATCTGGCTTTTGATTGGGGAGGATTGCTGAGCGCAATTTAAAGCGAAGCCTCCACACATCCCGGCACAATGAAGACTTCCTAAAAAACTAGCAAAGAGGACTAAAATAAATGACATGAAATCTCAATAGACAATCTTATCAATTAATATACACTAAGGGTATTAAGAAATGCAAGAAGTCACAAATCAACAAATACAATCCTGCTTACACTGCCAAGCAAATCTTTTACCAAATCAGGAAAAATTCTGTTGTCGCGGATGTGAGTTTGTATTTAAAACAATTCAGAATCTAGGACTAAATAATTTTTATCAACTTAAAGATTTAACCCTTAAGAATACTCCTAATAATCTTGAGCCAGATAAATCTTTTCATTATCTGGAAGACCCCGAATTATCAGCTAAAATATTAAAAACATTTAATCACGAACATGTCGAAGTAAATTTCTATTTACCTTCAATTCACTGCTCTGCCTGTATTTGGATCCTAGAGCGCTTACCACAGGTGACTACTGGCATTAAAGCCCTAAGAGTCAATTTTTCAGAAGCACAAGCGCGAATTGAATATGATCCGACAATCATTACACTTCCCAAACTTGCTAGCCTGCTTCACTCGATCGGCTATACACCTGTCCCTGTAGATGACATGGCAATCAAGCGAAAAAATCTGGCCGATAAAAGAAAATCATTAATTCAGATTGGTATCGCGGGACTAGTCGCAGTAAATACAATGATGCTAAATGATTCTTTAATTGAGGCCAATCTCTCTGGAATGGAAGATTCATATCGAATACTTTTTATGTGGATCTCAGCAATACTAGCTTTGCCTGTTGTAACTTATTGCGCCCTACCATTTTATCGAACTGCTATTGCCTCACTTGTAGTTGGAACAATTCACCTTGACTTACCCATTTCAATTATCATTATTCTGACATATCTAACTGATCTTTCTACTATTATCTCAGGTGGATTAAACATTTATCTTGATTCAATTAGCTGTTTAGTATTTTTACTATTAGGTGCCAGATACCTTCAACATCAAGCTGTAACTAAAGCCAGACATTCGTCTCAAACAGCTTGGGATCTTTTTCCAGATCAGGTGACAGAATTAATTAATGGTCAAACCATAAAAAAAAGAATTCAGGAATTACAAATTAATGATCTGCTCCAAGTATTACCCGGAGAGCGAGTTCCGGCAGATGGAATTGTGATCGATGGTGAATCCAGTGTAGATCTATCTTTTCTTAATGGCGAATCAATTCCCTTTAAAATTCAGAAAGATTCGGAAGTTTATGGTGGGACACTAAACTTAGATGGATTAATTACTGTTAGGATCTTAGCAATCCAGCAACATACTCGACTAGGTAAAATAATTGAACAACTTAAAAATCCAGTCACAGAAAAAACTGAACTGGAAGCAAATCTTGATTTGATCAGCAGGTATTTTGTAATTGGAGTATTAATTGCAGCGATCCTCACTTTTCTATTTTGGAATTTTGTACTTCCAGATGTTGCTTGGAGTAGAACAATAGCCTTACTGGTAATTACCTGTCCCTGCGCTTTAGGTTTATCTGTGCCAACTACAATTGCAATTGCCATGAGACAAGCTCATCAAGTGGGACTTTATATTAAGAATTCGGGGACATTACAGATTTTAAATAAAATTAAGAATTTTTATTTTGATAAAACTGGAACTCTCACCTCGGGAAAACTACAAGTAATTTCGGCAAATGGTCCTGATAAGTATTATGGTATCTGTCAGCAACTGGCTTGTGCTGCCCCATCGCATCCAATTGCTATAACTCTAAGCAATTACTTGGCTTCTTACTCTTCAAATCAATTAACAGATCTTAAACTTTATCCTGGGAAAGGTGTCTTTGGTAAGGATCATAGTGACTGCTACTTCCTCGGATCGATTAAGTGGTTTGATGAATTGAAAATTTCCATACCAATTGAATCACAAGAAATAATATTATTAAACTTAGCAAAAGGATTAAGCATCTCACTTGTCGCCAAAAATAATAACTTGGTAATGTGGTTTGTCTTAAGTGACACTGTTCTAGAGGATACGGCTAGTTTCCTCAAGCAACTAGAACAAGATCATAAAAAAATATCAATCCTATCAGGAGATAATCAGAAAGTTGTTAATCATCTTGCCAGTAGTTTTAATCTTCCTAATTTAATAGCTCTCGGTGATTTATCACATGATCAAAAAGCAGAGATAATAAAAAATGACCCTGAGACATCAATTATGATCGGAGATGGAATTAATGATGCCAGTGCATTACAACAGGCTACTCTGGGAATTGGGATTGGGGGTGGCATCGAAGCAATCTTAGAATCAGCTGATGTATATGTAGGGCGTCAAGGTTTAAAAGGTATAATTCAGCTATATTACATTGCCGGGCAGGTAAATAAAGTTATTAAGCGTAACTTAATCTTTTCTTTTTGCTATAATATTATTGGAGCAGGATTGGCATTCTCTGGATATGTTACCCCATTCATAGCGGCAATTCTGATGCCTCTTAGTTCGCTGATCGTAATTCTCTCGGCAAGTTTAACAAGATATACTAAATCATAAATAACAATGGATATTATCTATTTGCTTTTACCAATCTCGATCCTATTAGCCTTAATTGGCCTCGCTGCTTATATTTGGTCAGTAAAGAATGGACAATTTGATGACCTAGAAACTCCTGCAATTAGAATGCTTTTTGATGATCAGGAAAAAAAGACAAAAAAAGAGGAAGATGATTCATCTTCCTCCTAATTTAATTAGCATTTCTTCCCTGCTCTAAAACTATTTCCTACGGATTGTGTAAATCGCAGAAAAGTCCTAGCAGAATAATCCTAATTAAAAGCTGTAAATTAAGTCAGAAGTTATTCTCCAATCTGTAATGTAACTGCCACTATCTGTAATTAATGGAATTTCGTAAGCTGTACCAAAAGATAGGCTTTCACAGAGCTGAACTCGTGTTCCAAAGGCAGCAGTCATCATAGTTTCACCATCTGATAATGATGAACCAAGATTAAAAAAGTCCTGTCCTTCATCCTCTATTGGAAGTCGATCTCCAGCTGAAATAACATGATACATATTAAGTTCTATTAATGGTGAAAAACGACCAACTTTTGTATCTACGTGCAAGCTAGCATCAAAGAAACTACTGTCAGAATTATCAATTGCAGCTCTAATCCCTGAGTAAGCAATCAAATTAACACGTCCAAGAGATGTAGCTGCACTGATAAATGGATTAATCACACCATCACCTTTTCCTTGTAGCACTTCACTTTCTCCTAATGGCGCTTCATATCTAAGTCCACCAGTTGCTATTGAACTGTCAGTTTGCCAAAAAGCATATTTAGCCCCTAGTCCAATATTAGCGAAGCCTGATCCATCCTCTAATAATCCATTAGGACGAAAATTTACATAGCCATCTTTAGTCGCAATTAATGCCAGCCGATCGTTTAATGCATAACGAACTTGTAAGGCATAGATATCAACCTCTCCACCACCTGTGGCAAAATTATCATCGATTCGATGATGCACATAAAGTGGTTTGATATTAGACTGTATTCTAGGATCTTCAAAGTTTACTGGATTTGAGACTGGTGAAGCAATTTCTGATAAACCCTCGGCACTAGCAGTTATTCCAACCGTAAATCCAAGCCCAAGTGTAATGACCGAAGCCATTGATGTTAAAAGTATTTTTTTTATATTCATATAACTCCTTAAAAATTAGTTACTTAATGGATCTATACGATCAATAGATATATTTGTCTATTGATGTTATTTATCCTTTTTTCTTCTTCTAAATAGTAAAACTCCTTTGGTATTGGGCCTGACGGGTAAGTTCGCTTCGCCTGCTAGACGTTTGTATGAAAAGGTCGACCTGCCTAAAGTTTATAGTTTTAGGCTACTAGAAAATAAACAAAATTGGGCATCGCATTAGTTTGATAACTAATTAAAATACTTGGTCAAATAAACTGGGCTAGTTTAGCTTGCCGAAATAGAGCAGAAAGTTACCAGAAAATATCCAAATTTGTATTAATGTTCATAACTATCAACACTGGCAGTTAAAATTTGCAATCTGACAGGGCTAATCTATACTCAGATTTTAGGTAAACTAATGTAGTTAGTATGACAAAAATGAATATCAAAGCCCTAATTGGAATCTTAATCAGCTTAGGACTGGTCGTCTGGTTAATATTTGCAGTAAATTGGCAGGAAGTCTTAGGACACCTTAGCAAAATTCACTACTGGCTACTTATCCCCTATACCTTTGTAATCCTTTTGCAGTTTGCACTTCGAGCTTACCGCTGGCAGTTTTTAGTTCCAGATAGGAACAGCATGGGTTTCAAACTCAGCCTGGACGGAATAATGATTGGAAACTTTATCAATTACATTCTTCCCCTGCGGGCAGGAGAGATTGCCCGCCCTTTCTTTTTAAGCCGCTTTAGCAAAAATTCTTTTCCAGCAAATTTTGCAGCACTTATAATTGAACGCTTCTTTGATTTAAGCATTGTGCTAGTTTTGTTTTACTATTCACTAAGTGGACTAAATCAAATTCCTGAATGGGTTACAAAAGGGGCTACCGTTCTTTTATTCTTAGCTTTAGGAATTTTATTATTTATAATTACTGCCTGCTTCTCCCGTAATTATACCGAAAAAATAATTGTAATTATTTGTAAATACCTTCCAAGATTTGCCGTTAAGCCAATTGCAAATTTACTTAATGGCATCTTAGAGGGCACTACAGTTATTAAATCTAAGAAAAATTTATTTATTGTAATAATGTTATCAGTTGCAGTTTGGCTTGTTACAATTTGGGGTTATTACGCCTTACTCTTAATTTTTGAAATACCAGCAAGTTTTTCGGATGCCTTGGTAATTACTGTTGTGATTGCTCTAGCCGTTGCTGCTCCTAGTGCCCCGGGATTTATTGGAGTTTTACAAACAGGTTGTATTGTCGGCTTTGCTCTTGTTGGCCTTGATCAAGATTTAGCAATGGCCTACGCCTTGATTACACATTTTCACATGTATTTAGTGATAATCATTTATGGTATGATTATTTTATACCAATATGGACTTAATATAACTGACTTAAGACAGAAAAACGATGATTGACGCTTATATAATTGATGCCGTTCGGACTCCAAGAGCTAAACGTAAAGGCAAATTTTCGGGAATTCATCCTGTCGATCTGCTTACTTTACCGCTAAAAGAAATTGTTAGACGTAACAATATTAATCCAGAATTAATTGATGATGTAGCCATTGGTTGTGTAACACAAGTGCAAGAACAAGCTTGGTGTATTGCGCGTTCCGCAGTTTTGGCAGCTGGCTGGCCTATTACAATTCCGGGAGTTACGATTAATCGCCTTTGTGGTTCAGGACAACAAGCCTGTAATTTTCTGGCTGAAAATCTAAAAACTTCTAATTACAATTTGGCAATTGCTGGTGGAGTGGAGCACATGACCAGAGTTCCGATGTTTAGTGATTGTGGTGGCGAGCCTAGTCCGGCATTAAAAGCTAATCACCCGAACTTAACAGATCAAGGAGTATCAGCTGAAAAGTTAGCGGAACATTTTAAAATTAATCGTGATGATATTAATTCCTATGCTTTACTCTCTCAACAAAGAGCTGAACTAGCCAAGCAAGAAAATCGTTTTGCGAAAAGCATCATGCCCGTTAATTATCTTGATAGTGATGGTAATCAACAAACACTTAGTTTTGATGATAATCCTCGACCGGAAACAACATTAGAAACTTTGCAAAACTTAAAGGCTGCATTTGTGGCTGATGGCAAACTAACAGCTGGGAATTCCTCTGCTATTGTTGACGGAGCTGCTAGCTTACTTCTTGGAAATGAAAGTTCCATCAAAGAATTTAATTTAAAGCCCCGTGCCAGAATTGTTGCTTCAGCAGTAATTGGAAGTGATCCGATCATTATGCTCTCCGGTCCAATTGCCGCAAGTAAAGCTGTTTTGCGAAAAGCAGGTCTTAGTGTCTTGGATATAGATCTTTGGGAAATAAATGAAGCTTTTGCCCCAGTTGTAATTGCCACTTACAGAGAGTTAGGGATTGATCCAGCAATAGTCAACATCAATGGAGGTGCTATCGCCCTTGGTCATCCCCTTGGAGCTACTGGAGCAATCTTAATTGGCACAGCACTTGATGAGTTAGAAAGACAAAATAAAAAATTTGCCTTAGTTACTATGTGTATTGGACTAGGTATGGGAATTGCTACAATTATTGAACGTGTTTGATGAAAATCGTTAACGGACTCTCAATAGATCTGGAAGAATATTACCATGCTGAGAATATTAAAAATTATTTTCCCGCAAATTCTCCTTCACGAGTTGAAGAGTCTACAATTAAAATTTTAAACTTTCTGGAATCAAAAAATATTCAAGCGACTTTTTTTGTTTTAGGACAAGTAGCAGCTGCTCATCCTGAACTAATTAAAATTATTGCTACCAGTAAGCATGAGATTGCCTCGCATGGCTTTAACCACCAATTAGTCTACACACAATCACCAGAAGAATTCCGAGAAGATATTATTAGGAGTAAAAAATTATTAGAGGACATAACAGGACAGGCAGTTTTGGGATATCGTGCTCCAAATTTTTCAATTACCGAGCCAGTATCTTGGGCTTTTGATTTAATAGCTCAGGCTGGTTACAAATATGATTCTAGTGTCTATCCAATCTATCATCCACGCTATTCCAATCTGCGTAAACCGAGATTCCCATATATTCATTTAAATAATGGATTATTAGAAATACCACTGGCAACAACACAATTATCACTGGGACAAAAGAATTTTAATTTACCAATAGCTGGGGGAGCCTACTGGCGGCTTCTCCCACTTTGTTATTCTAAATGGGGACTAGCACGACTTAATCAACTAGAACAAAAAACTGCTTTTACTTATTTTCATCCCTGGGAGTTAGATCCCAAACAACCAAAAGCATTAGGGTTAAAACTTAGTACTAAGATTAGACATTATGCTGGCCAAGCTTCCTTCTTAAAAAAACTAGATCGCTTAACCACAAAATTTCAATTTACCACCTACGCCAAGCTAATCTCTGAACTTAAATTGTAATCTATTAGCTAATCAGTAATTCGGAATAGCCCGGAGCCTTTTGCCTCAAATCCTCGATTCAACAATGCTTGTTCCTCCCAATATTTCATCCCTGTAGGTTGATAAATAAATTCAGGACAAATAGTTGACTGACAATCATTTATTAATAAATTTTTTTGTACGGTCTCACGCTCCTGATATTTAATGCCATGTGTCCAAAGTGTTCCAAGAAATCCTAGATATAACTTTCTTCCTGTTAGCGTGATTGTGGAATTATGGAGTGGCTCTGCCGCAACTATTGCTTCTCGCGGAAGTAAGTCACGTAGTCTTTTACTCTCAATTAGCTGGGATGCAGTATAAACTTCATGATGTCCTTGATTAATAACAAGATAACCGACTCTGACAATACCAGGTATCAGCAAAATGATTAATAAATAATTTAATTTACTTTTCTGTGAGATGAAACTGTGCCAGCAGAGTAAAATTACCAAGTAGATCGGAAGAAATATTTTTATTTGATCATAAGACCAATATGATAATTTTACAAAGTTACCAAATAAAAATAAACCTAGAATAAATATTGGTATTATTTTTGATTTCATCTTCCATGCTAAAACTAGAAAGATTAAAATGATATTCCAAGTATTTAATAACCAGAACAGAAGTTGTTGCATTAACCAAGAACGAGTGATCGGGCTCCCTACTGCAGTCATCTCCCAACCCCAAGTAAAATTAACTGCCGAGTTTTTATCACTCAGATAGATCAGTGCCCATAAAGAAGATACGATAATCAGCATCGCCTGATAATTCTGCTTTAAAAAATTAAGGCGCTGACTGCTCCTCCAAAACATTAATAAAATTAAAAAACAACAAAAGCTGAAGCTAATAATCCAAGAATGGGTATGAACTAAAGGCATTAGCGCTATTAATAAAGCTCCAAAAAACCATAAATGTGGATGAGCAACAGGCTTTTGATAAATCCGCAACCAAGTCGAAAGACCAGCAAATAAACAAACTGCGCCAAATAATGCCGATCGCTGTGGAATCCAGATGGTCTCTAAGAATCCAGTCCATGGATAGCCCTGATCTATTAGGACACTAGCTGGCTCCGTAAATTTGAAATAAAGACCTCCTCCTAAGAGGACTAGCCAAGGAAAAAACTTGTTTCGATCTCCTCGCAAAAAACGATAGAGCAAAGTCGTAAGAAAGCACCATTGATATACAAAGATAAATTCCAAGGCACGCCATTCTGGACTTATCCACCAAAAAGAGGCTGTCCAAAAGTTGATCAAAAAAGGATAGGTAAGTTTTTGTTCTGGATATAGATGATATTGTGGTGGAAAATTATCTCCAAAAACAAAGGAGGTAATCATCCCCAGATGATAGGCAAGATCTCCGAAGTTACTAATCCAATAAGTCCGTATTCCATGATCTAAATCAAATAGAGAAATACCAATAATTAAATTGAAAAGTGCAAAATAGAGGAATCCATTACTTAATTTAATTTTTATAAAAAAGTATTTTTTATATTTTAAAAATAAAAAAATGCTGGGCAGTCCCCAGATTACTAGACATGACCAAGCCCAAGTTGCCCCACAATTCTTAATACCTAAAAGTAAATAATTACTTACTATTAATCCTAACAATACTAAATATCTGGCTGGCAGATGGCGTCTGATTGGAGTTGAACAAAAGGATAAGATTGAGGCTCCTAATGCATAACAATAAAAGGGGTAAGCAATTAGGAGGAGAAAAAGATACATTTTATAGGAATTAATTTAATTAAACTTAATTTAGGAGATCAGCAATAAGCTGTTATAAACTTGGGTTCGACAAAAGATTCGTCACAAGATAAGCAAAATTTTATTTTAAACCATTGTAATTTGACTAGAAAAAACAAAAAATTGTAGCACAGCTGTAGCAGTGTTACAGCGAGTATCGATTATTTTGCTTATTTCAGGCAAATTCAATCAATTTGCTTATCGTAGTAGAATCCTTAGGGCGAATTCAGGTTATTAAGATAACTTTAATATTTTTTCTAATCTTCGGCCATCTCTAAACTGATCAACTACTTATTTCTTGGTAGCAGTAAATTTATAGTAAAACCAAGAATTACTTTCCAAAAACATTTTCGGAGATTCTGTTGAACAACAACATGTCTTGTAAGGATTCAACCTAAATATTAGTCTGTCGAAATCAATTTATTTCAGAAGCTGGGACATCCTTTCCATTAAGAATCCTTCTAACTACACAAGTCGTTTCGAAGACCTTTCCAGTTTTATTATTTATTAAACCACTCATCCCTTGAAAAGTCTTGATTGCTTGAAGTTGTTTTTTTAAATCAGCGACTGCAGGCTTTTGTTTAAAATTATCATAGGCACTAGCGACAATCTTCATTTGATCAAATGCCAACTGAGCACGATTGTAAACTGGCATTCCATACTCCTTCTCAAATCGACTTTCAAAATCGGCATTCAAGCTTAGTTGATTGACATAATACATACCTTCAAAAAGTGAATAATCAATATTTGGAAATCCAAGATAGCCAGTTACCTTTTGTTCCGGGTTCAAAGATTTGATCTTTTTTGTAATTAACTCCAGGCTTTTTGAGACATCGTTAATTAAAATAACTTCTGGTTGATCTTTTAAAACTTTTAATGCCAAAAGATTAAAATCCGTCTCATCAGGTAAATATCTTTGAGTACTTAAGACAGTTAATCCATAATCTTTGGCATTTTTTTTGAACTCTTCTTCACTTAGATTCCAACCATTTGATTCTTGTCCAAGAATACTGAAATTTTTATAGCCTAATTTTTGTAATAAACTTAAAAATAATTGTGTGTAAGTTTTGTATGTTGATTCGAATGTAAAAGTATTTCTAAATTTCTCAGCAATGTCGCTATTCCAACGTATTGAGACATGAAGTAGATTATGTTGTTCTGCTAAAGGGGCAATAACATCGGCTGTTTCCCAAAGCCCTACTAATACATCTACTTTATCAACATTAATTAGTTTTTGAGCAGAAGCTACCGCTTGTTTGGAAAGATATTGTGAATCTTCAAAAATTGCCTCGTGCTTAATTTGGTTAGTACTTAAATCTTCTAAAGCCAACTCATACCCACGTCTTAAATCAATCCCCGCTTCGGCAACTGGTCCTGAAAGTGGTAAAATAATACCCCATTTTACTGTAAATAAATGATTTTCTTCAGCTTGGATGAAATTAACAAAATTAAAAGTGAATACTGTAATAAAAATAATAAGACGGAAATGGAACATTGCTTAAATATTAATTTGAAAACACAGACTGAACTATAAGGTATAGCTTATATTATTACCAATTAAATCTTTTGTTTGCTAATTATTATAATTCAAATATTGGTGGTTGTTTGTAGTCAGATACTTTGTGATGATAAGATTAACTTCAAAATTCAAGATTTAATGTTAAAAACTATTTGCTCCAATCTGCTCAGCTTGCTAATTTCCTTGGAACTAGCTGGAAATTTTTGCCAGGCAGAGGTTAAATCCATAATTCAGCCAATCATCGATCAACACCCAAATCAAACTGGGACTTATCTTCTAGAGAAAGGCCAAGATGCCTTAGTCGCTAGAGCCTGGCTGGCCGCTAATGCTAGGGAGTCAATTAATGTGCAGTATTTTATTTGGAGTGTTGATCCTGTTGGAATACTGGCGATAGAAGCTTTGCTATCAGCAGCGGAAAGAGGTGTAAAAGTTAAGGTCATAGTTGATGATTTTCTATTACAAGCAGATTCTAAAAGCTTATCGGCATTAGATGCTCACGAGAATATTGAGATCAAAGTTTATAATCCTGTCGTTCGCACTGGAGTGACGACTATAAAAAAATACTACAATCTAATTAATAACTTCAAAAAATTTAATCAGCGAATGCATGATAAAACTTTTACTGTCGATCGAGTAGCTGGGATTACAGGTGGGAGAAACATGGCTGATGAATATTTCGATTATGATAATCAATATACTTTTCGCGACCGCGATGTATTAGTTATTGGAGATGTTGTTAATAAAATGGAACAAAGCTTTGAGCTGTATTGGAACTCAGAACTAGCAGTTGCTCTGAAGCTGCTGTATCCAATTGAACCTACAAAAAAAGAAAGCTTGAAAATCCAGAAAGATTTGCATGATTTTGCTAGCAACCCCGAGAATTATCCATCAAATATTAAAGAATCAATTAATAACTTGCAGCAGCATTTTGAAAAAATAATTGATGATTTTGATTTTGCCAAGGTAGAATGGTTATTTGATCTACCTGGAAAGAATCTAAACACAGATCTCAGCGGCCTCGGACATAGCACAAAAAAAATAATGGAGGTATTAGAGTCAGCAAAGCAAACAATCTTAATTCAATCTCCATACCTAGTCTTAGATCAAGCGGCACTTACCTTTTTCCACAAGCTCGCCAAGCGTGGAATAAAAATTAGAATTATTACGAACTCTTTAGAGTCAACAGATAACTTAGCAGCCTTTTCTGGCTACCATAAAATAAGGAAACAGCTTCTAGCCTGGGGTATCCAACTGTATGAATTCAAAGCCTACCCACAGATAGAAGAAACACTAATGCAGCGATACAAAGATTTAGCCAAAAAACCAATTTTTGCCATTCATGCTAAAAGCTTTGTTGTTGACCAGCAAATTGCCTATATCGGAACGTTTAATCTGGATCCTCGTTCTATTAATTTAAATACTGAAGTTGGAGTATTAATTAAAAATCAACTTATTGCCGATAAGTTAAAGTCTGCAATTGAAGAGGATTTAAAGCCAGAGAATAGCTACAATCTTAGTTTTGAGAATCCTGAAAAAGATGTCTCGTTCGCTAAGAGGTTAAAACTTTGGTTCTATAAGTTATTACCAATTCAAAAGCTGTTATAAAGATTAACGAAAATCCCTATTTTTTTATCTTTTTCATGAAAAATATCATCCTAAGAAATACTATGAAGATAATAAGCTCTATCTTACTCCTATTTATACTCTTAGCATTTACCTTAAATAACATATCAGCTGAAAACCGCAGTCAATATATTCGTTCTAATAATTATTCACCGCCATATTTCTTCACCCCATCTTCCAGCGAAAGAGAATTTCCTATAAAATTTAGAACTCAAATAGTCATGCCCGGTCTTGGCAATCTAAAAATTAATTTAACTCATGTTCGGAGCATCGAATCTATTACTCTAAATTCTAAAGGCCAATTTGCGACCCAAGCAGTAGTCGCATTATATCGAGGGATTATTACTAGCAAAGCAGGTTCATTTCCAGTCGCCGCTGAAGCGGGATTAAAAAAATCTGAAAAATATCTAAATCTTAATTTTGTACCGCTAGAAAACCCGGAACGTTTTATACAAATCCAACTAAACCTTGATCGGCAACAGGCATTCTGGAATCGAAAGCGAAATCTGCAAAAATTTAATTGTGGTACAACTGAGCATCCACAAACTAGGAAACTCGAACTTGCGAAATCTACCCCCCGAGATACTTCAGCAAGCAATCAAATAATTGATTTGAGCTTAGATGCCGACAGCGCTTGGCAAACAATATTTGGTTCAAATGCCAACAATAAAATGCTTTCCTTAATTAATGCCACTGAGGTAATTTATGCTCGCGAGTTAGGTCTAGTATTTAATATAAAAAGAGCTAATGTTTATTCAGATCTAAGCTTCGGCTCCAGTAATCCTAGCTCGAAGCTTGATGCCTTTATTAATTTCACCCAAAATCAAACTTACTTTAAAAAATCTGATATTTATTATTTATTTACTGGCGAATCTTTACTTGGTGGAGCAGTTGGTTTTGGAAGTGTTGGTACAGTCTGTGCTTCGTATTACACACCAGCGGCACTTTCCATGTATAATAATGATCAAATCACCCCCTTAGTGATTGCCCATGAGATCGGACATGTCATGGGAGCCTCACATGACTTTGAAGATAACTGTGGAAATGAAAAAGCTATAATGAATCCTGTTCTTTCTCCCCCATATCCGTCAACCTTTTCTAGCTGTAGTAAAACCTCATTTGCCAATCAGCTGGAACGATATGGTAATTGCTTTGATCAGATCAAAGCGCCTGAAATACCCCAAGTTGTCAGTATTACTGGATCACTGGCTAAAACAGGCCGATTTAAAATGAATATTAATCTAAACGAAGAGTTAACCGACTGTATGGTCGATATTAAAGCATCTAAATCTAAAGCAAAATTGAAATCAGCGAATAGCATAGCTAGCTTTCCTATTAGTATCGGTAGTTTATTAATTGAAAAGAAACTAGTTGTATCAACAAATGATTTGACTGCTAAAGGCCAAGCAGTTCCTATTTATCTACAAGCAGATTTAACTTGTCAGGATAAGTCAGCCACAACAAATATTATTAAATTTTTTCCAACCAAGGTAATTAGCTCAAAGAAAGTTAGTATTAAAAAATGGATCAAATTACTTAGCCAGAAACTGAATTCTTTTTAACCTGAGTTTAGCTAAATCTGAAATGAAATCTTGGACTATCAATCGCGGCTGGTAAGCGTCGCTCACCCCAATGACTTGCTAGCTCTTTTATCAAGCCTTTAATCGTTGTCGCTTCCGAGGGAATAAATCCAGTGTTTAGTGGATCGCCCAAGGCAGACGCTCGTACCGAAATTTCTCGTGGCAACTCTCCGGGAAGCAAGGTATTGATACCATTTTCAAGATCAATTAACTGATTTTCTCTAGAGACCACAACACGTTCATGTGCCAGATAAATTGCTGGCAATTTTAGCTGCTGATTTTCTAGATAAGCCAAAACTTCCGCTTCCGACCAATTGACAATGGGATACATTCGGTGATGATGTTCGTGGACAAATCTTGTTTGGTAAGGTTGCCACCTCTCTGGAAGAGGATCCCAAATTTTTAAAGTTTCGGCATCCTCATGAACTGAAATTAATTGTTGGTGGCGGTCTTGCCTACGGGCAGCCGTGTAAATGCCATCAAACCCAAGTTCTTGAATTGCGGCATTTAGCATTTCTCGTTGTAAACTTAATCGTTGCTGATCATTTGTATCGCTTTTTTGAGAATCAGCTAAGTTAATTTTCAAGCAAGGCAGCGAATAGCGCGTGGCGGACTCTTTCCATAATTTCTCAATTTCTGGGAAACTGTAACCCGAGTCTAAATAGATTAAGGTCACTTCTTTTTCTTTCCGTGGAAAAGCCTTAGCTACTAAATGAGCCATGACAAGTGAATCTCGACCACCATTAAATATTAAGCCCAGTCGGTCCTGTGTTTGGGCCGCTTCTTTAATTAAGAAAATTGCTTCGTTCTCTAAAAGAGGAACAACTGATTTGATATAGTTTGACAGATTAAAATCTGAAAGATTCTGGTTCATGAAAAAAACCTTGGGTACGACAATGATTTAAGAATTCGGGAATTTTCGTATCTTTAGATACAATGTGGCCTGCCTAGAATTAGGCTCGACAAGGAATAAGACAGAGATATGTTGCGGGGTACGGACTCATAATATACTTATAACATAATTTACATAGGTATGACTATAGCATTTCAAAATATATTCAAATTTTTTTAAATATATTTTAAGTCTTTATATAGTGATGACAAAAAATAAATTACGTAAAAATTTAATAGATCAATTTGTTTTTTTGTCATAACTATATGATTTTATTATCCCTCCGGGGGATAGAAAGCCCATTAAGAATTTTCCTGGCCGCTTAGAAAAACTTCGCGGGCGTTATTAGCTTTTTGGGCATTATTATATTTAACCTATGCCACCCCCTAGGGTCACTTGATGTGCTCGCACTTGATCAAATATCAAGTCGCTTAAAAATTCCTCTACTCTACCCAAAAATCTTGCTGATAGCTTGGTATATATCCAACTTTCAACTTTGATGCGATCAAATCGATTTTACTATCAGCCAAGCCTTCCTTGAAGTTTGGATCTTTTTTTAGAAATAATGCGGCCACTTTAAAGACGTTAATATCTAAACGCCTTTTGAGATCTCCGGTTTTGTGATCTCCTGCTAGTAAATCTGCCAAAACAACAGAAAGTGTCTTATCGGGAAGTTGTAAAAGATAATAGATTCCTAGCTGCTTATGACTAGGATTGTTTAATTCAAACAAGCTTTTAACAACTCCTAGGTGATCAGTTTCAGGCCAACTTGCAATAATCTGTAAATGACCTAAGAGCTTTACTTGTACTTCCGGAGGTATGTTTTTTTGACATAAAGAATTAATAAAACTACTAGAACAAAGTTTATGCATTAGCGGTGGTAATTGCTCTAAGAGCTTAGCATCTCTAGCCAAAGTGAGAAATTCTGGAAGCTTTGCTTTAGATTCAGGCGATGCATCTACCGAAGAAGAAACGAAAGGCAAAACCTCTGTAACTAGCGAAACTACTTTTGGCATTTCTTTCGGAATACTAGATAATCCAAACACTTTTTTTGCGAGCAGAGTTTTCTCATTCTGATCTATTACTTGCAAGGCGTTCTTTTCTTTTCTCGCCAGAGCAAGATTAATATCAGCGATCGTCGTATCAAATCCCTTTTGAGTAATTAATTTTCGAGTATCTATTTTGCCAATATATGGCTTAAGCGTATCTGCTACCTTTACTAATTCAGTCTCAATTAAAAGTACTTTGGCTCTGACCTGAGCTGGATTCTTACACGCTTTAATCTGATCTTCAATATTTCTGATTACTTGATGTGTACTCAGTCCATCAAATTTAAAAAAACAATGTAGGTATGTTGGAAAATCGGGAAAGCCCAGAACAGTGGAACAGACAGTGGTAAGAACTGCGGCTGTACGCCTAGCAATCATTGGGTCAGGGCTCAACAAATCACTTTTTAATTTTTGAAGATAATCCTTTGGCAACTCAGCCAATAAATTACCAGATATGCCTTTAAAAATGGAATGAGTATAAATATTAGAAGCAAAAAGACGATCGGAAATTGCCGGATCGTAAATTATTCGATCAAGAAATTTACACAACTCATTTCCTGGATTATTAGTAAAGCGGATCGCAGTTCCTATGCGTTTAATGGTCTCTTTAGCAAAACAAAGCTGATAGGGCTGATCGGGACCAGTGCTTTGATGTAGTTGGGGCTGAAAGCCTCGCTCTCCAATTTTGATGATTATGGCAGAAGATACGGGATCGATCATATAAATTTATTACATCAGCTTTGATACAAATTTACCGAGAAGGGAATCCTTAAGCAAACTTTAACTGAAAAATGATCTAAAGGGGAAATTTCTGGATTAAAGAAATCAAAGAATGGCAAATAAGCTCATGCCCCTTGGAATTTGGGTGCAATCCATCAGCTGACAGATACTTTTCCTGAGCTTTATCTTTAAACTCTACTTGTAAATAAGGTATCTCTAAATCTTCACAAATGCTTTTTAAATCCTGAGAATGTAGTTCAGCGTCTGATTTTAAAAAGTAATAGTTGGCTAAAAAGGGGGTGGTTCGCTGTTGATCGAAAGATAACGGCAGAAGAAAAATGGTTGGGCAAATATCCTTAGCGCTTAACAAAATTTCTTGCCAATTCAGAATTGTTTCAGTTCTTAAAATTAACCTTGGTTCTGATAATCCTCGACGTACAATGTCATTTAAGCCCGGGTAGATAATTATTAAATCAGGTTTTCTAACTTTTACTTCAATCTCAAAACGCGCCTTTAGATCGCGCGAGGATTGCCCACTAATACCTAAATTATATACTATGCTTTTTTCATTGTGTAGCTCAGCAAAAGACCTAAGTCTAGCTACAAAACCTCCTTCTGGATCATTTATTCCATAGACGGTACTTGGTCCAAAGACAACAATGCTTTTAGGGAATTTATTCATTAGTTCTGCTCTCTTATTCTTTGTTCAAAATTGCTTAGCTAACTTTTTATGTTATGCTATCGCCCCTTAAAGCTATTTAAATTTTTGTCTACAATGCAAAATCCTACACATTCCTCTGTGCCTATTCAAACCGAACTAGCACTTCGTCCGATGACTGACATGCAAGTTGCCCTAAATTACCCTTGCCACATTGTGACCGACGAAGATGGTCGTACACAAATTAAAGTTGAAAAATCAAAGGGAACTAAAACATTCGATTATCCTTATTCACCAGTAGCATTAATCAAAGCTTTTCAAGAAATTCTGGTAATTAGAGAAGAATATGCCACAAAATTAGCTGCCATGGTAATAACTTGTCTTTCCCCTTACCGCTCAATCGCTAAGCAGTTAAAAATATTAGCTAACCCAGATAATTTAGAATTTAGCGAAAATCTCATTCAGCAAAAAAAATCAGCTAAAGCATTTATTGCAAAAATAACTGAGTTAGAAACGGAACTAAAGCAAGACTTAACAGTTAATATCAAAACCTTACATGAAGAAGGTGGTAGCGATTTGTTAGAAAGTATTACAAATTTGGGTGATGAACGTCGGATAACCTTAGCCCCAAGTTTCTTGATTCATTTAAAACAAGAGATTGCTGAAGTTAAGGAAATTGCTCAACCACATGCTGCCTTTCAGCATTTCGCACTGAGGGTTGAAGCGGTAATTGTTCATTTATTAGATATTGAATCAAAAGACGCCTTGGTTGTGAGTGACTTACTAGCAGTTACTAAGAGTATTGTTACTCAAACACAAGATCCAATTGCCGGAGCAGTTTTCTTACAAACAAATTTACATCATTTTAGTTTACACGCTAATTTTGGTGATGGTAGTACAACTGATTTATTGTTATCTGCACAAAATACACGCCACTTAAACAATGACTTTACAACTGCAAACTTAATGGCCAGTGAAGAGGAAAGACCTTTTATTGCACGCCTTCCTTTAACTAAGGAAAAATTAAATGAGCGCCGTTGTTTTGACTATATTCGCTCTGTTAAAGGAGCGTTGTATCAAGTCTGTGAACAATTAGATACAAAGCTTGAAAATATCTGGAAAGTTTTTTCGAAATTGGAAAAGCAAGAGGAACGAAAAATATTTCTAGATCAGATAACTCACAATCCAGCGTCTTTTATATTATATCAATTGAATTCTGCTAACCCGGTTATAGTAGTTCAAGATTTTATAGCTAAACATTCACTCCGAAAACAATATTTCCTTGATAAATCCTCGAAAGAGATTGCCTTAGGAAATGATACTCATGGAAATGCTTCGCTAATTGACTTAATTGCCTTAGCAAGTCAAAGACTTAGCGCTAATTTTATTAAATCGCATAACTCTGCTGATAACTCACTTGGAAAAACTTTGGAAATATTAAGTGCCCATCCCAGTTTCTTAAAGGTATTTAACCTACTTTGTAACCAAACAAATAAAATGGAAGTAGTCTATGATCATTTATTTGCAGCACTGAAGGCAAAAGACGAGCCACGACTGCAGGGGTATTTAGCGATCGTTGAAAAATCGAAAGATCTGGCCAGCTTTAAAAAACTAGCTGAAAAACTAAAAACTCTAGCGACAGTACCTACGAATTCGGATCAATTATTTTCAGCATTATCATCGCCACAAGACTAATAGAAATCAATTAGAAGAAATCTTGGCGTCCAGTTGACCCTTGCAATACCCGAATCGCCCGATTATAGAGGGCATAATCTAATCCTCGTTTTTCTAATGCAAAAAGTCCTGCTTCCGGTTTAGGACCAACCAAGAAATTAGCAATTGTTCGAATCTGGTTTAGATATTGTTTTGTAACGTTTGGACCAACTACTAAACTGGAAGCTACATCCCAAGTGCCTTTCAGCATCTCTCCAAAAGACTCCCCTTCCATCCGACAAATTCTGAGATAATTGGCTTGGATTAAATTAGGTAACTTGTTTCTTAAAAAACCCAGCGTCGATTGTAATTTATTATGGTCCTTCATTGGATCAAGCAAGCAGTTTACGAACAAGCTCCGTCTGACGGTATCAGGAAGCTCTGGATCTAACATTGTTTTTAATATCAGATCTTCTACCCTGGGGCCCATACTTGGCGTTAGGGAACGAGCAACAAATCTTAAATATTGTTCGGCAGGTTGCCCGTGGATTACTGCTAAGCCATGAAAACGATCAGCTAAACTATTATTATCTAGACGTAATGCTTGCACTAACAAATCTATTCCTTCAGAATCATTTGTTCCTTTTAAAATCATCGGAGCAAGTAAATGTTGAAATTTTAAACTTCCATAAGTAAGATTCCGCTCAACAACATTGATACTTTCATTAAGTAGACCATAGACCTGATTAAGTACTTCCTGATTATTTGTTCCTGCTAAACATTGCGCCAGAACACCGGCACGATGATAACTGTTTGCATCTAAAAATTGCTCTAACAAGAATTTAGCAACAATCGGATCAGAGTTTTGGGAAACCGCAAAACGATAAGCCTCTTGCTCCTGAATTGTTGAACCAACCCAACGACCGTCTAGAATTGCTAAATTTTTTTCTCGTGTATACCCAATTTCAAACTGTGGTGTTTCTAAAAGTCTGGTAATCGCATCATTTGCTGCTTTTTGAGTTTCTAAAGCAACTTCGATTTTAGGACTGATTAATCCAGCAACTTGCATTAAGGATCGGTATTCCTCAGGTAATATTTGCTGCGATTTAGTTTCCATACCACAACTTGAAAACTCTTGGTAAAATACTTCTGTAGTAGCTTCAATTGCAGCCCTACTGGCATTCGCCTGGAGACGTTGTGTTTCAGCATTAACCTGACGTAGCGACGATTCTAAAGTTGCAATCTGTTCTTGTAGACGCACCTGCTCAGCCAAGGTGGATTCAGGTACTGGGTCAGGAGGAACAGTTAAAGATAGAATTAAATCAGTATTTCGTAACAACACAATGAAAATATAAGAAATTGGAATCAAATTTTACCCTAGATCGAGTACTAAGCAAGCTTGATAGCTCTGTACTCAGATTTAAGTGTCCTGATTTATTGTGATTTTTATTTTTAAAAAAAACTAGTTTCAAATATAATTACAGTTAAGAAAACCCCAATTAATTAGCTAAGAGTAAAATAGCTATGAATAAGGCACAACATAGGCTTCCTGCATGAAAGGCGATGAATGTAGCAATATGGAATAGTAAAAAAATTATAATTCTGCTTTAAGTCTCAGCTTAATCAATCGCTTTAGTAATTTCAAAGCAAGGTAGTATCTTAATAGGCAGCAGAATCTCCGTTAGTAATTTTGTCGAAAAATTGTTTTTCAGTTTGCTAAAGGGCCTATCTTACAATCTCCAAAAATTTTAATTTCTGAATAATTCTTTCATTTGTTCAGTCTCTTGGAATTACTTATCTTAAATATCAGCTAAATTATGTTTTTAAATTTTTTATCTTACTGATTCTTAAGTTTTAAGGAATGATTGTCGAAACTGTTAAGGCCCTACTCAAATACAAATATATCTAAAATGGTGTCGTAATGAGAAGAAATTACCTAACGAATAGTCAGTCTAAAGGTTTTACTTTAGTAGAACTTCTAGTGACTATTGGTGTTTTGGGTATTTTATCGTCAATGTCCGTCGCGCAATATGAAATATTCCGACAAGCAGCTAATGATACTGCCGCAATGTCAGCAGGCAGAAATGTTGCTACTGCAATCACTGCTTACACCATTGATGGTCAATGGGATCCAAACGTTACCACTGTAATTGACTTTGAAATTAGTGCTAGTGGTGAAAATTCGCGAGGCTCGGTGGGCGATCAGTACGATTCAGAGAATTTTGGTAGCTCTACCTTTCTGCCAGGCTATTCCCATCAAAAAGGTGTCCACTTAGCAGTGGTCATTTATTTGAATAATACCTACAACTACGGAATCTACACAGGTAGTTGCAAAGGAAGCTACTCCCCAGCAGCTGGAGATGGAGATGCACGAACGGTCTATGAATTAATTGGACAAGGTTTTAGTAAGTATCCTTACGCTAGTTGGATAGTTCCAAATTCTTATGCCTGTGACGTATGACGTAGTAATAGATTTTGCTAGATTACTTTTTGAGACTTTCTATCCCTCGGAGGGGTAGTAAAATCATATAGTTATTACAAAAAACAAGCTGCTCTATTTTGTTTATATGTATTTTATTTGGGGGAATAACTATGTATTACCTAGCTATTTTTAAAATCTATTAATTTCGCTAAACTCTAATTTTAATTTACTAAAACAAGATAAATTTATTTTTAAAAGAGAATTACCATGGATCAAAATGTGAAAACTATCTTAGAAACTGTATTATATAAGGCAACTGCCACTGCTACAGGTGGAAGAGAAGGCCGAGCAACCTCGTCTGATGGTATCTTAGATCTTAAATTGACAACTCCAAAAGAACTTGGTGGGAATGGAGCAGCGGGGACAAACCCAGAACAATTATTTGCTTGTGGATATTCGGCATGTTTCTTAGGAGCACTTAAATATGTAGCTAGCTTAGAAAAAGTTACTCTAACTCCAGAAACTTCTATTACTGGGACAGTTGGTATCGGAAAAATAACAACAGGTTTTGGTATCGAAGTAGAATTAAAGATTTCTGTCCCCGGTGTAGAGAAAGCTATTGCTGAAAGTTTAGTTCAGAAAGCGCATATCGTTTGTCCTTACTCTAATGCTACTAAGGGCAATATCAAGGTGAATTTAATAGTAGTTTAGTGTTACTATGAAAATGGGTTTGTTCTCTGGAAAAAATTCCAGAGAACACAATTTTAAATGAATTTAGAGACTTGGATAGGTAGTATATCCCTCTGGCCCATCACCATAAAAAGTACTTGAATCTGGTTCATTTAACAAAGCATTACTTTTAAATCTTTCTATTAAATCAGGATTAGCTATATAAAGCTTCCCGAAGGCAACTGCATCGGCACTTCCTTCAGTTAAGGCCCGCTCGGCAGTCTCCTGACTAAAATTTTCATTAGTAATATAAACTCCACCAAAATCTTTTTTTAGCTGAGTACCAAGACTATCCTCTTTTTGTGCTTCTCGTGCGCAAATAAAAGCAATCTTTCGTTTCCCTAATTCTTTAGCAACATAACTAAAAGTTGCTGCCCGATTAGAGTCTCCCATAGAATGAGCATCCGCGCGTGGAGCCAGGTGCATTCCTACGCGATCTGCACCCCAGACAGAGATTACTGCGTCTGTTACTTCCAACATTAATCTAGCGCGTTTATCAATTGAACCTCCGTATTCGTCTTCACGCTGGTTGGTACTGTCTTGTAAAAATTGATCTAACAAATAGCCATTCGCACCATGGATTTCTACACCATCAAATCCTGCTTCCAGAGCATTGGCTGCACCTTTCCGATAAGCTTCAATAATCCCTGGAATCTCCTCTAGCTCTAATGCACGAGGAGTCACATAATTTTTCATCGGACGAATCAGGCTAACATGACCAACGGCTGCGATAGCACTTGGTGCTACTGGCAATTGACCATCTAAATAAATTGGATCAGAGACACGACCAACATGCCAAAGTTGCATAAAAATTCTCCCTCCAGCTTGATGTACAGCTGATGTTATTAATTTCCAACCAGCTACTTGATCATTTGACCAAATACCGGGAGTATTTGGATATCCGACTCCAAGTGGATCAACTGAAGTTGCTTCAGTAAGGATTAGCCCAGCTGTTGAACGCTGGCGATAATACTCGGCCATCATGGAATTTGGGACTCTTCCCGCACTGGCACGAGTACGGGTCAATGGAGCCATAATAATTCTGTTTGGAATTGTTAAACGACCTATCTGTAATGGTTCAAAGATTTTGCTCATGGTTTATAATTTATAGTTAAACATTAAAGTTCATTAGTTCATATAATAAGAACTAATGAACTATGTCAACTAAATATTAATTGTAATTTGTAGAAGAATAAGGCACAATACTCTTGTCGTCTTTCTTTTGAGGCTTTCTATGGGCAGCAGACCTTTAAATCATCCGCCGATTGAACAAGTTACAGTCCCTGGGATTCTTTACGCTCTTTCCGACCCGATTCGTCTCACAATAGTTGTTACACTTTATCAGCAAAAATCCTGCCTTAACTGCACAGCTGCTTTAAAGCAAGTTCGAGGTAAATTACCAAAATCAACTTGCTCTCAACATTTTCAAATTCTTCGTGAAGCGGGAATAATTATCTGTGAACGTCGCGGTGTAGAACTTGCGAGTAAATTAAGACTGGCTGAGCTAGAAACTAAATTTCCAAAGTTACTGGTAACGATTCTAAAAACTCACCAAATCGAAAGTAAAAAAACTTTAACCAAGAAGAGAGTCAGACACACTTAAAATAATTTCTTATGTCAAAAAATGACGTCTTTGATTATAGCAATAAAGAACTAATTATTGATATCGCTAGCTTTATTAAGCCTTATAAAAGAACTTTCTTTTTAGGGTCATTTTGTCGGGCTACAAGTGATCTTGTCTGGCTATTTCCAGTCTGGGCACTTTCAGAAATTATTACCTTCACTGCAAATTATCAGCTAGGAGCTAGTACAACCTATGCCTGGCAATTATTAATAGCGATAGCAATTGTCGCAATTTATCATTTTATCTTTCACGACATTGCCAAATATTTAATTTACCAAATTGCTGAAAAAGCACGATTAGCGGCAACAAAGAAAACTCTTCGGCATCTTTTTGACCTAGACTTGCAGTGGCATGAACAGGAGAATAGTGGCAATAAAATGCAACGAATCATGAACGGTGGTGTAAGCATTGATAATATTATTCGAATGTATGTTGATTCTGTAATTGAGTCTTCGATTAACTTAGTAGCCATCTTAATTATTTTGACTTCTCTCCACTGGGGCTTTGCCTTAATGTTAATTTTTTTCTTTGTTTCCTATTACGTGCTATCACTAAAACTTACAGACCAAGTGGTAAAACAATCACATTTAACAAACCTTGAGTGGGAGAGTTTTAGTGGTTTGGCTTTTGAATCGATTAATAATATTTCGATTATGAAATCCTTACGGATCGCCGATCGAATCTTTCCCTTTATTGAAAAAATAAGCAGGAGTCTATTTGAGAAAATTCGCTTGAGAATATTTTATTTTCGACTTCGATCTGGAGTACTAAATATTTATCAAGAGTTTTTCAGAGTACTCCTGTTAGCTTTCACCATGTGGCAAATCTTTAATGGTCAACTTGCTGTTGGAGTCTTAGCGCTGGTTCTGCTTTATTTCAAAAAAATCGAAGAGGCTTCGTTTGAATTTGCGGAAACTTATAATAAGTTTGTGACAGCCAAGATTGCCATTCTGCGAATGAAGGAAATTTTACGAACAGAACCTGAAGTTGAAAACTCAGGCAACAAAGATTTCAATCCTAATTGGGCGCAAATGGAATTTAAAAATGTAAGTTTTTCTTACCAAGGACAAAAAATACTGCATGATTTTTCCTTATCCATCCGCAAAGGAGAGAAAATTGGGATTGTTGGAATTTCCGGAACTGGCAAATCAACCTTATTCAAATTAGCTTTAAAATTATACAACAATTACCAAGGTGAAATTCTTTTTGACGAACAACGCTTACGAGACATTAGAAGAGAATCTTACATGCAAAAAATTGCTGTTGTTCCTCAAGAAACTGAACTATTTAACCTATCTCTGGAGGAGAACATAACACTTAGTAGAAGGAAAAAAGACAAAGCCCTGCTGCAAAAAGCAATGGAAATCGCCCATGTCAAAGACTTTACTTACAAGCTCCCGGAAGGTGTTCAAAGCCTTGTCGGAGAAAAGGGAATTAAACTTTCTGGTGGAGAGAAACAACGAGTTGGAATTGCCCGGGCAATTTATCAATCGCCTGAAATCTTATTACTAGATGAAGCTACTTCTCACCTAGATCTACAATCAGAACAGAAGATTCAAGATGCCTTGCAATCTTTTTTTGCAAATATTACAGCGATTGTAATCGCCCACCGTCTTTCTACGATCATGAAAATGGATCGGATTGTTGTGATGGATGAAGGTCGAGTTATAGAAATTGGATCATTTGCAGAATTGATTGCTAGACAAGGAGCCTTCTATCAACTCTGGGAAAAACAGAAATTTTAATTTACTTTATCATCTAAAATTACTTATTTAGCTGATTGACAATTACATCTGCCACAAGATTTGAAAGTTGGATCCTGACATTTATTTAAACCACAAGAGCAATCAAATCCTTTAAGGTTTGGCAATTTGTCTTGTTGTTCCCAGTTATTTAATTCTTCCTGAATAATATTTTTAGCTGCTTGGATCCAACGCGGATGATCGTTTAAACAAGGAATAAGATCAATTCGTTCTCCACCATGTTCATGAAAAGATTCTAATCCTTCATTGCCAATTTCATCTAATGTCTCTAGACAATCCGCTGTAAATCCGGGGCATGCTACCGCGATATGCTTAATTCCCTGTTTACCCAGATCTTCAATCGTATAATCAGTGTAAGGTTGCAACCAAGGATCCCTTCCAAAGCGTGATTGAAAAGTATGGATAATTTCACCTTCGGCAAAATCAAGTTTTTCAACCAAAATTTTACTACTGACATTACACTGACAGCAATAAGGGTCTCCCTTTTGAACGTACTCCATCGGAATTCCATGAAAAGAAAAAACTAATTTTTCTGGCCTAGGTGATAATGTTTGATATTTCTCTAGAATTACAGTTGTTACAGCATCTAAATACTCGGGATGATTATAGTATGGTTCCACAACTTTTAAACTTGGTATCCAGCGGTATTTTTTTAATGAATCAAAAACAGCATCACAGTTAGAAGCAGTAGTGGTGGCTGAATATTGAGGATACATATTAAATAAAATTAATCGATGGCAGCCCTGACTTATCAAACGCTTAATAGCATCATCAATATTATGACTTCCGTAGCGCATTCCAAATTCAACAGCAACATCCTGACCTGAATCTTTAAATTGTTCTCTTAACTTGTTTGTGAAGCTAATAGTAGATACTAATAATGGTGAACCGGCAGCAGTCCAAATTCTCTGATATAAGCGAGCAGAGCGTTTAGGCCGAACATTCAAAATGATTAAATTTAAAATTATCCACCAAAGCCATCTTGGCTTTTCAATAATTCTTGGATCGGAAAG
Source organism: Bdellovibrionota bacterium (assembly GCA_041740355.1). GTDB lineage: Bacteria > Bdellovibrionota_C > UBA2361 > UBA2361 > CALJRW01 > JANNBC01. The sequence goes on from JBGSMD010000051.1 coordinate 193,473, forward strand.
AAACTCTTTCAGATATGGACGAAGAGCCTGCTTCGTTGGTGCATCAGGAGTTCCTAAATTAGCAATTAAAATACCAACCTTATTTTCAAAATTTTTACAGCCGAATACTTGCATGAGAACAGTTACTAATGAATAAAATTTTTATCTAGATAGACCAAATCAAAAAGTGGAATTTTTGCTTCAATAATTTCTTTGTTAGGTCTGATAAAGGAGTAACTTCCTTGCATTTGACCATAGACAGAGTTGATTTGAACATAGCTACGATATTCATAAACTCCTCGCGGCTCAATAACTGGTTGCTCACCTACTACGCCTTCTCCTCTAACTTCATCAGTTAAAGTTTGGTTTTCATAAATCAGCCAATGTCGGCTAATTAGCTGTATTGTTTCGCTTCGCAAGTTCTCAATATTAATTAAGTAGGAAAAAGTATATAACTTATTGATAATACTAGATTCTTCAGGTAAAAACTGAGGAGTAACCGAAATCTGAATGTTCTCAGTTGTATCTTGATACTGGTGAAATCTGAAGATATCGCTCATTTTTCAAACATTGTTCTAAAATTAGAAATAATTTCTTACCATCTTGGTTCAAGCTAATTGAATTGGAAGTCTGAAGAATTTAGGAAGTTATCCCAGCTTTCCACAGCCTAAAGAATTTAACAAACTTAAACCTAGAATCATCAAAAAATAAAAAATAATTTCTTTGTATTTTTTACTTAACTTAACATTTTAATTCGCATATAACTAGATTCATATAGAGATCTGGGTCAGAAGAATTAAATTAATAAAGATATTAATTGCCATCGTTAATTAGTAATTATTTCTCAAAATAATAACTAGAGCCTACTAAGCCTGAGAACTTAGTGGTTAAAACGAAACCTGAAAAAATTTCAGGCACGATTAATTTCGTGGTGCTAGTTAAAATTAAGTTTTTAACAATCGTTTGTCGGTTTATCAAACGAAACACAGCACAGTTCCAAGAGTTAGTCTGCAAGGACGCGATACTCTAAGGTTGTACTACCGAAGGAACAAACACTATCTTGCAATGTGTTTAATAGAATACAAAACGACTGGATGTTTTGTAGATAATAACTATAAGTTGGAAAACAACTTTTGTTAGAGCAATAGAAAAGAATATCGAGGACTAGCATGGTATTGTCAGGAATCAATACTTACAAGTAACTCCGAACTTGAGTCTGATTAATTTAATTTATTATAGACTAATTTTTTAGCTACCAGTCAGAAAGCATTAAAAACTTTCAGAAGCTAATTAATAATACGGTTTGTACTCTGCCCTCAAGTATAGCTAACCACTACACTTGCAGTTTAGACTGATCGAAATTCGAATTTAGGGGATATTGGCTTCAAAACCAATATCCCCTTTTACGTTTCACACTACTAATAGTCGGCAACAGATTTCTTATTAAATTGCTAGTTTTATCTAAGAACAGCCTAGTAGCATTTCTAATCAAACTTTCTTCCATAGTTACTATAAAAGTAATTTACGTTAGTAAATTTAACAGGCTCATTACAGCTAATTCAAATCTTGGATTTCTGTCTCCCCAAAGGTTTTGCTGCTGCGGATTGCTTAACTAAAAACAATACAAATAGTGATTCCAAGCAAAATCGATAGTTTTTTAAAGTAATTTATTTGGGGGACTCAATATATTTTATTTTCCCAGCAATAAATGAATCTAACTCTAATCAAAAATAATCATAGTTAATAAGTTTTGCTTGTTTTTGTGGGTATTTAAAATGTAATTTGAGAGTATTTTTTACTTATTTCTTGGTATTTAGCAGTTTCGAAAGGCTTAATAGAAACAATGTTTTATAAAACTAGATTATTAATGTCCAAGATTTAAAAATTGCCCATATAATTAATGAATACTGAACCACGAACCGATATTAAATGAAATGAGTCACAAGTATAACCTAGCAAAAATTCTCTTTAAACTCGCCTTGATAGATTATGTGCCGGAATTTGAGGTGATCGAAAAGGATGATCGGGGACTTATTCGTTACCTTGATGAGAATCAATTATTAGATAAGAAGCTTGCTTATCTAGCACTTGCAAGAGAATTCCATATCGATTTCTACGATCTAGAATCTGAAGAAGTAAAAAACAGAATGATGGTCGATCGCCTGATTCATCGTGTTGACATTGATAAACTTGTCGAAAATAAATGTCTACCAATTATCGATCTAGGGCAAACGCTGATTGTCGCTTGTTGTAACCCCTTAGATTTTGAAATAAAAAACTGGCTCAAATTTGAATATGCCAAAGACATTGAATTAGTGCTAGCCGATGAACTTTTAATCTTAGATACCTTAAAGAAAAAAAATTCTCACTTGCATGTGACCGCTGAGCGTAATGGTGAGATTGAAGAAAGAAATGATAAATATGATGCCCCAGCAATTAGAATTTGCAATGAAATTTTAGCTGGTGGTGTGACCAGAGATGCAAGTGATATTCATATTGAGCCAAAACAAGATATCGTTAAAGTTAAACTCCGGGTCGATGGGACGATGGAAGATTTTATGGAGTTTTCAGCTGAATTAAAAAATAACATTGCTAGCCGAATTAAAATTATATCAGGACTAGATATTTCTGAACGCCGTCGCCCACAAGATGGAAAATTAAGGATTGGTATTGGCAAAGAAAAGTATGACATGCGGGTGTCGACTTTACCAACTCCCTATGGCGAAAAGATTGTAATGAGGATTTTAAAATCGAATTACGATCAGCTAAAGTTCTCTACCTTAGGATTATATCCTGTGCTAGAACGTCAACTTCAAGATATCTTATCTTCAACAGGTAAATTAATGTTAGTAACTGGCCCTACGGGGTCTGGTAAAACAACAACTCTCTATACCTGTTTGAAATTTTGCCAAGAAACTGCTGGTAACATTCAAACAGTAGAAGACCCAATTGAACAAACCATTCAAGGTATTAACCAAATTCAAATCAACCATAATATTGGAGTAGATTTCGTTGCCGCCTTACGATCGATCTTACGACAAGATCCAGACGTAATCATGATCGGTGAGATTCGAGATGCTGAAACCGCAAAAATTGCTTTACAGGCGGCAGATACAGGTCACCTTGTACTTTCCACGCTCCACACCAATTCGGCGCCATCGGCAGTTACACGATTATTGAACTTAGGAATCGATAGTTCGATGATTGCCGCAAACTTAGCTGGAGTTTTAGCACAAAGACTAGTCCGCAGGTTGTGTGAATCCTGCAAAACTGTGCTCCCAAAAAGTGAGTATATAAAATATAAAAATGCCTTGGTTTTTTCCGGATTCGATTTTGACAACACACCGATGTATACCTGCAAAGGCTGTCATAAATGTAACCAAAGCGGTTACAAAGGGAGAGTTGGGGTATATAGTTTTCTAAGGATTACTAGTGAAATTGCAGCATTAATCTTTGATGGGGCAAGCTTAACCCAAGTTATTAAAACAGCTAAAGAAGCAGGCTTTCGAGATCTACATGAAGCGGCAGCTGATTTATTAACAGATGGAACAACTTCACTGGATGAGGCTTTGCCCTATATTATTGAGCAGAGTGCCGAGGCTGAGCGTTCCGCAAGACCTCCAACTATGGCCATATCTGCAAATGATGTTCAACAAATTAGGATTGCACATGAAGAAAATGAAGCAAAAAAATTTGCTCAAGCAGCAATAGATCGAACTGAAGCAATTTCTACCGCCACATCTAATCTTAGAAAGCCAGAAGATACAATACACTCCAAACCGATTGCTAAACCAAAGATTTTAGTGATTGATGATAGTGATGATGCCCGTTATCTCCTCAGTGTCATGTTAAAAAGCAATCTTTTTGAAGTGCAAGAAGCCGTGAATGGTAAAGATGGCTTAGAGAAAGCTAGAAGCTATTTACCAGATATAATTCTTTGTGACTATGAAATGCCGATCATGAATGGTCGTGATTTTTTGATTTCTGCCAGACAAGATTCTCAACTACATAAGACACCGATTGTCATGTTAACAGCGATTGATACAGAAGAAAATGAAACAGCCTTAATTGATTTAGGAGCCAGTGATTTTCTCAGTAAAAACACTTCTTATAAATTAATGCTTTCAAGAATCAAGAGATTCTTACATTAATTGCTTAGAACTCATTGTGAAAACTTTATTACTTACGATTTAAAAATAGCTAATAATTTATCAGAAATCTTTCGTTGTAGTAATTTCCGTAGCTGCTCATTCTTAATTTGAGCTAACACTTCTCCCGCAAATGCTTCAACTAATATTTGCTTTGCTTGAATCTCTGAGAGTCCCCTAGAGCGGAGATAAAACATTGAGTCTTGCTCTAAATTACCAACAGTTGCTCCATGTGTACATTTCACATCATCAGCCCAAATTTTTAGCTGTGGCTTTGCAAAAGTTTGGGCCTCTGTTGATAACAGTAAGCTTTGATTAGATTGGATCGCATTTGTTTTTTGAGCATCTTGCTGCACAATTATGGTACCGTTAAAGGCTGTTTTAGCTCGATCCCCTAGAACACTTTTGTATAGTTCATAAGATTCACAATGCGGAGCAACGTGGTCTAATACTGTGAAATTATCAACATGTTCTGATTGCCCAACCACATTCAGTCCAATTAAAGAAGAGAAAGCCCCAGTCCCTATTAAGCGACTAAAAAGATTATTGCGCGTGACCCCATTATTCAAATTAAAGGTGTAGCTAAAAAATCGACTATCTTTAGCAAGTTGTGAAATTTGGTTAGAGATATGATATGTATTCTGAGACTCGGTCACAATTTTGTAAACTTTTAGTTCGGCATTATCATCTAAAAAGTATTCGGCGACAGGACAGACTAATCGTAACTCTTCTCCTTTGGAAAAATATGTTTCTAAGATTTCCAGCGATACTCCAGAAGCAACTTTATAAAATATCCGTGGAGCAGATAAGTTAGACAATGAAATATGGATAATCTGAAGCCCGCTTTCTAAAACAAAACCTTTCTTAAAAGAAAGAATTAAAGCATCTTCAAAAATTGCCGAGTTTAATGTTTGAAAATCAGCAGGGGAAAATTTTTGCAAACTACCCAGGGTGTTTGTATTAAGGGAATCCTGCTCAGCATTTTTCTCTAATAACTTCATTTCCCAAAGGCTATTCTCTGGTAAATTACTTAGTTCCTGTTTTACTTGCCCATCAACGATCACTAAATAATTAGCTAGTATTTGCTGTTCGGATACGAGCCTGTGCAAATCAACCTTAACTTTCGGACCAGTAAAATCTAATTCGTTTAGGGGTGAAAGATTAGTGTATTTCCAATCTTCTGTCTTAATCGGCAAACCAACTTCTAAAAAAGATTTCCAGGAATTCTCACGAAAATCGCGATAGCTCAGATTACTATTTAGTTGAAGGTCTTGGTAAAATTTTGTAATTTTATCTTGAAAACTCATATTTGTTATTTATGCGGCATCCGCTTTTAGCCAATTGTAACCCTGCTCTTCTAATTGCAGTGCTAATTCTTTTCCACCAGACTTAACAATTTGTCCATCAATCATCACGTGAACAAAATCAGGCTGAATATAGTTAAGTAATCTTTGGTAGTGAGTAATAATGATCACAGCTTTTGCCGGATCGTTAGCAGTAATTGCATTCACTCCAGCAGACACAATCTTTAAAGCATCAATATCCAATCCTGAGTCTGTTTCGTCTAAGATTGCTAATTTGGGATCTAATAGTGCCATTTGAAAAATTTCATTGCGTTTTTTTTCACCACCAGAGAATCCTTCATTAACAGCACGGGAAAGATAGGAAGGATCAAATTCTAAAAGTTTCAATTTTGATTGTAATAAATCACTAAAGTCTTTTACTCCAGCTTCTAGCAGTCCGCGATATTTTTGAATTGAGTTATATGCTGTTCGCAAAAAATAGCTCCCTAGCACTCCGGGTAATTCAACTGGATACTGAAATGCTAAAAAGATTCCCTCTCCTGCTCTTTCTTCCGGAGCAAGTTCCAATAAATCTTTACCCATGAACTCTACTGTGCCAGCAGTAACTTCATAGCCTTCTTTCCCTGCTAAAACATTAGCTAAAGTACTTTTACCTGAACCATTAAGACCCATGATCGCGTGAACTTCGCCGGCCTTAACTTCCAGGTTTAAACCTTTAAGGATTTGTTTATCGTCAATTTTAACTTCTAAATTTTTTATACTTAACATCATTTCCCTTCTAAAATCTTCCTAATTTTTTAACCGACACTACCTTCCAGACTAATCTGTAATAATTGTCTTGCTTCCAAAGCAAATTCCATCGGTAACTCTTTAAATACTTCTTTGCAGAATCCATGAACAATCATGGAGACAGCATCCTCGGTTGGAATTCCTCGTTGATTACAATAGAAAATTTGATCTTCGCCAATCTTGGAGGTTGTTGCCTCATGTTCTACTTTAGCCGTAGGATTTTTAATTTCTAAATAGGGGAAAGTATGTGCTCCACAACGATCGCCCATCAACATGGAATCACACTGAGAAAAGTTACGGGCATTATCAGCAGATGGTTTAATGTCAACTAATCCGCGATATGAGTTTTGTCCAAAGCCGGCCGAGATGCCTTTTGATACAATTGTACTTGTAGTGTTCTTCCCAATATGAATCATCTTGGTACCGGTATCAGCCTGTTGATAATTATTAGTAAGGGCCACAGAGTAAAACTCTCCGACAGAATTATCGCCTTTTAAAATACAGCTTGGATACTTCCAAGTAATGGCTGAACCAGTTTCAACTTGAGTCCAGGAAATCTTAGAATGAGACTCGGCACAGAGACCTCGTTTAGTAACAAAATTATAAATTCCACCCTTTCCTTCTTTGTCACCCGGATACCAGTTTTGGATGGTAGAGTATTTAATTTGGGCATTCTTATGCGCATAAAGTTCAACTACCGCCGCATGCAATTGGTTAGTGTCACGCATTGGTGCAGTGCAACCTTCTAAATAAGAAACATAGCTGTCCTCGTCAGCTATAATTAATGTTCTTTCAAACTGCCCAGAGTTTTCAGCATTAATTCGAAAATAAGTTGATAAATCAAGTGGACAGCGAACACCTTTTGGAATGTAAACAAAAGTACCATCAGTAAAAACTGCCGCATTTAAACAGGCAAAAAAATTATCAGCTGGGGGAACTACTGTTCCTAAATATTTTTTAATTAATTCAGGATACTCACGAACTGCTTCCGAAATGGAACAAAAAATAACTCCGTGTTTTTCCAGCTCAGCCTTAAACGTTGTCGCAATAGAGACAGAATCAAAAACAACATCAACAGCAACACCATTCATGCGCTTTTGTTCATTTAAAGGAATTCCCAATTTTTCGTAAGTCTTAAGAATTTCAGGATCTAATTCGTCCAATGAATTAAGTTTCATTTTTTTAGGAGCTGAATAATAGATAATATCTTGATAATTAATTGGCGGATAATTAATAAAAGCCCACTCCGGTTCCTTCATTTTTTGCCATTTGGCAAATGCACTTAATCGCCAGTTAAGCATATACTCGGGTTCGTTCTTTTTGGCAGAAATTAAACGAACAACTTCTTCACTAAGACCAGGCGCCAAAGAATCAGTTTCTAGCTCAGTATTGAAACCATATTCATATTCTTTGCTCGTGAAACGATCGATTGTAGTATTAGAACTCTCTGGCATGATTGGATAAGGTAAAGTGGCGACGAACTATACTATAAAATGAATTTTTATTAAAGTTTTCAAGACCTTGTTTGTCGTGAATTGCTGTTAAAACTTGCAGATTCTGACCTAATCAGGGATCTTTTTGAATTTAATGGAAAGAATCTCTACTCCTTGCTCTCCTGATGGGGCATTGTATGTAACAAAATCACCTACTTTGGCTTTTAATAATGCCGAGCCAAGTGGAGATTTCCATGAAATCTTACCTTTATTTACATCAACCTCGTCAACTCCTACAATTGAATAAACCTTTGTCTGGTCTTGTTCATTTAGAATTTCAACGGTTGCTCCAAAACGCACCTGTTCAGAGACAATCTGCTCTGGGTCGACCACCTGCAAGCAGTCGATGCGTTTCATCAGAAACTCTAATCTTTTGTCAATTTGTCGTAGTTTTCTTTTGCCATATTGATAGTCAGCATTCTCCGAACGATCCCCATTAGAAGCTGCCCAGGTAACGACCTTGGTCACTTCAGGGCGTTCTACTTTGTATAAATGATTAACTTCGTCTTGAAGTCTTTTAAAGCCGGCAGGGGTTATATAGTCCTTTTTATCCATTTTAGTGTAATTTTTGGTTGTCCTTTTCGTCTCAAATCATTATACTAGAATGAACATTCTAGTAATGTTTTAGCATCATAAAACCTTACCGAGTAAAAACAAGAATCATGACAAAAACTGCAAAATTAATCCTTCCTGATCAAGAAATAGAGCTACCTATTATTATAGGCTCAGAAAACGAGCATGCGATAGACATTAGTAAGCTCCGTTCGCAAACAGGATATATTACTCTAGATCCAGGATATGGCAACACTGGCTCCTGCTTATCATCAATCACCTTCATTGATGGAGAAAAAGGAATTTTACGTCACCGTGGTTATGAAATCGAAGATCTCGCTAAGAAATCAACTTTTATTGAAGTTTCTTACCTTTTAATTTATGGAACATTTCCCAAGAAAGATCAGCTAGAAAAATTCCGTACCCAAATCAGAAAATATTCGCTGATTCATGAAGACATGAAACAATTCTTCTCTGCTTACCCAAGCTCAGCGCACCCCATGGGGATTTTATCTTCGATGGTTTGCTCGCTTTCAGCCTTTAACCCTGAGTTATTAATGCCGAATGTCAAGACGACTGAGGAAGATCGCAACCTAATTATAACCCACTTACTTTCCAAAGTTCGCGTACTAGCAGCATTTGCTTATAAACGTTCAGTTGGACAAAAATTTATTTACCCAAGAAATGATTACGATTATATCGAGAATTTCTTACACATGATGTTTACAACTCCACTGGATGATTATGTCATTCTTCCGGAAGTAAAAAAGGCGATGGAGTTATTGTTTATACTGCATGCCGATCATGAACAAAACTGTTCAGCATCCACAGTACGTATGGTGGGATCATCTAAAGCTAATTTGTACGCTGCAGTTTCTGCCGGTATCTGTGCACTTTGGGGACCACTTCATGGTGGAGCCAATCAAAAAGTTATTGAGATGTTAGAAGAAATTCAAGCAGATGGTGGTGGATTTCAGAAGTTTATCGATCGCGCCAAAGACAAGAATGATAGCTTCAAATTAATGGGCTTTGGCCACCGTGTTTATAAAAACTATGATCCTCGCGCCAAGATAATTAAAAAGGCGTGTGATGAATTACTAGAGAAACTTGGTATAAATGATCCAATCTTGGAAATTGCTAAGCGCTTAGAAGAAGCGGCGCTAAGTGATCCATATTTCGTAGAACGCAAACTTTATCCTAATGTTGATTTCTATTCAGGAATTATGTACCGAGCAATAGGAATTCCAACGAATATGTTTACCGTAATGTTTGCTTTAGGAAGACTTCCTGGTTGGATCTCACAGTGGAAAGAAATGGTGGAAGAACCAAATCAGACAATCGCTCGTCCTCGTCAGATTTACACTGGCCCAACGCTTCAAGAGTCTAAGGATTTAAAGTCTAATTACACAAGTGCGGCAGTCTTCTACAAGGGAGTAAAGAAAAAAATCTCTCAAGGGATTGCGATGTTTTTCTAATGTGAAATTTTAGTAAATTAAAATATTTACTGTCTACATAAGCTTGCATTTGAAAACTACTTTACTGTCAAAAAAATGTTTGCATCTTCAATGACTTGGTAGTTTTTCAGCAAGCCCTACATAATCTATCCGTAGGTAGGTGATAGTCAATTATTAAAAATATAGTGAACCAAAAAAACAATTTCAGAAATAATCTTATTAAGTAAATACAAGAAATTTATTAGTCGCGCTAATCAAACTAACTGTTACTAATATAGTAATTACTATTGTTTCTAATTGTCTGGTGACAATTACTTTTTATCACTCCAGTTGTATTAACCTACTTTTTGAATCCACATATTGCACCATCCGGCTTCAGTGACCAAACCTTCAGTAAACAAAGTGCAAGTTCCGTATTTACCAGGCTTTCCTGCAACATCCAATCCATTCTTAACAAGTAATTGACAGCTAGAGCAAAACTGCTTTGATCCGACATCTCCAGCTCTTTTTGGAAACTTTACTACGTCAACTTTAGTAGCATCCTCAGCATAACCAAATTGAACCGCCTTAGGTAAGGCAGGGTCTAAAGCCACATTGCTTACTTCAAGTGCATAGACTTTATCAGGCTTGATCAAAATATTTGCCACAGGAATACTCGCGGCAGTATATCCAAGTACTTTTAATAGTTTTCTTCTAGTAATAGGTGTGTTCATTTTCTTAACAAATTTAAAATTTTTGAAAGTCCTATAAATACATTAGGAAATAAATAAATTAATCCTAATAGGATCTTAATCGCAAAGTTACCTAAGACAAATCTTTTCAAGAACCCCTGAGAGATTCGGCTAGTTAGCAATAAAAAATGTGAATTTTAACTCCAAAATCCTATTAATTGTCCTAAGAAATATTTATATTCAAAAAAACTTATATCAAGGAAACTCTACTGAATTAATTTTCCTTAGGGTACGTTAATAGTCAGAGGCTACTAAGTCAACGTGGCAAAATGTCACATCATTAATAGTTATAGCAAAAAATAATTTACGTTGATCGGAATGATTAATAACGAATTTTTATTACAACTGTATGATATGATTGTTCCTCTGGAGGATACAACTATCATTAGGGAAGAATCTAAAAAGTGAGTCGGCTAACATAAGTTGATCTTCGCCAGTTTTCTGGACAGTAATCCCTATTAAAAGACTAAGGTTGCCGATTTTGGTAAACTAATTTTAATAGGAGAAAACAGATGGGAAAGAGATTAAGCCAAGAGCTAAAAGATGAAGCGATTCGCCTAGTTG
>JBGSMD010000052.1:0-7089 GCA_041740355.1 Bdellovibrionota bacterium
AAGCTCAAACCGAATGTATTTTTGATCTTCAGTAGCTGGCTTATTTGGAGTCAGAAACAATGATTCTTTTTTTCTTTGTACTTTCAAATGATTCATAGAATATCCCTGATTATAAAATTGCAAGAAGGTATTCGTGGATAAATTTAGAAAGTTGTCTTTGATTGTGATGAGCTTCGCCAAAATGTTAAATAAATTATCTGTAAACGTTTTTGTATAACATTTCGGCGAAACGGAGAGCTTATGCGTTTTAACGCTAGTAACTTTGGGCGATGACTCTAAACTACTACTGATATCAATCTTTTAAGAGGCCAAGCTAAGTCAAGTATCACACTTTTAACTAATTAATAATTTTTTCTTAACGGGCATAGGAGCACTACTTCCATCACTTTTAATGTTGTTAATTCGAAGTGCATCCTCTGAAGCAATTTCAGATAAAGTTCCCTTTGGAGCTTCGTACCAACCAGGATCAGTGTAGTCATTTAGTTGATCTCTGACTTTCAGAATTGTAAACATCCCTCCCATCGTAATATAATCATATTTACCTCTGGCTCCCACCATGGGAATACTATTTTTGGGATTTTCCATTCCCATTTCTCCCATATCTCCCATTCCATCTTGCCCCATCGTCATATAATTTGGCAGTAATTTTTGTACCTTAGAATCTATTCCTTTAGGATCTACACCAATCATATTCGGAAACTTATGTCCCATTTGATTCATTACATGATGCGTCATGTGACAATGCATCGCCCAGTCACCGGGATTATCAGCAATAAATTCAATTGTCCGAGTAGCTCCAGTGGGAACAAGAACTGTTGTCTCTGGCCACTGCCCTGCAACAGGTATTTTCCCACCGTCAGTTTCTGTAACTTTAAAATAATAACCATGAAGATGGATCGGGTGGTGATCCATTGCGGAGAGATTGCCTAAGCGAATACGAATTCGTTCCCCTGTTTTTGCAACGAGTGCTTCCGTACCCGGAAATGCACTGGCATTCATAGTTAATACATTAAAATCATTCATGACGTTAGGATTAGGTCGCTCTGTTCCTACCTCAATTGACCATTCATGTAACATAATCGCAAAATCTCGATCAGGTCTTTCTTCTTTTGGAATACGAGGATGAATCACAATCATGCCCACCATTCCCATGCCCATTTGGGTCATTTCGTCATGATGAGAGTGATACATAAAAGTACCATTTTGCTTAAGATCAAATTCATACAAATAGGTTTCGCCACTTAAAATAGCTTTCTGACTTAAACCTCCAACACCGTCCATTCCACTAGGTAGAATAATTCCATGCCAATGAACAGTAGTTGGTGCATTTAATTTATTTGTTACAAAGATTCGGACGCGATCACCTTCAACAGCTTCAATCACTGGACCATGTACAGATCCATTATACCCCCAACAATGTGCTTTTAGTCCTGGGGCGAATTCATGATAAACTTCTTCAGCGACTAAATGGAATACCTTAACACCATCAATAATTTTAAATGGCAATGCCCAACCATTGGGAATAATTACTGGTTGATAATCTTTACCAGCAATTCCAGCAGAAAGTGGCACATAATCATCGCTGGCAGAGACATTATTAGATATTGTTGTCTCAGCTACGAGTCCTTGTTTTAACAGCATCATGCTTCCGGCAAGTGCTACCACCCCTCCTGTTAAGGCTTGTCTTCTGGAAATTTGTTGTTGCATCAGAATTTCATTTTTAATTACCATTGTTAATGCTCCTTATTATTGCTTGTTAAATTACCTAACGTAAAACTAGTTAGGGATGTATCTAATGGGATCATTTTGCCTGAAAGAATTTGCTCTAAGTCAGTTTGCGCAATCCAATAGTTTTCTAATGTTTGAATATAGGAAATCTCTGCTTCCAAAGATTCTTTTTTTGCTTGTAACAGTGATGTAGCTCCAATTTGCATTGCATTATATTGCAGTTGTGACTCCTGAACTATTTTACTCTTGAGTGGTAAAATAATTTTATTAAGAAAATTGACTTGATCTTTTCTAGCTTGCAAAGTTGCCTGTGCTCTTCTTACTTGCGAACGAACTTCTACAGCAGTACCTGCATATCGTTCAAAGGTGCTTCTAATAATAGCTTCAGTTGAAGCAATCATAGGTTGCCCTTGATTGAAAATTGGAATTGGAATTGATACAGCAGGACCAAATCCCCATTCTCCATTATCTGCTTCACGCTCAGCAGTTGCCCCTAACGCAAGGTCTGGAAATACCCCAAAAGGAATTGCTACATTTAGAGATGTAACTGTTTTCTTTAGTTCCCACCTTGCAGTACTTAATTCCAAACTATTCATTAACGCTATTTTTTCAAGACCGATTGATTCAACATCTTGCTTATCGGGTTCTGATAATTTTCTAACTGTCTTCCAGTTAGTATTAATTCCCCAAAGTCCAAGTAACGTATTTAACTCTTCCCGCTTTTGAAAGAGATTAATCTCAGCCTGTCGTAGCGTCAATTTTGATTGTTCATATATTGCTCGCTCTTGTGCTAACTCCAACTCAGTAATATTTCCTGCCTGACGTAATTTTTTAGATATCAAATAAGTAGAGTCTGTTACTTCAAGGATGTTATTAAGTAATTCTAAAGCTTGCTCCGCTCCTTGATAAGCATAAAATGTTCGCTTAACATTGGAGGTAAGATTAATAACTTCTCCCACTACACGCACTTTAGTTGCTTCAAATTCAGCTTCTGCTACCTTTTTTCTAAGCGGAAGAAAAAGTACTTCTATAAAATTTTGTAGGATTGCAGTATCAAGCCCAACACCGCCTCCCTTCTGAAATCTAAACTCTGCGTCAAAAACTGGATTACTTAAAAGACCTGCCTTAACTAAATCAGCTTGAGCAATATTTAAACTTTCATAGGTGGCCTGAAGATTTTGATTATTTAACAATGCTAATTGTACAGCTTCGTTTACTGTAAGTTGTCGAGCTAAAATCTTCTTGATTTCACTTTCTAGGATTTCGTCCTCAGGAGTTCCCTGCTTCCAGTAAATTTTCTGACCGCTTCTAATCTCAACTTCTTTGGACACCTCACTAAAACCTACGCCACGCTTAACGCTGGAACATCCTGAAAAAATCAAAAAAGAAAGTATTATTACAAAATAATAATTTGTTTTAATGCTCTTCATTTCACTGCTCCATGGTTCATGCTCTGATGGCTAGAATGCTTTTCCGATTTTTTTAACTTAGTTTGATCTGACTTAACTACTTTATTAATTAGCATATTACACTTTGGACAAATATCTTTGGGATTATTAGATGTTACTTCAGAATGCATTGGGCAGGCGTATAATACTGACGTACTATTTGAGGAATCTTTGTTATTCTCTTTTTTAATCTTAGTGTCTGCGTGATTATAAACTTCTAGAGAATCTTCTTCTGATTCATTTTCATTTGAATATATTGGATCGGTCGACGAAATATCTAAGACAGTAGATTTAGTTACATTTGCTCCTTCGCCCCTAAAAGGATTACCAGCACTTTCTATTGGTACTGATTCTAATAAGATTGTTTTTGTACAAGCTATTAATAAAATTGAAATGGTAAAGATAATGAATTTACCGCAAAATACTGTATAGTAATTTGTGAAATATTTTAATTTCATGGCTAAATTTGTTTTTTAAAGAATTTATAGATCGTAAGAATGCGACCCCACGTGAATATTACAGGACGATTTTTACTGGAGGTGCTTGGGGTGCGACAGAAAGGCTTTGAATGAAGACAGTTGCTAGTTGAGGTGGTCCAGTTGTTAGCTTTACAGGGCTAGACTGATAAGATTGTGTGAACTCAACTACATCAATCAATCTTCGACTAAGAAATAGATTATCTATTTCAATTATTTCTAGATTGATTTTAGTAGCTTGATCAGATTTTAAAAGTGGTTGGCAACAAGAATTTTTTTCACACTTCTGATGATGGCCAGTGTCTTTGGTTGTATTATGACAAGGTGATGAGTTCTCAACATCTTTCTTAATGGACGCTAAAGCATCATTTAAAATACAATGATTTCCCCATATCAGTAATGAAAAAATGAAAATACTTGAAAAGCACTGCTTCATAATTAAGCACATATTAATAATTTAACATACCAAAGAGTAGAGGACAACGAAGTTTTAAAGCTAGTAAGTCTAATTTTTGTTTTTGTATTACAAATTTATGAAAAAATCATTATAAAAGCCATCAATCCCATTAATAAGTCCTCAATCAACGTTACTTTGGTCATAGGAAGTTTTAATGCCGTCCCCAAACAAGCACATTGAAAATTTCTCTTTGCCCTTAAGGAATTTACAACTCCAATGGTTCCAATTGCCATTAGAACTAATGTGATTAGATTAACATAAAAAAGATCTGCGAATATAAAATATGAAACTCCTAGAGCTAATTCTATAAATGGATAGGCTCTCGCATAGAATTTAGATTTCATTGCGACAACATCATATGTTGCATATGCTTCTGCAAAACCATTCAAGTTAAAAAATTTAAACATTGAAAAAACAATGAAGAATCCACCCATAAAATTAATCATTAATGTATGGAGTGAAAAGTTTTCTGATAAATATGCCCTTAGTAAAACTCCCCCAACTAGGTAGCCTGCGATTACAAATACTGGCATCAGACTATCTTTCGACGTTTCAACTTCTGATGAAACAAAAGTGGGTTGGGCTTGTGAATTCAATTCAGTTACTTGATAATTCCCTACGCTCGTCACTATCTTTTGAATTTCTTCAATTTTAATTTCACGATCTGAAGAGACTCCTCCTTGAGGAGGATGCAAAGTCACCGAAATATTTTTATAACCACTACGGCTAAGCCCTTCAGTGATTTTGTGAACACAACTATCACAGGTCATTCCTGTTATTTTGAATTGTTTATTCATATTTACCCTTGATCCTATATACCCCTATGGGGTATATAGTAATTTAATTTTTTTAAACTATCAAGCCTAAAAATGAAAGGAAATAATTGCTGTGAAAAAGCTGATAATAACCACCCTAATCATAGCCTTCAATTAAATAGAGTAAGGAGAATTGCTGGACAAATTGGGGGAATCCAAAGAATGATTGAGGATGGACGTTATTGTCCTGATATTATTAATCAAATATCTGCCGCCCAAACTGCCTTACGTTCGCTACAAGCAGTCATCCTGCAAGAACATCTAAAACAATGTGTTGTAGATGCATTTGAAACTGGAAGTCAAAAAGAACGTCAGACAAAGATAACGGAGTTAACTGATTTAATAAAAAAAATCTGACACCCTAAATTTTTCTGGTGCAAATGTTTCAAGAGCCCTTTTCAATTCCTGCTTAGGCTAATACCTATACAGACAATCAAAAAGGCTGAAAATTAATTAAGCTTCATAGTCTACCCAAAGCAAAAAAGTGATGTTATATTTTATTACATCTTACAGGAAAATTTTAAGTTTATTAATCATATGAACAGAAGAAACAAACGATACTATATTCCTAGAATACTACCTATCCTCTTCGTGGTTTTATTCTTGCAGATTAGCAGTGTCTGGGCAGAAGGCGTAACAAAAGTAGAAACAAAATACACATGCATGGTTAACAATACGGTCTTTCCGAAGGTCCAGATTCCAACTGTTGTTGAGGGGCGGACTTATTACGGGTGTTGTGAGATGTGTGCTGAAAAACTTGCTAACAATGAAGCTATTCGAAAAACCATAGATCCTGTGAGTGGTAAAGATGTTGATAAGGCAACCGCTGTAATTGGTGTAGATAAGAGAGGCAAAGCATATTACTTTGAGAATGATAAAAACCTCCAAGCCTTTTCTCTAAAGAATTGATAAAGTTTTGAAGATCAATGTTTAAAGACTTATAATTCTTCATCACAACTGGAGCTGTTTCCACTAGAAGACTAAATCGGTAACGCAAAAAATAGAAAACGATCAGAGAAGATGCGTATATAACCTGTGGTAGTCACGGCCGAAATACCACATTCAGTCGTGACTACTAAAAATTAATATCAAAATGATATTTGATTTACTCAACTCAAAAACCTCTCGTGCATTCGCATTAATGCATTATCAGCATGCCCCTCAGACATATGACTATATCTCTTAACCATGGCTAAGGTCTTGTGCCCGAGAACCTCGGCAATTTCAGCAATTGAAGATCCACTCATTAGTAAATAAGAAGCTGTGGTGTGTCGCAAATCATGAAATCTGAAATCTTCGATTTGTGCAGACTTAAGAGCATTTTCCCAAGCAGTTTTGATACTAGCTGGCTTATGCTGATCTTGAGAAGGAAAAACAAAGTTGGAATTGATATTTCTTAACTTAGAATGTTCCAAAAGTAAGTTCTGAACAGCAGGCATAATTCTAATTGTTCGTTGTTCCCCGTTTTTAGATTCACGAATCAAAAGTCTTCCAGTTACAAGGTCTAAATCTTGCCAATTTAAGCCTAACACTTCCCCCTTTTCATACCTGTTGATAATGCAATTCTTACAATCAGACTTAAATATGGACTGGCTGATTCAGTACAAACTTTTAGAAGTCGCACTTTTTCATCAGCTGTTAAATATCTTACTCTTCCCCTTGGTTCTTTAAGTTTAGAAACATTTTTTACAGGGTTAAATTTAATTCACCCCCACTCCTTTAAGGCAATTGTAAATAAATGAGAAATGGTAGCAAGGTATCTGTTAACCCTAGCTTTACTAAAGGTTTCTGGTTCAATAATCTCTTTTGTCTTAGCCTGAAGACGTTTATCAATTTTCTTTTTGGCTTTAGGTAAAAGATCTCTTTTTTCGCTAATTAGTGCAGGTGTGAGTGTGAAAAATAGATAAAACTGTCCTGTAAATTTCCTCCTCCCCAACAGAAATTTTTAGTTCTAAGCCTGCTTGCCATTTAGACATTTTATAAAGTCAATTGTTGTTCTATCTAAGTAAGAAACAATGGGATGGCTTAAGTATTTTAGTAGTCCAGAATTGGAAAGTTTTTCTAGCCTGTGGAACAATTCATGGCTAACTGGAAGCTCAAACCGAATGTATTTTTGATCTTCAGTAGCTGGCTTATTTGGAGTCAGAAACAATGATTCTTTTTTT
>JBGSMD010000053.1:0-5364 GCA_041740355.1 Bdellovibrionota bacterium
ACTTTAAAAACTAACGATTTTGCTTGGACTCACTATTTATGTTGTTTTTAGCTATGCAAACTTGGATAAATCCAAGATTTGCATTAGCCGTAATGACTCTTTTTAATTTACTAACGTAAATTATTTTTTGTCATTACTATATATAGTAAACCTAAGAATGAATTTCCGAATAGCTTTTTCGGACATTCTGTTGGGTTTACTATATTTGTTGTTTTTAGGCATTCAAACCAGGCTTCCCCCTTCGCGAAAGCTACGGAGGACAAGAAACCAGGATTTGAAAAGCCAAAAAATATTAATTTTTACAAAACCAATATTTAAACGCTAGGAACCTGAATCCATAAACATAATTAAATAGTTTTGGACTATTAATAATGTAAAAAATCCCTAAGATAAACTTAGATTTACATTAATTAAGCACGACAGTTTTAGCATTTATCACTAGTTGCTGTAAACCTAGGCTGAGAATCAGAAAGACTTTCAGAAAGTAACTTAGCAAAGACTAATTTGGGGGTAACTAGTCTTAAACAAGCCTTTTGAAAGCCGGGGCAAGACTTTTTATAACAGGGTCGACAGATAAGCTCAGCTTCAATTGCTAAAGCTCGGGCTCCGTAGGGAGCCACTCGATCGGGAGCCGTGGGTCCAAAAATTGTAATATACTTTGTTCCCATGGCGGAGGCTAAATGTCCTGGACCAGAATCTGGTCCCACTGCTAAATCAACTTTGGCAATGACTGCGGCTAACTGTTTAAGATTAGTTTTAGCCACAAGTGAGATAACTCGTGAGGAATTGGCTATTTGTAAGATGGCATCACTCCACTCTGAAGATTTTTTTGTGCCAAGTAATACTAAATTCCAATTTGTTTTATTTAAAAGTAAGCTAACTAATTCTTGATATGACGCCAAGAACCAATCCTTAGATTCCCAAGAAGACTCTAAAACTAATCCGATAGTATAACCTTCTGTCTGAAAATCTTTTGGCAATTCAGGTAGTAAATAATCTAATTCAAATTGATAGGGTTCATTCGTTACGACCCCAATCTGTCTTAAGAACTGATGGTAATGATCAATCTTAGGAAATGTTTCGGGAAAATAAGGAAGCTCCTCATGATTAAAAAGATAATTATATTCCTTGGAATTTTTGCGATTAAAACTTAATTTGCGAGTCCCTTTTGTTAGGAAAGAAAGCAGCCCCGACTTAAAGATTCGTTGTAAATCAAAGACATAATCAAAATTATTTTCTCTGAGTTTAGCGATTAGACTTCGTAAATTTTTTAAGTTAATTGGACGATCTACTACTAATAAGTGATCAATTAAAAGATGACCTTGAAGTAATGACTGCCATCTAGAATCAACTAACCAAGTAATTTCGAATTTTCGTTCTGCTGATTTTAATGGTTTTAAGAGTGACAGCCCACGCAAGACATCTCCCAGCGATCCCATCAGGATAATTAAAATCTTACTATTATCTTTAGTTACTTCCACCTTATTTTTTTCTCAAACTTGCGGAAACATATTCTGCTAAAAAGTCTGGTAAGTTATGTTTTATAACAGCCCTTCTCCAACGAAGTAAATAGACTTCCTGTAACTTACTTGGAGGTCCAGAAAAAATTGCCGCTTTATCAAAATCAATTAAATAAAGTTCTCGACTAAGTGTCATTAAAAAATTACCCGGGTGCAAATCTGGATGAAAAATCATGTTATCGACTAGTGTGGTAATGATCCGACAAACTTCTGGCATTAAACCTTGGGCAAATTCAGGATTCTTAAGACTAATACTAGCTAAATTATCCTGGTGCTCAATTTTTTCCATGATTAGCCAGGCTTGATATAATAATTGCCCTTGAATTACAAAGGCATGTGGACATGGTGCTTTAATTCCACATTTTCTGGCAATTAGTAATGCTTCATATTCAATTTGGGGACGCAACTTACCTGCACCTTGCACATAATACTTCTTAATTATTTTTCCTAGTAAACCACCCCTTAAGTATTTTTTGATGGCGACGGGTCCAATACCATCTAATTCCGTAAATTTTATTGTGCCTCTACCCGATAATAAATGATCCTCATTGGGAGAAGCCTGAATCTTTAAAGCCTCGACTACACTTTTTAAATCTTTATCACTTAAGTGTTTCTCACTATAAATATCAAATTTTTGATGAGTAAATTTATATAACATTAGATATTTAGTGAATCAAAAGCCTGTAAAACTTTTACTGGAAGGAGTTCAATCATACAGGCATTAGTTTTTATGGGACAGATCCGAGCTCCATGGCGCGAACAAGGTTTGCAACTTAAATCTTCTTTTTCCACGACAACAGCATTATTTTCCCATGGCCCAAACCCAAATTTTGGTGAAGTAGCACAAAAAATAGCAACTGTTGGAACTTTCAAGGCGGAAGCGGCGTGTAAGATCATGCTATCGTTACAAATTAAGGCAGAAGCCGATTTTAATACAGATAAGGACTCGGAAAGACTAAGTTTACCCGCGAGATTAATTCCTTGATCAGGTAACGCTAGTGTGGTTAATGCTAATTCCTCTTTACTACCCAAAGCAACTATTTGATATCCTCGTCGAATAAATTCCTCCGCAACTTCACGATAATATTCTGCCGGCCAGCGTTTTGTTTCCCAGGCGCTACCGGGTGCAATAACAATATATTTTTGATTTAAGTTATACAGGGCACGAATTTTATTACGGTCCTCATTAACTGCTAAGTGCATTTCTGGAATTAGTTTTTGAAAGTTAGGGTGGAATTTTAATATGGAAAAGGCTCTTTCTACCGCATGCTCACCAATCATTTCAACTGTCTGGTCATATATTACCGAAAACTTAGCTTCTTTAAAACCAATTTTTTGCTTGGCACTTACAAGCTTTAACAAAAATGATGTGCGATAAGACTTATGGACACTAATAATTAAATCAAAATTATAGGCACTTAATTCTTTAGCAAAACGAATTGTTCCAAATATTCCCCGATGTTTTCCTCTCTTTTGATAAGCAATAACACCTTCTAAATTTTGATCATTACAAATTAGTCCAGTAGCTAGTGGCGTTGTTAAAAACCATAGTTTACTAGCTGGATATAATTCTTTAATACCTTTAATCACTGGTGTAGTCAGGATGACATCACCAAGAAAGGCCATTTGGACGAGGAGAATATTCACTGTTAAAGATAAAAAATTAGAAGGTCAAAAAATGTTTTCAATTCCCGAAACAAATTTAGGATTTAGGCATTTAAATTTGGAAAGAAAACAAAAATTTAATTGCTAGAAAAAAAAATTTTAAGATACTAACAATATAATGAATCTTAGCAAAAATCTATTAAGCTAATAGAAACCAAAAAAGTAATGCTAAGGTAATTATTAAGGCCAAAATACCGATGATATAGATAATTTTATCACCAATTAAATTATGAGGATCACTTTCCGACACTGGGGCTACTGGTCTTGCAATTCCTTGCGTCCGAATCACCTCCCGCGCCTCATTGTCCTCTTCCAATAACTTCCCAAATCCAGAGTTAGTAATCAATTTTTTGCTGTAACGAGCACTTGGATCAATAAAGGTTCCTACTTCCTCATCACTAGCCTGTCCTTCCACATTTTTATGTCCATTACTAAAGACGATAACTAATTGTCCTGTAATAAGATTATCGCGATCATGCATTAAAATCTGGGAAGACGGACTAATCTGAGTGCTATTATGATATAGGCCTGTCCCCACTTGAAAAGATTCGATTAGACAATTACGCCCATCCGCTTTGATTGTTAAATTATGAGAACTTAAAAAATTTGTTGGGAATTCTACGATTGATTGATCACCGCCAATATTATAAGACTGACCATGCCGAGGTAAAGGCAAAGCAACTTTTAAACGGTCTTGCCAGAAAATAAAGATTGTCGGCTCTTGTAAAATCAGAGACTGCTCTTCATTAGCAACAAAGTTTAAACGTGATTGAATAGAAGTATTTGCTAAAATTAAGACGTCTCCATCTTTCACGACATGAAATGCACTAGGTGACAACATTCTGGAACTAAACCAAGTTCCGTTAGTACTTTGTAAGTCACGATAAAACCAATGCTCATTAAAACGAATAAATTTACCATGCGTAGCTGATAGTGCCATGCTTTGAATAGCAACCCCTTTAGGTGCAGGTGCTCTACCAATTAGGACATCGGCGTCATCGACTCGCGCCAATAAACGATTTCCTTCATCTGCTACTAAATCTAAACCTAGAATTGTTGACATATTTCATTAGATAAAATTACTGTTGGATCTCAGCGCCAGTCCAAGGATATTAATTCCAAAAAGTAATTTCCGTAAGGAATTACTTTTTGGGGCTTACTATCACCCGGAGAGATAACAAAATCATATAGTTATGACAAAAATCATGAAACTAATTTTTAACTATTCGGAAATTACTTGTTGTCATAACTATAACCGCCGTTAACACAAGCTAATGACTTCAAGTATAACAAGATATCTAATTTCCTGTAACCCTAAAACTCCCTTAACTAAGATAATTCATCACTGCTGAGTTATGTATGTTAATATCCAATCTTTTAATGACTTCATCCCTTTGCTACTAATTTTATGCCCTTGCAAATCGCTCACCAACGTAACGCTAGCTTGCCTAGCGGTTAAAAATTCAACGGCTTTAACTGCTTCTGAGACATTAACAACTTGATCGGATAGTCCATGATAGATAAAAGTATTAGGATAAACTGAAAGCTGATTTGTTTGTTGCAAATAGAAACTACAGATCATAATCAGGTGAGAAAAAAGCCCTTCTTTGCTTTGCGCTAACCACGAAAGACATGCCCCGCCCTGAGAAAAACCACAGGCTATAATCCTTTTCGGTCGAAGTTCAAACTTGGCTATAGTTTCTTCTAAAAATAAGGACAACTTATCTGCTGCAATAGTAAAATTTGAATTATTAGAATCTAGCCACCAACTAAAACCTCCTAAGGGATCAGGCAAATCTGCTTCGGGATAAATAAAATTTGCTTCACTGGGAAAAGATTTTTCAAAAATCTTCATTACTTGACGATTTCCAGCTTTACCGTGAACCATTAGGATCAGATCTTCAGTGCTTCCAAGTGTAAGATGATAAGAACCACTTAAACTTGATAGTTCAACTTGCCCTTGAATTTTTGATTGACCAATGCTCATAAGACAAACTTAACACTTGTCTTTGCTAAGCTCAACAAACTATGATCAGAATAATTATAGTGATGACAAAAAATAAATTACGTAAAAATCAAATAGATTGAGTTGTTTTTTGTCATAACTATATAATTTTATTATCCCTCCGGGGGATAGAAAGCCCCAAAAAGTAATTTCCTTACGTAAATTACTTTTTGG